>NZ_MULI01000010.1 GCF_002939385.1 Streptomyces sp. MH60 | reverse complement strand
CCGGGCGCGTTCGGGTCGCCGATGGCCGGCGCGAACGCCGTCGCCGGAAGCTGGCTGCCGCCCGACATCAGCGCGGTCTTGGCGTCCGGCGTCGTGGACGGCGGCGGCGTGTCGTCGTCGGCACCGCTCAACGGCGGCGCGAACACGGTCTGGGGCAACGGTACGGAACGGTCCTCACCGGCGTCCGCGTTGGTGTCCGTCCCCGCCCAGGGCGTCGCCCCGGCAGGCGCACCCGGCGCACTCGGGACACTCGGCGCACCCGCGCCGGAGCCACCGGCACCCGGCACCGCGCCCGCGACCGGCCACCCGGCACCGCTCCCGGACGAGCCGCCCGCCGACGCCGGTGCCGACGCGGCGGGAGCCGAAGGCACCCCCGCCTGAGTCTCGGGAAGCGCGCCACCAGCACCACCAGCGCCACCAGCGCCCCCGCCACCCCCCGTGCCGCCGTGCTCCTGGTCGCCCCGCCGGCGATCCGGAATGCCGATCCGGTCCGCCGCCTCCTGCAACCACTCCGGCGGACTCAACAAGAACGACGTCTGGTTCAGGTCCACCCGCGCCGCAGGCGCCGGAGCCGCCGTCTCCGCCTCGTCCGGACGGCCGTACTCCTCCTCGTACCGGCGGATCACCTCGCCCACCGGAAGCGAGGGCCACAACGTCGCCTCGCCGCTGTCCCGGGCGATCACCAGCCGCTGCGCACCCCCGTCCGAACGCGGGCCGTCCGCCCGGTCCTCGGCCCACACCACGAACCCGAGGTCGAACTCCCGCACCCGCACCTCACGGTGCTGGTACGCCGGCAGCTCGCCGTTGACCCACTCCTCGGCGCGCTCCTGCGCCTGCGCGAACGTCACCATCGTCAGCTCACTCCCCTACGGACGCCGACGCGGGCACCGCACGCGCGAACCCGCCGTCCACCATCAGGTTCGCCACCGTCTCCAGCTCCGGCGGGGAACCCGCCAGCCGCGACAGGAAGGCGTCGAAGTCCTCACCGCACGGCAGCAGCAGCCGCTCCACACGGTCCGCCGGCGGCCACGACGGATCCACGTCCCGCACGTCGTCATAGGCGCAGAACCACACCGAACCGATCCGCTCGCCCTTCACCTTCACGGCGAGCAGACCGCCCTGGACGAACGCGACGCCCAGATAGTCCTTCGTCAGATGGTCCCGCAGACACTTGTTCACATAGACCAGGTCGTTGACCGCCGCCTCCTCACGCACCGTGAAGAACGGCTGGTCCACCAGCAGCCCCAGCTCCGCGTCGAGCGCCGTACCCACCGGCGCACAGCCGCCCGCCGCCTTCAGGAACGACCGGTAGGCGCCCGGCAGCCGGTACCCGAGGTCCTCCTCGACACCCTGCACCTGCTGCTCCGTGACGGCCACACCCGACTTCGGCAGACCGAAGTGCGCCGGACGCGTCTCCTGCAACGGCCGCGTGCCGCGCTTGCCCTGGTCCACCACCGCCGTCGAGATCCCACCGTGGTGCCGCAGCAGCGCCTTCACCTCGACCGGGACCAGCTCCATCCGCCGCGAACCCGCCACGTGGTGCCACGTCCAGCCGTGCGGCGTCGCCACCGCCGGCACCGTGTCCCACAGCTCGTGCCCCGACGCCGCCAGGGCCGCGTTCGCCGACACGTAGTCCGTCAGCCGCAACTCGTCGACCCCGAACCCCTCCGGCGGATCCGCGATCTCCGCGACCGCACGCGCGTACGGTGAGAAGTCGGGGTAACCACCCGCGTCCACCCGTACCCCTCTCGGGTGACGGGCCGCCCGCACCGGATCCGGGAAATGCACGACCTGCCCGGCATAGGCCGCGTTCGGCGGCGCGGCTGCTTGCCCGAGCCGACCTGTCGTCATGGCGGTTGCCCCCTGCGGCGTCTGTCTGCTGCCAGATCCGTCTGATCTGCCTGCACTGTCTGGGTCCACCGCGTACGAGAGCGCGGTGCCGACAGCCTATGCGGTACGGCAAGAGGGGTCACCGGCACCGGACCCCGCACCCGACACCCGCACCTCCGCTTCCGTGACCAGCCGTCACCCTCCCGTGACCCACCGCCCATACCCGGGCGTGTCACCCCGCCCCAGCTTCCGCAGGAGCCACGAGATTTGGCACTCTGTGACCTTCGGGGGGATGCTCAGGAGGGGAAGACGATCATGAGTGCGACACAGACGGGACCCGACACCGGGCGGTCCGACGACCCCCGCGGCGGCGACCCGCGCATCGGCTGGAGCAGCGCCGACGCCCACCGGACCCCCGCCCTCCGGCACCGCCGCGACGGCATACTCCCGACCGTCGCCGCCGCCCTCTCCGTACGCGGCACCACCCTCACCGGCACCGCCACACGCGCCGACACACCGCCCGCCCTGCACCACCTCGTACAGGACTTCCTCGACACCCTCACCAGCGGCCAACGAGACCGCTACACCGGCCGCTGCGCCGAGACGATCCTCATCTCACGCCACCTGGCCACCGCCGACGCCACCCGCAGCAAACGCGCCGCGCGCAAACCCATGACCAACGGCGAAGCCCGCAAAGCACTCAAACACGCCAAACTCACCACCCGCCGCATCCGCGAGGACGGCGACCCCCTCCACGGCGCCTTCGCCGCACCCTGCCGCGCCTGCACCGCCCTCAGCGCCCACTTCGGCGTCCGCGTCGTCGACCCCACGGCGGAGAAGGACTGACCGAGCAGATCGACCCGAACCAGCCGACCGAGACGAACCAAGGGCCGATGCAAGCCGACCGCACCTCCACCACCCGCTTCCCCGTCCCCGTCGACGCCGCCCTGCGCGACGCCGGCTGGCAACCGGGACGCTGGGACATCAAGCAGGCCGAGATCTGGGCCGACACCCTGCGCGAACACACCTCACCCGCGGGACACCGCCACACCGTGTTCCCCGCCGCCGTCGAGGCCTGGGCCGAATTCGGCGGTCTGCACATCGCGCCCACCGGACCCGGCCGCCAGATCGCCCCCGCCACCCTGCACCTCGACCCCCTGCACGGCCTCCACATGGCCCGCACCCTCGGCGACCTCGGCCGCGCCCTGGACACCCAGACCTGCCCCCTCGGCACCGAAACCGACAGCCAGGCCCTCATCGCCATCGACGCCGAAGGCCGCGTCTACGCCCTCGACCACACCGGCGACTGGTACCTCGGCCCCACCATCGACACCGCCCTCGCCACCCTCGTCGCCGGCACCCAGCCGGCCCGCCTCACCACCGGCTGACCCGGGGCGCGACTACGACGCCGGAATCACCGCCGACACCCGGAAACCCCCCGCGTCGGTCGGCCCCGACACGAACACGCCCCCCAGAGCGGCCACCCGCTCCTTCATCCCCACCAGCCCGTTGCCCCCCGACGGCAACCGCGCCGACGACGCCGCCGAGACCTCCGGCGGCGGCTCGTTCTCCACCTGCATCGCGATCTCCGACACCCGGTGCGCCAGCCGTACGTACGTCTTCGCGCCCGCCGCATGCTTGTGCACGTTCGTCAGCGCCTCCTGCACCACCCGGAACGCCGTCGACTCCACCTCCGCCGCGTACAGCCGCTCCTCCCCCTCCACCGACAGATCCACGACCATCCCGGCCGCCTCCGACTGCCCGATCAGCTCGTCCAACTCCGACAGGCACGGCCCCTCCGAGGACGACTCCCCGTCCTCGACCGCCCGCGACGCCGCCGCCGCGGCCGCCACCCCCACCGCCGCCAACGGCACCGCCGCCCGCTCGGCCCGCGCACCCGCCCCACCACTGCGCAGCACCCCGAGCATCTCCCGCAGCTCCGTCAACGCCTGCCGCCCCATGTCCCCCACCAAGGCCGCGTTCTTCACCGCCTTCTCCGGGTCCTTCCGCGCCACCGCCTGGAGCGCGGCGGCATGCACCACCATCAGACTCACCCGGTGCGCGACCACGTCGTGCATCTCCCGCGCGATCCGCGTCCGCTCCTCGTTGCGCGCCCACTGGGCACGCTCCTCCGCCCGCTCCGCGAGCAACTGCAGCTCACGCTCCAGGCTGTCCGCCCGCTCCCGCAGACTCTCCATCAACCGGCGCCGCTGCCCCACGTACAGGCCCAGCAGCAAGGGCGGCGCGGTCAGTCCCAGCGACGACCCGACCGACGCGAAGGGGAAGAACCAGTCCCCCAGGTCCACGCCGTCCCGGCCCATGTCCTGCCGCAACCGCACGAACGTCACGATCAGCGTCCCCAGGAACGACATCCCGGCCAGGGCCCCGATGATCCGCCGCGGCAACTCCGACGCCGCCAGCGTGTACAGGCCGACGACGCCCAGCAGGAAGCCCATCTCGGCCGGTGTGATGGCGATCGCCACCAGCACCACCGCGATCGGCCACTTCCGCCGCACCACCAGCACCGAACCGGCCAGCAGCCCGAACACCACCCCCATCACCAACGGAATCCCGGCGTCCCGCGCGAACGGAACCCCCTCCGCCGCACACTCCAGCGCGGACACGACACCGAGGCTCACATCGAGCACCGCGCCGCGCCGCCTGTCCCACCACCCGGGCCCACCCCGGGCCCGAACGTGGTCTTCCCCCGTCGTGGTCATGCCTCCAGCCTACGGGCGCCGGGCGCCCCATTTCCGGTGACTTTCGACAAACGATACGACGCGATATCCCTCGAACTGGTGAACCCCAGGTCGTTCGCCTCCGAAGGCGAGGATTCCGGCCGGACGGTATGCCCATGGCACGTTCACCGAACAAGTACGCGGACTTCGAAGGACTACGGGAGCGGGCGGTCGCGCTGCGGCGCGAGGGGCTCAGCCGTCGCCAGATCCGCGACCGACTGCACGTCGACAACAACGACATCCTCAACCGCCTCCTGGAGGGCGAGCCGCCTCCAGAGTGGACGAAGCGGCCGCGCGCGAAGGACGACCTCCGCGCGAAGGCCAGGGAGCTACGCCTCCGAGGCTGGACGTACGACCAGATCGAAGCGGAGCTGGGATGCTCGAAGGGTTCGATCTCCCTGTGGGTACGTGACCTGCCGAAACCGGAACGACGTGACCCGGCGGAACAGGCCAAGCTGGCCGCACGCAAGCGCTGGGAGCATGAGCTAGCAGTGCGAGAGAAGCAGCGACAGCAGACCAAGGAGGCCGCAGCAGCGGACATCGGGGCGTTGTCCGATCGCGATCTGTTCCTGGCGGGCGTGGCCCTTTACTGGGCCGAGGGCCTCAAGGACAAACCACATGCGCGACGAGAACGAGTCACGTTCGTCAACAGCGACTCCGACATGATCCGCCTCTTCCTCTCGTGGTTGGACCTGCTCAACGTCGAGCGCGAGCACATCACCTACCGCGTGATGATTCACGAGACGGCCGACGTCGAGTCAGCGGAGGCCCACTGGGCAGACGTAGTCCAGGCGGACCGCAGCTCCTTCGGCAAGACGACGCTCAAGCGGCACAACCCGAGGACGGTACGCAAGAACACGGGCGACGACTACCGCGGTTGTCTCGTACTCACCGTGCGACAGAGTGCCGAGTTGTACCGCCGGATCGAAGGCTGGTGGACGGGAATCGTCGCTGACGCCGTCACACGACTCCGGTAAGGTCTGACGCACGTTCCCCCGTGGTGTAACCGGCAGCACACTAGATTTTGGATCTAGCAGGACAAGGTTCGAATCCTTGCGGGGGAGCCACTGCGCGTGACCTCATCGCGGGCCTTGACGTCAATGTCAGGGCCCGCACTCATGTCCCCCGTAAACCGCCCCGGTATCCTGCGGAGGTCCCCACCTCCTCAACAGCCGAAGGGCATCCCGTGAGCGCCATTCGCCCGGCAGCCGTCGTCGTTCTCGCAGCGGGTGAGGGCACCCGTATGAAGTCGGCCACACCCAAGGTCCTGCACGAGCTGTGCGGCCGGTCCCTCGTCGGGCACGTGCTCGCCGCCGCCGGTGAGCTGGACCCCGAGAACCTGGTCGCGGTCGTCGGGCACGCCCGCGAGAAGGTCACCGCGCACCTCGCCGAGGTCGCCCCCGACGTACGCACCGCCGTCCAGGAGCAGCAGAACGGCACCGGGCACGCCGTGCGGATGGGTCTCGAGGCGCTGGGCGGTGCCGTGGACGGGGTCGTCGTGGTCGTCTGCGGTGACACCCCGCTCCTCACCGGCGAGACGCTCAAGGCCCTCGCCGCCACGCACACGGCCGACGGCAACGCGGTGACGGTGCTGACGGCCGAGGTGCCGGACGCGACGGGGTACGGCCGGATCGTGCGGGACGGGGCGTCGGGCGCCGTGACGGCGATCGTCGAGCACAAGGACGCCTCGGAGTCGCAGCGGGCGATCCGTGAGATCAACTCGGGTGTGTTCGCCTTCGACGGGCAGCTGCTCGCGGACGCGCTGGGCAAGGTGCGCACGGACAACAGCCAGGGCGAGGAGTACCTGACGGACGTGCTGGGGATCCTGCGTGAGGCGGGGCACCGGGTGGGTGCGTCGGTGGCCGGCGACCACCGGGAGATCGCCGGGATCAACAACCGTGTGCAGCTGGCCGAGGCGCGTCGGATCCTGAACGACCGGTTGCTGACCGGGGCGATGCTGGCCGGCGTGACCGTGGTGGACCCGGCGACGACGTGGGTCGACGTGACGGTGACGTTCGAGCAGGACGTCGTTCTCCACCCGGGTACGCAGCTGCACGGTTCGACGCATCTGGCCGAGGGCTGCGAGGTCGGGCCGAACTCCCGGCTGACGGACACCCGGGTCGACGCGGGTGCGCGGGTGGACAACACGGTGGCCGTCGGCGCGCACGTCGGTCCGCAGGCCTCGGTCGGTCCGTACGCGTATCTGCGGCCGGGTACCCGGCTCGGGCTCAAATCGAAGATCGGTACGTTCGTCGAGGCCAAGAACGCGTCGATCGGTGAGGGGACGAAGGTCCCGCACCTGTCGTACATGGGTGACGCGACGATCGGTGACTTCACGAACATCGGTGCCGCGAGTGTGTTCGTGAACTACGACGGTCAGGACAAGCACCACACGACGATCGGCTCACACTGCCGTACGGGTTCGGACAACATGTTTGTGGCTCCTGTCACGGTCGGGGACGGTGCCTACACCGCCGCCGGCTCGGTGATCACGAAGGACGTCCCGCCCGGTTCGCTGGCCGTGGCCCGTGGCCAGCAGCGGAATATCGAGGGCTGGGTGGCCCGGAAGCGTCCGGGGAGCGCGGCGGCGAAGGCTGCCGAGGCGGTGTCCCGCGAGGCCGGCGGCGAAGACTGACCGGAAACCGGCGCGTCGAACACGGCGTACCGTGATAAGTGCACATCCGCACCCCACCAGCTGAGACGCCCCCGCGGCCAGTCGGGAGAGCGCCCATGAGCTCAGCTGCGAACCTCTGAGGAGAAAGTGCTGTGACCGGGATCAAGACGACCGGCGAGAAGAAGATGATGTTCTTCTCCGGCCGCGCACACCCCGAGCTTGCCGAGGAGGTCGCCCAGCAGCTGGGGGTCGGGGTCGTCCCGACGAAGGCCTTCGACTTCGCCAACGGTGAGATCTATGTGCGGTATCAGGAGTCGGCGCGCGGTGCGGACTGCTTCCTGATCCAGAGCCACACGGCTCCGATCAACAAGTGGGTCATGGAGCAGCTGATCATGATCGACGCGTTGAAGCGCGCGTCGGCCCGCTCCATCACCGTCATCGTGCCGTTCTACGGTTACGCGCGGCAGGACAAGAAGCACCGTGGGCGTGAACCGATTTCGGCGCGTCTGATCGCGGATCTGATGAAGACCGCGGGCGCGGACCGGATTCTGGCCGTGGATCTGCACACGGACCAGATCCAGGGCTTCTTCGACGGTCCGGTGGACCACTTGTTCGCGCTGCCGCTGCTCGCGGACTACGTGGGCGCGAAGGTGGACCGTTCGAAGCTGACGGTGGTGTCTCCGGACGCGGGCCGGGTGCGCGTGGCGGACCGTTGGTGCGACCGTCTGGGCGCGCCGCTGGCGATCGTGCACAAGCGGCGTGACAAGGACGTGGCGAACCAGGTCACGGTGCACGAGGTCGTGGGTGACGTGGAGGGGCGTATCTGCGTCCTGGTCGACGACATGATCGACACGGGTGGCACGATCTGTGCCGCGGCGGACGCGCTGTTCGCGCACGGTGCGGAGGACGTGATCGTGACGGCGACGCACGGTGTGCTGTCGGGTCCGGCGGCGGACCGGCTGAAGAACTCGAAGGTGAGCGAGTTCGTGTTCACGAACACGCTGCCGTCGGCGAGTGAGCTGGAACTGGACAAGATCACGGTGCTGTCGATCGCGCCGACGATCGCGCGTGCGGTGCGTGAGGTGTTCGAGGACGGTTCGGTGACGAGCCTGTTCGACGAGCAGTGAGCGTTGTGCAGTAACCGTTCTGCAGGTGGTGTCCCGCCTGTTTGATCGTTTTGGGTACGGCCTTCCTCTCCGAGTAGACTGCTGAAGTTGCTCGGCGAGGGAGGCCGTACCCGTGTGTGCGGGTGTGGCGCTCCGTTATCGACGCGCTCTTCGTAGCAGGCCGTTCGTGGCCGGGTGACCACGTCCGTTCCTGATTCCCACGAGGAGTGATCATGTCCGAGGTGAAGCTCACCGCCGTGACGCGTACCGAGTTCGGCAAGGGTGCCGCGCGTCGTATCCGTCGTGACAACAAGGTTCCCGGTGTTCTGTACGGTCACGGTTCCGACCCGCTGCACCTGACCCTGCCGGGTCACGAGCTGCTGCTGGCGCTGCGTACGTCCAACGTGCTGATCGCGCTGGACATCGACGGCAAGACCAACGAGCTGGCGATCCCGAAGTCGGTCCAGCGCGACCCGATCAAGGGCTTCCTGGAGCACGTCGACCTGCAGCTGGTGAAGCGCGGCGAGACCGTGTCGGTCGAGATCCCGGTGCAGGCCGAGGGCGAGCTGGCCCCGGGTGGCTACCTGCTGGAGTACGTCCTGGACGCGCTGCCGGTCGAGGCCGAGGCCACGCACATCCCGGAGCAGGTCACCGTGTCGGTGGAGGGCCTGGAGGCCGGTGCCTCCATCCACGCCAAGGACATCGCCCTGCCGTCCGGCGTGAAGCTGGACGTGGACGGCGACACCGTGGTGCTGCAGGTCCTGTCCGCGCAGGCCGAGGAGGCCCCGGCCGAGGGCGAGGGCGAGGGCGAAGAGGCCGCCGAGGCCTGATCCTCCCGCACGGTCATCGTGTGGTCGGCCGCTGTTCCCGTGCGGGGCAGCGGCCGACGCGTATGGGGGGACGGGTGGTTACGGGTGGTACCGGTGGTTAAGGAGACATGGACGTGACGACGGACGCGGGCGCTCCGTGGCTGGTGGCCGGCCTCGGGAATCCGGGACCCGAGTACGCCGCGAACCGGCACAACGTCGGCTTCATGGTGGCGGATCTGCTGGCGGAGCGGATCGGGGCGCGCTTCAAGCGGCACGGCAAGGCGCAGGCGCAGGTGGTCGAGGGGCGGATCGGTCCGCCGGGTCCTGCCAACCGGCGGGTGATCCTGGCGAAGCCGATGTCGTTCATGAACGTGTCGGGCGGCCCGGTGACGGCGCTGCGGGACTTCTACAAGGTTCCGGTCGGCAACATCGTGGCGGTGCACGACGAGTTGGACATCGACTACGGCGTGCTGCGGCTGAAGCTGGGCGGCGGGGACAACGGGCACAACGGGCTGAAGTCGATCACGAAGTCGCTGGGCGCGGACTACCACCGGGTGCGGTTCGGGATCGGGCGGCCGCCGGGGCGGATGCCGGTGGCGGATTTCGTGCTGCGGGACTTCTCGTCGACGGAGCGCAAGGAGCTGGACTACTTCGTCGACCGGGCGGCGGACGCGGTGGAGGCTCTGGTGATCGAGGGTCTGGAGCGGGCGCAGAGCGCGTACAACTCCTGACTTGTCCGACGATGGTGCGCGGGTGAGTTGACCGGGCGTGCAGGCATGGCCAATGATCCCGGCCATGCCTGCCTCTGCCGCCGCCGCTCGTCCCCGTCAGGCCTCGTCCGCTTCCTCCGCGTCCTCCGCCCTGCTGCGGTTCGGCCGGGTGGCGGCGATGGGTACGGTCGCCGCGTTGATCATGATCGCGGGGGTGTGGGCGTCGTGGGGCACGGCGCAGCACGTGCTGCTGACCAAGGGGCGGGAGCGGGGCACGGTCGAGGTGACGCGGTGCGGCGGGGGGACGTGCAGCGGTCCGTACTCGCCGGTGTCGGCGGGGTCGCAGGCGCGGGAGCGGGTCGTGATCGAGGACTCCGTCGCGGTGGCGAAGGGGCGGACGTACAGCGTGGTGTTGAAGCCCGGTAGTGGCGAGGCGGTGCGTTCGGGTCCGGCCGGGATTCTGTACGCGTGGGTGCCGTTGGGCGGGGCGTTGTTGCTTGCGTCGGTGGTCGTGGCCGGGGGGCTGCGGCGGACTCGGGTCGCGTGGGGGATGGCGGGGGCCGGGGTGGCCCTGCTGACGGGGGCGTTCTTCGCGGTGTGAGGTTTTCGGATACGACGTGAGGGTGCCCCCGGGCTCTGTGCGAGCTCGGGGGCACCGGTGTTTTCGCGTGCGCGGCGCCGGGGTGGGCGCAGCTGGGCCGTGTCAGCCCGTGTTGCGCAGGCCGGCGGCCACACCGTTGACGGTGAGGAGCAGCGCCCGGGCCAGGAGCGGGTCGGGGGTCCCGTTCGCGGCGGCGGCCTCGCGCTGGCGGCCGAGGAGGGCGACCTGGAGGTAGGAGATGGGGTCGAGGTAGGCGTCGCGGATGGCGAAGGTCTGCTTGAGGACCGGGTCGGCGTCGAGGAGTTCCGTCTCGCCGGTGACGCGCAGGACCTCGGCGACGGTGAGCTCGTGCTCGGCCTTGATGGTGTCGAAGACGTGCTTCAGCTCGTCCGGGACGAGGGTGTCGACGTAGTGCTGGGCGATGCGCAGGTCGGTCTTGGCCAGCGTCATCTCCACGTTGGAGATGAAGTTGCGGAAGAAGTGCCACTGCTGGTGCATCTCGTCCAGCACGGTGTCGAGGCCGGCCTCGCGCAGGGCCTTGAGGCCGGAGCCGACGCCGTACCAGCCGGGGACGATCTGCCGGGACTGGGTCCAGCCGAACACCCACGGGATGGCGCGCAGTCCGTCGAGCGAGACGCCCGAGCCGGGGCGGCGGGAGGGCCGCGAGCCGAGGTGCAGGTCGGCGAGCTGGTCGACCGGCGTGGAGGCCAGGAAGTACGTCGGCAGGTCGGGGTCCTCGACCAGGTGCCGGTAGGCGGTGTGGGCGGCGTCGGAGACGACGTCCATCGCAGCGTCCCAGCGGGCGAGGGCCTCGTCGGACTGGCGGGGCGCGGTGTGCAGGGCGGACGCCTGGAGGGTGGCCGCGACGGTCAGCTCCAGGTTCTCCCGGGCGAGGGCCGGGATGAGGTACTTGTCGGAGATGACCTCGCCCTGCTCGGTGACCTTGATCTCGCCCTCCAGGGTGCCCCAGGGCTGGGCGAGGATGGCGTCGTGGGTGGGGCCGCCGCCGCGGCCGACGGTGCCGCCGCGGCCGTGGAAGAGGCGCAGCCGTACGCCGTAGCGGTGGGCGACGTCGCGCAGGCGGCGCTGGGCGCGGTGGATCTCCCACTGGCTGGTGGTGATGCCGCCGAACTTGGAGGAGTCGGAGTAGCCGAGCATGACCTCCTGGACGTCGCCGCGCAGGGCGACCAGGCGCCGGTAGGAGGGGTCGGCGAGGAGGTCTTCGAGGATGGTGTCGGCGGCCTTGAGCTCGTCGGTGGTCTCCAGGAGCGGCACGATGCCGATCTTGGCCCAGCCGGCGTGCAGGTCGATCAGTCCGGCCTCGCGGGCCAGCACCGCCGCGGCGAAGACGTCGTCGGCACCCTGGCACATGGAGATGATGTAGGACTCGATGACCTCGGGGCCGAAGACCTCCAGGGCGCGGCGGACGGTCTGGAAGACGCCGAGGGTCTTCTCGCCGGGCGCGTCGACGGGGGCCGGGCTGGGGGCCAGGGGCCTGCGCGAGCGCAGCTCCTTCGCGAGGAGCTTGGTGCGGTACTCGCGGGGCATGTCGGCGTAGCGCCAGGACTCCTCGCCGAGCCGGTCGAAGAGCTGGCCGAGGGCGTGGTGGTGGGCGTCGGCGTGTTCGCGGACGTCCATGGTGGCGAGCTGGAGGCCGAAGGCGGCCAGGGTCCGGATGGTGCGGGCGAGGCGGCCGTCGGCGAAGAGGCCGCCGCGGTGCTCGCGCAGGGAGGTCTGGACGATGCGCAGGTCGTCGATGAGCTGGGCGGTGCCGAGGTAGTCGCGGCCCTCTTCGTGGGCGGTGCCCATGGCGAGGCGCTGCTTGGTGTTCTCCAGCTTCTGCCGGATGCAGGTGGCCTTGAGCCGGTAGGGCTCCTCGGCGTTGAGGCGCTTGTAGCGGGGGCTGATCTCGGGGAGCCGTTCGAGGTCGGCCTGGAGGGAGGTGAGCAGTTCCTCCGTGGCGCCCGCGTAGCGGATGGAGTTGGAGAGGAAGCCGCGCAGCTCGTCGATCATCTCCAGGGCGTCGTTGATGCCGTGTTCGTGCTGGAGGATGAGGATGTCCCAGGTCACCTGGGGGGTGACGTTGGGGTTGCCGTCGCGGTCGCCGCCGATCCAGGTGCCGAAGGTGAGGGGGCGGGTGTCGTCGGGGAGCTTGACGCCGGCCCGCTCCAGTTCGGCGGTGAGGTCTTCGAGTACGTCGCCGACGGCGCCCAGGTGCAGCTCGTCGAGGTAGTAGATGGCGTTGCGGGCCTCGTCGGCGGGCTCGGGCCGTACGACGCGCAGCTCGTCGGTCTGCCAGACCAGGTCGATGTTCTCGGCGAGCCGGGTGTCCAGGCGGCGCCGGTCGGACTCGTTGACCGGGGTGTCCAGGAGGGCCGCGATGCGGCGCAGCTTGTTGAGGACGGAGCGGCGGGCGGCCTCGGTGGGGTGCGCGGTGAAGACGGGGCGCACGTTGAGGTTGCGGACCGTCTCGCGCAGGTGCTCGGGGTCGGCGTCCTTCAGCCGGTCGGCCGTACGGGCGAGCAGTCCGCCCTCGGCGGCGCGCTTGGCGCCCAGTTCGCGGCCGCGGTGGACCTGCTCGGTGACGTTGGCGAGGTGGAAGTAGGTGGAGAAGGCGCGGACGAGCTTGGCGGCGGTCTCCAGTTCGGTGCCGCGCAGCAGTTCGGCGGCGGCCTCGCCGTCCTCGCGGGTGAGTCGGCGTACCTTCTCGACGAGTTCCAGCAGCTCGGGGCCCTCCTGCCGGACCAGGGTCTCCCCGAGGAGATCACCCAGTCGGCGGATGTCGGCACGCAGTTCGCTGCTGGTCGTCGTGGTGGTCTGGTCGTCGGCACTGCTCACAGGTGCGGCTCCTTGCAGTGTTGAAGCTCGTCTGGGAGGGAACCCGGACGGCCGTCCCGCGCGGCGGGCGCCGCTTACCGGGCCGGACGTCCGGGAAGTAATCAGAGCGGACCGCGCTGTCCGACCGACTCCCAGGATAGGTGTCGGCCAGGACGCGCAGGCTCTGGGGCTCTTGCCGCGCGGCCACGCACTGCCATACTTACGTCGCCGTAGGTTACGGAACCGTAGGAAAACCGTGCAGGTTCCCGTAGCCCGGCACCGGCCACACCTCGACGACCCCACCCTCGACCCCACAGGGGACGCGCATGACCACGACTTCCGATGTGATCCCAGACGCTCCGCAGCCGGCCGATTCCGGCGCGGGGTCCTCCGCCACGCTGGGGGGTGAGCAGAAGCGGTCCATCGAGCAGATCACGCTGCTGCTGTTCATCACCCTTCCGTTCCTCGCGCTGGTGGCGGCGGTGCCGCTGGCGTGGGGCTGGGGCGTGAGCTGGCTGGACCTGGGATTGCTGGTCTTCTTCTACTTCCTGGGCTGCCACGGCATCACCATCGGGTTCCACCGGCACTTCACCCATGGTTCCTTCAAGGCGAAACGGCCGTTGAAGATCGCGTTGGCGATCGCGGGCTCGATGGCGGTCGAGGGGCCGCTGGTCCGCTGGGTGGCCGACCACCGCAAACACCACAAGTTCTCCGACGACGAGGGCGACCCGCACTCGCCGTGGCGGTACGGCGAGACGGTGCCCGCCCTGATCAAGGGCCTGTGGTGGGCCCACATCGCCTGGATGTTCGACGAGGAGCAGACATCGCAGGAGAAGTACGCACCGGACCTGATCAAGGACCCCGCGCTGCGGGCGGTCTCCCGCCAGTTCATCCTGTGGACCGTGGTGTCCCTGGGGCTGCCCGCGCTGATCGGCGGGCTGGTCACGATGTCCTGGTGGGGCGCGTTCACCGGGTTCTTCTGGGGTTCACTCGTGCGGGTGGCGTTGCTGCACCACGTGACCTGGTCGATCAACTCGATCTGCCACGCGGTGGGCAAGCGCCCCTTCAAGTCCCGGGACCGCTCGGGCAACGTGTGGTGGCTGGCGATCCTGTCCTGCGGTGAGTCCTGGCACAACCTGCACCACGCGGACCCGACCTCGGCGCGGCACGGGGTGATGCGCGGGCAGCTCGATTCGAGTGCCCGGCTGATCCGCTGGTTCGAGCAGCTCGGGTGGGCCTACGACGTGCGCTGGCCGTCACGCTCGCGTATCGATTCGCGCCGCAACACGGATCAGGACGGCGCCCGCCGCCGGAAGGAGACGGCGAAGGCGGCATGATTGACGCCGTGGCGACCGACTCCAGCAGCACCCCGAGCAATGACAAGCCGCGGCGCACGCGTCGCACCCGGATGACCGGTGCCGAGCGCCGCGAGCAGTTGCTGGAGATCGGCCGGACCCTCTTCGCGGCGAAGGGTTTCGAGGGCACGTCGGTGGAGGAGATCGCGGCGAAGGCCGGGGTCTCCAAGCCGGTGGTGTACGAGCACTTCGGCGGCAAGGAGGGCCTGTACGCGGTGGTCGTGGACCGCGAGATGCGGCGGCTGCTCGACATGGTGACCGGCTCCCTGACGGCCGGGCACCCGCGTGAGCTGTGCGAGCAGGCCGCCTTCGCGCTCCTGGACTACATCGAGGAGTACACGGACGGCTTCCGCATCCTGGTCCGCGACTCCCCCATCCCGCAGTCGACGGGCACCTTCGCCTCGCTGATCTCGGACATCGCCACCCAGGTGGAGGACATCCTGGGCCGCGAGTTCAAGAACCGGGGCTTCGACGCCAAGCTGGCCCCGGTGTACGCGCAGGCGCTGGTGGGCATGGTGGCGCTGACCGGCCAGTGGTGGCTGGACGTGCGCCGTCCGAAGAAGGCGGAGGTGGCGGCGCACCTGGTGAACCTGGCGTGGCACGGCCTGGACGGTCTGGAGCCGAAGCCGCGGCTGATCGGGCACCGCAAGAGCTAGGTCCGCACGAGCCAGGTCCGCGAGAGTCAGGTCCACGAAGGTCAGGTCCGCGAGAGTCAGGTCCTGCAAGAGCCAGGTCCGCGAGGGCAGAAGACATGCAGCCACTGCGCGGCGTCACCGTCGTCTCGCTGGAGC
This sequence comes from Streptomyces sp. MH60, assembly GCF_002939385.1. GTDB lineage: Bacteria > Actinomycetota > Actinomycetes > Streptomycetales > Streptomycetaceae > Streptomyces. Next base: position 128,538 of record NZ_MULI01000010.1, on the reverse strand, counting down.
AGGCGATCGCCGCTCCCTACGCCAGCCGTCAGCTCGCCGACCTCGGCGCGCGGGTGATCAAGGTGGAGCGCCCGGGGACGGGGGACTTCGCCCGGGCGTACGACTCCCGGGTGCGGGGTCTGAGTTCGCACTTCGTGTGGGTCAACCGCAACAAGGAGTCCGTCACCCTGGACTTCAAGGACCCCCGGGGCCTGGAGCTGCTGCGCCGGCTGGTCGCGGACGCGGACGTCTTCCTGCAGAACCTGGCGCCGGGCGCCGCGGCCCGCGCCGGACTCGGCGCGCGGGAGCTGCGGGCGGCGCATCCGGGGCTGATCGTGTGCGACATCTCCGGCTACGGCGTGCCGGGCCCCTACGCCGACCGCAAGGCGTACGACCTGCTGGTGCAGTCCGAGGCGGGGCTGCTGTCGGTCACGGGCACGCCGGACGACATGGCCAAGGCGGGGATCCCGGTGTCGGACATCGCCGCCGGGATGTACGCGTACAGCTCGGTCCTGGCCGCGCTGCTCGAGCGGGGCCGTACGGGACGGGGCGCGCATCTGGACGTGTCGATGCTGGAGGCCACGGTGGAGTGGCTGGGTTTTCCGCTGTACTACTCCCTCGACGGCGCGCCGCCGCCTCCCCGGGCGGGTGCCGCGCACGCGACGATCTATCCGTACGGCCCGTTCACGGCGGGCGACGGGAAGGTCGTGATGACGGCGGTGCAGAACGAGCGCGAGTGGCACGGCTTCTGTGCGGGCTTCCTGGACCGTCCGGAGCTGGCCGGGCACCCGCGCTACGCCACCAACGCGGACCGCGACGCGCACCGGGAGGAACTGGGCGCGGTGATCTCGGCGCGGTTCGCGGAGCTGACCAGTACCGAGGCGATCGCGCTGCTCGACGCGGTGCCGGTGGCCAACGCCCGGGTGAACACGCTCACCGAGGTGTGGGACCACCCGCAGCTGGCCGCGCGCGGGCGCCTGCACGAGGTGCCCACCCCGGCCGGTCCCGTACCGGCGATGGCGCCGCCGGGACCGACCGGCCGGGCGCCGCGCATGGAGGCGGTCCCGGCGCTGGGCGAGCACACCCGCGCCGTACTCGGCGGCCTCGGTCTGTCGGAGGAGGACATCGACGCGCTCGCCGCGGACGGCGTGGTGTGAGCCCGGCCGGTGGTCACCGGCGGGCGGGTGGGTCCGGCTCCAGGAACTCCAGGCGGTTGCCGACCGGATCGGCGCAGTGGAAGCGCCGGTGACCGGGCAGGTCGTCGTCCCAGGTGACGGGCGTGCCGTGGGCCTCCAGGCGGGCGGCGTACCCGTCGATCCCGGTGACCCGCAGCCCGGGGTGGGCCTTGCGGGCGGGCCGGAAGCCGGTCGTCTCGACGCCCAGGTGGAGCTGGACGGGGCCGGCCGCGAACCAGCAGCCGCCGCGGGCGGCGAGCACGGGCGGCTTGGGGATCTCGGTCATGCCGAGCACGCCGGCGTAGAAGGCGCGCAGCGGCTCCTCGGCGCCGGGCGGCGCGGCGAGCTGCACGTGGTCGAGGCCGGTGATCACCGGCCGGCCTCCCCCGCCGACCCCGCCGACCCCGCCGACCCCGCGGGCTTCCGGGCGACGGCGAAGACGCGGCGGAAGGGGAACGGGGTGCCGTGGGCCTCGGCGGGATAGGCGGCGCGCAGGACGGTCCGGTACTCCTCGACGAACGCGTCGCGGGCCGCCGGGTCGCCGCCGAGGGCGTCCAGTACGGGCCGCAGCCCCGTTCCCTTCACCCAGTCGAGGACGGCGTCCTCGCCGGGCAGCAGGTGGACGTACGTCGTCTCCCACACGTCGGCGGTGCAGCCGGCGGCGGCCAGGCGGGCCAGGTAGCCCTCGGGGGTGAGGACGGCGTCGTCGTGGCGCAGGACGCCGTCGAGGCGGTCCCGCCAGCGCCGGGAGTCGGCCAGCTCGCGCAGCAGGCGGTGGCTGGGGGCGTCGAAGTTGCCGGGCACCTGGAGGGCGAGGGTGCCGCCGGGGGCGAGACGGTCGATCCAGTCGGGGAAGCGGTCGGCGTGGCCGGGGACCCACTGGAGGGTGGCGTTGCTGACGAGGAGGTCGAACGGTTCGTCCGGGGTCCAGGTGCGGGCGTCGGCGGGGGCGAAGTCGAGGTGACCGCCACCGGGGGTGGGGCCGGCGTACTGCCGGGCCCGTTCGAGCATCGGGGGCGAGTTGTCGTAGCCGGTGACGCGGGCGGTGGGCCAGCGGTCGGCGAGCAGGACGGTGACGTTGCCCGGTCCGCAGCCGAGGTCGGCGATGCGGGGCGCGTCCGCGGGGAGGTCCGGGATCCGGGCGAGGAGGTCGGTGAAGGGGCGGGCGCGGTGGCCGGCGTGGCGCAGGTACTGGGCGGGGTCCCAGGTGGGGGCGGTGGCGGGCATGGAGCCTCCAGAGGGTGTCCGTGCGGGACGGGTACCCAGCGTCACCCCGAAAGTATCTCGACGGCAAGACAGTTGACCTCAAGAGACTTCACGTCGACACAACCACTACACTGATCGTCATGGAGGACGAGGTCGATCGGCTGGTCGCAGCGTGGCGCCGGGAGCGCCCGGACCTCGACGTGGAACCGCTCGAGGTGCTGAGCCGTGTCAGCAGGCTGGCCCGGCACCTGGACCGCGCACGCCGGCTGGCCTTCTCCGAACACCAGCTGGAGCCGTGGGAGTTCGATGTGCTGACGGCGCTGCGCCGCGCGGGCACCCCGTACCAGCTCTCCCCGGGACAGCTCCTCACCCAGACCCTGGTCACGTCGGGCACGATGACCAACCGGATCGACCGGCTGGCGAAGAAGGGCCTGGTGGAGCGCCTGCCCGACCCCAGCGACCGGCGCGGCGTCCTGGTCCGGCTCACGGACGAGGGCCGGGACCGCGCCGACCAGTCGCTGGCCGGCCTGCTGGCCCAGGAGCGCGCCATCCTGGGCGAGCTGTCCCGCGCCCAGCGCAGCGAGCTGGCGGCCCTGCTACGCCAGCTGACCGCCCCGTTCGACAACATCCCCGGCTGAGGGGCCGTCCAGGTCCGCCGGTCCCACCCCCGCCCTGCGCGCCAGCGCCACGGCGGCCAGGGTGGAGTGGACACCCAGCTTGCCCAGGACGTTCTGCATGTGGGTGCGCACCGTGTGCGGGGACAGGTACAGCCGCTCGGCGACCGCCTTGCGGCCGAGCCCGGCGACCATGCAGCGCAGCACCTCGCGCTCGCGCGGGGTCAGCGACTCCACCAGCAGCTCGCTCTCGGTGCGGTGCTTGCGGGCCGCGGTCAGCTCGCGCAGGACGCCGGTGAGCAGGGCGGGCGGCAGGTGCGTCTCGTCGCGCAGGACGCCCCGGATGACGCTGAGCAGCCGGGACAGGGAACAGTCCTTGGCCACCCACCCGGAGGCCCCGGCCCCCAGGGCGAGGGCCGCCCGCCGGGGGTCGTCCTTCTCGGCGAGGACGACGATCCGTACGCCCGGCTGCCCCGACCGCACCCCGGCGACCAGCGAGATCCCGTCCACCAGCCCGTCCTCGTTGCCGTCCCGCACGGGCACGGCGGGCCGGGTGCCGGGCACCCGGCCGCCCAGGTCGGCGTCGACGAGCAGCACGTCGAACCGCCGTCCCTCGGAGGCGGCCCGCTCCAGGCAGCGCAGTGCGGCCGGGCCGCTGCCGGCCGCCGAGACGTCGACGTCGGGCTCGGCGGCCAGGGCGGCCGCGAGCGACTCGGCGAAGATGCGATGGTCGTCGACGACCAGGACTCGGATACGAACCACGAAACCCCCTCCCCCGCGCTCCGCGAGGAGCAGGGGATACCCATCGTCTGTCCGTCCTCGGACGACGGCACCGGCACGGGTACGAAGCCCGGGGCCCCGCGTCCAGCTGTGCTGTTGTGCTCGGTACTCCGGGACGGGCCGCCGCACGACCGCCGCCGTGCGGTAACCGCTGTCCCCGCCCCGGGCGCCGTACCCGGCTGTCTCGCCCCCTGAACGGCACCGGCCCCCACCGGTGCTGCTCATCAGAGTACGGACGGGCGCCGGGAGCGGAAGGCTATTTGCAGAACTGACTCCGCGGCACGTTTATGGTGAGCCGCATGTTTCGTCTTGTGACAGAAGTCGACAAGGAACGGCGCGATCTGCTGCGCACCCGCCTGCGGGAGACGAACACAGCGGCCTCCTCCGTCCTGCGTTCCCTGCGCGGGACCCCTCACGAACGCGAATTCCCACTGCACGTCTGGGTCCTGGACCGCACCGGCGGCCTGGCGGGCGGCCTGGTCGGCCACACCTGGGCGACCTGGCTGCACGTGACCTACCTGTGGGTGGACGGCGGCCACCGGGGCGCGGGTCTCGGTTCCGCCCTCCTCGACGAGGCGGAACGCACCGCCCGCACCGAACGCGGCTGCGCCGCCGCCCGCGTGGAGACCTGGGACTTCCAGGCTCCCGGCTTCTACACGAAGCGCGGCTACGACGTCATGTGCGTGATCCCCGACTACCCGCCGGGGATCACGGAGTACACCCTGGTGAAGCGGCTCGGCTGACCGGCTCAGACCAGGCGCCGCGCCCCCGGCGAGGGCACCGCCTCGAAGATCCGCGGGGTCTTGAAGGACGCCGTCGCGAAGGCGTTCTCGATCGCCTTGGTGACGGCGTCCACGTCGGTGGCCTCCGCCAGGACGATCGCCGAGCCGCCGAAGCCGCCGCCGGTCATCCGGGCGCCGAGGGCGCCGGAGGCGAGGGCCGTGTCGACGACCAGGTCCAGCTCCGGGCAGGAGATGCGGAAGTCGTCGCGCAGCGAGGCGTGGCCCTCGACGAGGACGGGGCCGATGGCCCGGGTGTCGCCGGACTCCAGCAGCGACACCACCCGCTCGACGCGCTCGTCCTCGGTCACCACGTGCCGGACCAGGCGGCGCACCTCCTCCTCGTCGCCCAGCCGCTCCAGCGCCGCGTCCAGGTCGGCGTAGGGCACGTCGCGCAGCGCGTCGACGCCGAGCAGCGCGGCGCCCTTCTCGCAGCCGGCGCGGCGCTTGCCGTACTCGCCCTCGCTGTGGGAGTGCTTGACCCGGGTGTCGACGACCAGCAGGCGCATGCCCTCGGCGGCGAGGTCGAAGGGGATCTGGCGCTGGGAGAGGTCGCGGGTGTCGAGGAACAGGGCGTGGCCCGCCTCGCAGCAGGCGGAGGCCGTCTGGTCCATGATGCCGACGGGGGCGCCGACGTAGACGTTCTCCGCGCGCTGGCACAGGCGGGCCAGCTGCCGGCCGCGCAGGCCGAGGGAGTACAGGTCGTTCAGCGCCAGGGCGACGACGACCTCCAGGGCCGCCGAGGACGAGAGCCCCGCGCCCGACGGGACCGTCGAGGTCAGGTGCACGTCGGCGCCGGTCAGTTCGTGGCCCGCCTCGCGCAGCGCCCAGACGACGCCCGAGGGGTAGGCGGTCCAGGACTTGTCCGAGCCGGGGGTCAGGTCGGCGACGCGCAGCTCGACCGGGCCGGCGTCGATGTCGGCCGAGTGCAGGCGCAGGACGCCGTCGTCGCGCCGGGAGACGGCCGCGACGGCCTGGTGCGGCAGGGCGAACGGCATCACGAAGCCGTCGTTGTAGTCGGTGTGTTCGCCGATCAGGTTCACCCGGCCCGGCGCCGCCCACACCCCCTCCGGCTCCGCCCCGTACAGCTCCCGGAACCGCTCGCCGACGGTCCCCGTGACAGCCTCGCCCATGCCCTGACCCCTCGCCCTTCCGGTAACTGCGGTAAGTACTAGCCCGCGCGCCGCTGCGCGAACTCCCACGCGTCCGACACGATCCCCGCGAGGTCCGCGCGGGACGGGTTCCAGCCCAGTTTCTCCCGGGCGGTGTCCGCGGACGCCACCAGGACCGCCGGGTCGCCGCCCCGGCGCGGGGCCACCACCTCAGGGATCGGGTGGCCGGTGACCCGGCGGACCGTCTCGACGACCTCGCGGACGGAGAAGCCGTTGCCGTTGCCCAGGTTGCAGATGAGGTGCTCGCCCGGGGTGGCGGCCGCCACGGCCAGCAGGTGGGCCTCGGCCAGGTCGGCGACGTGGATGTAGTCGCGCACACAGGTGCCGTCCGGCGTCGGGTAGTCGTCGCCGAAGACGGAGATGGCCTCCCGCCTGCCCTGCGCCACCTGGAGGACCAGCGGGATCAGATGCGACTCGGGGTCGTGGCGCTCGCCGTACTCCCCGTACGCGCCCGCGACGTTGAAGTAGCGCAGCGAGACCGCGCCGAGGCCGTGGGCCGCCGCCTCACCGGTGATCATGTGGTCGACGGCCAGCTTCGAGGCACCGTACGGATTCGTGGGCCTCGTCGGCGCGGACTCGACGATCGGCACCTGCTCGGGCTCGCCGTACGTGGCGGCCGTGGAGGAGAAGACGAGCCGCCGCACACCCGCGCCCCGCATGGCCTCCAGCAGGGCCATGGTCCCGCCGACGTTGTTGTCCCAGTACTTCTCGGGCTTGACGACCGACTCGCCGACCTGGGAGAAGGCGGCGAAGTGCAGCACGCCGTCGAACGAGGCGTCCAGCCACTTGGCGGCGTCGCGGATGTCACCCTCGACGAACGAGGCCCCCGCCGGCACGCCTTCGCGGAAGCCGGTCGACAGGTTGTCGAGCACGACGACCTCGTGCCCCGCCTCCAACAGATGCTGGGCGACGACGCTTCCGACGTATCCGGCACCACCTGTCACCAGGTACTTCCCACTCATGAACTCGCTACCTCTCGCAGTCGCTCGGCCGCGCGCTCCGGGGGCACGTCGTTGATGAACACGTTCATGCCGGACTCGGAGCCCGCGAGGAACTTCAGCTTGCCGGACGTACGGCGAATGGTGAAAAGCTCCAGGTGCAGCGCGAAGTCGTCCCGCGTCACGCCCTCGAACTCCTCCAGCTGCCCGAACGGGGCCTGGTGCCAGGCCGCGATGTAGGGCGTCGGCGGTTCCCCCTCGCCGAAGATCCGGTCGAAGCGCCTCAACAGTTCCAGGTAGACCTTGGGGAATTCTGTGCGCGCCGCCTCGTCGAGACCGAGCAGGTCGGGCACCCGCCGCTTCGGGTAGAGGTGCACCTCGTACGGCCAGTGCGCGGCGTACGGCACGAAGGCGGCCCAGTGCTCACCCTCCAGGACGACCCGCTCACCGGCCAGCTCCTCCTCCAGCACGGCGTCGAACAGGTTCTCCCCGCCCGTCGCGTCCTTGTGGGCGGCGAGTGAACGGAGCATCAGGGCGGTGCGGGGGGTGGTGAAGGGGTAGGCGTAGATCTGCCCGTGCGGGTGACCCAGCGTCACCCCGATCTCGGCGCCCCGGTTCTCGAAGCAGAACACCTGTTCAACGGAGGGCAGATGGGACAGCTCGGAGGTGCGGTCCGTCCAGGCGTCGAGCACGAGCCGGGCCTGCTCCTCGCTCAGGTCGGCGAAGGAGGCGTCGTGGTCGGAGGTGAAGCAGACGACCTCGCAGCGCCCGGAGTCACCGGCCAGCGAGGGAAAACGGTTCTCGAAGACCACCACGTCATAGGCCGAGTCCGGGATCTCGCTCAGCCGCTCCCCGTCCGACGGGCACAGCGGGCACTGGTCGGCCGGCGGATGGTAGGTGCGTCCCTGGCGGTGCGAGGCGACGGCGACCGAGTCGCCGAGCAGCGGGTCACGGCGCACCTCGGAGGTGGTGACGGTCCGCTCCAGCGGACGGCGGTCCACGGCGTCGCGCACGGTGTCGTCGCGAAGGTCGTAGTAGACCAGCTCACGGCCGTCGGCCAGCCGGGTCGAGGTCTTCTTCACTGCCGCACTCCTCTGCACCCACCCATGACAGTCACCAGTCATCCAACACAATCAAACATAACACATCACAACCCACCAACCCTGGTGGCACATCACAATCAAACAAAGTTCATCACCAGAAGTGTTCAATTACTGAACGCGGAGGCGTAGGTTCCGCTGCGGATCAGTTCGCGAACGAAGCGAGTGCTTAATGCAAACCCCCACAAGCTCCACTTATCTAGCCGCAGAGCTTCGACTCCCCACCAACTGGCTCGACTACACGATCCTCGGGATCTACTTCGTGGTCGTCCTGGGCATCGGCTTCGCCGCCCGCCGCTCGGTCAAGACCAGCCTGGACTTCTTCCTGTCCGGCCGCTCCCTGCCCGCCTGGGTCACCGGCCTCGCCTTCGTCGCGGCCAACCTGGGCGCCACCGAGATCCTCGGCATGGCCGCCAACAGCGCCCAGTACGGCGTCTACACGACCCACTGGTACTGGATCGGCGCCATCCCGGCGATGGTCTTCCTCGGCCTGGTGATGATGCCGTTCTACTACGGCTCGAAGGTCCGCTCGGTCCCGGAGTTCCTCCTGCTTCGCTTCGACAAGGCCTCCCACCTCCTCAGTTCGGCCCTGTTCGCCATCGCCGCCATCCTGATCGCCGGCGTGAACCTCTACGCCCTCGCGATCGTCGTCGAGGCGCTCCTCGGCTGGCCGGAGTGGGTGGCCATCGTGGTGGCCGGCTTCTTCGTCCTGGCGTACATCACCCTGGGCGGCCTCTCCTCGGCCATCTACAACGAGGTGCTCCAGTTCTTCGTGATCCTGGCCGGCCTGATCCCGATCACCATCCTGGGCCTGAAGAAGGTCGGCGGCTGGGACGGCCTGTCCGACTCCCTCTCCAAGTCCCACGGCTCCGACTTCATGACGGCGTGGGGCGGCACGGGCATCGGCAGCGAGAACCCGCTGGGCGCCAACTGGCTGACCATCGTCCTGGGCCTCGGCTTCGTCCTCTCCTTCGGCTACTGGACGACGAACTTCGCCGAGGTGCAGCGCGCCCTGTCGGCGAAGAACCTCTCGGCGGCCCAGCGCACCCCGCTGATCGCCGCCTTCCCGAAGATCTTCATCGTCTTCGTCGTCATGATCCCGGGCCTGGTCGCCGCGGTCCTCGTCCCGAAGATCGGCACCCCCGGCTCGGACCTCCAGTACAACGACGCGATCCCGTACCTGATGCAGCAACTGCTGCCCAACGGTGTCCTGGGCATCGCGGTGACCGGTCTGCTGGCCGCCTTCATGGCCGGCATGGCGGCCAACATCTCCTCCTTCAACACCGTCTTCACCACCGACGTCTGGCAGAAGTACGTGGTGAAGGACCGCGAGGACGGCTACTACGTCCGCTTCGGCCGCCTGATCACGGTGATCGGCGTCCTGGCCTCCATCGGCACGGCGTTCCTGGCCTCGTCCTTCTCCAACATCATGAGCTACCTCCAGACGCTCTTCTCCTTCTTCAACGTGCCGATGTTCGTGGTCTTCATCATCGGCATGTTCTGGAAGCGCGCGTCGATGAAGTCCGGCTTCTGGGGGCTGATCGCGGGCACGACCGCCGCGATGGTGAACTACTTCGTCATCTACAAGCAGGGCATCATCGACATCCCCTCCGACCAGGGCGCCAACTTCGTCTCCGCGATCGCGGGCTTCGTCGCCGGTGCGGTGGTCATGGTCGCCGTGTCCCTGTTCACCAAGCCGAAGCCGGTCGCCGATCTCCAGGGCCTGGTCTACGGCACCACCTCCCCCGGCATGTCGGAGGCGCCCGCCAAGGGCGACGACGCGTGGTACCGCAGGCCGGCGCTGCTGGGCTGGGGGGCGGTCGTCCTGGCCGCCGCCTGCTACATCCCGTTCTCGTTCTGATCGCGGGAGGATTGAGAGAGCATGTCTGATTCCTACTCCGACAAGAACGTCCAGGACGAGGTCTCCGAGCTGGAGACCAAGTCCGTCACCGCCGCGCGGCTGTTCGACATCCGGCGGATCATCGGCGGGCTGTTCGTGATCTACGGCGTCATCGTGACGATCGCGGGCTTCGTGGCGTCCGACGAGGACATCGACAAGGCGCAGGGGGTGAACATCAACCTGTGGACCGGGCTGGGGATGCTGGTCCTGGGCGTGTTCTTCCTGGCCTGGCTGAAGCTGAGGCCGACGGCGCCGCCGACACCGCCGGTGGACGAGTGACGGCACTCTTCTGACGCCGGGCAGTGGTCCGGCGTCAGCCGGTCACCCGGCGCGGGGGTGGGCGCGAGTGGAGCGCGGCCCGGCGTAGCGGGGTGCCGCTGCGCCCACCCGTGCCGCCCCAGCGGCACGACTGCCCGCAGCTAGGCGGCGACGGCCCGCAGGCGCGTACGGCGGGAAGGGGTCGTGTCGGGGGGTGTCCGCCCGCAGCGGTTGGCGCGTCAACGCCCCGCACCTCTTCAAACACCCGATTCCGCGCCGTTCCGAGGACGGACACCCCCCGGCGCGGCCCCGACCCCCCACCGGACGCACCGCGCAACGCGCACCCCCACGCACCCCGCACAGGCCGCCGCAGGCACCCGGCTCAACCGCCGGAGGCACCCGCCCGGTCCAGCAACCCCGTCCGCGCGGCCAGTGCCGCGGCCTCCAGCCGGGATCCCACGCCCAGTTTCATCAGGACCCGCTGGACATGCGTACGCGCCGTCGACGGAGCGATCCCCATCCCCGCCGCGATCAGCCGCGTGTCCTCGCCGTCCGTGACCCGCACCAGCACCTCCACCTCCCGGGGCGTGAGCATCTGCAACAGCCGCTGCCCCTCGTCGTCGGGCTGCGCGGCCGGGTTCAGCAGCTCGCCGAAGGCCCCCTGCAACAGAGCGGGCGCCACCGCCGCCTCCCCCGCCCGCGCCTTCATGATCGCCCGCTCGACGCCCTCTATACGCTCGTCGTGCCGTACGTACCCCGACGCCCCCGACGCGAACGCCGCCGCGATGCCGCGAGGGCTCGGCACCGGGCCCAGCACCACCATCGCCACCTGCGGACGCTCCCGCTTGATCCGCACCACCGGGTCGAATATCCCCGGCTCCGCCGGTGTCGCCGTCCCCAGCAGGCACACCTCCGGCGCCCGGCTGATCACCAGCTCCGCCGCCCCCGCGGCCGGCGCCGCCGCGGCCAGCACCCGGTGCCCCCGCAGCTTCAGCGCCGAGGCCAGCGCCTCGGCGTGCAATCGGTGATCGTCGACCACCATGAGCCGTACTCCCATGGAGCAACCCCCCAGTCACCCAGTCCCCGGCACCCATGCCCCCGGCATGCCCCGGAAGCTACACGCTAGCCCGTCCGGGCGCTGCCCCTACCGGCGACAACCACCCCACAAATGCGCGGCCCCGCCCCTGCGGGAGCAGGGACGGGGCCGGGATCCGGACCGTTCAGCCGCTGGTGCCGAACCCGATCGCGAGGTACTCCTTCTCGTCCGCACTGGTCGGCTCGCTGGCGTACACCTGCGACATGTACAGGTGCCCCTGCGAGTAGAGCAGTTCGGAGTAGTCCGGCGACATGCTGGACTCCACGTCCCGCACCGCCTCCGTCGCCGGGTTCTCCAGCAGCGTGGTCTGCTTGAACGTCGCGCCGTCGATGCTCACGACCTGCCCGCCCTTGTCGTACGGCGGGCGCTTGTAGGCGATCACGTTGCCGCCGTCCATGCGCAGCGGGGTGATCGTGTAGTCGTCACCGGAGTCCGCGCGCTGGCCGGTCTGCTTGCCGGTGGCCAGGTCGAAGGCGACGACCTCGTTGGCCCGGCTGTACGACTCGCCGCTGCCCTCGTGCTCCTCGGTCGCGATGTACAGCTTGCCGTTTCCGGCCGCGAGCCCGTTGCAGCTCTCGGTCTTGGTGATGCTGTCGCAGCGGGCCGCGAACTGGTCGCCCGGCGCGGAGATGCGGGTGAGCAGCTTGCCGGTCTTGTTGTCGATGGAGAAGAAGTCCGAGATGCCGCTGCCGTCACCGGCGGAGTCACCGACGTCGGCGGCCACGACCAGCGGTTCCGTCGACACGACGCCCGCGTACTCGATGCCCTTGGCCATCTTGTACTCGGAGAGCACCTTCCCGCTCTTCGGGTCGATGGTCTGGATGTTCAGCTGACGGGCGTCGTACGAGCCGCACTTGCGCACCGCGACCAGCTTCTCGCCGCCGCCGTAGCCCGCGTCGTAGCAGGTGTCGGTGGTCTTCGGGGACCACAGGATGTCGCCCTTGGCAATGCCGAAGGCGACGCCGCCGTCGGTGCTGCCCGCGGCGACGGTGTCACCGCTGATCGTGACGTTGTCGAAGGAGATCGGTTCGTCACCGGCGGTCTTCGTCCACACCTTCTTCCCGGCGTCCAGGTCGAGGACCGCCACCTGGGTGCAGCCGTGCGAGGGCTCGGCCTTGGTCGGCATGGCGGGCTGGTGGACGATCACCGTCTTGTTGTCGTCGGTGACGTGCCGGGTGGTCGCGCAGACGGGACCGTCCAGCTTGATGGTCCACTTCTTGCTGCCCTTGTCGGGGTCGTACCCGACGACCTCGGCGACGCCGCTCTTGGCGTACACCTTGTCGGTGAGCCACGAGCCGGAGACGACGACGCTGCTGTCCTCCTTGCTCACCGCGGGCATCGGGACCTGGAAGAGGACCTTCGAGGCCGGGTCGGCGGGCGCCTTCTCCTGGGCGCCGGAGGTCTTGCCGCCGTCGCCGCCCTTCTGGTCGGTACCGCCGTCGCCGCCCGTACCGCCGCTGGAACCGGCGGTGTCGTCCTTGCCCCCGTCGTCGGAGGAGCCGGCGTACCAGACCCCGCCGCCGATGATCAGCGCGATCGCGACGACGGCGGACACGATGATCGCGACCTGCGCGTTGATCTTCCGCCCGCCGCCCGGCCCCGCGGCCTGCGGCTGCATGGGCATGGTGGTTGGCGGCTGGTAGCCGTATCCCGGCTGGCCCGGCTGACCCGGCTGGCCGTAGGGCGGCGTCGGCTGCCCGTACGGCCCGGGCTGACCCGGCTGACCCGGGTAGCCGTACCCGGGCTGGGGCTGCGGCGGGGTCTGCGGATACCCGTACCCCGGCTGCTGGGGCGGGGGCCCCGCCGGCGGCGTGGGCGGAGCCGCGGGCGCCTGCGGCGGGGTCTGCGGATAGCCGTAGCCCGGCCCGGGCGCCTTGCCGAGGTCGGGCCCCGAGGGCGGCGTGGGCGGCTGCGGTGCGGGCTGCTGCGGCGGCTGGTTCGGCGGCGGGCCGAAACCGCCCCCCTGCGGGGGCTGGTTGGGCGGCGGGGGCGGCGGCTGGGTCATGACGGGAGCACCTCGGAGAGCGGGGACGACGGGGACGGAACGGGCCGCGGGAGCGCGGCCGGAGAAGAGGTCACTTGCCGTAGGCGAGCATCAACTTCTCCTTCGACTCGTCGTTCCCGGTCAGGCGGGTGCTGGAGATGAAGAATCGCCCGTCGACCCAGTCGATGTCCTTGGAGTAGAAGCCGTTCTCGATGTCCGCGACGCCCTGCGGGTTCTGCAGCAGCTTGGCCGGCTTGTGGCTGCTGCCGCCGGTCGGGATGGACACGACCTGCCCGCCCGCGTCGTAGGACGGCTGGACGTACGCGATGAGCTGGTCGCCCTCGACCTTCATCGGCATCATCGACTCGTCCGCGGGGGACTTGGTGCGCCACTTCTCCTTGCCGGTGGCGAGGTTGATCGCGACGATCTCGTTGGCGCCGCTGGTCGCCTCGGTCGGCAGGTAGAGCGTGCCCGCGGCGACCGCCACGCCCGAGCAGCCCTGGAGGTCGCGTTCGAGGATGGCCCAGCCGCACTCGGGGGCGAAGTCCTCGTCGACGCCGACCTGTTCCTGCACCTTGCCGGCGGGGGTGAAGCTGGAGATGTTCCAGACCTTCTTGTCCTCGTTGGTGGCGTAGACGACCAGCGGGTCGACGGAGTAGGCGCGGGCGATCCGCCAGTCCTTCTCGTACTTGTAGGTCCACAGGACCTTGCCGGTCTTCGGGTCGAGGCCCTGGAGCTCGTCGTGCGCGTTGTTGCCGCCGGCGCCGCAGGAGGCGACCTGGACCAGCTTGTTCGCGCTGCCCGCGAATCCGGCCGGGAAGCAGGCGTCGCCGTACTTCTTCTTCTCGTACAGCTTCTTGCCGCTCCGGACGTCGTAGGCGGTGCCGGACTGGGAGCGGCCGACCATCAGGGTGGTACCGCTGAGCGAGAGTTCGACGGAGAGCGTGGAGTCGAACAGGTCGCCGTCGGCGACCTCCTCGGACCAGCCCTTGTCGCCGGTGGCGAGGTCGATCTCCTGGAGCTTGTTGCACTTGGCGCGGTCGCTGGAGCCGCTCATGTAGGCGACGACGATCTTGTCGTCGGCCGTCTTCTCCGGAGTGACCGAGCAGATCTTCTCCGGGAAGGCGATCGGGTCCCAGGCGGGCTTGCCGTCGCCGACGTTGTAGGCGAAGACCTGCTTGTACGCCGCCTTCACCGCGGCCTTGCCGGTGATCCACATGCCGTCGGCGTCGGCGCCGGAACCGGGGGCGTCGGGCGCCTCCTTGTACCAGAGCACCTTGGACTCGCCGGCCTGGCGGCCCTCGTTGAGGTCCTCGGGGTCCTCGCCGCCGTCGCCGCTGCCGTCACCGGGGTTGACCGGGGCGCCGCCCTTGGAGCCGGAGGGCTTGGGGTCGTCGCTCTTGGCGGCGACGGGCTTCTTGCCCTTCTCGTCGTCACCGCCGCTCGACGTGACCGCCCACACGCTGCCGCCGATGACGAGCAGGGCCAGGGCCGCGGCGCCGATGGCGAGGGCGGGCTTGCCCTTGAAGGGGTTGCGCGACCCGGGACCGCCGGGCGGCGGCGTACCGGGGGCGCCGGGGTAACCGGGGTACTGCTGCTGCGGGTAGCCGTAGCCGGGCTGCTGGCCGTACGGCCCGGGCTGCTGCGGCTGGGCGTACGGACCGGAGTTGTACGGTCCGGGCTGTGCGTACGGCCCCGGCTGGGCGGGCTGCCCCGGCTGACCGGGCTGCTGCGGATAGCCGTAGCCCGGCTGCTGCGGCGGCGGGCCCTGCGGGGGCGGCGGGGTCGGCGCCCCGAAGCCTCCCGGCGGTGGGTCCTGCGGTGCTCCGAAGCCACCCGGCTGCGGCGGCTGATTCGGCGGCTGGCTCATCAGCGCGTTCCCCCTTATTACTCACTGATTTTTAGCCACGCCCCGGGTCACGCGCTGGCCCCGGAGTCGTCGTAGGCATTCGTTCCACATGCCTCGGACCGCCCTGGGACAGTCCTCGGACGGCCTTTCTATCACCCACGGCCAACCGCCCACCGGGCCGCGTCCGCCCCTGTTCCCAAGGGAGGACCGGCCCGTGATGCCTCTGTTACGAGCCTTCACGCGCCCTTTACACCACCCGCGCCCCCCGCGCGCAGGCGGTCAGGCGTCCTCGGCCAGTTCCAGCCAGCGCATCTCCAGCTCGTCGCGCTGCCCCGTCAGCGCGCGCAGCTCCGCGTCCAGTTCGGCCACCTTCGCGAAGTCCGTGGCGTTCTCGGCGATCCGCGCGTGCAGCTTGGTCTCCTTCTCGGAGACCTTGTCCAGCTGCCGCTCGATCTTCTGGAGCTCCTTCTTGGCGGCGCGCACGTCGGCCGCGCTCTTCTCGGGCCCGGCGGCGGCGGGCCCGGCCGCCACGACCGGGGCGCTCGACGCGGCGGCCTCCTCCATGCGCCGGCGCCGCTCCAGGTACTCGTCGATGCCGCGCGGCAGCATGCGCAGCGCGCCGTCGCCGAGCAGGGCGAAGACCCGGTCGGTGGTGCGCTCGATGAAGAACCGGTCGTGGGAGATGACGATCATAGAGCCGGGCCAGCCGTCGAGGACGTCCTCCAGCTGGGTCAGGGTCTCGATGTCGAGGTCGTTGGTGGGCTCGTCGAGGAAGAGGACGTTGGGCTCGTCCATGAGCAGCCGCAGCAGTTGCAGCCGCCGCCGCTCACCGCCGGACAGGTCCCCGACCGGCGTCCACTGCTTCTCCTTGCCGAAGCCGAAGGTCTCGCACAGCTGCCCCGCGGTCATCTCGCGCCCCTTGCCGAGGTCGACGCGCTCACGGACGCGCTGCACGGCCTCCAGCACCCGCCAGTCCGGGTCGAGTTCGGCGACCTCCTGCGACAGGTACGCCAGCTTGACGGTCCTGCCGACCCGGACCCGACCGCCCGCCGGCTGCTGCTCGCCGTCGCTGCGGGCGGCCTCCGCCATGGCCCGCAGCAGGGAGGTCTTGCCCGCGCCGTTGACGCCGACCAGGCCGATGCGGTCGCCGGGACCGAGCTGCCAGGTGACGTGCTTGAGCAGCACCTTGGGGCCGGCCTGGACGGTGATGTCCTCCAGGTCGAAGACGGTCTTGCCGAGCCGGGAGGAGGCGAACTTCATCAGCTCGCTGCTGTCCCGGGGCGGCGGCACGTCGGCGATCAGCTCGTTGGCGGCCTCGACGCGGAAGCGGGGCTTGGAGGTGCGGGCGGGCGCCCCGCGCCGCAGCCAGGCCAGCTCCTTGCGGACCAGGTTCTGCCGCTTGGTCTCCTCGGTGGCGGCGATGCGCTCGCGCTCGGCGCGGGCGAAGACGTAGTCGGAGTAGCCGCCCTCGTACTCGTAGACGTCGCCCTTCTGCACGTCCCACATGCGGGTGCAGACCTGGTCGAGGAACCACCGGTCGTGGGTGACGCACACGAGCGCGGAGCGCCGCTCGCGCAGGTGCCGGGCGAGCCAGGCGATGCCCTCGACGTCGAGGTGGTTGGTGGGCTCGTCGAGGACGACCAGGTCCTGTTCCTCGATGAGCAGCTTGGCCAGCGCGATCCGGCGCCGCTCGCCGCCGGAGAGCGGCCCGATGACGGTGTCGAGCCCCTGCGGGAAGCCCGGCATGTCCAGGCCGCCGAACAGTCCGGTCAGCACGTCCCGGACCTTGGCGTTGCCCGCCCACTCGTGGTCGGCCATGTCGCCGATGACCTCGTGCCGGACGGTCGCCCCGGGGTCGAGGGAGTCGTGCTGGGTGAGCACCCCGAGCCGCAGTCCGCCGGAGTGGGTGACCCGGCCGGTGTCGGGCTCCTCCAGCCTGGCCAGCATCCGGATCATGGTCGTCTTGCCGTCGCCGTTGCGCCCGACGACACCGATGCGGTCCCCCTCGGAGACGCCGAGGGACACGCCGTCGAGGAGTGCACGGGTGCCGTACACCTTGCTGACGTTCTCGACATTGACCAGATTGACGGCCATTTCTCTCCTGCCTGGGGGATCGCTCGACCCTCCAGGGTAGTCCGGCCGCCGGGAGCCTCAGTCCAGGACGGTGGCCCCGGCCGCCGCCCCCGCCGCCGTCCGCACGTCACGGCAGGTCCCCGACGCCCGCAGCACCCCGGCGATGTCGGAGGCGGACTTCGCGTCGGTCGCGAGGAAGGCCGTGGTCGGGCCGGAGCCCGAGACCAGGGCCGCCAGTGCCCCGGCCGCCCGGCCCGCCGCGAGGGTGTCGCCCAGCTCCGGGTAGAGGGAGAGCGCCGCGGGCTGGAGGTCGTTGGAGACGGCGACCGCGAGCGCGGCGGCGTCGCCCTTCGCGAGGGCGTCGAGCACCGCCTGGTCGGCGACCGGTTCCGGGATGTCCCGGCCCTCGGCCAGCCGGTCGAACTCGCGGTAGACGGCCGGCGTGGACAGCCCCCGCGCGGCCGGCGCGAACACCCAGTGGAAGTCGCCGCCGACCTCCAGCTCCGTCAGCCGTTCCCCCCGCCCCGTGCCCAGCGCCGCGCCGCCGACCAGGCTGAACGGCACGTCGCTGCCCAGCTCGGCGCAGATGTCCAGCAGCTCCTCGCGGGAGGCCCCGGTACCCCACAGGGCGTCGCAGGCGAGCAGCGCGCCCGCACCGTCGGCGCTGCCGCCCGCCATGCCGCCGGCGACGGGGATGTCCTTGGTGATGTGGAGGTGGACGTCGGGTGCGCGGCCGTACCGTTCGGCGAGGGCGAGGGCGGCGCGGGCGGCGAGGTTCGTGCGGTCCAGGGGGACCTGGTCGGCGTCCGGTCCCTCGCAGGTGACGCGGAGGCCGTCGGCGTCCGGGGTCGCGGTGACCTCGTCGTACAGGGAGACGGCGAGGAAGATGTTGGCCAGGTCGTGGAAGCCGTCGGGGCGGGCGGCGCCGACCGCGAGCTGGACGTTGACCTTGGCGGGGACGCGGACCGTCACGCTCACTTGCTCGTCACTCCTTGTGTTCGGCGATACGCGCGAACTCTTCCACGGTCAGGGCCTCTCCGCGCGCCTGCGGCGACACGCCCGCGCCGAGGAGTGCGGCCTCGGCGGCCGCGGCGGACCCCGCCCATCCGGCGAGCGCGGCCCGCAGGGTCTTGCGGCGCTGGGCGAACGCGGCGTCGACGACGGCGAAGACCTCCGCCTTGGACGCGGTCGTCCTGAGCGGCTCCGTCCGCCGGACGAGTGACACCAGCCCGCTGTCCACGTTCGGCGCGGGCCAGAAGACGTTGCGGCCGATGGAACCGGCCCGCTTCACCTCGGCGTACCAGTTGGCCTTCACGGACGGGACGCCGTACACCTTCGAGCCGGGTCCGGCGGCGAGCCGGTCGGCGACCTCGGCCTGCACCATGACGAGGGTGCGCTCGATGCTCGGGAAGGTGTCGAGCATGTGCAGGAGGACGGGGACGGCGACGTTGTAGGGGAGGTTCGCGACCAGGGCGGTCGGGGCGGGTCCGGGCAGCTCCCGCACGTGCATGGCGTCGGAGTGCACGAGCGCGAACCGGCCGGCGCGCTCCGGCATGCGGGCGGCGACGGTGGCGGGCAGGGCGCCGGCGAGGACGTCGTCGATCTCGACGGCGGTGACCCGGTCGGCGGCCTCCAGGAGGGCCAGGGTGAGCGAGCCGAGACCCGGTCCCACCTCGACCACCACGTCGTCGGGGCGTACCTCGGCGGTGCGGACGATGCGGCGGACCGTGTTCGCGTCGATGACGAAGTTCTGGCCGCGCTGCTTGGTGGGGCGTACGCCGAGGGCGGCCGCGAGTTCACGGACGTCGGCGGGACCCAGGAGGGCGTCGGAGGTGGGGCTGCTCACCCCGCAAGGGTAGCCGGGGGCCGGGCGGCCTCATTCCCGCAGCCGGGCGCCGCAGTGCGGCCAGGCGCCGGCGCCGCTGCGCACGTACAGCTTCTGCGCCCGGTACGTCTGCTCCGCGGCCGACGCGTCCTCGGGGCGGCCCGCGCCGCCGAGGCCGTGCCAGGTGGCGGAGTCGAACTGGTAGAGGCCCCCGTACGTCCCGGACGGGTCGACGGCGTCCGGGCGGCCGCCCGACTCGCAGGCGGCCAGGCCCGGCCAGTTCAGGTGGTCGGTGCCGTGCACGGAGTCCGGCCGGGGCCGGGTGCCGACCCGCACGATCCGCGGACTGGGCTCGCGGACCACCTCGGTGCGCAGGCGGCGCGGCTTCTGCCGGACGCCGTTGACGGTGCGCAGGGCGTACGTGGTGCGGCGCAGTCCGGGCCGGCCCGCCTGCTGGACGACCTCGGTGCCCCGGAGGAGGGTGGCGTCCTCGGCCCGCTGCTCGTCGAAGGGGATCGGGTCCTCGCGGACCTCCTGTGACCCGGTGATCCGCAGCACCGTGACGGTCTGCCCGTCGCGCGGGAAGCCGGTGCCGGGAACGGAGGTGGCGTCCTCGCCGCGCAGGGTGATGCCGGCCTCCTCGACGGCCTCCAGCACGGTCGCGGCGTTGGTGCGGACGGTGCGGGTCCGGCCGTCCGCCAGCACGGTCACCACCCGCTCGGTGCGCACCACCAGGGCGAGGCCCTCGCGGCCGATGCGCCGGGAGGGCTCGGCGGACAGGTACGCGCCCTGCGTGCGCACGCCGAGCTGCCGCAGCGCCCCTTCCACCGTCCCCGCCGTCGTCCACACCTGGCGCCGGTGGCCGTCGAGGGTGAGCAGCACGGGCCGCCCGTACCGGACGGTGACGTCCTCGCCGCTGGTCAGCGGCGTGCCGGGGGCGGGTGCGATCACGTCGTGGGCGCCCACCTGGACGCCTTCCTCGGCGAGCAGCTCGGTCACGTCGTCGGCGAAGGTGTGCAGCGTGCGGGGGGTGCCGTCGACGGTCAGCTCGACGGCCTTGTCCTTGGCGACGAAGGCCGTGGTGCCGCCCGCGAGGAAGACCACGACCAGCGCCCGCGGCAGCAGTCTGCGCAGGGAGGTGTCCGCGCGCCCCGCGCCCCGCGCCCGGCGCCTGCGCTCGGCCCGCCCCTCACCCGGCGCGCGGGACGGCTGGGGCTGCCGCGGCTGCTGGGGCTGCTGCGCGGCGCCCTGCCGGGGCAGCGCGGGCGCGGTCGGCTCGTGGACGGGCGGCGCGGGCCGGTACGGGTCGCCGCCGTACCCGTACGGCAGGGTCGGCGCGCTGTGCACGTCGTACGGTGCGAAGTACTCGTATGCCTCTGCTGGCTCGAACTGCGTTGTGCTCACGCCGACAGCTCCAGGGGTCCGGATCGGGCCCCCAGAACCTAGCGGAGGGTCGGTCACTCTCCAAAGCGACGCGACTACGCTGCGTGTCAGTACCCGAAGGCGCGGGCCGTGTTCGCGGCGAGGGCGGTGGCCAGGGTGTCCTCGTCGACGCCCCGCACGTCCGCCATGGCACGCACCGTCACCGGCACCAGATAGGGGGCGTTCGGCCGCCCCCGGTAGGGCGCCGGCGTCAGGAACGGCGCGTCGGTCTCCACCAGGACCAGCTCGGGCGGGGCCACGGCGAGGGCGTCGCGCAGGTTCTGGGCGTTCTTGAAGGTGACGTTGCCGGCGAAGGACATGTAGTAACCGGCGCGGGCGCAGACCCCGGCCATCTCGGCGTCGCCGGAGTAGCAGTGGAAGACGGTGCGCTCGGGGGCGCCCTCCTCCTTGAGGACGCGCAGGACGTCGGTGTGGGCGTCGCGGTCGTGGATGACGAGGGTCTTGCCGTGCCGCTTGGCGATCTCGATGTGGGCGCGGAAGGACCGCTCCTGCGCCTCCTTGCCCTCGGGGCCGGTGCGGAAGTAGTCGAGGCCGGTCTCGCCGACGCCCCTGACCTGCGGGAGCGCCGCGAGCCGGTCGATCTCCGCGAGCGCGTCGTCGAGGGCCGCGGCACCGCCGGGCTCGCGCGCGCCCTGCCTCGACCAGCCGTCGGGATCCCCGTGCACGATGCGCGGGGCCTCGTTGGGGTGCAGGGCGACGGTGGCGTGGACGGCGTCGTGCGCCGCCGCGGTCTCGGCGGCCCAGCGGGACCCGGCGAGGTCGCACCCGACCTGGACGACGGTCGTGACGCCGACCGACGCGGCCTTGGCGAGCGCCTCCTCGACCGTGCCGGACTGCATGTCGAGGTGGGTGTGCGAGTCGGCGACCGGTACCCGCAGGGGCTCGGGCAGCGGGGGCGCGGCGTTCTTGTCGGACCGGCCCGAGGCGTTCGAAGGCATGCCTCGATCCTACGGAAGCTCCCGCGCGCCCCCGAAAGTCCGGTCAGCCGGCCTTGCGGTGGAGGTGGAGGGCGTGCAGCAGGTCGGCCAGGTGCCAGTGCCGGCGTGCACCGGACAGTCCCGGCGCCCCCGGGCCCGGCACCTCGGGCACTCCCGCCTCGGGCACCCGCGGCACCTCCAGGGGGCCGGCCGGGGGCACCCGGTGGATGCCTTGGGCGGTGCCGCGGACGGAGGCGACCCGGCCCGGGCGCAGGATGCGGACGACGTGACTGTCGCAGGCGGCGCAGGTCGGCCGGGTCAGCGGGGAGGGCACGACGCGGCCGTCCGCGACGTAGAGCACGAACGCGTGGCCGTCGGTGTCCGTGTGGTGCTCGATCTCGAACGACTGCTCCCAGCCGTGCCCGCAGCGCATGCAGGCGAAGGAGTACGACTCGTGGACGACGGCGCTGGCACCGGCACGCACTCGGGTCCGCACGGTGCTCTCACTCATGCTCATCCCGGCTCCTTCGGTTCGTTCGGTTCCTTCCTCCAGTGGACTCCTCCACCAGCGGGAAAGCACCAGTCGCTGCCGAGTGTTTGAGCCGATTTGGACTGTCCTTGGCCGGAGTGCCCGCAAGGTCAGGGGCCGGTCAAGGGCGGGGCGGCCCGGGTCAAGGACGGGGCGGTCCGGGCCAAGGACGGGGGTGGTCCGGGTCAAGCCGAGCCCTTCGGACCCCCTCAGTTCCCCGCGTTCTTCGCCGCCACCACCGCGTCGAAGACCTCCCGCTTGGGCACGCCCACCTGGGCGGCCACCGCGGCGATCGCCTCCTTGCGCCGCTCCCCCGCCTCCTCGCGCACCCGCACCCTGCGCACCAGCTCCTCGGCGCCGATCTCCTCGGGGCCCTTGTCCGGCGCCCCCTCGACGACGACGGTGATCTCGCCGCGCACCCCCTCGGCGGCCCACGCGGCCAGCTCACCGAGCCCGCCCCGCCTGACCTCCTCGTACGTCTTGGTCAGCTCCCGGCAGACGGCGGCCCGCCGGTCGGTGCCGAAGACCTCGGCCATGGCGGCGAGGGTGTCGTCGAGGCGGTGCGGGGCCTCGAAGTAGACGAGGGTCCGGCGCTCCTCGGCGACCTCGCGCAGCCGGGTCAGCCGCTCGCCGCCCTTGCGGGGCAGGAAGCCCTCGAAGCAGAACCGGTCGACCGGCAGCCCCGACAGGGCGAGCGCCGTCAGCACGGCGGAGGGGCCGGGGACGGCGGTGACGCGCACCCCGCGCTCGACGGCCGCGGCGACCAGCCGGTACCCGGGGTCGGACACCGACGGCATCCCGGCGTCGGTGACCAGCAGCACCCGCGCTCCCCCGGCCAGCTCCTCGACCAGCTCGGGCGTACGGGCGGACTCGTTGCCCTCGAAGTACGACACGACACGCCCCGCGGGTGCGACGCCGAGCGCCTGGGTGAGCCGGCGCAGCCGCCGGGTGTCCTCGGCGGCGACGACGTCCGCGCCGGCCAGTTCCGCGGCGAGCCGGGGCGGGGCGTCCTGGACGTCGCCGATGGGAGTGCCCGCGAGTACAAGGGTTCCAGTCACGCCCCCATCCTCCCAGCCCTGCCGGCCTGTCCTCCCGGAAGGGGAACGTATCCGCGCCCGGGAGGCCCATGCGCGGGACGTGCACAGCGCGGTTCCCTACGATGGCGCGGTGACCAGTACCGCGTCCTCCACGGACACCCGGCAGGGCCAGGCCCCGCACGACGAGCCGCCCACCTGGCAGCAGCGGCTGCGCCGCTTCGGCTACGCGGCGGGGCCCGCGGCCGGTGACGTCCGCGACCGGCTGGTGCCGCCGTACACGAGCCCGAGTCCGCGCCTGTGGGCGTTCCTGGGCCTGTCGAAGCCGCTCACCGTCCGGATGATCCGCTGGTCGGCGTGGGGCGGACCGCTGCTGGTGGCGCTGCTCGCGGGGGTGCTGCGGTTCTGGAACCTGGGCAGCCCGAAGGCGGTGATATTCGACGAGACGTACTACGCCAAGGACGCGTGGGCGCTGATCCACCGCGGCTTCGAGGTCAACTGGGACAAGAACGCCAACGACCTGATCCTGAACTCGGGCGGGAACGTCCCCATCCCGACCGACGCGGCGTACGTCGTGCACCCGCCGGTCGGCAAGTACGTCATCGGCCTCGGCGAGCTGCTGTTCGGCTTCGACCCCTTCGGCTGGCGCTTCATGACGGCGCTGCTCGGCACGCTGTCGGTGCTGCTGCTGTGCCGGATCGGCCGCCGGCTGTTCCGCTCCACGTTCCTGGGGTGCCTGGCGGGCGCCCTGATGGCGCTGGACGGCCTGCACTTCGTGATGAGCCGCACCGCGCTGCTGGACGGCGTGCTGATGTTCTTCGTGCTGGCCGCCTTCGGCTGCCTGGTCGTCGACCGCGACAGAGCGCGGGCCCGGCTCGCCGCCGCGCTCCCGGTGGACGAGGACGGCCGGGTCCGCCCGGACGCGCACATCGCCGAGACCCTCCGCCTCGGGTGGCGTCCCTGGCGGCTGGCGGCGGGCCTGATGCTGGGCCTGGCGGCGGCCACCAAGTGGAACGGCCTGTACATCATGGCGGCGTTCTGCGTGATGGCCGTGCTGTGGGACGTCGGCTCCCGCCGCGTCGCGGGCGCCCACCGCCCCTACCGCGCGGTACTGCGCCACGACCTGGGCTGGGCCTTCCTCTCCACGGTCCCGGTGGCCCTGGCCACGTACGTCCTCTCCTGGCTCGGCTGGATCCTCTCCCCCTCCGACGGCACCGGCGGCTACTACCGCGACTGGGCGGCGAAGGACGGCGCGCACAGCTCCTGGTCGTGGCTCTTCCCCGACTGGCTGCGCAGCCTGTGGCACTACGAGACCCAGGTGCTGGAATTCCACACCCACCTCACCTCGCCGCACACCTACCAGTCGAACCCCTGGAGCTGGCTCGTCCTGGGCCGCCCGGTCTCCTACTTCTACGAGTCCCCGTCGGCGGGCTCGGACGGCTGCCCGGTCGACGCGGGCGAGAAGTGCGCCCGCGAGGTCCTTGCCCTGGGCACACCCCTCCTCTGGTGGGTGGGCTGCTTCGCCCTCCTGTACGTCCTGTGGCGCTGGCTCTTCCGCCGCGACTGGCGCGC
Organism: Streptomyces sp. MH60; assembly: GCF_002939385.1. Taxonomy (GTDB): domain Bacteria; phylum Actinomycetota; class Actinomycetes; order Streptomycetales; family Streptomycetaceae; genus Streptomyces. The sequence continues at coordinate 104,315 of NZ_MULI01000010.1, read as the reverse complement.
GGGCGCCATCGCCTGCGGCGTGGCCGCCGGTTACCTCCCCTGGTTCATGTACCAGGAGCGCACGATCTTCCTCTTCTACGCCGTCGTCTTCGTCCCGTTCCTGTGCCTGGCGGTGGCGATGCTGCTGGGGGCCATCATCGGCCGCCCGGGCTGCACCGACACCCGCCGCGTGGCGGGCGCGACGGGCGCGGGCGTCCTGGTCCTCCTCATCGCCTGGAACTTCATCTACTTCTGGCCCCTGTACACGGGCACGGCGATCCCGATGGAGGAGTGGCGGGCCCGGATGTGGCTGGATACGTGGGTTTAGCTGGGGAAACTCGCCAGTGAGGCATGGCGGCATGCCGTGCCCCTATGGCCGATGTCGGCCGTTGGCGGTCGTCGCTGGCCCCCCTCGTACGGCCCGGAGACGGCCTTGGAGCCGGCCCTCAGCAGATTTGTGGTCTGCGCGAGCCACAGACCCCGGCCAGCGCCCTTTATCTGCGCACTGCGTATCCCCACGCCATGCTCTAACCCTCCGGACCCACGCCGGCGGTCTCGGTCCTCAGGCATCCGTAACAGGCGGCTGCTCCTACTGCGGGGAACGACTAACACAGGGTCGTAACGAGATGCACCGAGTCAGGGCTCCAGGTGACTCATCCCCAGTAACATCGCAAGGCCGATCATGAGTGAGGGGGGTCGTGCGCTTGAGTACGAGTTACCTGCCAGAGCCCGACCTGGCCACGGAGTTGCTGCCGCCGGGCCGCTACGCCATGTCATTGGAACAGATGCACGACGAGTTCGTTGCGTCCACAGGGTCTGCGATCAGGCAGGCGATCTGGGAAGAATGGACCCAGCATCGCGCCATCGTCGAGGCCTGGACAGGGGAGATCAGCCGCATGTGGGTAGGAGGTAGCTTCGTCTCGCGCAAGCCCGACCCAAGTGACGTGGACGTCACCTACCTGGTGCGCGCTGAGGTCTTCGACCGCCTGGACGCGGAAGCTCTCTCCTACCTGGATGACGTCACGCTGCGCGGCTGGTGCGTGGATCACCACATGCGCGTTGACGCCCTCTTGCTACGTCTCCCCAAGCGAGTACCCGTCTCCCAGATGGTTCCAAGCCTTCTCCAACCAGGGGAAGGGGACTCATACAGGGACCTTGGCCTCTACGATGAAGTATGGCAGTGCACAAAGGCTCACTCAGTCGGGGAACTGCCGGGTGAGATGCGGCGCGGTTATGTGGAGGTGCGACTGTGACGTCACACGCGCCTATGCCCGACCCTTCCGACAAGCGTGCCCTTCGAGACTGGATGCGGCAGGTTCGCAGTGCCACGCTGCATCAAGGACACGGTGCGCCGAGTACACCAGCAGAGTTCTCTGCACGTCAGCGTAGACGTCTTTTCCAGGCTCTGAACGTTGAGCAGGAAGAGATCGAGCGCCGCCGTCTTGACGTAGCCCTAACAGGCGCGACTACGGCCGAACACACGGTTCCCGTTTCGACGCTTGGCCCGTTCCTGACGAACCTGCAAGAGTCCGTCGCCGCCGTCGCTCAGGCCCTTACTGGCAAACCCACCAGCTTCGCTTCCATCCCGCGGGATATTCGAGACGCGACTACTCTCAGAGCAGCTACAGTCTTCCCCTCGTCTTTCGGCTTGACCATTTATGGACCCGAGCCTGACTGGGCAGAGAATAGCCTCTTCCCTGACCTTCAGAGAGAAAACCGCACGGTCCTCGATGATGCCGTAGACACGGTACTCGACATCGTGGATCTCTCGGAGGGGCCAAGCCAGACCAATGACATGCTGGCGGAACAGCTCGTACCGCTCGGACAACGGGCCCTCAAGCACATCGGCGCACTGACGTCAGGCCTAAGCGAAGCGAGCGTGGGGCTGCGAGTCGCCTGGCATACCCAGGGCGGCCAAGTAAGGCGGAGCGACTGGAGCCCTTCGGGAGTACAGCGAGTCCGTTACCTTTGCGAGGTTAGCGAATTCACCGAATCGGAAACTGTTACCATTACAGGATGGCTAGGGGCGGCCAGTTCATTCAACGGCAAGGTTGAGATTCGATCCGACGGCGGAGAACTCATCCGCGCTAGTACAGATGAAGAGTTGACCCCCCTTCTGCATGAATTCTTCAACAAGCGAGTGGAAGCCGAAGTCGAGGTCACTAAGGTGCAATTCGCTGGCGGGCGCGAACGCAAAATCTATGCAGTCACCAGCTTGCGAAATACCTAGCAAGCCCTGCAATCGACCCAGTCAGGTAAACGGCCCGCCCCCTTGAAACCGCCAGTCAATGGGACGGGCCGCAAGTCTGCGTGGGGTCCCAGCTAATCCCGGCCGGCGGGCAGTAGTGGCTCCAATGACGAACGGTGTGGTCAGTGTGTACAGGACCGCGCAAGCTGACCCGGGCCTTCAACGCGGAAGAGATCACTGATGAGCGACTTCACCGATGTCATGCTGCTGTTCAGTTATCTGGAAGACGCGGTACTGGAGGACATCGTCAGTCTCGATACCTTCGATGCTGGTTTGGGCAGCGGTAGCCTGAAACGGGTCAGCGGGGACCAACAGCTTGGACACTGGGGAGGCAGCCTCCAGGGCGCCGAATGTCTTGTAGCCGCAGGCACGTTCAACCACCTCAACCCAGAGAAACTGCGCAGAGCGCTAGGGGCGCTGCCATGGAAGTGCCCCCATGCAGTGCAACTCTTGCTGCACAACGAGAACGACGCCCTCTTCGGGGTGTGGATGCTCCTGGACGGGGACTGGACGGAGGTGACCCTGCCACGAACCGTTCGTCACGAAGCGTTGGGACACCTGCGGCGAACCGACTGCCCCGACGACGAGTACCAGTAGCCGTGAAGCCTCCGCCATCTGACTTCCCCAACAGGCCCTGCTGTGACCGGGAAGGTTCACGGGTGCCTCGAAATCGTTGGACGCCCCTTGACCTGCCTGAAGCCGGGAGGGTGGCCGGGGTTTCGCTGACCGAGTATTTCGTGACCGATGCGGCACGGTGGCTGTGGCGGTTCCGGCTCGACCAGATGGCCGCCGACCCCGGCCGCGCGCAGTGGATGGTGCGGCAAGCGGTCGTGGGCGACAGGGGTCTCGTCGTGGGGCACGCGGGCTTCCACGGGCCGCCGGACGAGGTCGGCATGGTCGAGATCGGCTACTCCATCGCCCCCGACTGTCGTCGCCAGGGATACGCCCGGTCGGCACTGATCGAGTTGCTCCGCCGGGCGGCGGCAGAACCCACGGTTGACGACTGTGCGGGCGGCGATAAGTCCCGACAACGTGGCACCCCTGGCCACGATCGCGGGACTCGGCTTCGTCGACAGACTCAGCTCAGCCCGTTCCTCCCCCCATGCGTACGGTCGGCGGCGTCGCACCGCGCCCCGGTCTCCTTTAGGACACCAATCGGAAACACCCGTACCGCTGGTCACCCCCTGCGCATAGAGTGCACCTACAACTACTTCTGAACGCGTTCAAGAAGGCGGGCGGAAGGCCTGACGGGGAGGGGACTGCCGATGGGCAGGGGGGTGAAGGTCGCCGTCATAGGCGGGGTGTGCGCCGTGATGGTGGGCGGTGCCGGGTACGGCGCCTACAACGTGGTGTCGGCGCTGGACGGGGGCGGGGGATCCGGGTCCTCCGGGTCGGAGGCCAAGAGCGGGCCGCCGAGCGCGGACGAGGTCGGGGAGACGAGCGAGAAGTTCTTCGCCGCCTGGGAGAAGGGCGACGCGACCACCGCCGCGTCGTACACCAACAACGCCTCGATCGCCGGGACGCTGCTGACGGCCTACGGCGAGGACGCGCACATCGGCGGTGTCGAGATCACGCCGGGCACGGCGGCCGGCACCTCCGTGCCGTTCACGGTGAAGGCGAAGGTGTCGTACGGGGGGACGACGAAGCCGCTCAGCTACAAGAGCACGCTGACCGTGGTGCGCGGGGAGACCAGCGGGCGAGCGCTGGTGGACTGGGAGCCGTCCGTCGTCCACCCGGCCCTGAAGGACGGCGACAGCCTGGTCACCGCGGAGTCGGCGACCCCGCAGATCCAGGCCGTCGGTCGGGACGGTGCCGTACTGAGCAAGGAGAAGTACCCCTCGCTCGGCCCGATCCTCGCCAAACTCCGGGAGAAGTACGGCGACAAGGCCGGCGGCACTCCCGGCATCGAGCTGGCGGTCCGGCACACGGCCGCGGACGCGCCGGACACCCCGCTGCTCACGCTGACCGAAGGCAAGCCCGGGAAGCTGCGCACCACCCTCAGCGCGAGCGTGCAGGCGGCGGCCGAGAAGGCGGTGAAGCGGTACGGGGAGTCCTCCGTGGTCGCCGTGAAGCCCAGCACCGGTGAGGTCCTGGCCGTGGCGAACAACCGCACGGACGGGTTCAACGCTGCCTTCCAGGGAACGGTCGCGCCCGGTTCCACCATGAAGATCATCACCGCGGCCATGCTCATCGACAACGGCGTGACCTCGATGAACGGCCCGGCGCCCTGCCCCGACACGGCGACCTGGCAGAGCCAGACCTTCAAGAACCTGACCGGCATGAAGCCCAACGAGAGCGCCACGCTCGCCAACACCTTCATGCGCTCCTGCAACACCGGCTTCATCAAGCTCATCGACGAGAAGCCGCTCACCGACTCCTCGCTGACCGAGGAGGCCCAGGAGCGCTTCGGGCTCGGGCAGGACAACTGGCAGACCGGCGTCACCTCCTTCGACGGCAGGGTTCCCGCCGTGAGCGGCCCCGACCGGGCCGCCAACGCCATCGGCCAGGGCCAGGTCCAGATGAACCCGCTGAACATGGCCTCGGTGACGGCGACCGCCATCACCGGTGAGTTCCGCCAGCCGTACCTGGTGCCGTTCGACCTGGACGACCGCGAGCCGGCCACCGCCAAGGGGCTGCCGCAGGGCACCGCCTCCCAGCTCAAGCAGATGATGCGGCTCACCGCCACCCAGGGCACCGCCGTCAACGCCATGTCCGGGCTCGGCGGCGACATCGGCGCCAAGACCGGGTCGGCCGAGGTCGACGGACAGGCGGTCTCCAACAGCTGGTTCACCGGTTTCCGCAACGACGTCGCGGCGGCGGCCATGACCGAGGAGGGCGGTCACGGCGGCGACGCGGCCGGCCCGATCGTCGCAGACGTGCTACGAGTCGGCGGCTGACACGAACCGGCGGCCGCGATGGCCCTACTGTGGTCGCCGTCGCGGGAAACACCCCGCGCTGAAGGCACCGAACGCACCGAACGCACCGAGGAACGGGACGCAGTGGGCAGCAGAAGGGGCGCCGCCACCGAGCGGCGCAGGACGAAACCCGCCGTGATCGGCAGTGTCGCCGCCGTGGTCGTGGCCGGTGCCGGATTCGGTGCCTACGCGATGTACGGCGGCGGGGCCGACGGCGAGGACACCGCGCGCACGAAGTCCGCGGCGGCCGAGGAGAAGGCGAAGTCGGGCCCGCTGACGGCGGCCGAAGTCACCTCGACCGCCCAGCGGTTCCTGACCGCCTGGCAGCGGGGCGACGTGTCCGGCGCGGCCGCCGCGACCGACGACGCCGCGGCCGCCAAGGCCCTGCTCACCGGCTACACCAAGGACGCCCGCGTCAAGGACGCCACCTTCACCGCGGGCACCCCGGCCGGGGAGAAGGTCCCGTTCTCCGTCAAGGCCACGGTCGCCTACGAGAAGGCGACCGAGCCGCTGGCGTACGACAGTGCGCTCACCGTCGTCCGCCGGGACGGCGACGGCGAACCCCGCGTCGACTGGCACGCCGCCGTCGTGCACCCGGAGTTGAGGGACGGCGACAAGCTGGTCACCGGGAAGGCCGGCGACCCGCCGGTCAAGGCGCTGGACCGGGACGGCGCGGAGATCACCGCCGCGAAGTACCCGTCCCTCGGCACCGTCCTGGACGGCCTGCGCGACAAGTACGGCAAGAAGGCCGGCGGCACCCCCGGCGTCGAGTTGCGCGTGGTGCGCGGCGAGGCGGCCGGTGACGGCAAGGGCTCGAAGGAGTCGGGGGCGGGCGAAGTCGCCGACAAGACCCTGCTGGAGCTGAGCAAGGGCACCCCCGGCACGCTGAAGACGACGCTCGACCCCGCCCTCCAGGCCGCCGCCGAGAAGCAGGTGGACGGCAAGAAGGGCGCGTCGGTGGTGCTGCTGCGCGCCTCCACCGGCGAGGTCCTCGCGGTCGCCAACGGCGGGCACGGTTTCAACACCGCCTTCCTCGGCTCACTCGCCCCCGGCTCCACGATGAAGGTCATCACGGCCTCGATGCTGCTGGAGAAGGACCTGGCGTCCGTGAACGAGAAGCACCCGTGCCCCAAGTTCTTCAGCTACGGCGGCTGGAAGTTCCAGAACGACGACAAGTTCGAGATCAAGGACGGCACCTTCAAGGCGAGCTTCGCGCGCTCCTGCAACACCGCCTTCATCAGCCAGGCCCCGGAGCTGAAGGACGACGACCTGACGAGGCAGGCGAAGGAGGTCTTCGGCCTGTCCATGAACAACTGGTCGGTCGGCGTGTCCACCTTCGACGGCAGGGTGCCGGTCGAGAGCAAGGCCCAGATGGCCGCCTCCCTCATCGGTCAGGGCGGGGTGCGGATGAACCCGCTGAACATGGCGTCGGTGTCGGCGACCGTGAAGTCGGGCAGCTTCCACCAGCCGTACCTGGTCGCCCCGTCGGTCGACGGGCGGGCGCTCGCCACGGCCTCCCGCACGATGTCCGGCGAGACGCTGGGCGCGCTGCGCGAGCTGATGTCCTACACGGCGGCGTCCGGCACCGCCGCGGAGGCGATGGCCGGGGTGAGCGGTGACGTCGGCGCGAAGACCGGCTCGGCGGAGGTCGACGGCCAGGAGAAGCCCAACGGCTGGTTCACCGCGTACCGGGGGGACTTGGCGGCGGCGGGCGTGGTCCAGCAGGGCGGGCACGGCGGCGACACCGCGGGTCCGATGGTCGCGGCCCTGCTCAAGGCGGGCGGCTGACACCCACGCGGCCGGCACCCACGCGGCCGGCACCCGCGTGACCGGCACGCACCTCCGTCGCGACGCGGCTCAGTGGGTCACCGGCTGTGCGGTCGCCTGGTACGTACGGCGCAGGAAGCGGATCAGCGCCTTGTTGTCGAACTGGACCACCGAGCAGCCCTGCGGGGAGTGGAACTCGACCACGGCCTGTACCCGCCCGCACGGCCACACCCGCACCTCACCGCTCCCGGCGGGCGCGCGCAGGCCCTGTTCCAGCAGCGCGCGGGAGAAGGTCCACTCGCGAGTGCGGGACGCGCGGCCGCCCTTGCCGGGCAGGGCGACGCACACCATCGAGGGGTCGAGCTCGGGGTCGTAGCGCAGGACGACGGGTATCGCTCCGCCGTCGTCCTCGTCGGGGAGGTCCCCGTCCGTCAGGATGTGGGCGGGTGCGTACTGCTCGACTACGGACATGGGGTCGCCCCTTACGCTCTGCCACCTTTGTTGAAGCTGCGGGTCCACCCCCCTTCCAATGTCCCATATTTCCCGGCTTACGCTCTGTGAGCCGGATATCACATGTGAGATCGGCCTTACATTAGCCTTTACCTCGCTCTTGCGAACGAGTTGCAACTGTTCTCTATCATCGAACCGTGCATGTACCTGACGGATTCATCAACGCCCCGACCTCCGCCGTGACCGGAGTCGTCGCCGCGGGCGCCCTCGCGGTCAGCCTGCGCGGCGCGCGCCGGGAACTGGACGAGCGGACGGCGCCGCTGGCCGGGCTGGTCGCGGCGTTCATCTTCGCGGTGCAGATGCTGAACTTCCCGGTCGCGGCCGGGACCAGCGGGCATCTGCTCGGCGGCGCGCTGGCCGCCATCCTCGTCGGGCCCTATACCGGCGTGCTGTGTGTCTCCGTCGTCCTGCTCATGCAGGGCATCCTCTTCGCCGACGGCGGCCTGACCGCGCTCGGCGTGAACATCACCGACATGGCGATCGTCACCACGGTCGTCGCCTACGCCCTCTTCCGGGGCCTGGTGAAGGTGCTGCCGCGCACCCGCCGCTCGGTCACCGTCGCCTCCTTCGTCGCCGCGCTCGTCTCCGTGCCGGCCGCCGCGCTCGCCTTCACGCTCCTGTACTGGATCGGCGGCACCACCGACGTCTCCATCGGCAAGGTCGCCACCGCGATGATCGGCGTGCACGTGCTGATCGGCATCGGCGAGGCCGCGATCACCGCGCTGACCGTCGGCGCCGTCATCGCCGTGCGCCCGGACCTCGTGTACGGGGCGCGCGGGCTCCAGCAGCGGCTCAAGCTGCGGGTGAACGGCGAGCTGGTCGACGCCCCCTCCGGCGCCGCACCGGCTCCCGCCCCCGGCGCCGCCCGCTCGCACTGCAAGGTGTGGCTCACCGGCCTCGTCGCCTCCCTGGTCCTCGCCGGCTTCGTCAGCTTCTACGCCTCCGCCAACCCCGACGGCCTGGAGAAGGTCGCCTCCGACAAGGGCATCGACAAGAAGGCCGAGGAGCACGCCGCCGCCGACTCCCCGCTCGCCGACTACGGTGTCAAGGACATCACCGACGCCCGGGTCTCCGGGGGCGTCGCGGGCGTGATCGGCGTCGGCGTCACCGTCGTCGCGGGCAGCGCCGTGTTCTGGGCGGTGCGCAGGCGCCGCGGCGACGACGCGTCCCCGGCCAACACGGAAACGACCGTCTGACATGGGTGCGGGTCACGCGCACCGGCTCTACCGGCACGGCCACTCCCCCGTGCACGGCCTGCCGCCGCACACCAAGCTCGCCGCGGCCTTCGGCTTCGTGGTCGTCGTGGTCTCGACGCCGCGCGAGGCGATGTGGGCCTTCGGGCTGTACGCGCTGCTGCTCGCGGCGGTGGCGTACGCGGCCCGCGTCCCGGCCGGCTTCCTGCTCAAACGGCTGCTGGTCGAGGTGCCGTTCGTCGCGTTCGCGGTGCTCATGCCGTTCGTGGCGGAGGGCGAGCGGGTCGACGTGCTCGGCCTGTCCCTGAGCGTCAACGGCCTGTGGGGCGCCTGGAACGTCCTGGCCAAGGGCACCCTGGGCGTCGCCGCCTCCGTGATCCTCGCCTCCACGACCGAGCTGCGGGAACTCCTCCTCGGGCTCCAGCGGCTGAAGCTGCCGCCGCTGCTGGTGCAGATCGCCTCCTTCATGATCCGGTACGGCGACGTGATCGCGGACGAGATGCGGCGGATGCGGATCGCCCGGGAGTCCCGGGGCTTCGAGGCGAAGGGCGTACGGCACTGGGGCGTGCTCGCCAAGTCCGCGGGGGCCCTGTTCATCCGCTCCTACGAACGCGGCGAACGCGTCCACCTGGCCATGGTCAGTCGCGGGTACGCCGGTTCGATGCCGGTGATCGACGAGGTGACCGCGGACCGGGCGCAGTGGTCGTACGCGCTGGCCCTCCCGTGTGCGGCGCTGGTGGTCTGTCTGCTGGGATGGACCCTGTGACCGACCCAGTGACAGGCCCCGTGACCGGCCCCGCGGCAGACGCCGTGCCCGACGCCCCCGCCTCCCTCGACGTCTCCGGCCTCGCCTTCGCCTACCCCGACGGGCACCAGGCCCTGTTCGGCGTGGACTTCTCCGTCGCGCGCGGCGAGCGGGTCGCGCTGCTCGGGCCGAACGGCGCGGGCAAGACGACGCTCGTGCTCCACCTCAACGGCATCCTGACCGGCGGCACCGGCACGGTCACCGTGGCCGGGCTGCCGGTCGACAAGCGGAACATGGCCGAGATCCGGCGCCGGGTCGGCATCGTCTTCCAGGACCCCGACGACCAGGTGTTCATGCCGACCGTGCGTGAGGACGTGGCGTTCGGACCGGCGGCGGCCGGGATGAAGGGGGCGGAGCTGGAGGCCCGGGTGGACCGGGCGCTCACGCTGGTCGGCATGGCGGAGTTCAAGGACCGGCCGCCGCACCACCTCTCCTTCGGCCAGCGGCGCCGGGTGGCGGTGGCGACCGTGCTCGCCATGGAGCCGGAGATCCTGGTCCTGGACGAGCCCTCCTCCAACCTCGACCCGGCCTCCCGCCGCGAACTCGCCGACATCCTGCGCTCCCTGGACGTCACGGTGCTGATGGTCACCCACGACCTGCCCTACGCCCTGGAGCTGTGCCCGCGCGCCCTGATCCTGAGCGACGGCGTGATCGCGGCCGACGGACCGACCGCGGAGCTGCTGTCCGACGATGCCCTGATGCGCGCCCACCGCCTGGAGCTGCCCTTCGGCTTCGACCCGCGGTCGGTGTCGGCGAGCGGGTGAGGAATGGTGGACGGCCGGTGGCGGTTGCATCCACTGTCACGAGTGGCCGGAAGGGGCGTACACAGGTGAGCGTGAACGTGCACGGCACGGTGGCCGCGGGCTTCGAGCCGGTGCGGGACGCGTTCGTACGGAACTTCACCGCGCTCGGCGAGCGGGGCGCGGCCGTCGCCGTCTACCGGGACGGGCGCAAGGTCGTCGACCTGTGGGGCGGGACCAGGAACGTCGACGACACGGCCGGCGCCGAGCCCTGGCGCCGGGGCACCGCCCAGGTGGTCCGGTCGGCGACCAAGGGCGTCGCCGCCGCCGTACCGCTGCTGCTGCACCAGCGCGGGAAGCTGGACCTGGACGCGCCGGTGGGCGAGTACTGGCCGGAGTTCAAGGCGCACGGCAAGGAACGGGTCTTGGTCCGGCATGTGCTGAACCACCGGGCCGGGCTGCCGGTCCTGGACCACCCGCTCACCCCCGAGGACGCCCTGGACCCGCTGCGGGGCCCCGCCGCCGTCGCCGCCCAGGCACCGGTCTGGGAGCCGGGCACCGACCACGGCTACCACGCGCTGACCTACGGCTGGCTGCTCGACGAGCTGGTCCGCCGGGTGACGGGCGGGCGGGGCGCCGGGCAGTGGATCGCGGACGAGATCGCCGGGCCGCTGGGCCTGGATCTGTGGGTGGGGCTGCCCGCGGCGGAGGAGTCGGCGGGCCGGGCCGGTCGCGTCGGACGACTGCCGGACCCCGAGCCGTCCGGGGCCGGACCGTCCGGCAACGGCCCGCGGCTGCGCCCCAAGCGCTCCGTCACCGCGGCGTACGAGAACCCGGACTCCCTCACCCGCCGCGCCTTCGCCGCGATCACCCCGTTCCCCGACCAGAACGACCCGGTGTACCGCGCGGCCGCGCTCCCGGCCGCCAACGGCATCGCGACGGCCGACGGCCTGGCCCGCTTCTACGCGGCGCTGATCGGCGAGGTCGACGACGTGACACGCGGCGTGCGGCTGTTCACCCCGGCGACCATGGAGCTGGCTCGCGCCGAGGAGTCCGCCGGGCCCGACCGGGTCCTGGTCGTCGGCACCCGGTTCGGCCTCGGCTACATGCTGCACGGCAGCGCGTCCCCGTTCCTGGCCCCCGGCTCCTTCGGCCACCCGGGCCGCGGCGGCTCCCTGGGCTTCGCCGACCCGGAGGCCGGCATCGCCCTGGGCTACGTCACCAACGGCTTCCGCAAGACCGTGACGGCGGACCCGCGGGCGCAGGCGCTGGTACGGGCGGTCCGCGCGTCGCTCCCCTAGGACCAGCGCGCCCCGGACCCGCACCCCGGACCAGCGCGCCCGGGGCCGGTCCTGAAGACAGACTCCGGTCCTGGAGACAGACTCCGGTCCTAGAGACAGACCCGGTCCGGTTCAGACGTGGATCGGGTGCGAGGTCCGTCCGGACGCCGTGTCGATCTCGTCGTGGGCCTTGGTGAGCAGCCGCATCGCCAGCTCGTTCAACGCCCGTGCGCCCGCGACCTCTTCGCCGACGCGTGGCTGCTGGGGGTCGACCCGGTGCCGGCTGGCGTGGCCGTGCGCGCGGACCTCGGTGCCGTCGGGGAGCCGCACCATCGCGACCGCCCGCGTGTGCTGGTCGTCCTCCACGAACTCCAGCTCGACATGCCATCCCACTGTGGTGTGCATCATGACGATCACCTCCGGAACACCTCCTTCCAGGGTGCGCCTGTCCGCGGCGGGGCGCACCACTGCGGCTATCCCGTGTGCAGCATCAGCCCGATCCCGACGACCAGGAGGCCCGCCGCCGCGATCCGCGGCGCGCCGAACCGCTCCTTGAAGAACAGGGCCCCTATCGCGGCGCCGACCAGGATGGACGACTCGCGCAGCGCGGCGATGGGCGCGAGGTCGGCGCGGGTCTGCGCCCACAGGACCAGCGCGTAGGCGGTGACGGACAGGGCCGCGCCGACCAGGCCGAGACCGGCCTGCGGCCGCAGCAGCGCCCAGGCCCCGGCGCGGTGCCGGTGGAGGAAGTACGCGGGCAGGACCGTGCCCTGCACCGCCATCAGCCAGGCGATGTAGCCGAGGGAGGAGCCGGAGGCGCGTACGCCGAGGCCGTCGACGACCGTGTACGCCGCGATGGTCACGCCGGTCGCCAGGGCGGCGCCGATGGCCGCCCAGTCGGGCCGGCGTCCGCGCAGCCCCCACAGGGCGACGCCGGTCAGCCCCGCACAGGAGACCAGGACGCCCCCGGCCGCCCAGCCGTCCGGCACCTCGTGGGCGAAGACGGCCGCGAGGACGGTGACCAGCAGCGGCGCGCTGCCGCGGGCGATCGGGTAGGCCTGGCCGAAGTCGCCCAGCCGGAAGGACCGCATCAGCAGGGCGTAGTACGCGATGTGGACGGCGGCGGAGACCAGCAGGTACGGCCACGCCCCGGCCGCCGGGAACGCCGTGAACGGCAGCAGCGCGAGCCCGATGAGCATCCCGCCGCCGGAGATCAGCGCGAACCCGGTCAGCTTGTCGGTGATCCGGTGGGCGATGGCGTTCCAGCTGGCGTGGGTGACCGCCGCGAGCAGGACCGCGGCGGTGACCAGCGGGGTCACTCGGAGCGCTCGCGCACGTCCACGAGGGTGGCACCGGCGGTGGCGACGAGGTCCTTGGGCTCCATCGGGAAGACGGCGTACGGCGTGCCGGCGGCGGCCCAGACGACGTCGTGGGCGAGCAGCGACCGGTCGGCGAGCACCCGGGTCCTGGTCCGGTGCCCGAAGGGCGGCACCCCGCCGATCGCGTACCCGGTCGTCTCCCGTACGACGTCGGCCTTGGCCCGGGTGACCTTCTGGGCGCCGAGTTCCTCGCGGACCCGGTCCAGGTCGACGCGGGAGGCGCCGTCCATGAGGACGAGTACGGGCACGCCGTCCGCGGCGAAGATGAGCGACTTGCAGATCTGGCTCAGCTCGCACCCGACGGCGGCGGCGGCCTCGGTGGCGGTGCGGGTGGCCTCCGGGAAGCGCCGGGCCCGTCCGGCCAGGTCGCCGAGGCCCAGTTCGCGCAGGGCGGCGGCGAAGCGCGGGTGGGCGGCGGAGGTGGCGGCGGGGTCGGAGGCGTCGTCGGTCGTCGTCATGGACCGCACCGTAGCGGTACGTGTAGCCCACAGGCGACCGGGTTACGGGGCCGCGCGAGGCGGGCCGAGGGACCCCGGAACGGAGGAAGCCGGTGAGGGCAGCCCCGTCCCCACGGAACCCTCACCGGCTGGTCTGTGCCGTCCTCCTGTCAGCGGCCGCGGCGGCTGGTCAGGTGCGCACCAGCTCCCGGTCCTCGTCGGGTCCGGTACCCCGTTCGGCGGCCGTGCGCAGGCCCTCGCCCTCGACGTCCACGTTCGGCAGCGCGCGGTCCAGCCACTTCGGCAGCCACCAGGCCTTCTTGCCGAGCAGGGCGAGGACCGCCGGGACGATGGCCATGCGGACGACGAACGCGTCGAAGAAGACGGCGATCGCGAGACCGAAGCCGATCATCTTCACCATCGACTCGCTGGAGCCGATGAAGCCCGCGAAGACCGCCATCATGATCACCGCGGCGGCGGTGACGACCCGTGCGCCGTGCTTGAAGCCGGTGACGACGGCCTGGTGCGGCTTCTCGCCGTGGACGTAGGCCTCCCGCATGCGGGTGACCAGGAAGACCTCGTAGTCCATGGCCAGGCCGAAGACCACGCCGACCATGAAGATCGGCATCATCGACATGACCGGTCCGGTCTCCTCGACGCCCATCAGGCCGGACAGCCAGCCCCACTGGAAGACCGCGACGACCGCGCCGAGCGCCGCCATGACGGAGAGCAGGAAGCCGAGGGCCGCCTTCAGCGGGACCAGGATCGAGCGGAAGACCACGATGAGGAGGAGGAAGGCCAGGCCGACGACCAGGACCAGGTACGGCACCAGCGCGTCGTTGAGCTTCTGGCTGACGTCGATGTTCATCGCCGTCGAACCGGTGACCAGGGTCTCGGCGCCGGTCTTCGCCTCGATGTCGCCGCCCGCGTCACGGATGGCGTGCACCAGGTCCTCGGTCTGCACGGAGGACGGCTTGGAGTCCGGGATCACGGTGATCGTCGCGGTGTCGCCGCCCTTGTTCGGGGCGGGCGGGGTCACCGCCACGACGCCGTCGAGGTCCTTGATCTGCTTCTCGACGTCGGTGAAGGCGTCCTTCGGGGCGTCGCTGCCCTTGGCGTCCACGACGACCATCAGGGGGCCGTTGAAGCCGGGGCCGAAGCCCTCCGACAGCAGGTCGTAGGCGCGGCGCTGGGTGGTGGACGTCGGCTGGGAGCCGTCGTCGGGCAGGCCCAGCTCCAGGGAGGTCGCGGGGATCGCGGCGGCGCCGAGGCCGATGACGCCGAGCAGGAGGACGGCGAGCGGGCGGCGGACGACGAAGCTCGCCCAGCGGGTGCCCAGGTTGGCCTTCGGCTGCCCGGCCGGCTGGTCCGGCTTCGGCTCACCCTTGCGGGAGCGGCCCAGCAGCTTGCCCTTCGCCCCCGCGGGCTTGACCCGGCGACCGGCGTAGCCGAGCAGCGCGGGGATCATCGTGAGCGCGATCAGGACCGCGATGGCGACGGTGCCGGCCGCCGCGATGCCCATCTTGGTGAGCATCGGGATGTTGACGACCGCGAGACCCACCAGGGCGATGACGACGGTGAGGCCGGCGAAGACGACCGCGGAGCCCGCGGTGCCGACCGCCCGTCCCGCGGCCTCCTCGCGTTCGCGTCCCTCGGCGAGTTCGGCGCGGTAGCGGGAGACGATGAACAGGGCGTAGTCGATGCCGACCGCGAGGCCGATCATCATCGCCAGGATCGAGGTGGTCGAGCCCAGTTCGAGCGCGCTCGCCAGCGCGGTGATCGAGGAGACGCCGATGCCCACGCCGATCAGGGCGGTGAGCAGGGGCAGCCCGGCCGCGACCAGGGAGCCGAAGGTGATGACCAGGACGACGGCGGCGACCGCGATGCCGATGACCTCGGTGGCGCCGGTCTCCGGGACGGCCTGGAGCGCGTCACCGCCGATCTCGACGGTCAGCCCGGCGTCGCGCGCCTGCTGGGCGGCGTCCTCCAGGGCGTCCTTGGTGGACTCCTCCAGCTCCATGCCGGAGACGTCGTACTTCACCGAGGCGTAGGCGACCGTGCCGTCCTTGCTGACGGCGTTGCCCTTGTAGGGGTCGGCGACCGAGGCGACCTCGGAGCCGTCCGCCAGTTCGTCGACGGTCTTGTGGACGGTCGCCTTGTTGTCGGCGTCCGTCATCTTCTCGCCGGACGGTGCCTTGAAGACGACGCGTGCGGTCGCCCCGTCGGCGCTCTGGCCGGGGAAGCGCTGTTCCAGCAGGTCGAAGGCCTTCTGGGCCTCCGTTCCCGGGATGGAGAAGGAGGAGTTGCCGGCGGGCGGGGCGCTGGCCGCGCCGACGCCGGCGAGCGTCAGCAGGGCCACCCAGATCAGGGCGACGAAGTGTCGTCGGCGGAAGGCGAGCCGGCCGAGTTTGTAGAGGAACGTGGCCACGAGGGCGTACTCCCGGTCAGGTCGTGGGTCTTCAGGGCAGGGGTGATCAGCCCGACGACGTGAGCGGTTACGTCAGGTGGGGCTCAGGTGTCACAGGGGTGCAGGGACGTGTCAGTGGGTGGAGACGCCGAGTGCGGGGAGGATCACGGCGTCGATGTAGGAGGCGAGGAACGCCCGGGTCGGCGGCTGGTCGTCCAGCAGCGTGCGGGTGGCGAACCCGCCGACCATCATGTGGACGAGGAAGTCCAGCGCCGGACAGTCCGGTCTGATCTCTCCGCGGTCGACGGCGCGTTGCAGCACGCGCTGGAACTCCGCCATCTCCGGTTCGATGAGCTGTTCCCGGAACGCCTGACGAAGGTCCGGGTTCTGGTGCAGCGCCATGGCGACGCCCCGCATCAGCGCGGAGTTCTGCTCCATGGTGCAGTCGTCCTCGCGCACCATGAGGGCGTGCAGGTCGCCGCGGAGCGAGCCGGTGTCGACGTCGCCGATCTTGCCCGGCTTGTTGTGCCGCATGGCCTTGACGACCAGCTCCGGCTTACCGCCCCACTGGCGGTAGAGCGTCGCCTTGCTGGACCGGGTGCGGGCGGCCACGGCGTCCATGGTGAGGGCGTCGTAGCCGACCTCGCGGAGCAGGTCGAGCACGGCCGCGTACAGCTCGGCCTCGCGCTCGGGAGTGATCCGGCTGCGGCGCGCGGTGGCGGTCTCCGTCATCTCGCTCACTCCTCTCCGTCGAGTCGGCCGGTTCGCTCGGCCGGTTCGCTCGGCCGATTCACTCGACCGGAACGACACCGTTTCGTACATGACGAATGTACCCCACCGACTAACGAAACGAAACGGTTTCGTTCGTGTTCTGGGTCACGGTTGTCAGCTCCCCATAAGTTGCCGGTACCCGGCGCCCGGAAAAGCATGGGGTGGGTGAGTTATCTGCGCCTTCCGCACCTCAGTGGCGACCAGCTGTGCTTCGTGGCCGAGGACGACCTCTGGCTCGCGTCCCTCGACGGTCCGGGCCGGGCCTGGCGGCTCACCGTCGACCGCACCAAGGCCGGTCCCCCGCGCTTCTCCCCCGACGGCCGGCACATCGCGTACACCAGCTGGCGCAGTCTGGTGCCGGAGGTCCACCTCGTCCCGGTGGACGGCGGACCCGGACGGCAGCTCACCCACTGGGGCGGCTTCGACACCCGGGTCTGCGGCTGGTCGCCCCCCGACCCCGACGGCACCACCGCCGTCCTCGCCGTGGCCTCGCACGGCGAGCCCTTCTCGCACCTCACCTGGGCCTACAAGGTCACCCCCGACGGCGACCCCGGCCGCAAGCTGCCCTGGGGTCCGGTCACCGACATCCAGGCCGCCGACCTCGACGGCGAGCGCAGGACGCTTCTCCTGACCGGCACCCCGCCGCACGAGCCCGCCGCCTGGAAGCGCTACCGGGGCGGCGCCACGGGCCGGCTCTGGCTGCACGGCGAGCGGCTCCTGCCCGACCTCGGCGGGCACCTCGCCGCCCCCATGTTCGTCGGCGGCCGGATCGCCTTCCTCTCCGACCACGAGGGCGTCGGCAACCTCTACTCCTGCGCCCACGACGGCACCGGCCTGCGCCGCCACACCGACCACGACGCGTTCTACGCCCGCAACGCCTCCAGCGACGGCACCCGGGTGGTGTACCAGTGCGCGGGCGACCTGTGGATCGTGGACGACCTCGCGCCGGGCTCGGCGCCGCGCCGGCTCGACGTGCGGCTGAGCGGGCCGCGCGCGGGGCGGCGTACCTACCAGGTGCCCGCCGCGCAGCACGTGGGCGGCGTCTCCGTCGACGAGACGGGCCGCGCGAGCGCCGTCGTCGTACGCGGCAGCCTGTACTGGCTCACCCACCGCGACGGCCCGGCCCGCACCATCGCGGACACCCCGGGGGTACGGGTGCGGCTGCCGGAGATGCTCGGGGAGAGCGGACGGATCGCGTACGTGACGGACGCGGAGGGCGAGGACGCCGTCGAGATCTCCTACCTGCCCAGGGCGACCGGCGGCCGCGCGGCCCGGCGCCTGGCCTCCGGGCGCCTCGGCCGGGTCCTGGAGCTGGTCTCGGACCCGGCGGGCGACCGGCTCGCCGTCGCCTCGCACGACGGACGGCTGCTGATCCTCGACGTCACGGAGCCGGACACGGAGGTGGCGCTGACGCTGGACGCGGTGGACGCCGGGTACCCGGCGGACGCGGCGGAACAGGGCCCGGCCGGCACGGCGGCCCAGGCGGACACCGGTACGGCCGGACGCGGCCCCGCGGACACCGCCACCGAGGAACGCGGCCCCGAGGCGGGCATCCCGCTCGGCGACCCCGGCGCCCCCGCCACCGCCGGAGACCAGGTCACCGAGTTGATCCGCTCCGTCAACGGCCCCGTGCGCGACCTCGCCTTCTCGCCCGACGGGACCTGGCTCACCTGGTCGCACCCGGGCATCGGACGCACCCTGCGGCAGATCAAGATGGCCCGGATCGACGGCCCGGAGGGCACCCTCGTCGTCGACGTCACCAACGGCCGCTTCGAGGACGAGAACCCGGTGTTCACCCGGGACGGCCGCTACCTCGCCTTCCTGTCCTGGCGCGGCTTCGACCCGGTGTACGACGTGCACACCGGCGACCTGTCCTTCCCCCTGGGCTGCCGCCCCTACCTGGTGCCGCTGTCCTCGGCGACCCCCTCCCCCTTCGCCCTCAACCCCGAGGGCCGCCCCGCGGCCGGGGGCCTCGACCCGCTGGAGGACGAGCCCGGCGAGGGCGGCGCGGTGACCGTCGAGGTCGAGGGGCTGGAGAACCGGGTGACACCGTTCCCGGTCACCGCCTCCAAGTACTCGGCGCTGGAGCCGGTCGCGGGCGGCGGCCTGGTCTGGCTGCGCTGGCCGATCTCGGGCGCGCTCGGCGAGACCTTCGCCAACCCGGCCGACCCGAGCGAGCGGCCCACGCTGGAGCACTTCAACCTGGCCAAGGCGAAGAAGTCCGAACTGGTCGACCACCTCGACTGGTTCCGGGTCAGCGGCGACGGCAGCCGCCTGGTCGTGCTCGACGAGGGCGATCTGCGCGCCGTACCGGCGACCGAGGTGGGCGACGGCGACTCGACCACCTGGATCGACCTGCGCCGCATCCTGCACGAGGTGGACCCGGCCGCCGAGTGGCGCCAGGCGTACGACGAGGCGGGCCGCCTGATCCGCGCCCACTTCTGGGACCCCGGCATGTGCGGCATCGACTGGGACGCGGTCCTCGACCAGTACCGCCCACTGCTCGAACGCGTCGCCTCCCCGGACGAGTTCGCCGACCTGCTGCGCGAGGTGCTCGGCGAGCTGGGCACCTCGCACGCCTACGTCGTCGCCGCCCGGCGCAACGAGGGCCCGGCGCACTACCAGCGCTGGCAGGGCCTGCTCGGCGCCAACTTCGTCTGCCGGGACGGACGGTGGGTGGCCAGGCGCATCCTGCCGGGCGACTCCTCCGACTCCAAGGCCCGCTCCCCGCTGGCCGGCACGGGCATCCGCGACGGTGCCGTCCTGACCCACGTCGACGGCCGCCCGGTCGACCCGGTCCAGGGCCCCTCCCCGCTGCTGGCGGGCGCGGGCGGCACGACGGTGGAGCTGACCTTCTCCCCCGCCGAGGGCCGCCAGGGCCCCTCCCGCCGGGTCGCCGTCGTACCGCTCGTCGACGAACGCCCCCTGCGCTACCAGGACTGGGTGGCCAAACGCCGGGAAGTGGTCCGCGAGTTGAGCGGCGGGCGGTGCGGCTACCTGCACATCCCCGACATGGGCGGTTCCGGCTGGGCGCAGTTCAACCGAGACCTGCGCATGGAGGTGTCCCGGCCCGCGCTCATCGTGGACGTGCGGGGCAACGCGGGCGGGCACATCAGCGAGCTGGTCATCGAGAAGCTGACCCGGACCATCCTGGGCTGGGACCTCACCCGCGACGCCCAGCCGGTGTCGTACACCTCCAACGCGCCGCGCGGCCCGGTCGTCGCGGTCGCGGACGAGGCGACGTCGTCCGACGGCGACATGATCACGGCCGCGTTCAAGCTGCTGCGGCTCGGCCCGGTGGTCGGACAGCGCACCTGGGGCGGCGTGGTCGGCATGACCGGCCGGCACCGGCTCGGCGACGGCTCGGTGATCACGATGCCCATGAACGCGGCCTGGTTCGACGCCTACGGCTGGTCCGTGGAGAACTACGGCGTCGCCCCCGACGTCGAGGCGCTGCGCACCCCGCTGGACTGGGCCGAGGGCCGCTACCCGGTCCTCGACGAGGCGGTACGGCTGGCGCTGGAGCTGCTGGAGACCAACCCGCCCGCCACGCCGCCCGGTTATGAGGCCGTACCGGACCGGTCGCGTCCGCCACTGCCGCCGCGGGAGTAGAACCGTAGAACCTTCGAGAAGCCCTGAGGGCACAGGGGAGGGCGCCCACCCGGTCGACCCGGGGGGCGCCCTCTCACCTCAGCGGCGGCGCGTCAGGCGTCGAAGCTGTCCTGGAGGCGCTCGTCCTCGTCCCGACGGCGCGAGGCCGGGTCCTGGTGCTCCGACTCGCGGCGACGCGAGGCCGGGGAGGACGGGTCGATCTCGTCCTCGTCGCGACGGCGGTCGCGGTTCTGGAACTGGTCCCGCGCCTGCTCGGCACGCTGCTTGCCCTGCTGCTGCATGCGCTCGGCCTTGTCCTGGAACTGGTCCTTCATACCCATGTGGGTTCACTCCTGTGGTGATCGGGCCCGACCGGTTCGGCCGGGCGCTCGATCAGATTCACACGAGCCGTGACCGTGCGCATGTCGATCACTTACGGACCGTAGTCGCCCTGGTGGGACGCTGTTCGTCGGCCGCTCCACCGGCGCCGACCAGGCCGATCCGCCGGCCGTTCAGCCGGTCGCCGAAGCGCCGCATCTCGCGCTGCCCGACGGTGCCGATGACGGCCGGCAGGTAGCCGCGCACGCCCTGCATGCCGCGCAGCCACCACTGCCCGTAGACGTGCGCGGAGCGGCGCTCGACGCCCTCCACCAGCCGGTCGACCGCCGGGCCCAGCGGATAGGTCTTGTTCGACGGCCAGGGCAGCCGCTGCCGCAACTCCCGCATGACGTCGTCCTGGTCCGCCCCGCGCACCATGTCGGTGTCGGTCCAGGACAGATAGCCGACGCCGACCTTCACGCCCCGGTGCCCGACCTCGCCGCGCAGGCTGTGCGCGTACGCCTCGACGCCGGACTTGGAGGCGCAGTAGGCGCTCATCATCGGGGCGGGGGTGAGGGCGGCCAGCGAGGCGATCTGGAGCAGGTAGCCGCGGCTCTCCAGCAGGGCGGGCAGGAAGGCGCGGGCGGTGACGGCCGAGCCGATCAGGTTGACCTCGATCACCCGCCGCCAGGACTCCGGGTCGGAGTCGACGAAGGGACCGCCGGTGGCCACACCCGCGTTGGCGACGACGATGTCGACCTTCCCGAACCGCTCCTCGACCTCCGCCGCCACCCGGGCCATCGCCTCGTGGTCGGTGACGTCGGCGTGCCAGTGGTCGCTGTCGCTGTGCAACCGGGCGGACACCTGCTTGAGTTCGTCCGGCTCCAGGCCGACCAGCGCGACCTTCACCCCGCGCGCGGACAGCTTGCGGGCCATCAACTCCCCGACGCCCCGCGCCGCTCCGGTGACGACGGCGACCCGCCCTTCCAGGCTCACCCTGCTCATGCGCTCTCCTCGGCGTGTACGGCGGCTTCGGCACGCTCACCGCGTGCGCTCGGTATGTAGGTGGCCGCGAGGGCCCGTATCTTCCCGCTGACCAGCTCCGGGGCCTCCACCGGCGTCATGTGGCCGAGCCCCGGGAGTTCGGTCAGGCCCACGCAGTCGGGCAGCGCGGCGGCCAGTGCGCGGGCCTGCACGGGCGGCGTCAGCCGGTCCGCCGTACCGACCACGATCTCCACCGGCATCCGCAACTCCCGTACGCCGTGGTCGAGGTCGAGCAGGTCGAGCACCTGGGACCAGCCGTGCCGCACCCGGCTCGGGCAGGCGTGCACGATGCGGGCGCAGGCGTCGACCATGTGCGGGGCGGAAGCGGGGCCCATCGTCCCGTACTTGAGGATCCGGCGGGCGAGCGGTGTGACCGGCCCGAGCGGTGCCCGGGAGCCGAGGATCCGCCGGGTCAGCCAGGTGCGTACCCGGCCCGCCCGCATCGGCAGCACGGTGGCGGACGCCACCAGGCGTGCGCTGCCCGTGCTGCACAGCAGGACGGCCGCCGCGTGCTCGCGCACCGCGGGGCGGGACGCCGCGGCCATCAGCGTCATCCCGCCCATGGAGTGCCCGACGATCACGGCCCGCTCACCCGGCGCGAGGGTGGCCGTGAGGACGGCTTCGAGGTCGTCGGCGAGCGGCTCGGTGCCGTACGCCGGGTTGACCGGGCTGCGTCCGTGGCCGCGCTGGTCGTAGGCGATGACGCGGTGGTCGACGGCCAGTGCGCGGATCTGCGCCGCCCAGAAGGCGGTGGAGCAGCACCAGCCGTGCGCGAGGACGACCGCGGGGGCGTCGTCGGGGCCGTGCACCTCGACATGGACGCGGGCCCCGTCGGCGGCGGTGACGGTCAGCTCGCGGGCGGGCACGGGCGGGGCATACGGCCCGTCGGCGACGTGCAGCAGGCAGCTCACGCGCTCACCTCGGCGTCCGCGTCGGCGGCCTTGGCCGTGGGCTCCGCGGCGGCCTTCGCGGGGCCCGGGCGCAGCACCTGGTACTCCGCGAGGTCCACGCGCCGTGTCTCCCGCCGGAACTCGGCGGTCGTGCCGGGCCAGACGGTGGTGTTGCGGCCGCTCGCGTCCAGGTACCAGCTGGTGCAGCCGCCGGTGTTCCACACCGTGCGCTTCATGCGCTCCTGCACCCGGTGGTTCCAGTTGCGCACGGCGGCGGGGCGCGGGTCGAGGGCGGTGCGGCCGCCGAGGACGTTCAACTGGCGCAGGTAGTCCGCCAGGTAGTTCAGCTGGGACTCGATCATCAGGATCATGGACGAGTTCCCGAGGCCGGTGTTGGGCCCGATGACCGTCATGAAGTTGGGGAAACCGGCCGCCGTGCCACCGCGCAGCGCCTCCATGCCCCCCTTCCAGGTCTCGGCCAGCGTCCGCCCGTCCGCGCCCACGACGCGCTCGGCGATGGGCATGTCGGTGACGTGGAAGCCGGTGCCGAAGATGATCGCGTCCGCCTCGGCCTCGGTGCCGTCGGCGGCGACCAGCGTCGACCCGCGCACCTCGCTGAGCCCGCTCGCGACCACGTCGACGTTGGGCTCGGCGAGCGCCGGGTAGTACGTGCTCGACAGCAGGATCCGCTTGCAGCCGATGCGGTAGTCGGGGGTGAGCTTGGCGCGCAGGGCCGGGTCCTTGATGGCGGCGCCCATGTTGCGCTTGGCGATCCGCTCGACGAAGCCCAGCTCGTCGGGGTGCTTGGTGAACGCCTGCACCTGGAGCTCCCGGATGCCCCACAGCAGCCCGCGGCGCAGCTTGGTGGTGACGGGCAGCGCCCGGTGCAGGGCCCGCTCGGCGCCGCTGATGGCCCGGTCCATGCGGGGCATCACCCAGGCAGGGGTGCGCTGGAAGAGGGTGAGCCGGCCCGCCTTCGGCTGGATGGACGGCACGATCTGGATGGCGGAGGCGCCGGTGCCGATCATGGCGACGCGCTTGCCGGTGAGGTCGTAGTCGTGGTCCCAGCGGGCGGAGTGGAAGACCTTGCCGGGGAAGGAGTCGAGCCCCGGGATGTCCGGGACCTTGGGGTCGGACAGCGGCCCGGTCGCGGACACCACGACGTCGGCGGTGAGCGTGCCGCGCACGGTCTCGATCTCCCACCGAAGCTGCTCGGTGTCCCACGCCATCCGCTTCACCTCCGAGTCGAAGCGGAGGTGGGGGCGCAGCCCGAAGGTGTCGGTGACGTGCTCCAGGTAGGCGCGGATGTGCTCCTGCCCGGAGAAGGTGCGCGGCCACTCGGGGTTGGGCGCGAAGGAGAAGGAGTACAGGTGGGACGGTACGTCGCAGGCGCAGCCGGGGTAGCTGTTGTCCCGCCAGGTGCCGCCGACGCTGCCGGACCGCTCCAGTACGACGAAGTCGGTGATCCCTTCGCGCCGCAGCCGTACGGCGGCTCCCAGCCCGCCGAAGCCGGACCCGATCACCGCCACCCGTACGTGTTCGTGAACCTGCTCGTGCTCGGCCATCCCGGAGCCTCCACGCTTGCCTGGACCGTCTGGAACCTGGAACCGTCTGGAACCATGCCAGTGAACACTGGCGCAATGGGAGCGTAGAGCAGGTCCGTACTCATGGGTAGGGGTCGAGCGGAGGAAAGTTACCGGCGGTACGCCATAAGGTCGTGGACGTGACGGAGAAGCGCGAATACCGCATAGAGGAACTGGCCCGGCTGGCCGGCATCACGGTGCGCACCCTGCGCTTCTACCGCGAACGCAAACTGATCCCGCCGCCCCGCCGCGAGGGCCGCATCGCCTGGTACGACGACCACCACCTGGCCCGACTGCGCACCATCGCCGCCCTGCTGGACCGCGGCCACACCCTGAACGGCATCGCGGAACTGGCCGACGCCTTCGCCCACGGCCGCGACGTCGGCGACCTGCTGGGCCTCGGCGAGCCCACCGAGGAGACCCCGGTCCACCTCACCCCCGAGGAACTCGCCGCCCGCTTCGAGGGCGAGGTCACCCCGGAGAACCTGGCCACCGCGATGGAGCTGGGCTACCTCGGCACCGACGGCGACGAACTCGTCCACATCAGCCACCGCCTGCTGGAGGTCTCCTCCGCTCTGGTCCGCGAGGGCATCCCGCTCGGCGAGGTCCTCCAGGCCGGCGCCCGCGTCCGCGAACACGCCGACGCCCTCGCCGAACTCTTCGCCGACCTGATCCTGCGCCACGCCCCGGAACCGGAATTCCACCGCCTGCGCCCGCTGGCCCGCAGCGTGGTGGAGGCGGAACTGTCACTGGCACTGGACCGGCGGACACGGAAGGGGTCGGAATAGGTCTCCGCCCCGCTCGTCAGGGGCCGTAGACCACCGTCACCGGCGCGTGGTCGGACCAGCGCTCGGCGTGCGTGGCGGCCCGCTCGACGTAGCCCTTGAGGGCCCTGGAGGCCAGCCCGGGGGTGGAGAGGTGGTAGTCGATGCGCCATCCCGAGTCGTTGTCAAAAGCCCGCCCCCGGTACGACCACCACGAGTACGGTCCCTCGACGTCCGGGTGCAGGGAGCGCACGACGTCCACGTATCCGCCCTCGGCCGGGTCGAGGACGCGGCTCAGCCACTCCCGCTCCTCCGGCAGGAAGCCGGAGTTCTTCTTGTTGGCGCGCCAGTTCTTCAGGTCGGCCTCGCGGTGGGCGATGTTCCAGTCGCCGCAGACGACGACCTCGCGCCCCTCGGCGGCGGCGCGCTCGCGCAGGCCCTTGAGGTAGGGGAGGAACTCGTCCATGAAGCGGACCTTCTCGTCCTGGCGCTCGGTGCCGACCTCGCCGGAGGGCAGGTAGAGGGAGGCGACCGTCACACCGGGCAGGTCGGCCTCGACGTAGCGGCCACCGGTGTCGAACTCGGTCGAGCCGAAACCGACGCGGACGGCGTCGGGCTCACGGCGCGTGCAGAGGGAGACGCCGGCCCGGCCCTTGGCGGCGGCGGGGGCGTGCGTCACGTGCCAGCCCTCGGGCGTACGGACGTGTTCCGGCAGTTGGTGGGGTTCGGCCCGCACCTCCTGGAGGCACAACACATCGGCGGAGGTGTCGGCGAGCCATTCAACGAAGCCCTTCTTCGCGGCGGCGCGCAGACCGTTCACGTTCACGGAGGTCACGGTGAGCACCAGGGCACGATACCGGCACACTGGACGGTGTCCCGCTCCGGATACGCATCGATATACGGTAGGAAGCATGAACATACGCCGGGTCCCCTTCGACCACCCCGACGCCGTGAAGCTCAACGACGAGGTCCAGGCCGAGTACGACGTCCGCTACGGCGACGGCGGCGACGCCACGCATCTGGACCCGTCGGACTTCGCACCCCCGAACGGCCAGTACCTGATCGCGTACGACGAGAACGACGTCCCGGTCGCCTCGGGCGGCTGGCGCAGCCAGGACGCCAACGACGAGGGCAACCTCGACGGGGACGCCGAACTCAAGCGGATGTTCGTGGTCGAGCAGGTGCGCGGGCGCGGCCTGGCCCGCCGCATCCTGGCCGCCCTGGAGGAGGACGCCCGTGCGGCGGGCCGGACCCGCATGGTGCTGGAGACCGGCACGAAGCAGCCGGAGGCCGTGGCCCTGTACACGTCCAGCGGCTACGAGCCGTGCGCGAAGTTCGGCTACTACCGCTTCCACGAGGAGAGCCTCTGCTACGCGAAGGCGCTCCAGGTCCCGTAGCCGAGGGACGGGCCTCGGCGCCACGGGACGGACCAGCCCGGGGCCGAGGCCGGGAGCGGACCCGGAGACGACGAAGGTCCCGTCCGATCGTGATGATCGGACGGGACCTTCGTCAATGTGCGTGGACCTGAGGGGATTTGAACCCCTGGCCCCCTCGATGCGAACGAGGTGCGCTACCGGACTGCGCCACAGGCCCTTGCAACGAGTGAAACTCTAGCACCCCGCCCGGCCTGCTCAAAAATCCCTTCCGGCTACTCGTTGGCCGCCCGGGGACGGTCGCCGTCCTCGTACTGGTCGAAGAGCGGCGTGCGGCCCCGCTCCCTGGCCCGGCGGGCCGACGCGGCGCGGCGGGCGTCGCTGCGACCCGGCGTCTCCGCCCGTTCCTCGGCCGGTGCGGCCGCCGGACGCTCCCGGTCCGGGTCGGCGGCCCGGGCGGCGGGGGCGGCGTCCTCCTGGTCGGGGGCGACGGCGCTGGAGCGGGCCGAGCTCCACGCGTCCGGCGCCGCGAGGTCCACGTCGGGCGTGGCGCGGGGGGCGACCGGGGCGGTGACGTAGGTGGGCAGGGGCACCGGGACCGGGTCCCAGCTGTCGCCCTGCGGGCGCCCGCGGCGTTCGCGCTGCTGGTCGACCCACTCGGCGTGGTCGGTCTGCTCGACCAGCGCCCGCCGGTCCGCGGCGAGCGCCGACATCCCGGCGCCGGGCTCCGCCTCGGGCCCCTCGTCCGGCTCTTCGGCGTCGAAGTCGCCGAGGGTGCCGGGGGCGGCGGGGGCGGGCCCGCGCCGACGCGGGCGGGGGTCGCGGTCACGCAGTCGCTGTGCGGCGATCTCGGCCTGGCGGCGGTCCATCTGGAAGGCGAAGCGGCGGCGCTCCTGTGCGCGCAGATGGGCAATGTAGGCACTGAGCAGCACCGCGGGCACTCCTGGTGCCCACAGGAACGCGAGCCCGCCGACCGCCGCGACGACCGCGCCGAGCGTGAAGGCGAGGAAGAGCATCACCGTCGTACGCCGACGGCGTGCGAGCGCCTTGCTGCGCCGGGCCCGTGCCGCGGCCGCCGGTGAGAGGGGTGCGCGCCGGGCCTGCGGCACCCGTGCCCGCGCCGGTGCCGCGCCGGTGCCGGCCGAGTCGCCGGGTTCCGGGGACGGTCCGGGTCTCGGGCCGCGCTCGGGTCCGCCGGTCTGCGGGCGCGCCGTTTCGGGCCGCTCCGCCGCCTGCCGCAGTGGGGCGGGCCGGGTGTGGCGTCGGGTCCTGGACACGGCGAAGGCCCGGACGTCCACCGAGTCGGTGACGGCGTCCGGGGCGTCGGCGTCGGGCCCCGCCTCGTCGGCGGAGCGCGACCGCAGGTCCTTGGCGTACCGGCGCTCCATGCCCGCCCGTCCGGACAGGAGCCGGATGGCGGTGCTGAAGCGTTCCGTCGGACGGGCCTCGTTCAGCTCGTCCTGCCTACGGAGCCACATCGGCACCAAGTAGGCGGCCCAGGCCCCGACGATGACTGCGTAGATGAGGCCGCTGCTGCTCACGCCTCACACGGTAGAGGGGTTTGCGTGAGGCCATCCGCCAATTGAGCCGGTGTGTCGCACGATCTGGCTGATATTTCGAACTTTTCTTGTGACTGATCCGATCAGCCGACCACCAGGACCGCGAAATTATCCGCTTCCGGATGGTCGCGACCCGCTCAATTTCGAACGTTTATTCAATTCCCGGGACTGCCGGTGCTGCCGGTGCCGCCGGTCGTGCCGCTGTTCCCGGCGTTCGGCGCACTGCGGTGCCGTGACCGGTGCCATCGCCGCAGCATGCCTTCCGGAACCTCTTCCGCGGTGAGCGCGAAGACGAGGTGGTCCCGCCAGGCTCCGTCGATGTGCAGATATCGCGGCCTGAGACCCTCCTCGCGGAATCCGAGTTTCTCCACGACCCGGCGGCTGGGCGCGTTCTCGGGGCGAATACACACCTCGACGCGATGCAGTCCGACGGTGCGGAAACAGTGGTCCACGGCCATCGCCACGGCCGTGGGCATCACCCCGCGGCCGGCCACCGCCTCGTCCACCCAGTAGCCGACGTGTCCGGAGCACATCGAGCCCCAGGTGATGCCGGCCACCGTCAACTGGCCGACCAGCCGCCCCTGGTACTCGATGACGAAGGGCAGCATCCGGCCCGCGTGGGCCTCGGACCTCAGATGCCGCACCATCTGCCGGTAGGTGGGCCGGTGCGCGATGGGGCCGCCGGGGCCGGGCGGTGGGATGGTGGCCTCCCACGGGCGCAGCCAGTCCCGGTTGCGCCGGTTGACCTCGCGCCAGCTCCGCTGGTCGCGCAGCCTTATCGGCCTCAGGACGATGTCGCCGTCCCTCAGCTCGGCGGGCCAGGAGGGGCTGTTCAGCTCGCACCCCCACCGCTGGCGGGTCTCGGGTGGTCGCCGCCGCGGAGCTGGTCCACGGCGTGCTTCAGCAGCGGCTCCAGCACGGCGAGGCCGTCCTTCACTCCGCCGGAGGAGCCCGGCAGGTTGACGATCAGCGTCCCGTCCGCCACTCCGGCCAGGCCCCTGGACAGCGCCGCGGTCGGCACCTTGTCCCGGCCGTACGCCCGGATCGCCTCCGCGATGCCCGGCACCTCGTAGTCGATCACCGCCCGGGTGGCCTCGGGGGTGCGGTCGGTGGGCGAGACGCCGGTGCCGCCGGTGGTGACGATCACGTCGTAGCCCGCTTCGGCGCCCGCGCGGAGGGCGGCCTCCACGGGGTCGCCGTCGGGGACGACCCGGGGTCCGTCGACGTCGAAGCCGAAGCGGCGCAGCCCCTCGGCGATCAGCGGCCCGCCCCTGTCCTCGTAGACACCGGCGGCGGCCCGGTTGGACGCCGTGACGACCAGGGCGGCGTACGGCCCGAGGAGGGCCCCTCCCGCGCCGTCGTCCAGCGTCATGACCTGGTCCAGTCGCCGGACTTGCCGCCCGTCTTCTGCTCCACCCGCACGTCCGTGATCACCGCTCCCTTGTCGACGGCCTTGACCATGTCGACCACGGTGAGCGCGGCGACGGAGACCGCGGTGAGCGCCTCCATCTCGACGCCCGTGCGATCCGTCGTCCTGACCGTGGCGGTGATCTCCACGGCGTCGTCCGCGACCGACAGGTCCAGTTTCACACCGGACACCGACAACGGGTGGCACAAGGGGATCAGGTCGGGGGTGCGCTTGGCGCCCATGATGCCCGCGATCCTGGCGGTGGCCAGGGCGTCGCCCTTCGGCACGCCCTCGCCGCGCAGCAGCTCGACCACGCGGGGCGCGACGAGGACGCGTCCGGTGGCGCGGGCGGTGCGTGCGGTCACGTCCTTGCCGGACACGTCGACCATCCGGGCGGCGCCCGCCTCGTCGATGTGTGTCAGCCGGCCTTGCGGGTCCTGTCCGCTCCTCGGCGGTCGGTCCTGCGTACTCATGCTCGTGTGGCGCTCCCGGTCCTGGCCCGGCGCGGTGCGGCGCGTGGGCCTGCTGTGCGCGACACGGTACCGCCATCGGGCTCCGCTCAGCCGAGCAGGACCACCTCGACCTCGGCGCCGGGCTCCACGGACTCGGTGTCCTCGGGGACGACGATCAGCGCGTTCGCGTGCGCGAGGGCGGCCACGAGGTGGGAGCCGGAGCCGCCGACCGGGGTGACCGATCCGTCGGCGTGGCTGCCCCGCAGGAACTGCCGGCGGCCCTTCGGCGAGGTCAGTGCCTTGTCGGCGGCCAGGGACGCGGTGACCGTCGGACGGTGGACGTCGGGCAGGCCCATGAGGGTGCGGATCGCGGGACGCACGAACAGCTCGAAGGAGACGTACGACGACACCGGGTTGCCGGGCAGGGCGAGCAGCGGGGTGTGGTCGGGACCGATGGAACCGAAGCCCTGGGGCTTGCCTGGCTGCATGGCGAGCTTGCGGAAGTCCACGCCACCGCCGGGCTCGTCCTCGTCGCCGACGTGTGCCAGCGCCTCCTTGACCACGTCGTACGCCCCGACGCTCACGCCGCCGGTGGTGACCATCAGGTCGGCGCGCACCAGTTGGTCCTCGATGGTGGACCGCAGGGTCTCGGCGTCGTCGGCGACCGCGCCCACCCGGTAGGCGATGGCGCCGGCGTCGCGGGCGGCCGCGGTGAGGGCGAAGCTGTTGGAGTCGTAGATCTGACCGGACGCCAGCTGCTCGTCGGGCTGGACGAGTTCGCTGCCGGTGGAGAGCACCACCACGCGCGGGCGCGGGCGCACCCGTACCGTGCCCCGGCCGATCGCGGCGAGCAGGCCGATCTGCGGCGGGCCGAGGACGGTGCCGGCCGCCAGGGCGCGGTCGCCGGAGCGCACGTCGCTGCCCTGCGCGCGGACGTGCGCGCGTGCCTCGGCCGGCCGGTACACGTGGACGTGGCCCTCGGCGCCCTCCGGGGCGAGGCTGCGGGCGCGCATGCCCGCCACGGGACCTTCGCCGAGTCCGCCGTCGGTCCATTCGACGGGGACGACGGCCTCCGCGCCGGGCGGGAGCGGGGCGCCGGTCATGATGCGGGCGGCCTGGCCGGGGCCCACCGTGATCAGGTCGGCCTGGCCGGCGGCGACGTCCCCGACGACCTCCAGGACGGCGGGGAACTCCTCGCTGGCGCCCGCGACGTCGGTGACCCGCACCGCGTACCCGTCCATGGAGCTGTTGTCGAACGGTGGCAGGGACAGCGGCACCGTGATGTCGTCGACCAGGACGCACCCCTGGGCGTCGAGCAGGTTCAGCTCGATCGGGTCCAGGGGGCGGACGGTGGCGAGGACGTCGTCCAGGTGATCCTGCACCGACCACAGCCGGTCCGGGCCGGGGCCCGCGGCGGCGTGGTCGTGACCGGTGTCACGGTGTGCGCTGCTGCTCAACGTCCTTACATCTCCTCGGCTACGTAACTGCGAAGCCAGGTCCGGAAGTCCGGGCCCAGGTCTTCACGTTCGCATGCGAGTCTGACAATGGCACGCAGGTAGTCGCCGCGGTCGCCGGTGTCATAGCGGCGGCCCTTGAAGACGACGCCGTGCACCGGGCCGCCCACGGACTCGTCTTCAGCGAGCTGCTGGAGGGCGTCGGTCAGCTGGATCTCGCCGCCCCGGCCGGGCTCGGTCTTGCGCAGTATGTCGAAGATGTGCGGGTCGAGGACATAACGGCCGATGATGGCGTAGTTGGACGGGGCGTCGGCCGGGTCCGGCTTCTCGACCAGTCCGCCGACCTTGACGACGTCGCTGTCCTCGGTGCTCTCCACGGCCGCGCAGCCGTAGAGGTGGATCTGCTCCGGCGCGACCTCCATGAGGGCGATCACACTGCCGCCGTACTGCTCCTGGACGTCGATCATGCGCTGGAGCAGCGGGTCGCGCGGGTCGATGAGGTCGTCGCCGAGCAGGACCGCGAAGGGCTCGTGGCCGACGTGCGGGGCAGCGCACAGCACGGCGTGGCCGAGGCCCTTGGGGTCGCCCTGGCGGACGTAGTGCATCATCGCGAGGTCGCTGGACTCCTGGACCTTGGCCAGGCGGCCCGCGTCGCCCTTCTTCTGGAGGGCGGACTCCAGTTCGTAGTTGCGGTCGAAGTGGTCTTCCAGGGGGCGCTTGTTGCGGCCCGTGACCATGAGGACGTCGCCGAGGCCCGCGGCCACGGCCTCTTCGACCACGTACTGGATCGCCGGCTTGTCGACGACCGGCAGCATCTCCTTGGGAGTGGCCTTGGTGGCCGGCAGGAACCGGGTACCGAGACCGGCTGCTGGGATGACAGCCTTGCTGATCCTGGGGTGGGACTGAGTCATGCGCGCCACCATATCCGGTGCCTATAGGGAGAATCTGTGACTCGGGATCATAGGCGCTCATATGAGCGCATTAGCGCGGTACGGGAGTCACCGATGTCTCATCTCGGCCCTGTGGACGAACCTGACAAGCGGACGTTGCGGCGGGGTTTCCTCGCGGCGAGGAACAGGTTGACGCCGGACGACCTGCGGGAAGCCGCCCAGGCGCTGGCCGGGCGGGCGCTCGGGCTGCCGGAGGTGGCGGGGGCGCGCGCCGTGGCGGCGTACGTCTCCGTGGGCGCCGAGCCGGGCACCCTCGCGCTCCTGGACGCGCTGCGCGCGCGGGGGGTGCGCGTCCTGCTGCCCGCGCTGCTGCCGGACAACGACCTGGACTGGGGCGAGTACACCGGAGAGGACTCCCTCGCGCGCGTGCGGCACGGCGGGCGGATGGAGCTGTACGAGCCCGCCGGTGAGCGTCTGGGGCCGGACGCGGTGACGCGGGCGGACGTCGTGCTGCTGCCCGGGGTCGCGGTGGACGGCCGCGGCCTGCGCCTGGGGCGCGGTGGCGGCTCGTACGACCGGGTGCTGGCGCGGCTGGAGGCGGCGGGCGCGCGCCCCGCGCTGCTGGTGCTGCTGTACGACCGGGAGGTCGTCGCGCACGTCCCCGCGGAGCCGCACGACCGGCCGGTGGACGCGGTGGTGACGCCGTCGGGGGTGCGCAGGTTCCGCTGACCGCCGGGCGGAGACGGGAAACGGCCTCCACGCGCGCGTGGAGGCCGTTCTCGTGCGACGGGTGCGGGGCTACGGCTTGAGCACCAGCGTGTCGCTCGTGCTCTCGTCGACGGCCTTCCTCGAGAAGGACCACGGCAGCAGTTCGCCGTTCGCCCACTTGTCGGTCTGGTCGGTGTAGTGGGCGCTGTAGGCGTGTCCGGAGGCGCCGGTGAGGTTGATCCAGCGGGACTTGTCGAGGTCGCCGAGGTTGACCACCATCCGCATGGACGGCACCCAGATCACCCCGTAGCCGCCGGCCGCGTTCCAGCCGGAGGCGTTGACCGCCGCCTCGCCGCCGCTGAGCTTCCAGGGGCCGCGGTTGAGGGCGTACTTCAGGAAGCCGGGGCCCTCGGTGCCCAGGGTCTGGTTCTTCAGGAACAGGCGGTGCAGCCGGCCCCAGTTCCAGGTGTCGATGTCCTTGCCGAGCTTGGCGGTCAGCTCCCAGCGGGCGTCGATCATGGCGCGCTTGAACAGGTCGTCGCGGTTGTGGTCGGCGCCCTTGCGGGTGCCCGAGGCGGGCGTCGTCCACCAGTCGCTCTTGGGCTTCTCCATCAGCGTGCGGACCACCTCGAACCAGCGGTCGCCGCCGTCCGGCTGCGCCTGGCCGGCGTCGCGCTGGCCGCACTCGCGGACCTTGTTGGTCTCGTCCGCCGGGCCGGTGGTGTTGACCGGGTCGACCCACAGGCACTGGCCCTCGGCCCGCAGCTCCTTGGGCAGCTTGTTGCCGAAGGCGAGCTTGAGGATGTTGCGCCAGACGGCGTTGAAGTAGGCGGCGGCGGCCGAGTCGGCGTCCTGGGTGTAGTCCCAGCCCTCCAGCAGTTTCTGCGCCTCGCGGACGTCCTTGTCGGCGATGTCGATCTTCAGCAGCTGGGGCACGAGCAGCTTGGCCATCTCGCTGCTGTTGTCCAGCTGCATCTGGCGCATGTCGTCGGTGGAGATCTTGCCGCCGTCCTTGATCTTCTGCTCGATCAGGGAGGTGATGCGCTGGCTGCGGGCGCCGTAGCCCCAGTCCGTGGTGAGCGTGTACGGGTACTTGTCCTCGTCGACGACGGCCTGGTTGGCGGTCACGATGTAGCCGCGCTCCGGGTCGTACTCGTAGGGCAGCTCGTCCTGGTCGATGTACTCGCCGGTCCAGCGGTACTTGGAGTTCCAGCCCGGCGCCGGGACCGAGCCGTCGTGGCCCTCGGCGCGCACCGGGATCCGGCCGGGCAGCGTGTAGCCGATGTGCTCGCTGTCGGCGTAGACCAGGTTCTGCGAGGGCACGTCGAACAGCGCGGCGGCCTCGCGGAAGTCGTCCCAGTTCTGGGCCCGGTCGATCGCGAAGACGGCGTCCATGCTGGTGCCCGCCTCCAGCGCCGTCCAGCGCAGGGCGACGCCGTAGCCGTCGCCGCGGTCGGGGGCGGAGCTGTCGACGGTGGCCTTCTTGCCGGTCTTCACCAGTTCGTCGTCGCGGTCGGAGAGCAGGGGTCCGTTGTTGGTCTCGCGCACGACGATCTTCTTGGGATCGCCGCCGGCGACCTTGATGGTCTCCTCGCGCGTCTCGAAGGGGATCACCTTGCCGTCGTACTGGTAGCCCTCGCCGGTGATCTTCTCCAGGTAGAGGTCGGTGACGTCGGCGCCGGAGTTGGTCAGGCCCCAGGCGATCTCCTGGTTGTGGCCGATGACCACGCCGGGCATGCCCGCGAAGGTGTAGCCGGCCACGTCGTACCGGCACTTGTCGGAGACGGTGCGGCAGTGCAGGCCCATCTGGTACCAGACCGAGGGCAGGGACGGCGACAGGTGCGGGTCGTTGGCCAGCAGCGGCTTGCCGGTGATGGTGTGCTTGCCGGAGACGACCCACGAGTTGGAGC
Source organism: Streptomyces sp. MH60 (assembly GCF_002939385.1). Taxonomy (GTDB): domain Bacteria; phylum Actinomycetota; class Actinomycetes; order Streptomycetales; family Streptomycetaceae; genus Streptomyces. The sequence continues at coordinate 69,940 of NZ_MULI01000010.1, read as the reverse complement.
CGATGCCGTTGCCGTTCACACCGACGGCGGTGGGGACGTCGTCCAGGACGTCCTGGAGCCCGGACAGTTGCCCCTGGAGAGCATTGCCGGACCCGGACCCGGACCCGGAGCCGGTTCCCGTACCTGTACCCGTGCCCGTACCGGTTCCGGTGCCCGTGCCGGTGCCGTCGCCCTCGCCGCCGCTCGACGCGCCGCCGCCGTCGAAGGTCTGCGTGAGGTCGTCGTACTGGCCCTCCTGGACGATCGCCTTGTTGCGGTCGTACGGGTAGGCCGGGTAGAGGTCGGCGATCTGCTTGGGGCCGAGGCGGCTGGTCATCAGCGCGCGGTCGACCTCGTCCTGCATGTTGCCGCGCAGGTCCCAGGCCATCGCCTTCAGCCAGGCCACCGAGTCGACCGGGGTCCACTCCTGGGGCTTGTAGTCGTTGGTGAACCCGAGGGCCGCGTACTCCAGGGAGATGTCCGCGCCGTCCTTGCCCTTCAGGTAGGCGTTGACGCCCTTGGAGTACGCCTGGAGGTACTTCTTGGTGGAGTCCGAGAGCTTCTCGTCGTACTCCTTCTTCGCCACCCGGTGCCAGCCCATGGTGCGCAGGAACTCGTCGTTGTCGATCTGGCTCTTGCCGAACATCTCCGACAGGCGGCCCGCGGTCATGTGCCGGCGGACGTCCATCTCGTAGAACCGGTCCTGCGCCTGGACGTAGCCCTGCGCCATGAACAGGTCCTCGTCGGTGGAGGCGTAGACCTGCGGGATGCCGTACCCGTCGCGCTTGACGTCGACCGGACCCGACAGGCCGTCCAGCGTGATCGAGCCCTTGGTCTGCGGGAAGGACGCGCGGACGGTGCTGACCGACCAGTACCCCCCGTAGGCGAGGCCGCCGATGATGGCCAGGACCAGCACCAGGACGAGCAGCCGGCCCTTGCGCCCCTTCTTCCTGCCGGACGTCCGGGACGTGCCGGACTGGTGACCCGTGGAGGCGGTGGTGGTGGGGGGCATCGCTGTCCTTGCTGTCCTAACACGAGCGGCAGGGGCGGGCTGTGCTTCGTACGGAGGCTGAGCGCTGAGCGCCGAGCGCTGGAGCAACTGTAGGCGCAGACCCGGCGCCGCCTTGACGCGGAGTCGGGTACCGGGACGCACGAGCGTTCGATCTTGCCAAGCCGAGCGTCAAGAAAGCGTCAAGAGTTAGGTAAGGTAACGAAGTAGTTGCCCGCAGAGCACGGCGGATTCGTGTGCCATAGGGGGTGCGCCGGTGTACGCCTCGCGCGCCGAGCGGGCGCGCTCGTCCGCGCTGTGCTTCATGCTGTGCGCCAGGGAAGGGAACGGCCGCTGACTGTCCACCACCTCAACCAGCTCCTGCTCGTCTGCTCGCTCGTCCTGCTCATCGCCGTGGCGGCGGTCCGGATCTCCTCGCGCAGCGGGCTCCCCAGCCTGCTCGTCTACCTGGCCATCGGTGTCGCCATGGGCCAGGACGGCATCGGCGACATCAAGTTCGACAACGCCGAACTGGTCCAGGTCATCGGCTACGGGGCCCTCGTGGTGATCCTGGCCGAGGGCGGGCTCGGCACGAAGTGGAAGGAGGCGAAACCGGCCCTCCCGGCCGCCTCCGCGCTGGCCCTGGGCGGGGTCGCGGTGAGCGTCGGCGTGACCGCGGCGGGCGCGCACTACCTGACCGGGCTGGAATGGCGGCAGGCGCTGATCGTCGGGGCCGTGGTCTCCTCCACGGACGCCGCGGCCGTCTTCTCCGTGCTGCGCCGGATTCCGCTGCCCACGCGGATAACGGGCACGCTGGAGGCCGAGTCCGGCTTCAACGACGCCCCGGTGGTCATCCTCGTGGTCGCCTTCTCCACGGCCGGCCCGATCGAGCACTGGTACGTGCTCATCGGCGAGATCGCCCTGGAGCTGGCCATCGGCGCGGCCATCGGACTCGCGATCGGCTGGCTGGGGTCGTGGGGACTGAAGCACGTGGCGCTGCCCGCCTCCGGCCTCTACCCCATCGCCGTCATGTCGATCGCCATCGCCGCCTACGCGGCCGGCGCGATGGCCCACGGCAGCGGCTTCCTGGCCGTCTACCTCGCCTCGATGGTCATGGGCAACGCGCGGCTGCCGCACTGGCCCGCCACCCGGGGATTCGCCGACGGACTCGGCTGGCTCGCCCAGATCGGCATGTTCGTCCTGCTCGGCCTGCTGGTCACCCCGCACGAGCTGGGCGACGACATCCTGCCCGCCCTGGTCATCGGACTGGTGCTCACCATGGTCGCGCGGCCGCTGAGCGTCGTACTGTGCCTGGTGCCGTTCCGGGTGCCGTGGCAGGAGCAGGCGCTGATGTCGTGGGCCGGGCTGCGCGGCGCGGTGCCCATCATCCTGGCGACGATCCCCATGGTGGAGGGCGTCACGGGCAGCCACCGCATCTTCAACATCGTCTTCGTCCTGGTCGTCGTCTACACCCTGGTCCAGGGGCCGACGCTGCCGTGGCTGGCCCGCCAGCTGCACCTGGGCAAGGGCGACGAGGCGGCCGACCTCGGCATCGAGTCCGCTCCCCTGGAGCGGCTGCGCGGCCATCTGCTGTCGGTGACGATCCCCGAGGGCTCGAAGATGCACGGCGTCGAGGTCAGCGAGCTGCGGCTGCCCACCGGGGCCGCCGTCACCCTCGTCGTCCGCGACGGAACGTCCTTCGTACCGCTGCCGACCACGGGGCTGCGCCGCGGCGACGAACTCCTGGTGGTCGCCACGGACCCGGTCCGGGACGCCGCCGAGGCGCGGCTGCGCGCGGTCGGCCACGGCGGCAAGCTGGCCGGCTGGCTGGGCACCGGGGGTACGGAAGACGCCCGCGGCAATCGCAGGTGACCGTACGAGGGGTGCCCCCTTTCACAGGCCGCACCCGTCCTGTCCCCTGTACGATGAAGGCCGCACCTGATCGAACCACCTCTGTCTGAAGCAGAGCTGGCGCGACCGTATGGCGGTCGGATCGCCCCCTCATCCCCGTGGGCTCCGGCATCTACCGCAGTCCGCGCAAGTGGACAGCTCTCGGCGCTCCCGCACGACGACCACACGAAGCGGGGCTCGCGCTACCAGGCGGCAGAAAGGCACGGGCCGTGGCATCCACGGTCACCCGTCCGGGATACGGGCAGCTGCTGCGCACCCGCGGCGCCTGGACGTTCCTGCTCCCCGGCTTCGCGGCTCGCCAGCCGTTCGCCATGCTCACGCTCTCCATCGTGCTGCTGGTGCAGCACACCACCGGCTCCTACGGCGTCGCCGGCGCCGCCGCGGCCGTCACCGGCGTCTCGATGGCCGTGTTCGCCCCGTACAGCGGCCGGCTCGCCGACCGTTACGGCCAGCGCGCCGTCCTGCTGCCCGGCGTGCTCGTGCACACGGCGTCCGGCCTGACCCTGACCGCCCTCGCGCTCACGGACGCGCCCCTGTGGGCGCTGTTCCTCGCGGCGGTGCCCACCGGTGCCTCGGTGCCGCAGGTCGGGCCCATGGTGCGGGCCCGCTGGGCGGTGACGCTCAAGGACTCCCCCCTGATGAGCACGGCGGCCGCCTTCGAGTCCGTCACCGACGAGCTGACCTTCGTCCTCGGCCCGCTGCTGGCGACCGCCCTGTGCACCGCCGTCGACCCCGCCGCGGGCCTGGTCACGGAGGCCGCGCTCACCCTGGTGGGCGGTCTGCTGTTCGCCGCGCAGAAGAGCACCCAGCCGCAGGTCGGCGGCGCCGACGGCGGCCACGCGCGCGTGGAGCACGTTTCCGCGCTGCGGGTCCCCGGCGTGCGGGTGCTGATCGTCGCCTTCCTGGGCATCGGTTCCGTCTTCGGCGGCATGCAGGTGTCGCTGGCGGCATTCACCGAGTCGATCGGCGAGCCCGGTCTGAACGGCGTCCTGTACGGCGTCTTCGCGGCGGGCAACATGATCTCCGGCCTGGCCTGCGGCGCCATCGCCTGGAAGGTGGCCCCGCAGCAGCGCCTCCTGGTCGGCTACGCCGCTCTCGCACTGACCGCGTCCGGCCTGTGGGCCGCGCACTCGGTGCTCGTCCTTGCGGGCCTCGGTCTGCTGGTCGGCATGTGTGTCGCGCCCGCCATCGTCACCGGCTACACCCTGGTCGAGGGCCTGGTCCCGGCGGGCGCCCGCACCGAGGCCTTCACCTGGCTGACCGGTGCCGTCGCACTGGGCCAGGCGGCGGCCGTGACCGTCGCCGGACAGCTGGAGGACCGGTTCTGGGACGGCGCCGGATTCCTGGTGCCGATGGGCGGCACGGTCCTGGCGCTGGCGGTCCTGGTGGCGCTGCGCTCGCGGCTGGCGCCGCGGTCCCACGGCCGCACGGTCGCACGTGGTGTCGGTCACCGCGCGCCCGCCGCAGTGGACTGATCCCGAGGAATAGGTCACTATAGACCGTCGTTAGCACTCATCGAGTGAGAGTGCCAGGAGGAAGACAGTGCCGACGTACCAGTACCAGTGCACCGAGTGCGGCGAGGGCCTCGAGGCGGTGCAGAAGTTCACCGATGACGCCCTCACCGAATGCCCGAACTGCCAGGGCCGCCTGAAGAAGGTGTTCTCGGCGGTCGGCATCGTCTTCAAGGGCTCCGGTTTCTACCGCAACGACAGCCGCGGCAGCTCGTCGAGCAGCTCGCCGGCGTCGTCGTCCTCGAAGGCGGCCTCGTCCTCGGCTTCTTCGTCGTCCTCGGACTCGGGTTCGTCGTCGTCCTCGTCGTCCTCCTCGGGTTCCGGCAGCTCCTCCGCGGGCTCCACCGCCGCGTAGCACCCGCTTCTGCCCGCCCGCACGGGACCCCTTCCTTACGAGACCCTGTCGTCGTCCGACGACGGGGTCCTCGGCGTGGTGCGGGGCGGTTAGGGTGCGGGCATGGCGAACAAGGTGACGGCCCGGAACGCGCAGGCCGAGAATGTGCAGGCCGAGATCGGCGTGATCGGCGGCTCCGGGTTCTACTCGTTCCTCGACGACGTCACCGAGGTCCGGGTGGACACCCCGTACGGGCCGCCCAGCGACTCCCTCTTCCTCGGCGAGGTCGCCGGCCGGCGGGTCGCCTTCCTCCCCCGGCACGGCCGCGGCCACCATCTGCCGCCGCACCGGATCAACTACCGCGCCAATCTGTGGGCGCTGCGCTCGGTGGGCGCGCGCCAGGTCTTCGGCCCGTGCGCCGTCGGCGGCCTGCGCCCCGAGTACGGGCCGGGCACGCTGCTGGTGCCGGACCAGTTCGTCGACCGCACGAAGTCCCGCCCGTCGACCTACTTCGACGGGCTGCCGATGCCCGACGGCTCGGTGCCCAACGTGGTGCACGTGTCGCTGGCCGACCCGTACTGCCCCACCGGGCGGGCCGCCGCGCTGAAGGCGGCCCGGGGTCAGGACTGGGAACCCGTCGACGGCGGCACCCTGGTCGTGGTCGAGGGGCCCCGCTTCGGGACCCGCGCGGAGTCCCTGTGGCACCGGGCGCAGGGCTGGTCGGTGGTGGGCATGACCGGCCACCCGGAGGCGGCCCTCGCCCGTGAGCTGGAGCTCTGCTACACCTCGCTGACCCTCGTGACCGACCTCGACGCGGGCGCCGAGAGCGGCGAGGGCGTCTCGCACGAGGAGGTGCTGCGGGTGTTCGCGGCGAACGTGGACCGGCTGCGGGGCGTGCTGTTCGACGCGGTGGCCGCGCTGCCGGCGACCGGGGAGCGGGACTGCCCGTGCGGGACGGCGCTGGGCGGGATGGATCCGGGGATCGCGCTGCCGTAGGGGCCGCGGGCGGGGACGGGACTTGGAACGGCCCGTTCCGGTGAGGGAGTTGTCCACAACCGGTGGGTGATCCACGGGCTTCGGCGGGACGCGGCGAGAAGCCTCATCGTGGGAGCGCAAGCCGGTCCCTCGTCACAGGTGGTGGTCACCGTGTTCCGTCCCGCCCTGCCCTCCTCGGTCGCTCCCCCGCTTCCGCCCGGCACCGACGCCCCGCCCACCCGCGAGGTGCCGCACTTCGCGCCGGTGCGGGTGCGCGGCGGGCACCGTGCCCTGCACCGGCTCGTGGCGCACCGACGGCGTGCCCTGGCCGCCGGACTCGCGGTCACCGCCGCCGCGCTGGTGGCGGCGGGCCCGCATCCGGGGACCGGCGGGCAGGACACGCGACGGGCTCGCGGACACCCGGTGGCCGATCCCGTGGGCGAGCGGCACGGCACCCGGCTCGTGGCGGCGCCGGTGCGCATCGCCGACGCGGGCACGGTGCGGCTGCTCAGGCCGGGCGACCGGGTCGACGTCGTCGCGACCGGCGACGGCGGTGCGGGCGACGCCTCCGTGCTCGCGCGCGGTGTGCGGGTGACGAAGGTGCCGGAGCCCGTGGCGGATCCGTCGGCGGGCGGGGCGCTGGTCGTCGTCTCGGTGCCGCGCGCCACCGCCCACCGGCTGGTGGGCGCGGCTACCACGGAACGGCTGGCGGTGACCCTGTGCTGAGCCGGTCAAGTCGTTCGTTCGAGGGATCGGATTGGACAGGACGGCCCAACGCTGTCGTAGGTTGCGGAGCGTTTGGTTCCTACACCTGTTCAAGCGAGGAGTGCTCCCACCGTGAGCGAGAAGAAGGAGCCGAGCGTCTGGCAGGGCTTCAAGGCCTTCCTGATGCGCGGCAACGTCATCGACCTGGCGGTGGCGGTCGTCATCGGCGCCGCCTTCACCAAGATCGTCAACTCGGTGGTGGAGGGGGTCATCAACCCGCTGGTCGGGGCGTTCGGCACGCAGAGCCTGGACAGCTACAGTTCCTGTCTGAAGGGCCCGTGCACCGGGACCGGCGACAGCGCGACGGGCGTGCGGATCCTGTGGGGCCACGTGCTGGGTGCCACCCTCACGTTCCTGATCACCGCGGCCGTCGTCTACTTCCTGATGGTGCTGCCCATGTCGAAGTACCTGGCCCGGCAGGAGGCCCGCCGCAAGGCGAAGGAGAGCGCCGAGGAGGTCATCGAGGTCTCCGAGCTGGAGGTGCTCAAGGAGATCCGCGACGCGCTGGTCGCCCAGCGCGGTTCGGGACACGACCGCTCGTAGCGCTCGCGTCCGCGGTTCACAGGTGGTGGGGCGGCTTCTCGTCGAGGAAGCGCTTCAGGTCGGCCGCGCTGTCGCCCTCGGGCCGCTCGCCCCAGCCGCGGTCGGTGTCGTCCGAGCTCTGCTGGTCCAGCGGGTCGTCGAAGACCAGTGCGGGCCTGGGCGCGCGGGGCTCGGGTTCGGGGGTGGTACTCATGCTCCCAGGGTACGGCTCGCCCCGTGGGCGACGTCCCGTCCGCCCCGCTCGTCCCGGCGGTGGGGGTCCGCAAGCACGTCCGCACCGTCTCTGCTGTGCTGGGAGCCATGATGTCCAGTTCCTCTTCCGCGAGCGCGCCCGCCGGGCCGCCGCCCGACAGCCACCCTCCGGTGCGCCGGCTGAAAGCCCGCCACCGGCACGAACCGCACCGCGTCGCCACGCCGCTGGAGCTCTTCTTCGACCTCTGCTTCGTCGTCGCCATCGCCCAGGCGGGCGTCCAGCTGGTGCACTCCGTCGCCGAGGGGCATGCCGGCGAGGGCGTCCTCAACTACGCGATGGTCTTCTTCGCCATCTGGTGGGCGTGGATGAACTTCACCTGGTTCGCCTCGGCCTACGACAACGACGACGTCCTCTACCGGGTCGTCACGCTGCTCCAGATCGCCGGTGTGCTGGTCCTGGCGGCCGGGGTCTCCCGGGCCTTCGAGGACCACGACTGGGTGGCCGTCGTCATCGGCTACGTGATCATGCGGGTCGCCCTGGCGACGCAGTGGCTCAGGGCGGGCCGGTTCGCGGCACCGCCGGAGAGCACCATGGCCCGGAGATACTCGGTCGGCGTGCTGCTCTGCCAGATCGGCTGGCTGGGGCTGCTGTTCCTGCCGGAGGGCGGCCGCGGCTGGCTGTTCCTGGTGATGGTGGTGCTGGAGCTGTGCGTGCCGGCGTTCGCCGAGCGCAAGCACTCGTCGTCCTGGCATCCGCACCACATCTCCGAGCGGTACGGGCTGCTCACGATCATCGTGCTCGGCGAGACCATCGCCGCGGCCACGGTCGCGGTGAAGTCGGGCATCGAGGAGAACGACGCGCTGGGCGAGGTGCTCCCGATCGCGGCCGGCGGACTGCTGATCGTCTTCGCGGCCTGGTGGATCTACTTCGTGGTGCCCGTCCACAGTTATCTGAGGTCCAGCAGACAGTCCTTCCTGTGGGGTTACGGCCACTACCTGGTCTTCGCCTCGGCGGCGGCGATCGGGGCGGGGCTGGAGGTGGCGGTGGAGCAGGCCGTGGGCAAGGCGCACCTCTCCACACCGGCGGCGTCGGCCGCGGTGACCCTGCCGACGGCGGTGTTCCTGATCACGGTGTGGGCGTTGCACGCGCGGCACTTCAAGGTGGGCGTCGCCGAGCAGCTCGTGCTGCCGACGGCCGCGGTCCTGGTGCTCGGCTGCACCTTCCTCGGTGCCGAGGCGGTGCTCGTGGCGGGGGTCGTCCTGGCCCTGACCGTGGCGGCCGGGGTGGCGCTGACCGCACGGCGTACCGAGAGGGAGCGGCGCACGACGGCTCCGGCCGCCTGAGGCGCTGCCGGGCCCCGCCGGCTCCCGCGCCGCCGTCGGTTCCCGCCCCGTCGCCGGTTCCCTTCCTCTCAACGGTGGCTGGACGAGACTGGCGGTATGACAGTTGACGCATTGACGGACGTCGCCGGTCTGCTGGTGGGGCATGCGACGCGTGCCGGGGACGGGTGGCTCACGGGGACGACGGTGGTACTCGCGCCGGAGGGCGGGGCGGTCGCCGGTGTGGATGTGCGCGGCGGCGGCCCCGGCACCAAGGAGACCGACGCCCTCGATCCGCGCAACCTCGTGCAGAAGGTCCAGGCGGTGGTGCTGACCGGCGGCAGCGCCTACGGGCTGGACGCGGCCTCGGGCGTGATGGCCTGGCTGGAGGAGCGGGGGCGCGGGGTGCGGGTCGGTCCTGACCCGGCGCACGTGGTGCCGGTGGTGCCCGCGGCCTGTGTCTTCGACCTGGGGCGCGGGGGCGACTTCCGGGCCAGGCCGGACGCGGCCACCGGCTACGCGGCGGCGGAGGCGGCGCACGCGAGCACGCCGGGCGCGGCAGTGGCCGAGGGGTGTGTCGGGGCGGGCACGGGCGCCGTGGTCGGCACGCTGAAGGGCGGTGTGGGCACCGCGAGCACCGTGCTGGACTCGGGGGTCACGGTGGCGGCGCTGGTGGTGGCCAACGCGGCGGGGTCGGTGACGGACCCGGAGACGGGGGTGCTGTACGGGGAGTTGTTCCGGGGCGGGCCGGTCAAGTATCCGGCGCCGGAGGTCCACGGGGCCGCGGGGCGTCGGCTGGCCGAGGTGGCGGCGAGGAACGCGCCGCCGCCGCTGAACACCACGCTCGCCGTGGTCGCCACCGACGCCGGCCTGTCCAAGGCGCAGGCGCAGAAGCTGGCCGGCACCGCGCACGACGGCATCGCGCGTGCCGTACGGCCCGTGCATCTGCTCAGCGACGGGGACACGGTGTTCGCCCTGGCGACCGGGGCGCGTCCGCTCGACGCCGGGCAGCCGCTCGCGCTGAACGAGGTGCTGGCGGCGGGCGCGGACGTGGTGACGCGGGCGATCGTGCGCGCGGTGCGGGCCGCCGACCCGGTGGACGGTCCGGGCGGGGCCTGGCCGTCGTACGGGGAGCTGTACGGCGAGGTGCGACGAGAGGGGTGAGGAGCGGCGCTCGCGGCGGCCTACGGAGGTGCGTTCAGGGGCAGTTGACTCGGCCGCGTTGCGATTGTCCGGGTTTTGTCACGTGTCGGCGTTCCGGGCGGCCGGTGGGAACCCCACGGGCCGCCGGACACCTCTACACGGCTGAAACGAACACCCGCACCACATCCGAACCTGGAGCAGCCCGTGACAACGCCGGACATAGCCACGCGGCGCGTACTGGGGGCCTGTGCCGCCCTGGTGGTCGGCGCCCTCACCCTCACCGCCTGCGGCGGAAGCGCCAGCGCCGACGACAAGAACGACGGCAAGGGCGGCGCCGGGTCCGCCGACACCTCGGTCGCGAAGCTCGTGATCTCGGCCAAGGACGGGTCGACCGGCGCCTCGATCAACTCGACCGGTGTGAAGGTCAGCGACGGCAAGCTGACCGAGGTGAAGATGACCGTCGCGGAGACGGGTGCCACCGTGCCGGGCGCGGTGTCCGGCGACGGCGGCAACTGGAAGCCGAAGGAGCAGCTGGAGCGGGGCACGAAGTACCGGATCACGGCGCAGGCGAAGGACGACAACGGCCGCACGGCCGCCGCCGACTCGGTCTTCACGACCGTCTCCTCGGACAACAGCTTCGTCGGCACGTACACCCCGGACGGCGGCAGCACGGTCGGGGTGGGCATGCCGGTGTCGTTCACCTTCGACAAGGCGATCAGCGACAGGAAGAGCGTGCAGTCGCACATCACGGTCACCTCCAGCAGCGGGCAGGAGGTGGTCGGGCACTGGTTCGGCGGGCAGCGGCTCGACTTCCGGCCCCAGGAGTACTGGAAGGCCGGTTCCAAGGTCACGATGAAGATCGACCTGGACGGGGTGCAGGGCGCGAACGGCATCTACGGCGTGCAGAAGAAGACCGTCACCTTCACCGTGGGACGCTCGCAGGTCTCCACGGTGGACGTGAACACGCAGACCATGACGGTGGTGCGCGACGGCAAGACCCTCAAGTCGGTCCCGATCTCGGCGGGCAGCGCCTCGAACCCGACGTACAACGGGCAGATGGTGATCTCGGAGAAGTCCGAGCAGACCCGGATGAACGGGTCGACGGTCGGGTTCGGCGGCGAGTACGACATCCCGGACGTGCCCCACGCGATGCGGCTGAGCCAGTCCGGCACCTTCATCCACGGCAACTACTGGTACAACCGCGGCAATCCGCCCTTCGGCGCCCAGGGCACCAGCCACGGCTGCGTCGGACTGGCGGACGCCCAGGGCGCGCAGGGCGACACCCCGGGCAAGTGGTTCTACGACAACTCGCTCATCGGGGACGTCGTCATCGTCAAGAACTCCCCGGACGACACGGTCGCGCCGGACAACGGCCTCAACGGCTGGAACATGCCCTGGAGCGAGTGGACCGCCCAAAGCGCCGGTTGATCGGCCTGTGAGCAGGCAATTTTGACGGTTCGTCGGGCCGCGCGGAAACTTTTCGCGCGGCCCCCGCGTTTTTCGTGCGTACGTTTTCTCGGTTCCCGGACATGATGTCCGACCGAGGGGCTACGGTATGCACCCACAAGGTGACATGCAGCAACGCCGGGAGAAACCTTGAGCGTTCCGTACGAGGCGGCAGCGTACGAACCACCCGAGTCGCCCGAGTCTCCGGAGGAGCACCTCATGCGGCTGCTCGGACGTGCCCTGAACTCATTCGAGCTGCCCGACGAGACCCTGCGGCGACTGGACTGCGCGCTGGCGCACGACGGTTCGCTGCACTCCGCGCACCACAGCGCGGGGCTGCACCGCGAGACGTACCGGCACACCTGGCTGCTCGCCGACGGTTCGGCGCTCACACTGTGGGAGCTGGTCCACAACACCGCCCCGGGCAGCGAGCCGCAGCACGAGGTCTACGTGGACGAGGAGGAGCTGCGCGCCGCCGGCTCCCGGCTGGCCCTGCCGCCCGACACCCCCGATTTCGAGCTGCCGGTGCAGGTGCAGCTTTCGCCCGTGCCCACCCCGCGCCACGCCTACGTCCCCGACGCCTCCGCGGACCACGCCCGCCGGCTGCTGCGCCGCGCGGAGAACGCGGACCGGCCCGACGCCGACCTCGCCGACCGGCTGTCGACGGCGTGCGGGCACCAGATCTCCCAGGCCTTCGGCGGTCCCGGCCGCACGGGCCGCGCCCGGATCGGCTTCTCGCTCTATGAGCACGCGTTCCTGCTGCGCGACGGCGCGGAGGTCTCCCTGTGGGAGGTGGAGCACACGGCCACACCGGACGGGCGCCACATGTGCGAGGTGTACGCCAGCGAGGACACGGCCCGCCGGGCGATGGAGCGGCGCGCGGCGCAGGTCTCCCCGTAGCGCGCCCTGCTTCCCGTAGCGCGCCCCGCTCCCGTCCGGCCCGTTACGCGGCCACCGGCTGTTCGGCCCCCGGCGTCGGGGCCGACGGGCCCGCGCCCCCGCCGGGTCCCTGGGCCGAGGTGCCCGTCACCGGCTTGCGCAGCCCCTTGAGGACGATCACCAGGGCCGTGGTGACGCAGACCCCGGCCGCGATGGCGACCAGGTAGAGCAGCGGGTTGCCGATCAGCGGGACCACGAAGATGCCGCCGTGCGGGGCGCGCAGCGTCGCGCCGAAGGCCATCGACAGAGCGCCGGTGACCGCGCCGCCCACCATCGAGGACGGGATGACGCGCAGCGGGTCGGCCGCGGCGAACGGGATGGCGCCCTCGGAGATGAAGGAGGCGCCCAGGACCCAGGCGGCCTTGCCGTTCTCGCGCTCGGCGGCGTTGAAGAGCCGGCCGCGCACCGTGGTGGCCAGGGCCATCGCCAGCGGCGGGACCATGCCGGCCGCCATCACCGCCGCCATGATCTTCATCGCGGAGTCGCTGGGGCTGGCGACCGCGATGCCCGCGGTGGCGAAGGTGTAGGCGACCTTGTTGACCGGGCCGCCGAGGTCGAAGCACATCATCAGGCCGAGCAGCGCGCCGAGCAGGACCGCGTTGGCGCCGGACAGTCCGTTGAGCCAGTCGGTCATCCCGGACTGGGCGGACGCGATGGGCTTGCCGATCACGACGAACATCAGGAACCCGACGACCGCCGCCGAGACGAGCGGGATCACCACCACCGGCATGATGCCGCGCAGCGCCTTCGGTATCGGTACCCGCTGGATCGCCAGCACCACCGCGCCGGAGATCAGACCGGCCGCGAGACCGCCGAGGAACCCGGCGTTGATGGTCAGCGCGATCGAGCCGCCGACGAAGCCGGGGACCAGGCCCGGCCGGTCGGCCATGCCGTAGGCGATGTAGCCGGCCAGCACCGGGACGAGGAAGGCGAAGGCCACGCCGCCGATCTGGAACAGCAGCGCGGCCCAGCTGTCCGCCTGGGTCCACACGAAGTGGTCCATCACGGAGGGCGCCTTGTTGATCTCATAGCCGCCGATCGCGAAGCCCAGGGCGATCAGCAGACCGCCCGCGGCGACGAACGGGACCATGTAACTGACGCCGGACATCAGCCACTTGCGGAGCTTGGTTCCGTAGCCCTCGCCGGACTCGCCGCCGCGCTCGACGGGCGTCGCGCCGCCGTCACCGCCCCGGCCGCCGACGGCTGCCGCCGTGACCTCGCCGCGGGCCGCCTTGTCGCGGACCTCGCCGATCAGCTCGCCGGGCCGGTTGATGGCGGCCTTGACGCCGGTGTCGACGGTGGGCTTCCCGGCGAAGCGGTCCTTCTCGCGCACGGCCACGTCGTGGGCGAGGATGACGCCGTCCGCCGCCGCGATCACCGCCGGGTCGAGCCGGGTGAACCCGGCCGAGCCCTGGGTCTCGACGACGACCTCGACGCCCTCCTCGCGCCCCGCGTTCTCCAGCGACTCGGCCGCCATGTAGGTGTGCGCGATGCCGGTGGGACAGGAGGTGACGGCGACGATCCGGAACGGGCGGTCGGGCCCGCCGGGATCCCGGCCGGTGCTGCCCGGGGCGGTCCCGGCGGAGGCCGCCGCCGGGACCGCCCCGGTGTCCGGGGTGTCCGCGTCGGCCGCGGGCTCCTCGGGGGTGCCGGCGTCCTCGGCCGGTGCCGGTTCCTCCCCGCGGATCAGCGCGGCGGCGGCCGCCGCGTCACCCGCCGAGCGCAGCGCGTCGGTGAACTCGGCGTTCATCAACTGCCGGGCCAGCGAGGAGAGGATCGTCAGGTGGGCGTCGTCGGCGCCCGCCGGAGCGGCGATCAGGAAGATCAGGTCGGCCGGTCCGTCCGCCGCCCCGAAGTCGACGCCGGCCGCGCTGCGACCGAAGGCGAGCGTCGGCTCGGTGACGTGCTCGCTGCGGCAGTGCGGGATGCCGATGCCGCCGTCGAGGCCGGTCGGCATCTGCGCCTCACGGGCGGCCACGTCGGCGAGGAAGCCCTCCAGGTCGGTCACCCGGCCCAGGGCCACCATCCGCTCGGCGAGGGCGCGTGCCGCCGCTTCCTTGGTGTCGGCGGACAGGTCGAGGTCGACCAGGTCCGCGGTGATCATGTCGCTCATCGCGGGCTCCTTAGCTCGCGTATCGCCCGGAACGTGGGGTGAGGGGCGGGGGCGGGGAGGGGGACGGGGGCACAGCGGTGGGGGTCGGGGACGGCCCTGGGGAGGGAGCCGTGGGACGGGCCGCGGGAGGGAGCGGGGTTCATGACGCCGGCTCCTTCAGTGCGCGGTTGACAGGCACCTCGGAGGTGACCGTCACGGCGGCCGGGTCCAGGTCGTGCGGCGTCGGCATCACGCTGCCGGGCAGCTGGACGGCGGCGGCGCCGTGCGCGACGGCGGAGGCGAGGGCGCCGGGGCCGGTGCCCCCGGCGACGAGGAAACCGGCGAGGGAGGAGTCACCGGCGCCGACGTTGCTGCGGACGGCGTCCACGCGGGCGGTGCCGAACCAGGTACCCGCGTCGTCCACGAGCAGCTGCCCGTCGGCGCCGAGGCTGGCGAGCACGGAACGGGCGCCCAGCTCCCGCAGTTCCTCGGCGGCCTTCACCGCGTCGCCGACCGTGGCCAGCGGACGCCCGACGGCCTCGGCCAGCTCCTCGGCGTTCGGCTTGACCACGTCGGGCCGCTCGCGCAGGGCCCGCAGGAGGGCCGGTCCGGAGGTGTCCAGGGCGATGCGGACCCCGGCGGCGTGCGCCCGGGCGACCAGGTCGGCGTACCAGGAGGGGGCGAGTCCGCGGGGCAGGCTGCCGCAGCAGGCGATCCAGTCCGCACCGGGCGACTGGCGCCGTACGGTCTCCAGGAGCAGTTCCCGTTCGGCCGGGGTGAGTTCGGGGCCCGGTGCGTTGATCTTGGTCAGGACGCCGTCGGCCTCGGCGAGCGCGATGTTGGAACGGGTGGGCCCGGTGATCGGCACCGGCGCCACCTCGATGCCCTGCGCGTCGAGCAGGTCGGCGACGAGTGCGCCCGGGGCCCCGCCCAGCGGCAGCACCGCCACGGTGCGCTGCCCGGCGGCGGTCACCGCGCGCGAGACGTTCACGCCCTTGCCGCCGGGGTCGACCCGCTCGCCGGTGGCGCGGACGACCTCGCCGCGGTCGAGGGAGGGCACCTCGTAGGTGCGGTCCAGCGACGGGTTGGGGGTGACGGTCAGGATCATGCGCGTACTACTTCCGTGCCGGCGCGCTCGATGCCGCCCGCGTCCTCGGGGGTCAGTCCGTTGTCGGTGATCAGCAGGTCCACGTCGCTCAGGGCGCCGAAGCGGGCGAAGTGCTCCTGGGCGTACTTGGAGGAGTCGGCGAGCAGCACCACGCGCCGGGCGGCGGTCAGGGCGGCCCGCTTGACGGCGGCCTCGGCGAGGTCGGGGGTGGTCAGGCCGTGCTCCACGGAGAAGCCGTTGGCCGCCACCACGGCCACGTCGGCGCGGATCTCGCCGTACGCGCGCAGCGCCCAGGCGTCCACGGCGGCCCGCGTACGGTGCCGCACGCGCCCTCCGACCAGGTGGAGCTGGATGCCGGGGTGGTCGGCGAGCCGGGCGGCGATGGGCAGGCTGTGGGTGACCACGGTCAGCGAGGCCTCCGGCGGGATCGCCGCGGCCATGCGGGCCACCGTGGAACCGGCGTCGAGGATCATCGTGCCCTCGGCCGGCAGTTCCGCGAGGGCCGCCCTGGCGATGCGGTCCTTCTCGTCGGCGGCCGTGGACTCGCGCTCGGCGAGGTCCGGTTCGAAGTCGAGCCGCCCGGCCGGGATCGCGCCGCCGTGCACCCGGCGGAGCAGACCGGCGCGGTCGAGCGCCTTGAGGTCGCGGCGGATGGTCTCCGCCGTCACCTGGAACTCCTCGGCCAGCGACACCACGTCCACCCGGCCGCCGTCCCGGGCGAGCCGGAGGATCTCCTGCTGCCGCTCCGGTGCGTACATGACCGTTCACCTCCGACCTGTGCCCGAACCTGTGGTTTCTCTCGGAGGCTACGCCCGGTTTTCCGGAATGTAAACAGCAAGCAGAAGCGTTCGGACTCAAACAGACATGAACGGGCATGTGTGGGTCGGGCGCCTGATCGGCGTGACGGTGGGACGGCGTGCCGAAGGGGCGGGTCCGGCACCTTCGTGCTGCCGGACCCGCCCCTTCGCCGACTCGTCCGCCGCGGTCTCAGACCAGCGCGGGCTCCTTCTCCTGCGCCGGGTCCTCCGCCCCGCCCCCTTCCACGTGCTGGGCCGGGCGCCTGGGCAGCGCGAACATCAGCAGGAAGATGCCGGCCAGCACCGCGGCCACCCACCCCAGCGCGTTCTGGAAGGCGTCCACGTAGGCCGGGCCGATGCGGGCGGGGGTGAGGTGGTCGCTCATCGTGCCGAAGAAGAC
Organism: Streptomyces sp. MH60; assembly: GCF_002939385.1. Lineage (GTDB taxonomy): Bacteria > Actinomycetota > Actinomycetes > Streptomycetales > Streptomycetaceae > Streptomyces. Next base: position 53,497 of record NZ_MULI01000010.1, on the reverse strand, counting down.
CACCGACACCAGTCCGAGTCCGAGCGCGTTGCCCATCTGCTGCACGGTGTTGATGAGCCCCGACGCCGCCCCGGCGTGCTCGCGCGGCACCTGGGACAGCACCGCGTCGGTCAGCGGCGCGACGATCAGGCCCATGCCGAGCCCCATCACGACCAGCGGCAGGGCCATCTGCCAGGACGTGATGGCGAGCCCGTAGCGCCCGGACTCCCACACGTAGAGGAGCACTCCGGCCGCCATCACCAGCGCGCCCGCCTGGAGCACCTTGCGCCCGAAGCGCGGGACCAGCTTCTGCACCGAGATCCCGGCGGCCGTGGACACGGCGATGGAGAACGGTACGCCGGTCAGGCCGGCCCGCAGCGGGCTCCAGCCGAGCCCGTACTGCAGGTACAGCGTCCACACCAGGAAGAAGATGCCGAGCGCGACGCCGAAGACGGTCTGCACGGCGATCCCGGCCGCGAAGCTCTTCACCTTGAACAGCGACAGCTCCACCAGCGGTGAGCCGTCCCGGGCGCTCTTGCGCCGCTCGTAGGCGACCAGGACCGCGAGGACCACGACCGACCCGGCCATGGAGAGGTACCCCCACAGCGGCCAGCCCAGCTCCTCGCCCCGGGTGAGCGGGTAGATCAGCATCAGCAGTCCGAGGGTGACCAGCGCGACCCCGACCAGGTCGAGCCGCAGGGCGCGCGGCGCCTTCGACTCCGTGATGAAGCGGCTGCCGAGGACGAGGCCCGCGATGCCGACCGGCAGGTTGATGAGGAAGATGGGCCGCCATTCGAGCCCGAAGAGGTTCCACTCGGTGAGCAGGGCGCCCAGCAGCGGACCGGAGACGGCCCCGAGTCCGACGATCGCGCCGAACAGCCCGAAGACCTTGCCGCGTTCGTGCGCCGGGAAGGTGGCGTGCACGATCGACAGCACCTGCGGCACCATCAGCGCCGCCATGCCGCCCTGGAGGATGCGGGAGGCGACCAGCATCTCCGGGTTGGCGGCGAGGCCGCACAGCGCCGAGGCCAGGGTGAAGCCGCCGATGCCGACGAGGAAGACCCGCTTGCGGCCGTGGATGTCGCCGAGCCGTCCGCCGGTGATCAGACCGGCCGCGAAGGCGAGGGCGTAACCGGCGGTGATCCACTGGATCTGGCTGAAGGAGGCGCCCTCGTCCCTCTGGATGGAGGGGATGGCGATGTTGACGATGGTGACGTCCACCAGGTCCATGAACGCCGCGGTCATCACGATCGCGAGGGCGAACCAGCGACGCCGATCGCCCGCGGCGGGCACGGCGGGCGGGACGGGAGCCGGGTCGGGAGCCGGGTCGGGAGCCGGGTCGGGGGTCTGCTTGGAGGTCATGGAAGGAACCTAGGGGGCCAGTAGGTCGGATCGTGTCCTAGATCTGCGGCATCCTCGGACACATGACGACGGACACTCCAGCCCGGCTGCTGACGCTCCTCTCGCTCCTGCAGACGCCCCGCGAATGGCCCGGCGGCGAGCTGGCCGACCGGCTCGGGGTCTCCCGGCGCACGGTCCGGCGGGACATCGACCGCCTGCGCGAACTGGGCTATCCGGTCCAGGCGACGATGGGTGCCGACGGTGGCTACCGGCTGGTGGCGGGCAAGGCGATGCCGCCGCTCGTCCTCGACGACGAGGAGGCGGTGGCCATCGCGGTCGGGCTGCGGGCCGGCGCGGGCCACGCGGTCGCGGGCCTGGACGAGGCGTCGGTGCGGGCCCTCGCCAAGCTGGAGCAGGTGCTGCCGTCCCGGCTGCGGCACCGGGTCACCACGCTCCAGTCCGCGACCACGCCGCTGACCAGCGGGGACGGGCCGAGCATCGCGCCCGAGACGCTGACCGTGATGGCCTCGACGGTGGCCGGGCACGAGCGGCTGCGGTTCGCCTACCGCGCGGCGGACGGCAGCGAGACGCGCCGCGTGACGGAGCCGTACCGGCTGGTGTCGACGGGGCGGCGCTGGTACCTGGTCGCCTACGACCTCGACCGGGACGACTGGCGGACCTTCCGGGTCGACCGGGTGAGCGAGCCCTTCGCCACGGGGGCGCGGTTCGCTCCGCGGGAGCTGCCGACCGGGGACGCGGCCGAATACCTACGGCACTCGATGCAGCGCCGGAACGACTCCTACGAGATCGTGGTCGTCTTCCACGCACCGGCCGATACCGTCGCCCCGCTGCTGCCCCACTGGCTGGGAACGCCGGAGGCGGTGGACGGCGACTCGGCGTGCGTGGTGCGGGCCACGGTGTCCGGCTCGGTGGAGTGGATCGCGGCCCGCCTGGCGACGACCGGCCTGGAGTTCCGCGTCCGCGAACCGGCGGAACTGGTGGACTGCGTACGGGAGCTGGGCGCCCGACTGGGCCGGGCGGCGGGCACCGACTGACCGGGGGCGGGGCACGCCCCGGCCTCTCACCCCTGTCCGGAGGCGCCGTCCCCCCACGCGAACCCCCGCAGCACCTCCAGGTTGAGCAGTGCCTGGTCCAGGGGGCTGCGTGTCTCCTGGGAGGACGACGACGCCCAGTGCTCCGTCGCGACGCGGACGGCCGCGCCCGCCACCGCGGCCGCGAAGTGCAGCCGGGGGGAGGCGGCCAGCCGTGCGGCAACGTTGTCGTCGCCGCCGGACATCCGCGCGGCCAGCGCCTCCACCAGCCCCCGCTCCGTGGAGTGGCAGACCTCCGCCCACACCTTGCGCAGTGCCGGACTGCCCTCGGCCAGGCGGACGAGGGCGCGGGCCCACTCCCAGGAGGGCGCCGACACACCGGCGCCGGGGGTCAGCGTGTGCCGCGCGGCGTGTTCCAGGGCCGCGGACGGGGACAGTTCGGCCGGGGCCTCGCGCACCGCCCGTACCCAGCGCTCGGCGCCCAGGGCATAGAGCGGGGCGACCGCCTCCTCTTTGGCGGCGAAGTAGCGGTAGAAGGTGCGCGGGGCGACACCCGCCGCCTTGGCGATGTCCTCGGCCCGGGTGGCCCGCAGGCCCTGGCCGGCGAAGAGGCGGGCCGCCGCGCGGGCGATCTCCATCCGGGTCTCGGCCTTGCGCCGCTCGGTCAGGGAGACCGATCCGACCGGCCCGACCGATCCGATCGATGGGACCGGCGGGACCGACCCCGGCCCGGGGGCGGGGGTTGCTGGAACCGTGCTGCTCACTTCGGCAGGCTATGCCGCTGTGGCAGAATCTGCCATCCGGCGGGCCACCCCGGGGTTCAGGTTCGGGGTGGCCCGCCTTCCGCTCTGCCCCGGCTCGCGGCCGGCCTGGTGCTCGCAGGAGAAGGAGTGGAGCCGGGCTGCGGCACCCCGGGGGGAGGGGCGCCGCAGCCCGGCTCGGGAAGTCCCGGCGCCGGGGGGAGTGCGTCGGGACGTGGTCCAGTGCGCTGCGGTGGTGGCGCGGGTGCGGGGGTGCGGGGCCGTTGCCCGGCTTCTGACCGAGGGGCCCCGAACGTCTTGTTCCCGGCCGCCGCGAGTTGAAGCAGCGTTGTACAGCCATGTTCGCGCGGGGTGCGACCACCGGCGTACGCCCCATCCGCCACGTCACGCCCCCGCGTCACGCGGCGGCCGGGCCGCACACCCGGCCGTCGTCCCGGCCGCGTTACGCCGCAGCCTCGAAGCCGGTGTCGCGGGCCAGCTTCTTCAGCTCCAGCAGCGCGTGCTTCTCGATCTGGCGGATGCGCTCACGGGTGAGGCCGTGCTCCTTGCCGACCTCGGTCAGCGTGCGCTCGCGGCCGTCGTCGATGCCGTACCGCATCTTGATGATGGAGGCCGTGCGCGGGTCGAGGCGGCCGATGAGGTCGTCCAGCTCCTCGCTGCGCAGCAGGGTCAGCACCGACTGCTCGGGCGACACGGCCGAGGTGTCCTCCAGCAGGTCGCCGAACTGGGTCTCGCCCTCGTCGTCCACCGACATGTTCAGCGAGACCGGGTCGCGGGCCCAGTCGAGCACGTCGGTGACGCGCTCCGGCGTCGAGCCCAGCTCGGCTGCGATCTCGGCGGGCTCCGGCTCGCGGCCGTGCTCCCGGTTGAACTCGCGCTGCACACGACGGATCCGGCCCAGCTCCTCCACCAGGTGGACGGGCAGCCGGATGGTGCGCGACTGGTCGGCGATGGAGCGGGTGATGGCCTGACGGATCCACCAGGTCGCGTACGTCGAGAACTTGAAGCCCTTGCGGTAGTCGAACTTCTCGACCGCGCGGACCAGGCCGGCGTTGCCCTCCTGGATCAGGTCGAGGAGCGGCAGACCGCTGCGCGGGTAGCGGCGGGCGACCGCGACGACCAGGCGGAGGTTGGAGCGGATGAAGACGTCCTTCGCCCGCTCGCCCTCGTCGATCAGAGCCTGGAGTTCCTCACGGGTGGCGTCCGCCCCGGTCTCCTCGTACCCTTCGAGGACCTGCCGCGCGAACACACCCGCCTCGATGGTCTGGGACAGCTCGACCTCCTTGGCGGCGTCGAGCAGCGGTGTCCGGGCGATCTCGTCGAGGTACATGCCGACCAGATCGCGGTCGGCGAGCTCGCCGCCGTTCGCGCGGACGCTGGTTGCCGAGCCGGAGGTCTCGCCGGCGGCGGACTTACGACGGGCGACGGCACGGGTTGCCATGCGTGCTCCCTTGCGATGGTGGTTCAGCGGGTGGTCCGGTGGACGCTCGGGCGCCTTACGGGGTTGTCTCCGTGTCCCCAGCCCCTCTCGGGACTCTCCTCGGGTGCCCTGCATCCGATGGAAACAACGACTGGAATCCGGACAGAATTCCCAACCCGCCCCTCAATTTTTCTGATCATGCAGTACCCTGTGCCGCCACATGAGGAGGGGCGATGCCGTCGGGAACTGCGGAGGTCCAGGTCAGACCGGGAGGCGAGGACGATCTCAAGGCCCTCACCGCTCTCTACAACCACTACGTGTGTGAGACGCCCATCACGTTCGACACCGAACCGTTCACCCCGGAAGAGCGCCGCCCTTGGCTGCTCTCCCACCCTGAAGACGGTCCGCACCGGCTGAGGGTTGCCACGGACGCGGACTCACAGGAGATTCTGGGGTACGCCACATCCAGCCCTTATCGCGCGAAGCCCGCCTACGCGACCTCCGTGGAGACCACCGTCTACGTCGCTCCGGGGGCCGGCGGCCGCGGCATCGGCTCGCTCCTCTACACGTCCCTCTTCGACGCCCTGGCCGGCGAGGACCTCCACCGCGCCTACGCGGCCGTCGCCCAGCCCAACGAGGCGTCCGCCCGGCTGCACGCGCGCTTCGGCTTCCGGCACGTGGGCACCTTCCGCGAGGTGGGCCGCAAGTTCGGGCGGTACTGGGACGTGGCCTGGTACGAGAAGCCGCTGCAGCCCACCGGCGGCCGGCCGTAGCCCACCGGCCGCCACCGGGACGCCCCCCGCCCGCGCTCAGCCGAACTGCACCGACCGCTTGGCCAGTCCCATCCAGAACCCGTCGATCACCGACCGCCGCGAGTCCAGCTCGCCGGCCGCGTCCGCCGCGCCCATGGTCACGAACAGGGGGGCGAAGTGCTCGGTGCGCGGGTGCGCGAGCCGTCCCGCCGGGGACTTGTGGGCGAAGTCGAGCAGCCCGTCCACGTCCCCGCCCTCCAGCGCGTGCCGCCCCCAGTCGTCGAACTCCGCGGACCACGAGGGGATGCCGCCCTGGCGCAGTGCGGCGAGGTTGTGGGTGAAGAACCCGGAGCCGATGATCAGCACGCCCTCGTCGCGCAGCGGCGCGAGCCTGCGGCCGATCTCCATGAGCCGCGCCGGGTCGAGGGTCGGCATGGAGACCTGGAGGACCGGGATGTCGGCGCCCGGGTACATCTCGACCAGCGGGACGTAGGCGCCGTGGTCGAGGCCGCGGTCGGGGACGTCCTGGACGGGCGTGCCGGGGGCGCGCAGCAGCTTGCGTACGGACTCGGCGAGCGCGGGGGCGCCGGGCGCTCCGTAGCGCACCCGGTAGTAGTGCTCCGGGAAGCCCCAGAAGTCGTAGACGAGGGGGACGGTCCGGGTGGCGCCGAGGGCGAGCGGGGCCTCCTCCCAGTGGGCGGAGACGACGAGGATCGCCTTCGGGCGCGGCAGCTCCGCGGCCCACGCGGCCAGTTCGCCGGGCCAGACGGGGTCGTCGGCCAGCGGCGGGGCGCCGTGGCTGAGGTAGAGGGCGGGCATGCGCTCCGGGGCGGCGGTCATGGCCACTACTCCAATGCTTGAACTCTCAATCTTTACGTGCCACCAATCTACGCGCAGTTTGTTTAACATTCAAGGAGTCGTTTCGTACAGTGGGACCCATGAACGACGAACCCCGTTGGCTCACCGCCGAGGAGCAGCTCGTCTGGCGCTCCTACATCGAGGCCGCCACCCTCCTCGAGGACCACCTCGACCGGCAGCTCCAGCGCGACGCGGGCATGCCGCACGTCTACTACGGCCTGCTGGTGAAGCTGGCCGAGTCACCGCGCCGGCGGCTGCGGATGACGGAGCTGGCCAAGTACGCGAAGATCACCCGTTCCCGGCTCTCGCACGCGGTGGCCCGCCTGGAGAAGAACGGCTGGGTCCGCCGCGAGGACTGCCCCTCCGACAAGCGCGGCCAGTTCGCCATCCTCACGGACGAGGGGTACGAGGTGCTGCGCCGGACCGCTCCGGGCCATGTGAACGCCGTACGCCAGGCGGTCTTCGACCGGCTCACCCCGGAACAGCAGAAGTCCCTCGGCGAGATCATGCGGATCGTCGCCGAGGGACTTCAGCCGAGCGAAGCGGGTGCGGACCTGCCCTGGCTGCGCTGAGCGCGCGGCCGGGGCAGGTCCGGGGGAACCGTGCGTACGGGGCGTCCCCTCCCCGTACGCACGGGTGGAACAGGGGCCCGAGCGGGTACCGGGTGCGGCGTCAGTGGGCGACGACCGGCACCCGCAGCTCGTCCTCGGCCCCGTCGCCCGCGCCGGAACCGGCGACGGCGTTGCCGCTGCCCGGCCGCCCGGCGTTGACGAAGGTCAGGGCGATCGCGGACGCCACGACCAGGATGCCGACGGCGAACCAGATCGCGCTGGTGTAGCCCTGCACCTGACCCTGCAGCTGGACCAGCTGCTGCTGGGAGCGGGAGGACGCGCCCCCGATGTGGTCGGCGATGTACGACGTGGTGGCCGAGGCGGCGATCGTGTTCAGCAGCGCCGTACCGATCGCACCGCCCACCTGCTGCGAGGTGTTGACCATCGCGGAGGCGACACCCGCGTCCCGCGGCTCCACGCCCATGGTGGCCAGGGACATGGCCGGCATGAACGCCGTACCCATGCCGAGACCGAGCAGGAGCATGCCGGGCAGCAGCACGGCGGCGTAGGAGGTGTCGACCTCCAGCTGGGTGAGGAACAGCATGCCGAGGGCGGCGACCAGGAAGCCGGGGCCCATCAGCAGCCGGGGCGCGACCCGCGTCATCAGACGCGTGCCGATCTGGGTGGAGCCCGTGATCATGCCCGCGATCATCGGCAGGAAGGCGAAGCCGGTCTTCACCGGCGTGTAGCCCTTCACGATCTGCAGGTAGTAGGTCAGGAAGAGGAACAGGCCGAACATCGCGATGATGGCCAGACCCAGCGAGAGGTAGATCCCGCCCCGGTTGCGCTCGGTGATCACGCGCAGCGGCAGCAGCGGAGCCTTGACCCGGGACTCGACGAGCACGAAGGCCAGCAGCAGCACGGCCGAGCCGACGAACATGCCGACCGTCAGGGCGTCGCTCCAGCCGTTGGACTCGGCGCGGGTGAAGCCGTAGACGAGCGCGACCAGGCCGAGGGTGGACAGGATCACGCCGGGGATGTCGAGCGGCGAGCGGTTGCGGCCGCCCTTGGGCTCACGGATGACGAAGTACGCGCCGGCCGCGGCGACGATGGCGAACGGGATGTTGACGAAGAACGTCCAGCGCCAGTTCAGGTACTCGGTGAGGAAACCGCCGAGGATCAGACCCACGGCGCCACCGCCACCGGCGATCGCACCGTAGATGCCGAAGGCCTTGGCGCGCTCCTTGGCGTCCGTGAACATCACGGCGAGCAGCGAGAGCGCGGCGGGCGCGAGCAGGGCGCCGAAGACGCCCTGGAGGGCGCGGGAGCCGAACATCATCGCCTCGTTGGTGGCCGCGCCGCCCAGCGCGGAGGCGACGGCGAAGCCGGCCAGGCCGGTGACGAAGGTGCGCTTGCGGCCCCACAGGTCGGCTATGCGGCCGCCGAACAGCAGCAGACCGCCGAAGGCGAGGGCGTAGGCCGTGACGACCCACTGCCGGTTGCCGTCGGAGATGCCGAGGTCCTGCTGTGCGGAGGGAAGGGCGATGTTCACGATGGTGGCGTCGAGGACCACCATCAGCTGGGCGAGCGCGATGAAGACCAGCGCTTTCCAGCGACCGGCGTCCGGGGCGTCGGCGACGCCGGAAGCCTTGACGGCTGCTTGAGACATGGGGATACCCACTTCGGACTTCGTGACGGAAAAAGACGAGAAAAGGGACGACTGAACCCACGCCGACGGCCCGCCGTCAGCCACATCGCTGACGGCTCGGCCTCGGTGACGGAACTGGTGGAACTGGTGGAACTGACGGATCTGGCTGATCTGACGGATCTGGCTGACCTGACGGATCTGGCTGACCTGACGGATCTGGCTGACCTGGCTGATCTGACGGAACTGGCCGCTCTGGCTGAACTGGCTGAACTACTGGTCGCTGAACTACTGGTCGCAGGGCCGGCGCAGGTCCTCCAGAGTCACGGCCGCACCCGGGAGGGCGGAACGGGCGGGAGCCCGCAGCCCGTCCAGGAACAGCTGTAGATGGCGATGGACGAACCGGTCGGCGCTCACGCACCCCGTACCGGCCGGGGGCCGGCTGAGCTGGGCCGCGGCGATCATCAGATCGCCCACCCCCACGTCGTCGCGGAGCTGACCGGCCGCCTTCGCCCGGTCCATGACCTCGGCGACGAGTCGCTCGCACCGTCCGCGCGCCGCCTCCAGGTCGGGGTGGTGCTGGTCGAACGTGCTGGCCACCATGGGACACAGGGCGCTGATCCGCTCGTCGGCGGAGGCGTGCACGAAGCGCTCCAGCGCCTCGAACGCGTCACCGGTCTCCGCGAGGGCCAGCTCGGCCGCCCGGACCGTACGATCCATGACCGAGCAGACGACCTCGCGGACGAGGGCGTCACGGTCGGGGAAGTTGCGGTACACCGTGGCGTTGCCGACGCCGGCCCGGCGGGCGACGTCGTCGAGCGGCACGTCCGGCCCGTTCTCGACGAACATCTCCCGGGCGGCGGTGACGATCCGCTCCCGATTGCGCAGAGCATCGGCGCGCGGCCGGGCCACCTTGCGCTGATCGGGGATCGCGGTCTGCACGGCGTACTCCTCCATGTCGGTGGTGTCTGTGAGGGTGTCTGTCACGGTTGTGACGACTGGGTTCACGATCCGGGGAGGGAATCCCCGTTTCGCTCGGACACAGGTCTAAACGGGGAAACGATCCCCGGTTATTTCCCGCTCCCGAAGAACTTTCTGGTGACCTGGGTCACATCGCGGCCCCGGCCCGTCCCCCGGTCGGCGGCTACCGGCGAGAAACCCACGATCGGCCGCTCCAGCGCGCGCCCGCCCACCCCTCGGCACAGGGTGAGCGCATGGGTGCAGCCGGTGTCGGGCGGCTGCCGTGGCCGGGGAGGTCCGCATGCAGCCGCCGCAGGCGCAGCCGCCGAGCCGTCGCATACGCCCGCGCAGACTGGCCGCGGCCGGGACCGTCGCCGTCCTGACCCTCGCGCTCAGCACCTCGGCCGGCACCGGCCGGCTCGCGCCCGGCACCTCGACCGCGGGCTCCGGCCCCGCCGCCCTCTCCCGCTCCTCCGTGCACGGTCCCTGCATGATCAGCGGCGGCGCCGAGATCCAGATGTCCGAGGGCGTGCCGACCTCGACCGGCTACGCCCGCTCGACCGGCACCGTCCGCGCCCTCAACCTGATGGTCGACTTCTCGGACGCGCCCGGCGAGGGCAGGGCGCTCGACCGGTACGCGGAGTTCTTCCCGCAGACCGAGAAGTGGTTCCGCACCAGCAGTTACGGCCGCCTCGACTACCACCCCGAGACCCCGATCCGGGACTGGCTCAGGATGCCCAAGTCCTTCGCGGAGTACGGCATAGAACGCGGCGCCCCCTTCGAACCCGGCTACCGCAAACTGGTCCAGGACCTGGTCGCGACGGCCGACGCGAAGGTCGACTTCCGCTCGTACGACCTCCTGAACGTCCTGGTCACCCCGAACGCGGGCCCCTCCGCCCTGGACACGGTCCTGTCCGTGACCTTCGCCGGGAACCAGGAGGCCCCGGTCGCCGACGGCGTCCCGGTGGCCAACGCCTCCTTCGTCTACTCCCGCCAGGACGACGGCTCCGGCTCCTACGACGAGACCGGCTACCGCGTACTCCCCCATGAGAACGGCCACGTCTTCGGCCTCCCGGACCTCTACACCCAGGAGGGCGGAGGCGCCGTCGGCCACTGGGACATCATGAGCGAGGACTGGGGCGCCAACAACGACCTCCTCGGCTGGCACAAGTGGAAGCTGGGCTGGCTCGACCCGTCCCAGGTGCACTGCGCGTCCGCGCCGGGGACGACGGAGTACACGCTGACGCCGCTGGCCCGCAAGGGCGGCGACAAGCTGGTCGTCCTCCCGCTGAGCGGCACGTCCGGCTACGCGGTCGAGCTGCGCACCCGCGAGGGCAACGACGAGACGGTGTGCCGGCCCGGCGTACTGATCTACAAGGTCGACGCGGACGTCGACACCGGCATGGGCCCGGTACGGGTCTACGACTCCCGGCGCGACAGCGGCGGCTGCACCCGCAGCCCCAACGTCCACGCCGAACTCTCGGACGCCACCTTCGCCTCGGGCGAGACCTTCAAGGACCCGCGCAAGGGGGTCGCGATCGAGGTGTCGGAGAAGGACGGAAGGGGAGACGTCCGGGTACGCGTCACCCGGAAGTGACGGACGGGGCGGGAGAGGACCTCCCAGGGCACCGACCGGGACGTGGACGCTCGGGGTGTCGGGCTACCGTAGGCGCCCTGCCGTGATCGCCGTACCGGAGAGTCGATGCCCGCCCACACCACTCACGACGCCCCCCGTGACGGGGCCGACGGCTCCCCCGGTGCCGATGGTGCCCGGGACGGGATCGCCGCCGCGCAGGACGCGGGCGTCGCGGCCGAGCCGGTCCCCCCGGCCGAGGCGATCGCACCGACGCGGACGGCCGCACCGGCCGAAACGGTTGCTCCGGCCGGGACGGTCGCACCGGCGGAGACGGTCGCACCGGCCGAGGCGGTCACCCCGCTCCTCCGCGGCATCGCCGTACTCCGCCGGCTGACCGGGGCGAGCGACGGGACCCTCAGCCTCAGCGCCTTGGAGAAGACCACCGGCCTCGCCCGCTCCACGGTCGACCGCCTCACGGCGACCCTCGCCCGCATGGGATACGTCCGCCTGGACGGCCGCGACGTGACCCTGGCCCCCCGCCTGATGGAACTGGGCAACGCCTATCTGGCCGCCCTCCGCCTCCCCGCCCTGCTCTCGGCCCGCGCCGACGAACTGGCCGACGAACTGGACGAGTCGGTCTCGTTGGCGGTCGGCGACCGGGACGGCATCCGCTTCATCCACCAGGCCACCCGCCGCCGCGCCATGTCCCTGAGCTTCCGCATCGGCGACCTGCTCCCGGCCGAACGCACGGCCCCCGGCCCCCTTTTCGCCACGGAGTGGACGGACCCGGACTGGCACCGCTGGCGGAGCCGCCGGGCCGCGGACCCGGCGGACCACACCTTCCCCGCCGTACCGCCCCGCGAACACCTCACCCCGGACGAGGACTTCACCCTCCGTACGGCGAGGGCGGCAGCGGACGACTGCGCACTGGACGACCAACTCATCGAACCGGGCCTGGTGGCACTGTCGGTCCCCGTACGGGACCCCGGCACCGGCCGGGTGGCCTGCGTGGCGAGCGTGGTGAGCCACACCAGCCGCCACACGGCACCGGACCTGCGGGCGGCCCTGCTCCCCCGCCTGCGCACGGCGGTCGCGGCGATGGAGGACGACCTGCGCACCGCCCCGCCGCCGGAACCGGGACCGCCCAGGGCGGGCCTCGCCACCTGGACGGGCGCGTCGAAGCAGGAACTGGGCCGGGAGTTCGTGGAGTCCCTCGCCCGCGGCCTGACCGTACTGACCGCCTTCGGCGAGGGCCGCTCCGCGCTGACCCTGACCCAGGTCGCCAAGGCGACGGGCCTGGCCCGGGCCACCGCCCGCAGGGCCCTGATCACCCTCACGTACGCGGGCCTGGTGTCCCCCGCCCCCGACGGAACCTTCACCCTCACCCCCCGGGTCCTCTCCCTCGGCTTCCCGCCCCTCTCCCGCACCTCCCTCCCCGAGATCGCCCAGCCCCACCTGACCGCTCTGGCCGACCGCGTCCACGAGTCGACGTCGCTGGCCGTCCTGTCGGAGTCGGGCGAGGAGATCCAGTACACGGCCCGGGCGTCCACGACCCGCGTCCTGAGCGCCCGCGTCACGGTCGGCACCCGTCTCCCGGCCCGGGCGACGGCACTGGGCCACGTCCTGCTGGTCCTCCCCGAGGCCCGGACGCAGGGTTACGCCCTGGTCGACGAGGAACTGGAGGCCGGCCTGCGCTCCCTCGCGGTCCCGGTACGCGACCGCACGGGCAGGGTGGTGGCGGCCCTGAACGTCGCGATGCACGCGGCCCGCCGCACGGCACTGTCCTGCCGCACGGAAATCCTCCCGGAACTGTCCCGGACGGCCACCCACATCGAGGCGGACCTGTCGGTGGCGGGCCGCTTCGTCCACGTCCCCCCGACGTGACCCGGACCGACGCCCACCTCCACCTCCACCCCGGCCCCCGATCCGCTAACCTGTTGTCACCGCCGCCCAGCGACGGCACGCCTTCGTAGCTCAGGGGATAGAGCACCGCTCTCCTAAAGCGGGTGTCGCAGGTTCGAATCCTGCCGGGGGCACAGAGAAACGCCTGGTCAGAGGCCCTGCCGTCCTAGCGGGCGGCAGGGCTTTCGGTCCTGCGGCACACATGAGGTCCTGGTCGACGTCTTGGCTTCCTGATGAGGGCTGCCCGTCTGTGCACCTCACACTCCACGTCGGTGGTCGTCCACAAGCCCGGTCTCGTAGGCGACGATCACGAGCTGGGCACGGTCGCGCGCACGCAGCTTGGCAAGCAGGCGCCCGATGTGGGTCTTGACCGTGGCCAGGCTCAGGTGGAGGTGCGCTGCGATCTCGGTGTTGGACAAACCCCGCGCGATCAGGCCGAGCACCTCCAACTCCCGGTCGGTGACCCCGTCCAGCGAGCGGCTGATCGGGCGCGCAGGCTCCGGACGGCGGGCGAACTCCGCGATCAGACGGCGGGTCACCGAGGGAGCGAGTAGCGCCTCGCCCGCGGCGACGACGCCGACGGCGGTGAGGACCTCGCTCGGCGGGGTGTCCTTGAGTAGAAAGCCCGCGGCGCCGGCACGCAGGGCGGCGTAGACGTACTCGTCGAGGTCGAAGGTGGTGAGGATGAGGACGCGGACGCCGGACAGGGCCGGGTCCGAGCAAATCTGCCGGGTCGCCTCGATGCCGTCGAGGTCCGGCATGCGTATGTCCATCAGCACGACATCCGGCCGTTCGCGGCGGGCGAGTTCGACGGCCTCCGCTCCGTTCGCGGCCTCGCCCACGGCCGTCATGCCGGGCGTGTGGTCGACGAGGACACGGAAGCTGCCTCGCACCATCGCCTGGTCGTCGGCAATCAGTACCCGGACCGGGCGCACCTCGGTCATGGTCATTGGTTCCCTTCGGCGGGCAGGCGGACGGAGACCGCGAAGCCGCCCTCCGCTCGGGGGCCCGCCTCGAAGCTGCCGCCGTACATCATCGCCCGTTCACGTATTCCCAAGAGGCCGTGCCCGCCCGGCAGTGCGCGGACGGGCTGTCCGGGCGCGGAGGGTCGTCCCTGGTCCGCGATGTCGATGCGGATCTCTCGCGCATCCGCCTCCACCGTGACCTGGCAGCGGGTCGGGGCGGCGTGCCGGACCGCGTTGGTGAGGGCCTCCTGGACGATTCGGTAGACGGTCAGCTGTGTCCCCTCGGCCAGGCCCTCCGTGCCGTGCACCGTCAGGTCGACGTCCACCCCTGCCCGTTGTGCCTCCGCGGCGAGCGCCCCGAGGCGGTCGAGATCCGGTATGGGTCCCAGGGGCGCGCCCTCGGTGCGCAGCACACCGAGCGTGCGCCGCATCTCGGCCAGCGCGGAACGGCTTGTCTCCTCGATGACCTTGAGGGCGGCCCGCGCCTCGCGCGGGTCGGCCTCCGCCACATGCCCGGCAACACCCGCCTTGACGGCGATCAGGCTGAGGTTGTGCGAGACGATGTCGTGCAGCTCACGTGCGATCCGCAGGCGCTCCTCGTCCAGTGCGCGCTCCGACCGGCGCCGCTGTTCCCGGGCGGCCTCGGCCCGGCGGCCGCGCACGCTGAACCCCAGACCCCAGGCCCCGCCGATCACCAGGAGTACGAGCCCGGCCACCCCGACGGCGCCCCGCCAGTCCTCGGCGGGAGTGACCACGGCCTCGCCAAGATAGACGGCACCGCAGGCCACCGGCAGCGCCACCGCGAGGGCGGGCACGGACCGGCGGGCAGGCTCGGCCAGTCCGACGAGGTAGGCCGCAAGCCCGGCGGCGGCGTACGGCTCGCGGGGGATGTCGAGGAGCGATGCCGTGGCAAGGGCGGCGAGCACGGCCACCAGGACCGCGAGCGGCCAACGTCGGCGTACGGCTATGGGCAGGCCGACCGTGGCGGCGATCAGACAGCTGAGCCAGAGCGGTCCTGCGTAGACGGGCTGGCCGTCGTCGGCGGCGGTAAGCCGGGCAAAGCCGATGTACACGACGGTCAGGGCCACGGCCACGCCGGCGTCGAGGGCGTAGAGATGGCGCTGCCCCTTAGACTTCATAGCCCGACCGTATCTGTCCGTGTGCACTCAACCGGCCTGTCCGAGCAGCACCATCAGGCCGAGCGTCACCAGGGTCAGCGGCACCCAGCGCAGCACCGCCGCCCGGCTGGGGCGGGGCGCTTCACACAGCAGTGCCAGG
Organism: Streptomyces sp. MH60; assembly: GCF_002939385.1. Lineage (GTDB taxonomy): Bacteria > Actinomycetota > Actinomycetes > Streptomycetales > Streptomycetaceae > Streptomyces. The sequence goes on along the minus strand of NZ_MULI01000010.1, from coordinate 38,457 downwards.
CCCAGCGGCACCAGTGCGGCGCACAGTCCGGCCAGGGCCACCAGCGACAGAGGGGTGGTCCCCTTGAGTACTCCGAGAGGCAGTGCCGAGGTGAGGCCGAGCGCGGCGGCGCGGACCGGGCCGAGCAACCTGGTGCGCCAGGCGCCGAGGGCAAGGACGATCCACCCGGCGAGGATGGCGAGGTTCAGCGTGGCGAAGACGTGGAAGGCACCGTAGCCGGCGGAGACCGCGTCGGTGGCGGGCCCGACCCCCTGGGAACGCACCAGCTGAAAGGCCAGATGGTCCACCCCCGCGTGGAAGGCACGGGCGAACAGTCCGAACATCACCAGCACCCCGCCCCACAGGCCCCAACCGGCGCTGCGGGCCCCGATCCGCGCGGCCACCAAGGCCACGGCGGGCCAGAGCAGCACGCTACCCGCCGCAAAGAGGCCGTATGCGGTGGCCAGCAGGGTGGGGTGCCGCTCGTACGCGGCGAGTTGATCGGGGTAAAAGAAATGGAAACGGGCCCGCAGTAACGCTCCGGCCAGCATCAGCAGTGGGCCGAGCACCATGGCAGTGCCGCCCACCCAACGTCCCGGGAAGCCGGTGGCCTCCCACTGCTCCACAGGCAGTGCGCCATGCAGTCGGGCGCCGATCGTTGTGACCGGGGTGGCCATGGATGTCGTCGGGTTCGTCATGCCGACGACGATGCCTTCGCCATCCCTGCGGGGCGTCGGACCAGGAGCTGAACTGCAGGGTCAGACCTGGGTATGACCCTTCGGGCCGCCTGAACAGGCACCGCCTCCGCGCCGCTGCATGGGCAACTGACGTCTTGCCAGGAAGGCATCCCTGCAGAACACATTCGGCACACACGAGGACGGGAAGCACCGCGAGCATGTGAGAACTACGGAGGGGTGTTTTCCCAGGCCATGCACACCTGCCCGACGATTTCGCAGGTCAGGGCCCCGCCCAGGAAAAACTCCTAAAGCGGGTGTCGCAGGTTCGAATCCTGCCGGGGGCACCGGTTCAGAAGGGGCCCGCCTCCGGGTTTTCGGAGGCAGGCCCCTTCTGACATCCACGTCTGACAGCACCACGGGCAGCAGCGTCCGCTGACCTCGTGGGCGGAGTAGAAGGTCGCTGCGTACATCCGGCCCGTGCTGAGGCCGCAGCAGGCGCACTGCTCCCCCTGCCTTGGCCCGAGCAGCCCCTACCGCATCCGGTGCCAGCACAGGCTGCGTGAGCGGGACGGGCGTGCCGTACGGACGGCAGACAGTACGCTGAAGCCAGCGGGATCGGGCCCGCACCACACTGTCCGGGAGGTGCTTCATGACGGCCGAGATGGTTGCCCCGGCGTGGATGCATGAGCAGATCACGGCGGAGGAGTACGAGTCCTGGTCCGAGGAACAGTGCGCCGGTATCGAGATCGTGGACGGGATGGTCGTCGTGAGCCCGAGTGCGTCCAAGCGGCACAACCGGCTGGCCCGGATTGTGGCGAACGCCCTGGATGCCGCCGCGGGCCCTGAGTGGAATGCCGACACCGACTTCGACGTCCGGCTTCAGGACGTCCCGCTCACCAATCGCCGGCCGGACGTCGTCGTGTACCGGGCAGACACCCTCGACATCACCCCCACCCGCCCTGAGCACGTCCTGCTGGTCGTGGAGGTGGTGTCGCCGGGTTCGGAGACCACCGACCGGATCGTGAAGGTCGACCAGTACGCCAAGGCAGGCATCGGCTTCTACTGGAGGATCGAGCAGGCCGCGACGGGCGTTCCTCTCGTGTACACCTACGTTCTCGACCCCGCGACGAAGAGCTATCGGGACGGAGACGTGTTCACCGGCGTCCTCAAGGTAGTGGCCCCGTTCCCCGTGCAGGTCGACCTCGGGCAGGTCTGACCAGGCGCTGCCCAGGGGAGCGCCGGGTACTGCCGACAGGCGCCTCTGCCCGGGCACGGCGGTGAAGGCCCGAGGCGACCCGATCCGTACGGCTCGGAGGCGCGCGGCACCGGTGTCGATGGGTCACTGCCTTCTCCGCCTGGGGGAACCGAGCAGTAGCTCGGCCATGACGCGGGCGTCGCGGCGGCGGGTCGGGCTCGCTGACCACACGCCGGGCAGGACCACGCAGCACAGGAGGGCGAGTGGGATGAGGACCGCGATCACGCCGATCCACGGATAGGCCACTGTGACGGGTACCAGGAGACCTCCTGATACCAGGCCTAGCAGCGGCCCCGCCCTCACGGGTCGATTGCGCTCGCCATGCGCAGGGTTCCTTCCTGGTCACGGAGCTTCGGGCTCCGGCCCGACACCCACGCGTTTTACGGCCATACAGGCCTGGCCGTCATTCATGGGACACCGGTGATCGCACGCACCAGGATGGCGAGTCCACGGCAGGCATGCGCGGCGCCCCATCCCCCGTCGATGGGAGCAGTTTCATCTTGCCCCACCGGGCGGACGCGGAGGAGGCGTTTCCAGGACACGGCAGGCATCCGCCTCCCTCCTGAGGTAGCCGAACGGGCGCTCGGTCACTGTCGGGTCACCGCGCGGGAGATGCCCGCCGTGACCGTCGTGGCCAGGATCCAGCCGGAGGCGATCAGGGCGTAGGACAACCACTGCCCGGTGTCGCGTGGGGCGAAGGCGCTCTCCTGGCCGAAGGTGATGATCGGGACGAGGAGGTCGAGGGTGTAGAAGACGGCGTTGAAGGGCGGGGCCTTGCCGGGGTCGAGGGGGGCGGGGGTGTGGAAGGCGAAGTAGAGGGCTCCGCAGGCGAGTAGGGCCAGGAGCCACAGGCCGGCGCGGAGGGGGCGGTAGCCGTAGCCGACGGAGAGGTCCTGGGCGTGGCCCCACAGGCGGATGTGCGGGGGGAGGGTCGCGCGGCGGTGGCGCTGTTTGGCCAGGAGGACCGTGCGGGCCTCGTCCTCGTGGCCGAGACGCCGGTAGGTCGCCGCCAGTTGCTCGTACGGCTGTGGGAGGTAGTCGACGGTCGTGCGCCGGATCCAGCGGACTCGTTCCGCCGCGGGGAGCGGGTACGCGAGGGTCTCGTACGTCGCGTCGGCCAGACGCAGGTCGGTGGGCCAGGTGTCCTGGGCGTCGTACAGCGTGCCCAGCCGGGCGTTGCGTGCGTCCACCACTCCGTCGATCGGCCGGCGGGTGCGGAGGTCGGTTTCGCGGGCCTGGGTCGCCCGTAGGGACAGGGCGGTGCCGTCCTGGTGGGTCAGTTCGGCGTCGCGGAAGCTCAGTTCGGTGCCGACGCGCGTGCCGTCGAGTTTCACCGCGCCGTCGACCGTGAGCCCGAGGCCCAGGTCGAAGTTGCGGTCGACCGTGACGTCCACCGCCTCCAGGGCGACGTCGCCCGGGTTGCTCAGCCGGGCCCCGCAGAAGCCGATGCCCGCCGCGACGGTGGCCCCGGAGAGGATGATCCGGCCCTCGGCGCTGAAACCGGGGTGGCAGGTGAAGTCCTCGGCGACACGGACGTGGTAGGCGTCCAGGGCGTGCCGGCCGGGGGCGCGGAGTGCGGCGCCCTCCAGGTCGAACTCGCCGTCTATGGACGCTCCGGAGAGTCGGAACGTCCCCTCGACCGCCAGGTTCGTGCACAGGGCGTCGCCGGCCACGTGGGCGTGGACGGCCGATATGGCCTCGCCCTCGGGGAAGCCGACCGCCGTGTCCCGCAGGTCCAGGTCCCCGTTGATCTGCGTGCGGTTGAGGACCAGGGGGCCGGTCAGGCGGCAGCGGGAGACGACCAGGCGTCCGTCGATCTGCGCCGTGTCGGCCACCAGCCCGGGCAGGGCGCAGTCCGTCATGACCAGCTGGCGGGTCCGGGCGCCCTGCAGCAGCGGTGCTTCGTCGAACCGGCAGCCGGTCAGCAGGATCGGTGCCGCCACGTCGGTGAAGCCGAGGTCCAGGCGGCCCGTGATGTGCGCACCGGTCAGACGCAGTGCGGGGCGGTCGCCGGGGGTGGGCTCGGCGTGGGCGGCGCCCAGCAGCAGTGCGGCGACGGCGTCGGACCGGATCACCGGTGGCGGCGGAGGCGGCGAGTCCGGTGGGGCCGGGTCGGTGGACACGTCGACGGGGCGGCCTTGCGGGAAGGCGTCCCACAACCGGCGTTCATGGGCGTTGAGTTCGTCGATGCGCACGAGTGACGATCTTCCCGGGGCGACCCCGGGCCGGACAACCCCGGTGTCCTGCGCCCCGCCGTGAGGCCGTCGCCCCGGCGCCGACCGTCACGTGCTCACCCGGGGCGCACCGCACCAGGCGCGCGCCGTGGCCCCGGCGGTCGGCCTCCGCGAGGAAGTCCTCCAGCGGGGAGCGGAACACCGTGTAGTCGTCGTAGTGGACCGGCAACGCCCGGCGGGGGCGCAGCAGGTCGAGCAGGTCGGCACCTTGCTCGGCGTCCATGGTGACCACGAGTCCCCCGGGCAGGGTCGTGCCGCCGAGGTGCAGGACGGCCAGGTGGATGTCCGGGTGGCGTACGGCGATCTCGCGCAGACCCTCGTACATCAGGGTGTCGCCGGAGAGGTAGAGCACCAGCCGGGTCTCGCCGCCGCGGTCGCCGAACTCCAGCAGGCTGCCCATCACCGGAGGCAGCAGGAACCGGGCCGGGCCGGGTCCGTGGCGGCCGGGGAGCGAGGTGATGCGGACGGTGGAGTCGCCGTGGCGCAGGGTGTGGCTCTGCCAGGTGCGCAGGCCGGCGACGTGCCGGAAGCCGTACAGGCGCCGCAGGAGGAGGGAGCCGTGCGGGGTGGTCACGAACGGCAGGCCCCGGTCGAGCCCCTGCCGGGCCACCCGGTCGAAGTGGTCGCCGTGGAGGTGGGAGAGGACCACGGCGTCCAGGTCCTCGTGCGGCAGCTCGGTGACGTCGAGGGCCGGTTCGGTGACCCGGCGCGAGACCAGTCCGTAGCCGAGGTGGGCCCGCTGTCCTCGGTGGAGGAAGTTCGGATCGGTCAGGAGCGTCAGGCCGCCGTAGCGGATCAGCAGGGTGGCGTTACCGATGAACTGGATGTCCGCGGCGCCCTCGGGCGGTCCGGGCCGGCTCTGCGGGGCGGGTGAGTGGTGCGGCACGGTCTGCTCCCTCCGTCGCTCGCGGCTCCCCCGTACCGCACGAGTGCTCGACCGGCGCGGAGTCACACCACGCGTCCTCAGGCCGGGTGACGTGCCCCGCGGGCCAGACGGAGGGCGGCGGCCAGGAAGAAGACGCCGCCGAGGAAGGCGTAGCCCGCGAGGCTGCCCAGCGACGGGTCGTCGGCGCCGGCCTGGGTGACGAACGAGAGGCCGGCGAGCGTCGAGATGGCGCCGCTGACGATCATCGGCCACTGCCCGCCCAGGTGCCGGCGGACGGCGCCCGCGACGAGCTGGACGATGCCCGCGGTGACGGCCCACGCGCCCCAGACGCGCAGGACGGCCGGGATGCCCGAGGTCGCGGCGAGGGCCAGGGCGAGGACCGTCAGGGAGCTGATCGCGATGTTCGCGTACAGGAGGGTGACCGGGCCGCCGTTCGCCTTCGCCGACCGGACGTCGACGACCGCGGCCGCCACGTCGAACAGCGGGTAGACCAGCAGCAGTGCGGTGCTCAGCGGGCCCAGCTCGTCGGCGGTGGCGAAGAGCAGGGCGGCCCATACGGCGGCGAACGCGAAGCGGCGGAAGTACAGCTTCCGGAGGGTGACGGGAACGCTGGCGGGCGGTGCGACGACGACGGTGTCCACGGGAGTGCCTTTCGGTGAGGCGTGCATGCGGCGTGCGATGAGGAAGGGGAGGAGACACGTGAGGAGACACGTGATGCGGCAGGCGATGAGGTAGAACGTTCGGTCTCTTCACGCAGTCAACGGCCTCCCCGCCGCCGCTGTCAAGACCGAACGTTCTACCTCGCCACCTTGGTACGGTGGCCGCATGAGTCCGAGCGCAGCAGCCCGCCCCACCTCCGCAGCGCGAGCCCGCCTGCTCGGCACGGCCACGAAGATCTTCTACGCCGAGGGGATCCACTCCGTCGGCATCGACCGGATCACCGCCGAGGCGCAGGTCACCCGGGCCACGCTGTACCGGCACTTCTCGGGCAAGGAAGACCTCGTCCTCGCCTACCTCGGCCAGGCCGACCAGGGCATCCGGGGGCAGGTGGCCGCGGCCGTGGGCAGTACTCCCTCGGCCGCCGGGCAGGTCCGGGCCGTCGCCCGGTCCCTCGTCGACGGGATCCGGTCCCCCGGTTTCCGCGGCTGCGCCTTCCTCAACGCCGTGGCCGAGTACCCCGACCCCGCCCACCCGGTGCACCGGGCGGTACTGGCCCACCGGCAGTGGTTCCTGGAGACCGTCACGGAGCTGCTGGCACGGGCCGGCGACGGGGACGTGCCCGCCGACGCCGCCGGGCGGCACCTCGTCATGCTCCGGGACGGGGCGATGGCCGCCGGGTGCCTCTTCGATCCGGAGCTGGTGTCCGAGACCTTCCTGCACGGCGTGGAAGGGGTGCTGAGGGAGGTCTCGGCACCCGTCCCGGAGGCAGGCTGAGGAAGTTCCGGAAAAAAATTCCGTCCGGCCGTCCCGCCGTGTCGAGAACGCGCGCCCCGCTCCGTCCCAGGGGTGAACGAGGCCACAATGGGCCGCATCAGCACCTAGGAGACGATCATGGCCAAGTACCTGCTGCTCAAGCACTACCGAGGCGCCCCGGAGTCGGTCAACGGCGTGCCGATGGACCAGTGGACGCCGGAGGAGATCTCCGCCCACATGCAGTACATGCAGGACTTCGCGGACCGGCTCGAGAAGACGGGCGAGTTCGTCGAGGGGCAGGCGCTCGCCCCCGAGGGGGCGTGGGTCCGGTACGACGGTGAGGGCAGGCCGCCGGTCACCGACGGGCCGTTCGCCGAGACCAAGGACCTCATCGCCGGCTGGATGGTGATCGACGTCGACAGCTACGAGCGCGCCGTCGAGCTGGCCGGGGAGCTGTCCGCCGCCCCGGGCGCGGGCGGGAAGCCGATCCACGAGTGGCTGGAGCTGCGTCCGTTCATGGGCGCGCACTCCACCGTCACGGAGTGACCCACCGATGGACGAGGCCCTGATCAGGAGCCTCACGCCCAGCGTGCTGACCGTCCTCGTCCGCCGCGGAGCCGACTTCGCGGCGGCCGAGGACGCGGTCCAGGACGCGCTGGTCGAGGCGGTCCGCGGATGGCCGGACGATCCGCCGCGGGACCCCAAGGGGTGGCTGGTCACCGTGGCCTGGCGGCGGTTCCTCGACGCGGCCCGCGCCGACACCGCCCGCCGCCGGCGCGAGGACCGCGTCGAGGAGGAGCCGGTGCCCGGCCCGGCGCCCGACGTGGACGACACGCTCCAGCTCTACTTCCTGTGCGCGCACCCCTCGCTGACGCCGTCCTCGGCCGTCGCGCTCACCCTGCGCGCGGTCGGCGGGCTGACCACCCGGCAGATCGCCCAGGCGTACCTGGTGCCCGAGGCGACCATGGCGCAGCGGATCAGCCGGGCCAAGCGCACCGTCTCCGGCGTCCGGTTCGACCGGCCCGGCGATGTCGCCACCGTGCTGCGCGTCCTCTACCTCGTCTTCAACGAGGGCTACTCCGGTGACGTCGACCTCGCCGCCGAGGCCATCCGGCTCACCCGGCAGCTCGCGGCCTCGGTCGACCACCCGGAGGTGGCGGGGCTGCTGGCGCTGATGCTGCTCCACCATGCGCGGCGGGCCGCCCGGACCGCGCCCGACGGCAGTCTGGTCCCGCTCGCCCAGCAGGACCGCGGCCGGTGGGACACCGCGTCCATCGCCGAGGGCGTACGGATCCTGCAGGCGGCGCTCGCGCGGGACCGGCTGGGCGAGTTCCAGGCCCAGGCCGCCATCGCCGCCCTGCACGCCGACGCGCCCACCGCCGAGGAGACCGACTGGGTGCAGATCGTGGAGTGGTACGACGAACTCGCGCGCCTCACCGACAACCCCGTCGTCCGGCTCAACCGCGCGGTCGCCGTCGGGGAGGCCGACGGCCCGCGCGCCGGGCTGGCGGCGCTCGCCGCGCTGGACGACGCGCTGCCCCGTCACACCGCGGTGGCGGCGTACCTGCACGAGCGCGACGGCGACCTGGACACGGCGGCGCGGCTGTACGCCGAGGCGGCCCACAAGGCGCCCGACCTCGCCGAACGCGACCACCTCACGCGCCAGGCCGCCCGCCTCAACTCGCGTCGCCGGTGACCGCCTCCGGACGGTACCGGCCCCCGTACGACACTCCTAGGCCCGGCGTCCGTACTCCGCGAGGGCCGGGGTCAGCAGGCCGAAGGCCCGGGGAGCCTCCCGTGCCAGCATCTCGGCGATCTCCGGGTTGGTGCGCCCCGCCAGGGTCAGTTCCTGGATGCGGGTGAACAGGACGCGGTGGACGCCGCCCAGCAGGGCCGCGGCCGTGCGGGGGGTGATGTCGTCGGGCGGGGTGTCCGTCGTGTCGGCCAGGGCCGCGGTCAGCTCCTCCTCCCGCCGGTCGTGGAGGCCGCGCAGGCACGAGGTGAGGGTGGGGCTGTCGGCGATCATGCGGGTGAAGGCCCGGCCGGCGAAGCCCGCGACCGGGTCCTGGGCCGCCACCGCCGCCAGGAAGGCGCGGCGCAGGGCCGTCAGGGGGGTCTCGTCGGTGCCGCGCGCCCTCACGGTGGTGGCCAGGGCGGCGACGAACTCGTCCTGGTGGTCCAGGGCCAGGTCCTCCTTGCGCGGGAAGTAGTTCGTCACCGTCTTCTTGGCGACCCGTGCGGCGTCGGCGATCTCGGCGATCGTCGTCTGCTCGAAGCCGCGCTCGATGAAGAGCCTGGTGGCGTGGTCGGAGACCAGCTGCCGCGTCTCGCGCTTCTTGGCCTCGCGCAGGCCCAGAACCGGTGTGTCGTTCGGGTCCATGGGAAAAACTTACCTCGGTGATATTTTTACGTTGACGGTAAGAATAGCCCATAGATAAACTTACTCTCGATGAACGAATTCACCGAGAGGTACGACAGCACCGACTCCGTACGCGAGTTCACTGTGAGCGACGCGGACGCCGGCCCCTACGCACTCGCCGAGGGTCCGGACGGCGCCCTGTGGTTCACGCTCGTCCACCGGGGCGCCGTCGCCCGCAGGGACCCGGACGACGGGCGGGTCACCGTCCACCCGGTCGGCGACGGACCGACCGTGATCGCGCCGGGACCCGACGGCGCCCTGTGGTTCACCGAGTACCGGACGCACCGCATCGGCCGGATCACCCCGGACGGCGACTACTCCTCCTTCGCACCCCTCACGCCCGAGGGCGGACCGTTCGGGATCACGGCCGGGCCGGACGGGGCCATGTGGTTCACGCTCTCCTCGGCCGACCGCGTCGGCCGCGTCACGGTGGACGGCGACGTCACCGAGTACGCGGCGCCCGGCGCCTTCCCGTCCGCCCTCACCACCGGACCGGACGGCGCCCTGTGGTTCACCCTCAACCAGGGAAACGCCGTCGGACGGCTGACCACCGACGGCCGCGGCACCGCGTACCCGCTGCCGACGGAGGGCGCCGCGCCGGTGGGCATCGCCGCGGGGCCCGACGGCGCCCTGTGGTTCACCGAGATCGGCGCCGGGCGGATCGGCCGGATCACCGTGGCCGGAGACATCACCGAGTACCCGCTGTCCGACCCCGCGGCCAAGCCGCACGCGGTGACGGCGGGGCCCGACGGGGCGCTGTGGTTCACCGAGTGGGGCAGTGGCCGGGTCGGCCGGATCACCGTCGACGGCCGCCTCACCTCGTACGCGCTCTCCCGTGCCGACGGCGAACCGCACGGCATCGCCGCGCACGGCGGCGCCCTGTGGTGTGCCCTGGAAACCGGCTCCCTGGCCAGAATCGAGGTCCCGTCCTGACCGGTCCCGCGCCCGATCCGGGTGCCGTCCCCGACCCCGGCGTGCTGCACCCCCTCGCGCAGCACCCGCGCGTCGTCCTCCTCAAGCCGCTCGTCACGGACGAGCGGATCCAGGTGGGCGACTTCACCTACTACGACGATCCCGACGACGCCACCGCCTTCGAGACCCGCAACGTGCTCTACGCCTACGGCCCGGAGCGGCTGATCATCGGCAAGTACTGCGCGATCGCCACCGGCACCCGGTTCCTGATGGCCGGGGCCGAGCACCCCACCATGGGCGTGTCGACGTTCCCGTTCACCATGTTCGGCGGCGCCTGGGGCGAGGCCACGCTCGATCTGGTCACCGGCATGCCCAGCCGCGGCGACACCGTCGTCGGCAACGACGTGTGGTTCGGCTACGGCGCCACCGTCATGCCCGGTGTGCGCATCGGGGACGGCGCGATCATCGCCGCCGGGTCGCTGGTCACCGCCGACGTACCGCCGTACACCGTGGTCGGCGGCAGTCCGGCGCGGCCGATCCGTACCCGGTACGACGCCGAGGACGTCGCGCGGCTGCGGCGGGCCGCGTGGTGGGACTGGCCGGTCGAGCTGGTCACCCGCCACGTACGGACGATCATGTCGGGCACCCCGGCCGAGATCGAGGCGATCGCCACGAAGGAGCGCCCCTGACCACCGATGGTCCCGAGGATCGTCACGCGAACGGCCCCACGGCAGGCCCGTACGCGGGACGGGAGCCTGCCGTCAGCGGCCGGATCCCCTTCGTCCTGGTCGTGGGGCGCGAACTCGCCCCGGTCGAACGGACCATGGAGCTGACCACGCCGCACGGCGGCCGGCTGCCCGGGTTCGTCGACCGCAGCTTCGAACCGGGTTCCCTGGAACGGTCGTCGGCACCGAGTCGACCCGGCCGCCCGGACCGGACGGTGTCCACCTGCTGTTCGACGTCGAGCGCGGGGAGGAGTTCTGCGGGGCCGTGCCGGGTGACGCGCTGGCCACCGCCGCGGAGCGGGGGCGCACGCTGCTCACCGTCGCGGAGGGCATCGCCCTGCTGACCCAGGTCCCGGAGGTCCTGGTCAAGAACAAGTGCTTCTCACTGGGCGGTTCACGGTGCGGCGACCGCCGGGTCCCGGCGCTCTGGACCAGCAAGCGCGCCCCGAAGCTCGGCTGGTGCTGGGAGGGCAACCCGCACCCCTGGCTCGGCATGGCGTCGGCCGGTGCGCGCCACGCCTGACCGCCGCCACGACTGACCGCCGTCACGCCGGAGCGTTCGGGAGGCTCGGGGCGCCCGACGCGCCGCCGTCCCCGCCCTGGTAGCGCAGCAGCAGCATCGCCGCGTCGTCGTGGTGGGGTCCCGCCGCGTGCCGTACCAGGTCCTCGCGCAGGGCCTCCAGGGCGCGGTGGACGTCGGGCTCCTTCAGGAGGTGGGTTCGCTCGGCGAGCGGGTAGAAGCCGCCCCGCTCGTCCCGGGCCTCCGTGACGCCGTCGGTGTAGAGGAGCAGTTGGTCGCCGGGGCGGAAGGGCACCGGGAAGGGGTCCGGGCCGGGGCCGCCGTCCGCGGCCAGGCCCAGCGGGAGGGCGTACCCGGGCGGCTCCGGGAAGTCGGCGGTGCCGTCGGCGTGGACGATCAGCGGCGCCGGGTGGCCGTAGTTCAGGAGGACGACCCGGTGGTCGTAGCCGATCTCGGCGAGGATCGCCGTCACGAACTTCTCCTCCTTCAGCTCCCGGGCGACGCTGCGTTCCAGCCGTTCACCGAGTTTGACCAGGTCCTTCTCGTCGTACGCCGCCTCCCGGAAGGCGCCGAGGACCCGGGCCGCGGTCTCCACCGCGGCCAGGCCCTTGCCCTGCACGTCGCCCACGATCACGCGGACGCCGTGCGGCGAGGCGACCACCTCGTACAGGTCGCCGCCGATCCGGGCCTCGGCGACCGCCGAGGTGTACGAGACCGCCGCGTGCAGCGGGCCCGCGGTCAGCGGCACCGGGCGCAGCAGCACCCGCTGGGCCACCTCCGCGATCGAGCGCACGCTGGCCAGCTCCGCCTCGCGGCGCGAGCGCATCACGGCCGCCGCGATGCCGACGCCGGTCACACCGGCCACCGACAGCATGGCCGTGTACCCGCGGGGGCGGTCGAAGAGCCCGTTGTACATCCCGAGGCCGACGCAGAGCAGCAGCGCGGCCAGTCCGATCACCGCGGTGCGCCGCCAGCCGCCGACCAGTCCGGCGAAGGCCGGGCCCAGCGACACCAGCGGCAGCAGGCCGACCCCGGGTCCCATCGTGACGTCCACGACGGCGATCACGGCCATGGCGGCGACGGGCATCCAGGAAAGGACTGCCGCGGAACCGGACGGCGACTTCTTGACGGTCATGACTACTACTCCGGTGTCGCAGCGCTCAAGAGCCGCCCTCTCCCTGTCCTCAGGCGCCCTCCCCAGCTTCACACCCTAGGCAAGGGGCGGTGCGCGCAGGAGTTCCCGAGCGGTCCTCAACCCAATCGAGGCCGAGTCGCGCCCCTCGGACCTGCACCTCACGCCGACCGTGCCGCCGCCCGCGTCGGCAGCAGCCCGCCGTCGGGTGCGTCCCGCCGGCTCGCGACCGTCAGCGTGAGCGTCACCGCGAGCGAGGCGAGCGCCATCACCGACATCGCCGTCGCCGGTGAGGTGAACTGGGCGACCGTGCCGGCCAGGGTCGCGGCGAGGCCCTGCAGGGTGAGCATCCCCGCGGAGTGCAGCCCGAGTGCGTGCCCGGAGAGTTCGTCGGGGGTCAGGGCCACCAGGCGCTCCTGCTGCACCAGACTCGCGCCGAAGCCCACCGACGCCAGGGCGACCAGTACGGCCGTCAACGGCAGTGGCGGGCGCAGGAAGAGGACCAGGTACGGGGCGGCCAGCAGCGCCAGGAGCGGGACGCCGAGGCGCGGGCGCAGCCGGGCGGGCAGCAGCCGCCCGATCGTCACGTCCCCGGCGAGCATGCCCAGCGCGCCGCAGGCGAACAGCGTGCCCGCGGCGCGCGGGTCGTAGGAGACGAACAGCGACTCGCAGCCGACGACGAGGCCGTTGGGGATCCACAGGGCCAGGTACACGTGGCGGCGCGGACGGGCCGACCAGAGCAGGGCGTTGGCCCGCCGGGTGGCCGTGACGGAGGGGCGGCCGGAGACCCGGGGCGGGCGGTGGCTCAGGCGGAGGGTGAGGGCGGCCGAGGTGCCGTACAGGGCGGCCGCGAGCAGCAGACACAGGCGCGGCGACAGCAGGGTCACCAGGACGCCCCCGGTCGCGTAACCGGCGATCTGCATGACGCCGCTCATCATGTTGAAGAGCGAACGCCCCGTCAGGTACCCGTCCTTGGCGAGGATCTCGGTCAGCAGGCCCCAGCGGACCCCGCCGCCGAGCGAGGCGATCAGCCCCTCGACGAGGACGATGACGAGCATCGCCCACACCGGCAGGCCGGGCAGCGCGAGGGCCGCGGTGGCGGCGGCGAAGGAGAGCGAGAGGCCCGCCAGTGTCGCGCGCGGCGGCAGCCGGTCGGCGCCGGAGAGGAAGAGCGTGGCGCCCAGCACCTGGGCGAGCGCCGGACCGAACATGCTGACCGCGGACAGCAGCGGCGAGTTCGTCGCCCGGAACACCAGGGTGCCGAGCGCGAGGCCGCTGACCGTCTGGGCGGCGATGCCGGCGGCGGAGGCGAGGAAGAGGGGGCTGAACTCGGGGGTGCGGAAGAGGTCCGCGTAGGTCTTGCGCGGTGTGTCCGGCATGCGGGGAGTCTGGGGCGGTGCCGGGCGCGGTCGTTATTGTTTCGCGCGGAGGCGAAAGGTGAGGGGGGCGGGGGCCGGATGGGCTGGTGGGAGATCAACGCCGACACCCTCGCGCGCAGCCGTTTCGTCGTCTCGCCGCTCGACGAGACCGTCGCCTGTCTGAAGATGCTGCACGCGGGAGTGGCCGGGCATCCCGGTGAGCGGACCTGGCTCGCCACCCACCGGCCCGCCCATCTGCGCCGTATGGCGGCCGACCCGGTCACCGCGCTGCTCGTGGCCGCGGGCCTCGGCCGGGAGTGGAACGCCGACTTCCTCACCCCCACTCCGGCCGAGGGCCAGAGCTTCGCGGAGGGCGTCGCGCGGATCCGGGCGACCCGTCCCGAGGTGGCGCGCGCCGACCTGGCCGTCTCCCTCGGGGGCACGCTGCCGGCCGCCCTGGACCGCGACGACCTGCCGGAGCGGGCCGCCGCGCTCCTCGAGCAGGTCTGGGCCGAGGCGGTACGGCCGGACTGGGACCGGCGCCGCCGGGTCCTGGAGGCCGACGTCGTCGCGCGGACCGCGCAGGTGAGCCGGGGCGGCTGGGCGACGGTGCTGGACGCCCTGCGGCCCGGCACCCGCTGGCTGGGCGACAACCGGCTCCAGATCAACCTGAACCCCTACCCGCCGCGCGAGCTGTCCGGGGCGGAGCTGATCCTCGTCCCGATCACCCCGCAGCGGCACGGCTGGGTGGCGTGGGAGGAGCCCGAGCGGTACGCGGTGGTCTACCCGTGCGCGGGTGCCCTCGCGGACGACGGTGCCCGGCGCGCGCCCGCCGCCCTCGGCGCGCTGCTCGGCCCGGCCCGCGCGGGCGTGCTGACGCTGCTCGGCACCCCGATGAGCACCAGCCAGCTGGTCGGTGTGACCGGGCAGCGCCTCGGGTCGGTCGGACGGCATCTGCGGGTGCTGCTCGACGCGGGTCTGGTGGAGCGGCGGCGCGCGGGTCGCTCGGTGCTGTACTCGCGGACACCGGCCGGGGAGGTGCTCGTCGAGGCGGGCGGCGGGGGCGGCAGGGGCCCGGACTAGCATCCGGTGCATGACGACCTCACCGAACACGCGGAACGACGACAGCCTTCCCCTCGACGTCGAGATCGGCGCCCTCCAGGGCGGGGCCGCGGACCTCTCCCAGTACGCCGGCCGGGTCGTGCTGGTGGTCAACGTGGCCTCCAAGTGCGGACTGACCCCGCAGTACTCCGGCCTGGAGCGGCTGCACGAGCGGTACGCCGAGCAGGGGTTCACCGTGCTGGGCGTGCCCTGCAACCAGTTCATGGGCCAGGAGCCGGGCAGCGCCGACGAGATCGCCGAGTTCTGCTCGGCGACGTACGGGGTCACCTTCCCGATGACCGAGAAGGCCGAGGTCAACGGCGCGGGCCGGCACCCGCTGTACGACCGGCTGACCGGCTTCGCGGACGCCGAGGGCCACAGCGGCGACATCCGCTGGAACTTCGAGAAGTTCCTGATCGGGCGGGACGGCAAGGTCGCCGCCCGCTTCTCGCCGCAGACCGAGCCGGAGGCGGCCGAGGTCGTGGCGGCCGTCGAGGAGCGCCTCGCCGGTTGACCTTGCCCCTGGGGGAAGGCCCAGCGTCTCCGTCGCCGGGCGGAACGGCCGCCCGGCGACGGAGGATGACGGCGTGGACGACTACGCGGACGACTACGGGGGCGGCGGCGTGGACGAGGTGGGCGACGACGAGTTGCTGACCATCGGCGCGTTCGCCACGCGGGCCCGGCTGTCGGCCAAGGCCCTGCGGCTGTACGACCGGCTGGGCCTGCTGGCCCCGGCCCACGTGGACGAGGCCACCGGCTACCGCTACTACCGCGCCGGGCAGGCCGAACGCGCCCGGCTCGTGGCGCTGCTGCGCCGGCTGGACATGCCGCTCGCGCGGGTCGCCGAGGTGGTCGGCGCGGACGGCGACCGGGCGGCCGGTCTGCTCGACGTCTACTGGGCGGACGTGGAGGCCCGGCTGGCCGGACAGCGCACGCTCGTCGCGTACCTCCGTGGACGGCTGACGGGAAGGGATTCCGACGTGTACGGAAAGTTCGTGGTCGAGACGGTGGACGTGCCCGAGCAGGTGGTGATCAGCGAGACCCGGCACACGCTGGCGAGTGAGCTGCCGGCGTGGATCGGTGCGTCGCTGGGCCGCCTGGAGGAGGCGGCCCGGGGCTGCGGGGGCGTGACGGCGGCGCCGTACGTCGTCTACCACTCGGACGTGTCGATGGAGAGCGACGGCCCGGCCGAGTCCTGCGTGCCGGTCGCCGACGAGGCGGCGGCGCGGGCCTGGAGCGAGGAGCGGGGGCGGGCCCGGCAGACGCGGGTGCGGGTGGAGCCGGCCGGGCGGCTGGCCTACACCCGGATCACCAAGGCGCAGGTGGCGTACCCGCAGATCCTGGCCGCCTTCGGGGCGGTGGAGGAGTGGATCGCCGCGCGGGGACTGACGGTGGCGGGGCCGTGCCGCGAGGTGTACTTCGCCGACTGGGACGCCGCGGGTCCCGAGGACCCGGTGTGCGACGTGGCGTTCCCGGTGAGCTGAGCTGAGCCGGCCGGCGGGCGCCCTCTCGGCAAGGTCGGCGAACTGGTCGAGAGGGCTCCGCCGGTGGTCCCGGCGGGTGTGCGGGGCGGCGCTACTCCTTGACCGACGTCACGAAGGCGGTCCACGCGTCGGCGGGGAACGCGAGGACCGGGCCGCCGGTCACTTTGGAGTCACGGACGGCGAGCGCCGCCACGACCGGTGACCGGACCTCGACGCACGCGCCGTTCCCTCCGGAGTAGGAGGACTTGGTCCACGATTCCTGGGCGCCCTGAAGAATTGCCATGTCTGCTCCGATGGCGAGTCGCGAGTGTGGTTTACGCCAATGACGTTTGATCTTTGGCGTGATCGACGCTACTCGCTGGCCTTCCCGTACGGAGCAGCCATTCACTCGACCGGGTGGCATATTCCAGGTGAGTCTTCCAGTACAACGTGGCAGGGGTGTACTCTCCGCGTTCGCCCGGTTTCTCGGGCTTCAGCGGCTCAGCGCGCGTACTCCTTCGCCACGTCCTCGATGCGCTGCCGCGACTGCTCCACGTTGAGGGCCTGGGCCCGCAGGTGCTCGTACATCACCGTGTACTTCTGCACGTCCGGCGCCTTCTCCAGGTACAGGTCGCTGGTCACGCCCTCGATGTACACCACGCTGGAGTCGGCCGTGTCGGCGAACTCCAGGATGGAGTACTGGCCGTTGATGCCGGGGTGCGCCCCGACGTCGAAGGGCAGCACCTGCACGGTGATGTGCGGCAGCTGCGACATCTCGGCGACGTGCTCCAGCTGCTCCCGCATCACCTGCCTGCCGCCCACCACCCGGTGCAGGCACGCCTCGTCGAGGACCACCCACAGCCGCAGCGGGTTGTGGTCGGCGGAGATGCGCTCCTGCCGCCGTATGCGGACCTGCACCCGTTTCTCCACGTCAGCGACCGACGTCTCGGGCAACGCGCCCTGGATGAGCGCCTCGGCGTAGGGCCGGGTCTGCAACAGGCCGGTGATGATCTGGGGTTCGTAGGTCCGCAGCGACTCCGCGTCGGTCTCCAGGCCGATGTAGACGCTGTACGGGATGTCCCCGAAGGCGTGCCACCAGCCCTGCTGGCGCGAGTCCTTCGCCATCTGCATCAGCGAGTCGACGATCCGCTGGTCCTCGACCTCGTACACCCCGCACAGGTCGCGGACGTCCCGCTGGCTGATGCTGCGCCGGCCGTTCTCCAGACGGCTGATCTTCGACTGCGAGACCAGCAGCCGCTCGGCGACCTCCTCGGCCGTCATGCCCTTGAGCTCACGGAGCCGGCGCAGCTCCTGGCCCAGCCGACGCCGCCTTACGGTGGGATTGACACTCGACGCCACGGGACGTGCACCTCCGGCTGCGTGACTCATACTTGCCACTTTGTGTATCTGCTGCTGAGCAGACTGCCACCAAGGTGCTTTCTACCGCTGGGAAACGGTCGATATGCGCCGCGTACACGCCAGTTCGGGACGCCACCCTCACATGCGGCCGCGCGGGGTGGCGGAACCTTTCCGCGGGTCCGGGTGGGCCGGACCCGCGGCCGGTTCCGCCGCCCCGCGCGGACCTGCGGCTCCCGTGACCGGGCTTGGGGACTGGTGGTGCGGCGGTGCTGTGGTGCGGTCGTGCTGTGATGCGACGTGGTGCTGTGATGCGGTGCGGTCTTCGGGCTAGTGGGCCACCGCTCGCGCCATGGATCCGTGGCGCGGTTGCGCCGGAACACCGCGGGCGGGTTCCGGGGCGGGCCTGCCCCCCGGTCCCGGGGCCTGGCGGCCGACCGGGGCCGGACTGCGGCGTGGCTGTGCCGCAGCGCCGTTCTGGACGTCCATCACCGCGTGCGCCACCAAGCCGCCCATGGGGTCGTGCCTGATGAGGTCCCGCAGCCGGGACCGCGACGAGCGTCCTTCGTTGCCCGGATAGAGGTGCTTGCCGAGTCCGACCGCGTGGGCCAGCGCGGCGAGCGCCGCGGTCCGCGGGTCCGGCGGGACGCCGGTGCGGATCGCCGAGTCCAGCCGGGCCTTGATCTCCCTGCTGATCGCCGTCTCCGTCGCCTGGTAGCGAGTCGTCGGCAGCACCCCGCACATCTGGCCCTCCACGGCATGCACCATGCCGCATCGCTCCAGATGCGAGAGGTAGGTCTGGCGCAGCCCCAGGCGGGGCCCGCCAATCCAGTTGACCGCGCGTACGGGAGCGCCACGCCTTCGCAGCAACTCCAACGCGCAGTCCAGTGTTGGATCTCCTGTCGGCCGTGGGGCCACCACGGCGATACGATCCCCGTCTGGGGCTATCCGTCCGGCCAGCGCCAGCTCCACCAGCTGTGCTCCGGCCAGACCGAGGTCGAGCGACTGCGGCTGTGCGGTGGTACCCGTGGTCGGGTCCAACGCCAGCAGCAGAAGCTCCTCCGGAAGTGTTCTGCGGCTCCTGCCCATCCATGCCTCCCCGCGTGGATGACAGACAGGGTGACCCCTCTCACATTGGTCTGTCGAGGGTGCGTGACCGCTTCGTAGTGGAACCAGTAGGTATGTCGTTCTCGTCTACCGCGTGGGTTCCACCCGTACACAGGACACTGGTAAATGGTTTCGGTACGGGTTCGGTAGCGCGCACGGACGTGCGGCGCATGGAGGAGGCATCGGTGGCGGGCGAGTCCCCCGACAGGTCGAAGCAGCGCGAGTCGTCGGAAGAACCGACGTCGGGGAGCGCGGGTCCGGTTCCCGAAGCCAGGACCGAGGCGAGCGAGCGGAGTGATCCGCGGCTGGCGGTGGCACGGGAGGACGCGAAGCGCTCCGCGGGGTCCGGTGCCGGGTCCCCCGGCGGCGTCGACACGGCGACCCGCGTGCTGTCGGTCCGCGAGACGGAGGCGGATGCCTCCGGCGGCGACGACGACGGCGACGGCGACGGCGACGGCGACGACACCGGGACGTCCCAGGCGGCCGACACGTCGTCGGGCACGTCCGAGGAGTCCGAGGGCGGCCGTGCGGCGCCCGCCCCCGGCAACGACGGCCGGCTGCGGGACGCCGTCGCGGCCTGGGTGGCCACGGCGGACGAGCGCGCCGCCGCCAACGCACGGCTCGAAGACCCGCAGGACGACGCGGAGGAGCCGTCCCGGAACGACGACGAGCCCGGCGGCAAGCAGACCGCCGAGGGCACCAAGGACGACCCACAGGCCGACGAGAAGCCCGAGTCCCCCGACGGCACCACCGACACGGACTCGGCCAAGGACTCGGACGGCGACACGGCCACCGCCTCCGGCACGGCTCCCGACACAGACGCAGCCCCGGGCACGGGCGCCGACACGGGCACGGCTTCCGGCTCCGGCCCGGCTTCCGGCTCCGACTCGGACGCAGGCCCGGACCCGAAGCCGGTCGCGGAAGCGAAGCCGAAGCCGGCCGCGGAAGCGGACCCGGAGGCCGGGGCCGGGGCCGGGGCCGGGCGAGACGACAGTGGCGACGACGGTGACACCGGCGATGGCGACGACGGGGACGGTGAGGCGCCGGTTGATCAGCCCACTGCTGTGTTCAAGGCGCCGCGGCCCGCCGTGGATCAGCCGACGACCATGCTGAAGCTGGGCGATGCCGCCGCCGCGTCCAAGAAGGCCGGGAAGGCCGGGAAGGCCGGACCGGGCGACGACGCCGAGCGGACCAGCAAGTTCGTGGCGCTGCGGAATCCGGACGACCCGGCGACCCGCAAGCCCCCGCCGGGGCAGACGCCCCCCGCCGACGCCCCCAGGGCGTCGCAGGCGCCCCGTACCGGCCCCACCACGCCCGTGCCGCACGTCGGGCCCGACCGGACCACCCAGCAGCCGCTGCCGCCCAAGCCGCCGCTCGACCTGCTGGCGGAGCTGACGAACACCCCGCCGCCGCCGGAGACGCCGCTGCGCACGACGGTGCGCCGGGTCAAGATCTGGACGCCGCTGGTCATCCTGCTGCTGATCGTCTTCGGCGTCGTGCAGTCGATGCGCCCGCTGCCCGCGCCCACCCTCGACCTCACGGCGCAGGACAGCTTCACGTTCGACGGCGGCAAGCCGGAGATCCCCTGGCCGTCCAGCGGGCAGGCCGCGCTCGACGTGCAGGGCATCGGCTCCTTCGGCTCGTCCGGCGACCAGAAGCCGGTGCCGATCGCGAGCGTGGCCAAGGTCATGACCGCGTACGTCATCCTGCGCGACCACTCGCTCAAGAGCGGCGCCGAGGGTCCGAAGATCAAGATCGACGGGGCGGCGGAGGAGCAGTCGGAGGCGGGTGACGAGTCGACCGTCCACGTCTACGAGGGCGACTCGATCTCCCAGCGCGAGGCACTCAAGGCCATTCTGATCGCGTCCGCGAACAACGTGGCGCGGCTGCTCGCACGCTGGGACGCGGGGTCCGAGAAGGCGTTCGTGGAGAAGATGAACACCGCCGCGAAGGACCTCGGCATGACCAACACCACGTACACCGACCCGTCGGGGCTGAACAACACGACGGTGAGCACGGCCGTGGACCAGGTGAAGCTGGCCAAGGAGGCGATGAAGGAGCCCGCGTTCCGCGAGGTCGCCGCGATGATGTCGTACGACGACTACAAGGGTGTCAACCACTCCAACTGGAACCACCTGGTCGGCCACAACAACGTCGTCGGCATCAAGACCGGCACCACCACCTCCGCCCTCGGCAACCTCGTCTTCGCGGCGAAGAAGGAGGTCGGCGGCGAGACCCGGACCGTCGTCGGTGCCGTGGTGCGCCAGCCGGCCGGCGGCGCGGACAACACCATCCTCGGTGCCGCGCTGGACTCCAGCGACAAGCTGATCCGGGCCGCGCAGGACACCCTGAAGTCGTCGACGATCCTGAAGAAGGGCAGCGTCGTGGGGTACGTCGACGACGGCCTCGGCGGCCGTACGCCGGTCGTCGCCACGCAGGACGTCAAGGCCGTCGGCTGGGGCGGGCTGACCGTGAAGCTGACGTTCACGGCGGACGAGGTGCCGCACACGGCGAAGGCCGGGACCAAGGTCGGCACGCTCACCGTCGGCGACGGCGGCACCAGCGGCGCGGTCAAGGTGCCGGTGGCCCTGCGGGACGACCTCGTCGAGCCGGCCCTGTCGGACAAGCTGACCCGCGTGGGCTGACGGACGGCCCGTCCGGGCCGCAGCGACGCCCCGTGCCCCCGCGGTCACCCGGCCGCGGGGGCCTTCGCGTCCTAGGCGGTGCCGCGGCCTCCCGCGGGGCCGCGAAAGGGAGGAGGCGACGGTGCGGGGGCGCGTGCTAGCGTCGCCAAACGGGGCAGTCGCCGGTCGCGGGAACGGGACACGGCCCAAAGGAGAAGACGGGACACGGGGAGTGCCTTCAGGTGGCCACTGCGGAGCCGACACGCGCCGACGACGCCGATCCGGGTTCGGGAGCCGGCCCGCGACCACGCGTACCCGCGCCCCGCAGGGACGACGGTGAGCCCCGTCCCGCCGGGCACCGGCCTGCCGAGCCGAAGCCGCCCTCGGCGGTGAACGCCGCCTTCCTCGCCCTGCGCGAGCGCATGCTGCGCCACCCCGTGCTGTCCGTGACCGCGCTGGCCGGGGTGCTCCACATAGCGTGGTTCTTCACGTTCGCGAACAGTGGCGGCGACCTGGCGGCGCAGGACGCGTGGGCCGAGTTCGTCGGCCGGCACCCGGACTCGGCGTACAACCTCGCCTGGTACGGCGGCATGCACCCGGTGTCGTACAGCGTGATCTCGCCGTACCTGATGTCGGTGCTCGGCGTGCGCACCACGATGATGATCGCGGGGACGGTGTCGGCCGGGCTGCTGACGATGGTCCTGATCCGCAGCCGGGTGGTCCGCAATCCGCTGTGGGCGTCGCTGGCGGGCCTGTTCGCGCTGCTGGGCAACGCGGCGTCGGGGCGGGTGACGTTCGGGCTCGGCATGATGTTCGGTCTGGGCGCGGTCGCCGCCGTGTTCTGCTGGCCGTACCGCTGGCGGCACGAGCGCTGGGCCAAGGGGCTGTGCGCGGCGCCGCTGGCCGCGCTGTCCACCATGGCCTCGCCGGTGTCGGGCCTGTTCGTGGGCCTGGTGGCGGTCGCCCTGTTCCTGCAGAAGCGCCGCCCGGGGGCCTGGGCGCTGGGCGTGGCGCCGAGCGTGGTCGTCGCGCTGTCGGCGGTGCTGTTCCCCTTCTCCGGCACGCAGCCGATGGGGTTCGGCTCGGCGGTGCTGCCGATCCTGTACGCGGGCCTGATCTACTGGCTGGTGCCGAGCACCTGGAAGACGGTGCGGATCACGTCGGCGGTCTACGGCCTGTCCGTGCTGCTGGTCTGGCTGATCAGCTCGCAGATCGGCTCCAACATCACGCGCCTGCCGATGCTGTTCGCCGGGGTGGCGCTGGTGGCGGCGCTGCCGTTCACGGTGCCCAAGTCGCGCAAGTGGTACGCGCTGGTGGTCTCGATCGTCGGCTTCGTGGGCTGGATCGGCTTCAAGTCGGCCGACGACATCGTGCACACCACGCCCGCCGCGTCCTGGGCGCGCGAGCTGGCGCCGCTCGTCAACGAGTTGCAGGAGGTCGGTGCGGAGCAGGGCCGGGTGGAGGCCGTCCCGGCGCGTTCCCACCGGGAGGCCTCGGCGCTCGCGCCGTATGTGAACCTGGCCCGCGGCTGGACCCGCCAGGCGGACATGGAGCGCAACCCGCTCTTCTACGACGACACGCTCAACTCGGCGAACTACCACGAGTGGCTGAAGCGCTGGGCGGTGCACTACGTGGTGCTGCCCAAGGGCGAACCGGACGGCGACGGCGGCAAGCGCGAGCGGGAGCTGCTGCAGCGCGGCCTGCCGTACCTGAAGCAGATCTGGGGCGACGCCAACTGGCAGCTGTTCCAGGTGACCGACCCGACGCCGCTGGCGGAGCCCGACGCGGTCGTCCAGCGGGCCGAGCAGGACGAGTGGGTCATCGACGTGCGGCGGCCCGGCCGCGTCCTGATCCGGATGCCGTACTCGCCGTGGCTGAGCCTCGTCGACGACGAGGGCAACAAGCTGGAGCCGCCCCAGGAGACGGAGGCCTCCAAGGACGCGCCGGAGGGCACGCCGAAGACGTACGAGAACGTCAACGGGTGTCTGACGGAGACCGAGGAGACCGCCGACGGCGACGTGTGGACCACGCTCGTCGCCCCCGAGGCGGGCACGTACCGGCTGGCCTCGCCGTACGGGCTGAAGCGGGGCACTCCGTGTCCCGACGAGCTGAAGTAGCGGACCGGGCGGCCCTCGCGGGCCGCCTCCGCTGATGTTCATGTAGATGAACACAGGTCAGTAAGTCGAACCTTTTTACTCCCTCTTGACCTTCCGCTTCCTTGTCGTGCCCACGTCGTCGCACCCACGATGAGCGGGCGCTTCGCGGCCTGCCACGCCCCTACCCCGCTCGTGCGAAGTGCCAGCCAGCTGAGCGGAGTTCACAAGGCGGACCCCGGAAGGGGGCACATGAACGGTCTCGACTGGTCCGTGCTCATCGGCTACTTCGCCGTCATGGTGGCGATCGGTGTCTGGTCGCACAAACGCGTCGACGACGTCAGCGACTTCTTCACGGCCGGCGGCAAGATGCCGTGGTGGCTGTCCGGCATCTCGCACCACATGTCCGGCTACAGCGCGGTGATGTTCACCGGCTACGCGGGCATCGCCTACACGTACGGCGTCACGTCCTTCGTGACGTGGTCGTTTCCGATCGCGCTCGGCGTCGCCATCGGCTCCAAGCTGTTCGCGCCGCGCATCAACCGGCTGCGCTCACGGCTGCACGTGGCCTCGCCGCTCGAGTACCTCAAGAACCGGTACAACCTGCCCACCCAGCAGGCGCTGGCCTGGTCCGGCATGCTGCTGAAGATCGTGGACGTGGCCGCGAAGTGGGCGGCCATCGCCACGCTGCTGTCGGTCTTCACCGGCATCACGCTCAACCAGGGCATCCTGATCACCGGCGTCATCACGGGTTTCTACTGCACGATCGGCGGTCTGTGGGCGGACGCGCTGACGGAGCTGGGCCAGTTCATCATCCAGCTGCTGGCCGGCGTCGCGATGTTCGTGGCCGTCGTCATGAAGCTCGGCGACCACGGCGGCTTCTTCGGCGTCTGGGACGAACCCGCCCTCCAGGGACACGGAAAACCGCTGGTCGGCCCGTACGGGACGGTGTTCCTGCTGGCGTTCCTCTTCATCAAGCTCTTCGAGTACAACGGCGGCATGCTCAACCAGGCCCAGCGCTACATGGCGACGGCCAACGCCCGCGAGGCGACGCGGTCGGCGCGGCTGTCGGCCATCCTGTGGCTGGTCTGGCCGTTGGTCCTGTTCTTCCCGATGTGGATGTCGCCGCTGCTGGTGGAGTCGCAGAAGCCGGACGGTTCCGACTCCTACGCCCTGATGACCGAGCAGTTGCTGCCGCACGGGCTGCTCGGCCTGGTCATCGTCGGCTTCTTCTCGCACACCATGGCCATGTGCTCCTCGGACGCGAACGCCATCGCGGCCGTGTTCACCCGTGACGTGGCGCCGGTGCTGTCGAAGCGGGCGCGCGGCTGGGGGCAGCGGTCCGGGCTGCTGGCGGCCCGGCTGACCACGGTGATCTTCCTCGGTCTTTCGATGGCGGTGGCGACGCAGGTCGACTCGCCGACGTTCAAGGACATCATCACCGTCGTGATCAAGTGGGTCGCCGGGCTGATGGGCCCGATCGCGATCCCGATGATGCTCGGTCTGCTGCGGCCCTTCCGCCGCTCGGGCCCGACGGCGGCGCTCACCAGCTGGGGTCTGGGCCTGGTCGCGTTCTGGCTGGTCAACTACCCGATCAACTGGAACGTGGACGGCGGGGTGCCCCTGGAGTACCAGGTCTCCGTCCCGCTGGCGGTCTCGCTGATTCTCTACGTCCTGGTCGGCTACCTGAAGCCGGAGGACACCCCGGAGCGGCTGGCGATCATCGAGCGCGTCAACACGGACGGGGACGGCGACGCCTCCGGCGCGGCGGCCGCGATCCCGGCGCCCGCGGGCGGGGTGGACGACGCGGTGGGGCGCAGCCGGGTGGGCGACTGAGCCCCCGCCCGGACGGCGTGCGACCGGTGTCCGGCCGGTGGCCACGGTTCGTGGTCACCGGCCGCCCCGGTCAGCGCAGTTCCTGGATGCGGATCTGGTTGCCCGCCGGGTCCCGGAAGGCGCAGTCCCGGACGCCGTACGGCTGCTCGGTCGGCTCCTGGACGATCTCGGCGCGTCCGGCGCGCACCTTCTCGAAGGTGCCGTCGAGGTCCTCGGTGGCCAGGAGGATCCACCCGTAGGTGCCCTTGGCCATCATCTCGGCGATGGTGCGGCGCTCGGCGTCGGTGATGCCGGGGTCCACGGCGGGCGGCGACAGGAGCAGCGAGACGTCCGGCTGGCCGGCCGGTCCGACCGTGATCCAGCGCATCTTGCCGTTCCCGACGTCCTTGCGGACCTCGAAGCCGAGGACGTCCCGGTAGAAGGCGACAGACGCCTCCGGGTCGTCGTGCGGGAGAACGGTGGTGTGAATGCTGATGTCCATGGCTGCCACGCTAGCCGCGGCCCGCGGGGCGGCGCTTCTCGAAACCTGACCGTCGCCGCCGGGGCCTTCGCAGGGGCTACGCCCGCGGGTACCGCGTCAGCCACCCGGGGGACGAGCCCGCCGGACCGTGCAGGGCGGGGCCCTGGGTCATCTCCATGGCGAAGTCGTCGGCCAGTTCCAGGAGGGTCGGGCGGCCCTCCAGTTCGGCCAGCCAGGCCGGGGGCAGGGCCGTCTCGCCGTGCAGGGCGCCGAGCAGGCCGCCGGTCAGGGCGCCGGCCGCGGCCGAGGGGCCGTCGTGGTTGACGGCGAGCCGCAGCCCGTGCCGTACGTCCTCGCCGACGAGGGCGCAGTACACGGCGGCGGCGACCAGGCCCTCCGCCGTACCCGCGCCGATCAGCCCGGTCACCCGGGCCGGGACCGGCAGCCCCTGCCGTACCGAGCCGAGGGCGTGCTGCAGGGCGTCCGTCACGGGCTCGTGTCCCGGCCGGGCGGCGAGCAGCGCCAGGGCCCGCTGCACGGCGGCGTCCAGACTCTCGCCGCGCGCCAGCCCGTGCACGATCACGGCGTACGCGCCCGCCGCCAGGTAGCCGGTCGGGTGGCCGTGGGTCTGCGCCGCGCACTCCACGGCGAGCTGGGCGACCAGCTGCGGCTCCCAGCCGACCAGGAGCCCGAACGGCGCCGAGCGGGCGGCGGCCTCGGGGCCGCGCTCGCCGGGGTTCTTGGGCGCCTCGGGGGTGCCCATCGTCTCGTCGCCGAGGCCGAGCAGCAGCGCGCGCGGCGGGTCCCGGCGGACGTACAGCCACTCCTCGTGGGCCAGCCAGCCGTCGTCCTTGCGCCGCAGGTCGGGTCCCCAGTCGCGCTGGGTGGCGAGCCAGCGCCGGTAGGCCCGGTGCAGGTCGGTCGGCGGGTGCCAGGCGCCGGTGTCCCGCCGTACCTGGGCGCGGATCAGCCCGTCCACGGAGAACAGGGTGAGCTGGGTGAGGTGGGTGACGGCACCGCGCCGGCCGTAGGCGGCGGCGAGGTCGGACAGTCCCTCCGCGCCGTGCTCCTCCCGGATCGCGTCGAGGCCGAGGCCGGCGACGGGTGCGCCGAGGGCGTCCCCGACGGCCACGCCGAGCAGCGTCCCGCGCACCCGGCTGCGGAAGTCCTGCTGTTCGGCACGCCCCCAGACGGCGCCGGCTGTCCCGCCCACCTGGACCCCCCCTCGGCACTGTCCGTATGTACGACGTCCAGCACTGTATGCGAACGGAAGTGGTCGGTCAGGGCCGGAACGGTGTGGAAACGTTCACGAGCCGACACACACCGCGCGGCACGGGCGGGCGGCCGCGAAGGGTTCC
The DNA here is from genome assembly GCF_002939385.1 of Streptomyces sp. MH60. Classification (GTDB taxonomy): domain Bacteria; phylum Actinomycetota; class Actinomycetes; order Streptomycetales; family Streptomycetaceae; genus Streptomyces. Next base: position 11,549 of record NZ_MULI01000010.1, on the reverse strand, counting down.
CTCGCCACGGGCGGGGAGCCCGGAACGCTTCGAAGAGATCACGTTCGCGGACCCTACCTACTCGCGGGGTTCCGGGCTTGGGGATAGTGCTGCCATGACCAACATCCCCCGCAACACCCTGTTACTCGCCTCCACCGTGCTCACCGCGGTCCTCGCCCTCTACATCGCCCTCGTCGCCCTCGGGAACATCACCGACTTCGACAACAACCAGCAGTACGTGCGGCACGTCCTCGCGATGGACACCACGTTCAAGGACGACGACCTGATGTGGCGGGCGATCACGAGCAAGGGTCTCCAGGACACCGCCTACGTGGCGATCATCGTGTGGGAGACCGCGGCCGCGCTCGTGCTGATCTGGGCGACCTGGCTCTGGATACGCCGGCAGCACGCTCCCGCACGGCGCTTCACCACGTACGGCACGCTCATGCTGATGCTGCTGTTCGGGGCCGGGTTCCTCGCGATCGGCGGGGAGTGGTTCGCGATGTGGCAGTCGGAGGACTGGAACGGGCTGGACGCGGCGACCCGGGTGCTCCTGTTCAGCGGCGTCGTGCTGATCGTGGCGCACCTGCCGTCCGGCGAGGCGGAGGCCACGAGACCACGGTGACCTACGCGCCCACAGTGACCTAGGCGACCACGGTGACCGTCGTGCCGGACGTGCCGAACTCCCAGAGCGCGTCGCCGTCCGCCTTGGGCAGCCGTATGCCGCCCGTCTTGGCGCCGCCGGCGGGCGGCGGCGGGGAGGAGCCGTCCACGGCGTTGGAGAAGGCGACCCAGACGCCGTCCTCCTGGGTGAAGTACAGGATCTGCTCGATCCGCACCCCGTCGGAGCCGGTCGTCGGGTCCTGGCGGCGGGTGCCGACGCTGTACTTGCCGGGGTCGGGGTCGACCGTGCCCGGCCAGACCTTGAAGGACCGCCGGGTGGCGTCGCTGGCGTCGACCAGCCACACCCGGTCCTGGCCGACCGAGTAGACGACGCGCCGTCCGGTGCCGGAGCCCTCCGGTACCGGGGCGGGCGCGGTCTCCTTCGGCGTGGGGTGCGCGTCCGCCGACGCCGACGGCTTCGGCTTCGTCGCCACGGCGGTGGGGTGGGGCCCCTGGTCCGCCTGCACGGCCAGGACGGTCACCGCCGCGATCGCGCCTACGGTCAGACCGGAGACCCACGCCCATGAGGGAAGTCGGGCAGGCACGGGCACGCATCTCCTCAGCTACGAGAACCCCGACACACCGGGGGCCCGATCATCGTACTGCCCGCCCGCCGCACCCCCGAAGCGCGCGCCCGCGCCCACCGCTCCTCAGTCCAGCACCGGCAGCAGCTGAGGCAGGTGTCCGTCCGAGTCCCGCGCCGCGCGCTGCCGCTCCTCGGACACCGGGCCGTAGAGCGTGGTGCGCGGCTTCGCCGGGCGGCCCGCCGCGTCCGCGACCGCGATCAGGTCCTTGACGGACTTGTACGACCCGTAGGAGGACCCGGCCATGCGGGAGATCGTCTCCTCCATGAGGGTGCCGCCCAGGTCGTTGGCGCCGGAGCGGAGCATCTCGGCCGCACCCTCGGTGCCCAGTTTCACCCAGCTTGTCTGGATGTTGGGGATGTGCGGGTGCAGGAGGAGGCGGGCCATCGCCGTCACCGCGCGGTTGTCCCGGAGGGTGGGGCCGGGCCGGGCGATGCCCGCCAGGTACACCGGCGCGTTGGTGTGGATGAAGGGGAGCGTCACGAACTCCGTGAAACCGCCCGTGCGCTGCTGGATCCCGGCGAGGGTGCGCAGGTGGCCCAGCCAGTGGCGGGGCTGGTCGACATGGCCGTACATCATCGTGGAGCTGGACCGAATGCCCAGCTCGTGGGCCGTCTCGATCACCTCGATCCAGGTGGCCGTCGGCAGCTTGCCCTTGGTGAGGATCCAGCGGACCTCGTCGTCGAGGATCTCGGCCGCCGTGCCCGGGATCGAGTCCAGGCCCGCCTCCTTGGCCGCGCCCAGCCACTCGCGGATCGACATCCCGGTGCGGGTGGCGCCGTTGACGACCTCCATCGGCGAGAAGGCGTGCACGTGCATGCCGGGCACGCGCTCCTTGACCGCCCGCGCGATGTCGAAGTACGCCGTGCCGGGCAGGTCGGGGTGGATGCCGCCCTGCATGCAGACCTCCACCGCGCCCACCTCCCAGGCCTGCCGGGCGCGGTCGGCCACCTGGTCCAGGGAGAGCGTGTAGGCGTCGGCGTCCGTGCGGCGCTGGGCGAAGGCGCAGAAGCGGCAGCCGGTGTAGCAGACGTTGGTGAAGTTGATGTTGCGGGTGACGATGTACGTCACGTCGTCGCCGACGACGCTCTCGCGGACGTCGTCCGCGACGGAGCACAGGGCGTCCAGCGCCGGGCCGTCGGCGTGCAGCAGGGCGAGGGCCTCGTCGTCCGTCAGCTTCGTGGGGTCGTCGGCCGCCGTGGCCAGCGCCGCGCGCACGTCGGTGTCGATGCGCTCGGGCGCCATGCCGGGGGCGGCGGCCTCGCGCAGGGCGCCCCAGTCGCCGTACACCTCGTCGAAGTCGTCGCGGCGGTCCGACGTACGGCCCTCGGTATCGATGGTGGCGTGCAGATCGGTGCGGCCGGTGGCGGTGAACGCCTCGTCCGGCTCCTGCCACGCGTGCCCCTCGACCACCACGTCCTGGCGGGCCAGGCCGGTCTCCGGGTCGGCGAGGGCCGCCACGTGCGGGCGCAGCCGCGGGTCCAGCCAGGGCTCGCCGCGCCGGACGAACTCCGGGTACACGCAGAGACGTTCCCGCAGCTCGAACCCGGCCGCCCGGGACTTCGCGGCGAGTTCGTCGATCTGCGGCCAGGGGCGCTCGGGGTTGACGTGGTCGATGGTGAGCGGGGAGACCCCGCCCCAGTCGTCGATGCCGGCGCCGATCAGCCGCTCGTACTCGGCGTCCACCAGGTTCGGCGGGGCCTGGAGGCAGGCGGACGGGCCCATGATGTGCCGGGCGACGGCGACCGTGGCGACCAGCTCGTCCAGTTCCGCGTCCGGCATGCCGCGCATCGCGGTGTCGGGCTTGGCGCGGAAGTTCTGGATGATCAGTTCCTGGACGCCGTGGTAGGCGCGGGAGACCTTGCGCAGCGCGAACAGGGACTCGGCCCGCTCCTCGTGGGTCTCGCCGATGCCGATGAGGATGCCGGAGGTGAAGGGGACCGAGGAGCGCCCGGCGTCCTCCAGGACGCGCAGCCGTACGGCGGGCTCCTTGTCCGGGGAGCCGTGGTGCGGGCCGCCGGGCTCGGACCACAGGCGGGTCGCGGTGGTCTCCAGCATCATGCCCATGGACGGCGCGACGAGCTTGAGCCGCTGGAAGTCCGTCCAGGTCAGGACGCCGGGGTTGAGGTGCGGGAGCAGCCCCGTCTCCTCCAGGACGCGGATCGAGATCGCGCGGACGTAGGCGATCGTGTCGTCGTACCCGTGCGCGTCCAGCCATTCCCTGGCCTCGGGCCAGCGCTCCTCGGGCTTGTCGCCGAGGGTGATGAGGGCTTCCTTGCAGCCGAGGGCGGCGCCCTTGCGCGCGATGTCGAGCACCTCGTCCGGCGACATGAACATCCCGTGGCCGGCGCGGCGCAGCTTGCCGGGGACGGTGACGAAGGTGCAGTAGTGGCACTTGTCCCGGCACAGCCGGGTCAGCGGGACGAAGACGCTCTTCGAGTAGGTGATGACCCCGGGCCGCCCGGCCGCCTCCAGGCCCGCGTCCCGGACCCGGGCGGCGGACGCGGTGAGGGCGTCGAGGTGCTCGCCGCGCGCCTGGAGCAGCACGGCGGCCTCGGACACGTCGAGGGCGACGCCGTCCCGGGCGCGTTTGAGGGCGCGACGCATGGAGTTCTCGGTGGGGCCGGTGGGGTCGGCGGGTCCGGTTCCGGAGGTCGCGGAAGTCGTCATCCTTCGAGCATACGAGCGCCGTGATCAAGCCGGGCGTCCCGTCCCGGCCGCCCACCGCACGGTTCCCGGCCCGCTATGCGTCGAACCCCTTTCCTTGCCCGGGAGTTCACGGCTCAATACGAGGGTTGCACGCACCACCCCCTGCACCACCGATGTCATGTCACCGATGTCATGTCACCGACGACACTGGGAGCAGCAGCATGTGCGAGGACGACAACGGGCACGGCCACGACCACGGGCACGACCGCGCCGGGATCGACAGACGCGCGGTGTTCGTGACGGGCGCCGCCGCCGCGCTTACCTTGGGAAGCGTGAGCTTCGCCGCGGCGGCCCCCCGGGAACAGCGGACCACAACCGTGCGCGGCACCCTGCCGCCCGGCTCCCCCGACTTCGTGTACGTCCCGGTCGAAGTCCCCCGGGGCGTGCGCGAGATCCACGTCGCCTACACCTACGACCGCCCCGCCGTCCCGGCCGGCACCCAGGGCAACGCGCTCGACATCGGCCTCTTCGACGAGCGCGGCACCGAGCTGGGCGGCCGGGGCTTCCGCGGCTGGTCGGGCGGGGCGCGCACGGAGTTCTTCGTCCGCGCGGACGAGGCCACCCCCGGATATCTCCCGGGGCCGGTGCGGGCGGGCACCTGGCACATCGCGCTCGGCCCGTACACGGTGGCCCCGCAGGGCCTGTCGTACGAGATCACGATCACGCTGACCTACGGCGAGCAGGGCGAGGCCCCGCGGCCGGTCTACCCGCCCGAGCGGGCCAAGGGGCGGGGCCGGGCCTGGTACCGGGGCGACTGCCACCTGCACTCCGAGTACTCCGACGGCCGCTACACCCTCGCCGAGATCGCGGAGCTGGCGCGGGCGGCGGGCCTGGACTTCATCAACTCCTCCGAGCACAACACGCACTCGGCGCACGCGCACTGGGCCGGCCTCGCCGGGGACGACCTGCTGATCCTGCTCGGCGAGGAGGTGACGACCCGCAACGGCCACGTCGTCGCCCTCGGCACCGACCCCGGCACCTTCGTCGACTGGCGCTACCGGGCCCGCGACAACCGCTTCGGCCGCTTCGCCCGGCAGATCCGCCGCGCCGGGGGCCTGGTCGTGCCGGCCCACCCGCACGCCACCTGCATCGGCTGCAACTGGAAGTTCGGGTTCGGTGAGGCGGACGCGGTCGAGGTGTGGAACGGCGCCTACACGCCCGACGACGAGGTGGCGCTGGCCGACTGGGACGGCATGCTGGTCGCCTCGGTGCGCGACGGGCGGCGGGACTGGATCCCGGCGATGGGCAGCAGCGACTCGCACCGCTCCCCCGACGTGATCGGCCGCCCGCAGACCGTCGTCCTCGCCGACGACCTGACCCGCGAGGCGATCCAGGAGGGCATCCGGGCGGGCCGGTCGTACGTGGCCGAGTCCTCCAAGGTGTCCCTGTCCTTCACCGCGTCCGGCGGCCGGGGCGAACACGCCGGGATCGGCGAGCGGCTGCGCGTGGCCGCCGACACCCCGGTCACCGTCCGCCTGGAGGTGACGGGCGCCCCGCGCTGCACGGTGCGCCTCGTCACGGACCAGGGCGTGCTGTTCACCGGCGGTCCGCTGCCGGTGTCCGGCGCGGGCGTGGTGGAGTGGCGCACGACCGCCTCGTACGCGGCCTACGTACGGGCGGAGGTGCGGCACGAGGCGGCGGCGGGCCCGGTGCCGGGCGCGCTGGCGGCGTTCACCAACCCGGTCTTCCTGGGGAGTTAGTCTCCAGGGGCCACCGGACTCCCGGGACCGACCGCGGAGCCCCCGAGCGAGACGGAGCGCGGACCCACGATGCCGAAACCGCCGAACCCCGAGCGGAAGTACCGGACCGTCACGGCCTTCCAGCGCCGGCTGAACGCCGTCGTGCGCCGGCTGCCCGGCCAGACCCTCCTGGAGACCACCGGCCGCGTCTCCGGTCTCCCCCGCCGCACACCGGTCGGCGGCCGCCGGGAGGGCGACTCGTTCTGGCTGGTCTCGGAGTTCGGCGAGCGCTCGCAGTACATCCGCAACATCCGGGCCGACCCGCGCGTACGGGTGCGCATCCGGGGCCGCTGGTACCCGGGCACGGCCCACCTCCTCCCCGACGACGACCCGCTGGCCCGCCTGCGCCGCCTCCCCCGCTTCAACAGCATGGCGGTACGGGCGATGGGCGTCGGGACGGGGCACCTGACGGTACGGGTGGAGCTGGAGGGGCAGGGATGGGCAAGCTCATGAAGAACCTGTGATCGGCGTCTCCCACGGCTGACGTGGTCGGCATGAACAAGGCAAACTGACGTGGTTGCTCAGGATGTCTAGGGGGACGGCATGGACGGTGGACCGCGGGTTCCGGAGCAGCGGCGTCCCGGATTCCCGGCGGAAGGGGAGGAATCGGGCGCGCTGCGCTTCGGTGTGCTCGGGCCGGTGCGCGCCTGGCGGGGCGAGGAGACGCTGGCCACCGGCTCCCCCCAGCAGCGCGCGCTGCTGGCCGCCCTGCTGCTGCGCGAGGGTCGTACGGCCACGGCGGCCGAGCTGATCGACGCCCTGTGGGGCGAGGAACCGCCGTCGCAGGCGCTGGCGGCGGTGCGCACCTACGCGTCCCGGCTGCGCAAGGTCCTCGACCCCGGCGTGCTGGTCAGCGAGTCGGGCGGGTACGCCGTACGGGGCCTGGCCGAGGGGGCGCTGGACCTGGCCGCGGCCCAGGAGCTGGCCGCCCGGGCCGAGAAGGCCAGGACCGCCGGGGACCTCTGCCACGCCCGTGACCTGCTGCGCCGCGCGCTGGCCCTGTGGGACGGCGAGGTACTGGCCGGGGTGCCGGGGCCCTACGCCCAGACGCAGCGCGTGCGGCTCGACGAATGGCGGCTCCAACTCCTGGAGGCCCGCCTCGACATGGACCTCGAACAGGGCTGCCACGCCGAGGCGGTCTCGGAACTGACGGCGCTCACGGCGGCCCACCCGCTGCGCGAACGCCTGCGCGAGCTGCTGATGCTGGCCCTGTACCGCAGCGGCCGCCAGGCGGAGGCCCTCGCCGTCTACGCGGACACCCGCCGCCTGCTCTCCGAGGAGCTGGGCGTCGACCCGCGCCCCGGCCTCCAGGAACTCCAGCAGCGCGTCCTGCGGGCCGACCCGGGCCTGGCCGAGCCCTCGGCCCCGGCCGCGGAGACGGCGACGGCGACGGTCCGCCCGGCGCAACTCCCGGCGACGGTGTCCGACTTCACCGGCCGCGCGGCCTTCGTCCGTGAGCTGAGCGGCGTACTGTCCGCGGCGTCCGGGGGGCCGACGAGGGGCCGCGTGATGGCGGTCTCGGCGCTGGCCGGCATCGGCGGCGTCGGCAAGACGACCCTCGCGGTACACGTCGCCCACCAGGCACGGGCCGCCTTCCCGGACGGTCAGCTGTACGTCGACCTCCAGGGCGCGGGCGCGCGGCCCGCGGAGCCGGAGGCGGTGCTCGGCTCCTTCCTGCGGGCCCTGGGCACGGCCGACTCGGCCATCCCCGACTCCCTGGCGGAGCGCGCCGCCCTCTACCGCTCCGTCCTGGACGGCCGCCGCGTCCTCGTCCTGCTGGACAACGCCCGCGACGCCGCCCAGGTACGGCCGCTGCTGCCCGGCACGGACGGCTGCGCCGCGCTGGTGACGGCACGGGTGCGGATGGTGGACCTCGCCGGGGCGCACCTGGTCGACCTGGACGTGATGTCGCCCGAGGAGGCGCTGGCCCTCTTCACGAAGATCGTGGGCGAGGAGCGGGTCGCCTCGGAACGGGAGGCGGCGCTGGACGTGGTCGGCGCGTGCGGCTTCCTGCCGTTGGCGATCCGCATCGCCGCCTCCCGGCTGGCCGCCCGCCGCACGTGGACCGTCTCGGTGCTGGCCGCGAAGCTGGCGGACGAACGCCGCCGGCTGGACGAGCTGCAGGCGGGCGACCAGGCGGTCGAGGCCACCTTCGAACTGGGCTACGGCCAGCTGGAACCGGCCCAGGCCCGCGCGTTCCGCCTGCTGGGCCTGGCCGACGGCCCGGACATCTCCCTGGCCGCGGCGGCGGCCGTCCTGGACCTCCCGGTGGCGGACACGGAGGACCTCCTGGAGTCCCTGGTGGACACCTCGCTGCTCGAATCGGCGGCCCCGGGCCGCTACCGCTTCCACGACCTGGTCCGCCTCTACGCGCGTGCGTGCGCGGAACGGGACGAGAACCCGCCGAGCGAGCGGGCGGCGGCGCTGTCCCGGCTGCTGGATTTCTACCTGGCGACGGCGGCGGGGGTCTACGCGATCGAGCGTCCCGGGGACCGTTTGGTGGACCACTTGGAGGCGACGCGGTATCCCGGCCTCCGCTTCACCGACGGGCCCGCGGCGCTGGACTGGCTGTACACGGAGTCGTCGTCCCTGCTGGCGTGTGTCCGCCAGGCGGCCGGCACCGCGCGACTGCGCCGGGCCGTCGACCTGCTCTGGGCCTCGCGGGATCTGGCGGAGTCGGGCGCCAACTCCCGCCAGTACGAGGCGACGGCCCTGGCCATGTGTGATGCCACGCAGGCCGTGGGCGACACCCGGGCGGAGGGGAGGGCGCGGATCGCCCTCACCGGGTTCCTGCTGGTGTCGGGACGCATCCAGCAGGCCGCCGAGGAGGCGGGCCTCGCCATGGAGCGCGCGAGTGCCGCCGCGGACCCCACGGCCGCGAGCTGGGCCGCGCAGGACTGCGGTCTCATCGCCCTCCACCAGCACCGGTACTCCGACGGCAAGGTCTTCTTCGACCAGGCCATCGAGGGGTTCCGGGCGGCCGGGAACGGCCTGTGCGAGGCGACCGCCCTGTGCAATCTCTCGCGTGCCTACATGGGGATGGGGAACACCGCCAAGGCGGTCGAGTTCGCGGAGAACGGCCTCGCCGTACACGTCCGGGTCGGCAGCACCATGCGCCTGGCCAACGGGCACTACGCCCTGGGCGTGGCCCTGACGTCGGCCGGACGGCACCGGGACGGCCTGGCGCAGTTCTCCCGGGCCCTGACGATCTTCGTCGACCACCGGCAGCGGCTGTGGGCGGGGACCACCCACTTCAGGATCGCCGAGACCCATCTGGCGGCGCGGCGCCCCGGGCCGGCCGCGCAGCACGCCGAACAGGCCCTGGCCCTGGGATGCATCGGCGGCGACCGCATGCGCGGCAACGTGCTGAAGCTGCTGGGGCAGGCCCTGGGCGAACTCGGACAGGTCGACCGGGGAAGGGCCTGCTGGCGTGAGGCGCTCAACCTCTACGAGGCGAACGACGCTCCCGAAGCCGCCGCCGTACGCGCCCTGTTGAAGCCGGCGACGGCGGCCTGACGCGGACGGCGGGAGGCGTTCAGCGTTCGTTTATCGGCCTTCGGCACACTCGTTCCTGTCACGCCGTCGCAACGGGGGGCAGACGGGTGACCAGCGAGCCGACGGGTTAGTGTGCGGCTCCGAACGCCCGTCCGGTGAGCCACGGGGGAGTCACCGGACGGGCGTTCGACACTCGTTCACCATCGCAGAGGAGCACGCATGAGCGACAAGAAGGCGGAAGTGGTGGCCACTCCGCAGGACAACAACATGCCGACCCCGCCGGTCAAGGACGAGACCATCACCACGATGGACAACAACATGCCCGCGCCGCCGGCCAAGGACACCATCACGACGATGGACAACAACATGCCGGCCCCGCCCGCCCTGGACCTGGACGGCGACGGCAAGTAGACCTTCCTCCACACGGGGATCGGCCGCGGCGGCGCGGAGGGGAGCCGCCGCGGCCGACGTGTGCGCGCAGGGGGGTCAGGACACCGGTGCGGGCGCCGTCGTGTCCAGTTCGCAGTGGTCCGGGATGCCGGAGCCGTCGAAGGGGACGCGGACGGCGGTCTCCCCGTCCGCGGGGACGGTGACCTCCTCGGTGCCTTCGCCGATCGTCGTCCCGTCCGCGTCCTTGAAGAGGACCGTGACGGCGAACGTGTACCCGGTGGCGTTCGGGTTGGTGACCTCGACGGTGGACCACGGCTGGTCCTCCCTGACGCAGGTGACCAGGTTCAGGACGGCGGCCTGGGCCTCGGCGCCGCCGCCGGTGCCGCCGCTGCCCGTGTCGTCGCCGTAGGTGTCGTCGTCGTGGTAGCCGCTGCCGCCGGTGCCGTAGGTGTCGTCGTCGTCCTTGTAGGCGTCTCCGCCGCCCGACGTGGACGACGAGCTGTCGTGGTCCTGGCCGGAGCTGCTGCAGCCGCCGCCCCCGTCGCCGCCGTGACCGTGGCCGTGGCGGCCGGTCGAGAAGCCGGTCAGGCTGAGGACCACCAGTGCCGAGATCGCCGTGAACCTGAGTGCTCGCCCCCGTGTCGTCATGAAGATCACGCTAGTGCGCGGATGTCACGGACACGTCACCGGCCGGGCACGGCCCCCCACGCCGTACGGGCGCGGCACACTCAGGTCGTGCGAGCCGTCCCCGTGCCCTTCTCCGCGTCCAGGGCGTACACGCAGCGGTCCTTGCTGCACGCGTACACGATGCCGTCGCGGACGACCGGGGAGCCGGTGATCTCGCCGCCGGTGGCGAGCTTCCAGCGCAGCCGGCCGTCGTCGGCCTTCAGCGTGTAGAGCAGGTGGTCCGTCGAGCCGAAGTGGATGCGGCCCTCGGCGACCGCGGGCGCGCCCACGATGTCGCCGCCCGCCTGGAAGCGCCACTTGGGGGTGCCGGTGACCGCGTCCAGCGTGTAGAGGCCCTTGCCGCTGCCCACGTGGACGTGTCCGGCGGCGACCAGGACCGGGTCGGTCGAGGAGCGGGCCTCGGTCGCGATGCGCCAGCGGTCGCGGCCGTCGGTGGCGTCGAGGGCGTAGACGGTGCCGAGGTAGTCGGCCAGGTAGACGCCGCCGCCGGTCACGGCCGGGCCCGGCACGAAGGTGGGCGGGGCCAGGAAGACCGCCGGGGCCTCGAAGTGCCAGCGGACGTGGCCGGAGGCGACCTCCAGGGCGAGGACCCGGGTGCCGGCCGCGACGTACACATAGCCGTCGGCGGCGTGGCCGAGGCGGACCGGGACGCCGCCGCAGGAGGCCGCGTCGCCGATCGGGTACGACCATCGCTCCTCGCCGGTCCGGGCGTCCAGGGCGCGCAGGCGGGCGTCCTGCCAGACGTAGGCCGTGCCGTCGTGCAGCGCGGCGCCCGCCTCGGAGGACTCGAAGTCGCTCTGGGCACCGGTGACTTCCCACAGCTTCTGCCCGGCCGACGCCTCCCAGGCCTGGACGCCGCCGCCGCGGGTGGCCGTGAGGACGGTGCCGCGGTCGGCCTGGAGCGAGTACACCCAGGCGTCCGTCTGGACGCGCCAGAGGTCGGCGCCCTCGCGGGCGTCCAGGGCGAAGAGGGTGGGTCCGTCGGAGGCGTGGATGCGGCCGTCCGCGACCGCCATCGACCAGGCGACGTCCCGGGTCTTGAAGCGGCGCCGTCCGGTGCCCACGTCCAGGGCGTGCACCTCGAAGGAGGTGACGTAGACCAGGTCCTCGGCGACCCGCGGCGTGCCCCAGACGTCGTTGGACATCCGGAACCGCCAGGGGCGCCACCCGGCCGGCGAGGCCTCCGGGGGCGCGGGGGACGACGGGGCCGGTACGGCGGGGTCGGCGCCGTTGACGCCGGGGCGCGGGCGGGACCAGGACGCGGCGAGGGCGGACTCCGGCGGGGGCGCGGCGACGGCGGCGA
>NZ_MULI01000001.1 GCF_002939385.1 Streptomyces sp. MH60 | reverse complement strand
ACGCTCCGTCCGCTGCGCTCCCGGAGCTGCGGTGGCCTACGCTGCGCTCCAGCCACCTGGTGGCACTGCGCGCCACAGGACGGACCCGCTGCGCGGGCCCGTCAACGGGCCTTCGGTCCGGGCGCCTGCAGGGACGGCGCGGTGGTGAGGTAACAGGCCGTCAGCAGACTACGTCGGGGCTCGGTTGACTCGCGGGCGGGGTGATGGGCCCTCAGGCGTGGGCGTGACGGCGGGTGCTCGGCAGCTTGTGCGAGGCAGCGTGATGCGCGGGCCGGCCCGTCGTGGGAATGGCAAGGCGCCGCAGGGCGAGGGTCGCGGTGACGAGCAGTACGGCGAAGACGGCCAGGAGGAGAGCGGACACCCACATTTGCCGACTCCCCGGCGCCTGCCAGCCGGTCCAGGCCGCGGACCCTGCCCACAGGAGAATGGCCGCAGCGTAGAAGGAGCGGATACGGCGCAGTTGCCGCACGGCCCGCAGGAACTGGATGCGTTCGGTCTTCGGTGCCATGCGGCACCGTGTACCCCGATACGCGATGCCCATCAGGGGCGGGCGAGATCTTGTGGAGGGGATTGGTCGAGGGGCTCGTTGATCTGTATCTCTATTTGATGCAGCATGTAGCATTGGCGTATAGCAAGGACACCCGGTAGCAGGGTCGAGGGACGCAGTAGCATCGGTACTTTGCGCAGGCAGCGGATGATTACCTGGCACCGGCCGGGCTGAGCGTGGCGGTGGTCGCCGTACGTGGGGACGAGCGGGATTGTGGGCTGGTACGTGCTGGTGGAGCGGGTCAAGTACGGGGAGTGGAGCCTGGTGGACAAGATCCCTGTCGAAAGCGGAGAGGAGGAGGCCCTTGCGCGCGCTGAGGAGACCGCTCGTACCCGTCCCCCGTGGGGCAGCACTACCTCGGACCCGTGCGGCCGGCTGGTCTTCCGCACGTCACCGACGAGCTGGCTCGTGGAGCTGACCGAGTCGTCTTGGAGCAAGGGCGACAAGTCGCCGACCACGTACACCGAGCACCTGAACATCCGTGTGGCCGAACTCGTCCACGTACAGGAACTGGTCCCGGCCGAGCCTCCCAAGAAGGGCCGCTTCGGCCGGTGAACGCAGCGCGCCTTCTCGTACTCGCATTGGCGGTAGCTCAAGGGAGTGCGCATGGCGCATGACCGCAGGTCTTCGCCCCTCGGCCCGGACTCTTATGAAGATGTCTCGATCTACGTGGACGCGGAGGCCGCTCCACGGGTCCTGGGCCGACTTCGAGACGCCCTCGGCCTCGTTGAGGACGACAGTGCGGAGCTGGCCGTCGGGCCGGTGCGCGTGTACGGCGAGCCCAACGACTACGCCACAGGCCGGCGCGCCCACCCCTTCGACTTCCTTCAGTGGCCGACCGTGCTGGAGTGCGAGGCCCCCGAGGGAGCTCCGGCCGAGGAGGTGGTGCGGGCCGTCACCGCTGTGCTTGAGGCGCTGTGGCGCGGGGGCTTCAAGGCCGTAGCCGCCTGCGACTTCGAGCACGAGTTGCCTGCACGCGGTGGGATCGACAGGTTCCCCTACCCCGCTCCTGCCCCCGACGGGGGCGCGGTCTCTTCGGGCACGGGCACGTGGTGGAAGAACCTGATTTCGCCCGGAAAAAGGAAAGGTCGAAATCTGTGATTAGCCTCCGGGAACATCAGGTGACCCAGAAAACGGCCATTCGGGAATGGGTCCAATTCTTTGCAAGATCGTCTGTTCCCGGCCGGGGAGCCCGGGGCACGCTGGTGTCCGCCACCGGATCCGGTAAGACGATCACGGCTGCCGCGAGCGCGCTGGAGTGCTTCCCTGGCGGGCGGATCCTGGTGACCGTGCCGACCCTGGACCTGCTCGCGCAGACCGCCCAGGCGTGGCGTGCGGTCGGTCATCGGGCGCCGATGGTTGCGGTGTGCTCGCTGGAGAACGACCCGGTGCTGAGCTCGCTGGGGGTGCGCACCACCACCAATGCGATCCAGCTGGCGCTGTGGGCCGGGTCCGGGCCGGTGGTCGTGTTCGCCACGTACGCCTCCCTGGTGGACCGCGAGGACCCGGAGGACCCAACGGGCCAGCGGACAGTGCGCGGGCCGCTGGAAGCTGCCCTGGCGGGCGGGGAACAGCTCTATGGCCAGCGCATGGCCCCGTTCGACCTCGCCATCGTGGACGAGGCCCACTCAACCGCGGGTGATCTTGGTCGGCCGTGGGCGGCGATCCACGACAACCAGCGGATCCCCGCCGATTTCCGGCTCTACCTCACCGCCACCCCGCGGATCCTCGCCCCACCCCGCCCGCAGCGCGGGAAGGAGGGCCAGGAGGTGGAGCTCGCGAGCATGGCCGACGATCCGAACGGCACCTTCGGGGCCTGGCTTCCCCGCGCCGAACTGGGGCTGTCGGAGGCCATCGAGCGGGGCATCCTCGCCGGATTCGAGATCGACGTCCTCGAGATCCACGACCCCTCCCCCATCGCCGGGGAATCCGAGGAGGCGCGGCGGGGCCGGCGCCTCGCGCTGCTGCAGACCGCACTGCTGGAGCACGCCGCGGCGTACAACCTGCGAACGGTCATGACCTTCCACCAGCGGGTGGAGGAGGCGGCGGCGTTCGCGGAGAAGCTGCCGGAGACGGCAGCCGCGCTGTACGCCCGCGATGCCTCGGACGAGGACCTAGCGGCCGCGGAGGACCTGCCCGCGTCGTCGATCGGCGCGGAGCTGTACGAGCTGGAGGCTGGACGGCACGTGCCGCCGGAGCGGGTGTGGTCGGCGTGGCTGTGCGGCGACCACCTCGTCACCGAGCGGCGTGAGGCGCTGCGGCAGTTCGCCAACGGGATCGACGCCACCGGGCGCCGGGTGCACAGGGCGTTCCTCGCCAGCTGCCGCGTCCTCGGCGAAGGAGTCGACATCACCGGCGAACGGGGAGTCGAGGCCGTCTGCTTCGCCGATACCCGCGGCTCGCAGGTCGAGATCGTGCAGAACATCGGCCGGGCCCTCCGGCTCAACCGCGACGGCTCCACGAAGGTCGCCCGAATCATCGTGCCCGTCTTCCTCAAGCCCGGCGAAGACCCCACGGACATGGTCGCCAGCACCTCGTATGCCGGGCTGGTCGCTGTGCTCCAAGGCCTGCGTTCGCATGATGAACGACTCGTGGAACAGCTCGCCTCTCGCGCGCTCACCAGCGGCAAGCGCAAGACCCACATCCAACGCGACACCGAGGGCCGGATCGTCACGGCCGACGGCGAGGGGGCCGAGGAGCAGGACGGCGGCGACGGTGCGGTCGAGTCGTCTTTGCTGCACTTCTCCACCCCACGCGACGCCGCGACGATCGCGGCATTCCTGCGCACCCGGGTCTACCGACCCGAATCCCTCGTGTGGCTCGAGGGCTACCAAGCCCTGCTGCGGTGGCGGAAGGAGCACGGCATCACCGGCCTGTACGCCGTCCCCTACGACGTAGAGACCGAGGTGGGAGCGACCAAGGCGTTTCCACTTGGCCGATGGGTCCACCAGCAGCGGAAAGCGCTACGAGCCGGGGAACTGGAGGAGCGACGCAAGACCCTGCTGGACGCGCCTGAGGCCGGGATGGTCTGGGAACCCGGCGAAGAAGCGTGGGAGACCAAGCTCGCCGCGCTCCGCTCCTACCGGCGCGCCACGGGCCACCTCGCACCCCGGCAAGACGCCGTCTGGGACAATCCGGCCGGCGACGGGCCCGTACCCATCGGGCAGCACATCGCCAACCTCCGCCGCACGGGCGGCCTCGGCAAGAACCCCGAACGAGCCGCCCTCCGCGCGCAGCAGCTGACCGCCATCGACCCCGACTGGAACTGCCCGTGGCCGCTGGACTGGCAGCGGCACTACCGCGTCCTCGCGGACCTGGTCGACGCCGACGGCGGCCTGCCCGAGATCAAGCCCGGCGTGCTGATGGACGGCGACGACATCGGACGATGGCTCCAGCAGCAGCGCAAGCCAGGCCCCTGGAAGCACCTGTCGACCGAGCAGCAGGAGCGGCTGTCGAAGCTGGGTGTACAGACCGACCAGGCGCCGTCTCCCGCCCCGACAGCAGCGCGTGCGACGAAGGGCCCGAGCAAGGCGCAGACGGCGTTCCACCGGGGACTGGCGGCCCTCACGCAGTGGGTGGAGCGGGAAGGCGCGGACCGGCCGGTACCGAGGGGCCACAGCGAAGAGATCACGGTCGACGGCGAGCCGGCGACTGTGAAGCTGGGCGTATGGACATCGAATGTCCGTTCCAGGCGAGACAAGCTCACCCGGGAGCAGTTGGAGGCGCTGCGGAAGCTGGGAGTGGGCTGGGCATGACGCAGAGGCGTTACGGGCCCGGACCGCGACGGGCAACCGGATACCGGCGGAACTGGGGCGTCAAGGTGCTCGATGTCCGTGAACCGGACCTCCTCCAGGGAGCCGGCGCGGCGGCCGTTGTCCTGGAAGTAGACCTCCTTGAGCGCTTCGGCGGCGATCTCCTGGAGCTGCTGGTCGGTGACGCCGTCCTCCTGGGCGTCGAAGAGGCGGGCGGCGTAGACGGGCGGCAGGGCGACGGTCAGGTGCCGGATGCGGTCCTGGTCCGTCGATCCGATCGGGGCCGTGTAGCCCATGCGGGCGCGGGTGTCGATGACGATGCCGCCCGTGCTGGCCGCCTTCTCCTTGGCCTTGGCGCGGATCTGCGGCTGCCACCGCTTCTTCACCTCGCGCTCCAGGCGCGCGGCGAGTTCGGGCCGGGGCTTCTTGATCTGGCCCTTCACGTACCGCTCGACGGTGCGCTGGGAGACCCGCAGCATCTGGGCGACCACCTTGGTGCCCTTGAGCTGCTTGACCAGGTACCGCATCTGCGCACCCGCGCTCTTGGGCGCCGGGCGGGTGAACGCCTTCTGCACCGCGGCCTCCAGGCCGTCCCCGAACAGGCTCATCCTGGCCTACTCCTACTCTCCGTTGTCGACGTCGGTGACGGTGCCGTCCTTGATGTACCGGGCAAGGTTGAGCTCCGGGGCGTTGAACCGCTCGCGGACTTCCTCGCCCCACAGGACGGTCTGGGTGCCCTCGTGCTTGACCAGGCCCGGGTTGATGCCGAGCTTGAAGCCGCCGGGCAGCGGCTTTCCCTGGCGGTAGGGCAGGAAGTCCAGCGGGCTGGTGCCGTTGGCGGCGTAGACGACGCAGTCGGACAGGATCGCGACGGGGTACTGGCCGGTGAACGCCGCGTGCTTGACGATCTTGCGGTGCAGGTTGGTGCGGGTGCGGGAGATGATCGCCGCCCGGATGTCCGGCCGCCACGTGGGCCGGGACAGGGCGCGCCACGGCTGCCCGGGTTTCCAGCCCTCGCCCCGGGGGCGCTCGCGGAGCTTGCCCAGGCCGCCCTTGACCGTCGCCTTGACCGCCGAGACGACGATCGCCAGCTCCGGGTCGCGGGCCTTGTAGCCGTCCATCGTGGTGAGGAAGTCGGCCGGCGTGCAGTCGGCGTCGACGCCGAGGTCGGCCATCGTGGCGAGGTAGGCGTCCCGCAGCCGCTGGTACCAGCCGTCCAGGTAACGGCCGCTTTCGTGGCGGACGTATGCCTCGAACGGGCGTACCTCGTAGCCGAGCTCCGCCGCGTAGGCAACGGTGGGCGTCGCGTACCAGGCCGGTCCAGCGGGGTGTTCGCCCTTCGGCGTGAACGGGGAGGGCAGCAGGCTGCCGTCCAGCTCCACCCACTCCTTGCCAACCTTCACCCGCGACAAATCGACGTGGGACAGGTCCACCAGCCACGAGCCGGGCAGCTTCGGGTCGAACGCCGGGGCCTTGACGTGCGTCGCCTCGCCCAGGCCGACGGTCAGGCCGTTGGCGCCGGCAGCGAAGGCCATGTTGACGTCGATACCGACCAGGTGACGCAGCATGCACTCGGCATCGGTCATCGGCCGGGCCCAGTCGTACGCCTCCTCGAACAGCTTCTCGCCGGGACCGCGCACATGGAAGCGAGGCAGGTCCTTGAGGACCGGGTGGCCGTCGGGAACCTCGCACGGCGGCCAGTTCATCGGGTCGATGACGTCCTTGCCGAGCGAGCCGGGATGGTGCTCGGAGTGCCGCTTGCCATCGGCGTCCGGCTCGGAGGCCCGCGTCGGCGGGTGCAGCGCGGTTATCAGCTCCAGACCGGTCACCGCGGTCGAGCCGCGCGGCGTCATCACCCGGGACGCGTACACGCCCAGGACCCGGGCGAGTTCCGCCGGCGGTAGCTGCGCGGCGTGGCCCCAGTGGCGGGAGTCGAGCGCGTGCCAGGACGGGACGCACAGTTGCACGCACTGGCGGTCCGAGCCCTTGGCCGGTCGGTAGATCCGCGCCCACGGCCCGAACCCGCGCTTCGTCAGCTGCCACTCCGCGCGGGTCAGCTGCTTGATGACCTTGTGGCCCTCCGGGATTCGCCCGGCCAGCCGCTCCTCCTCGCTCAGCGTGGCGGGCAGGCCGTAACGCTCGAGCGCGGACGGGGTGAGCACCAGCAGCGGATCGGCGTCCTTGCCTGGACCGGACAGCTTCGGCTGCCCGAGCTTCGCCTCGCGCAGCGTCCAGTCCACCAGGGACGGGATGGACTTGGCGGGCACGTCCAGGACCAGGCCGCCGACGCAGTACGCCAGCACCTTCCCATCCTCGACGTCGACGACGGCCAGCGGCCCGTTCTCGAACCGCGGGTCGGTGCCGCCTGCCGGGGTGCCGGCCGGGGCCGCCTTCTTCGCACCCGGGCGGCGCGACGTCGACGACGGCCTGGTGGTGCGCGCCGGACGCGGCGCAGTCCCCGGAACAGCGGCGACAACAGGAGCAGCGCTCTGGGCGTTCTCGGCTGCAGTCGTCTCCGCAGCCTCGGAGACCGGCACTGCGGTCGGAGTCCGCGCTTCCGGGGCAAGGTCGGGCTCGCTTGTGAACGTCTCGGGCACCGCCGTGTCCTGCTCGGGTGGGGCAGGGTTGGCGGGGGCGGGGTAGAGCTCCGCGAGCTGGTCCAGTAGCCGGGCGTACGCCTCGCGTTCCGGCGAGCGCGGCTCGGTCTTGCCGGACTCCCAGCCCGACACCGTGGCCCGCCGCACCTTCAGCGCACCTGCCACCTCGTCGATCGTTAGGCCGTGCGCGGCACGCAGGCGCTTACGCTCCGCCGGCGGCGGCAGCACGGCGCGGGACGCAACCAGCGCGTCGACCGCGTCGAACAGCTCAGACATGGAAGCACCTCCTGAGCAACACCCTATCTCACGAACCGTACAGATAGCGTACGTTTACCGTACGAGTAGCGTACTGATTGCATTGGGGCCGGCGATGAGGGCAAGGTCTTGCCCTTACGGCGCCAGGCGGCCGTTCTCGGGGAACCGGCTTGCCCCTGGATTCCGCTGGGCATCCATTGCGAAAGCCCCCGCCCGGGACGGCGGACACGAGACCGTGGTGGAGTGACCCATCATCCCGGCCTGCTGCGGACCGCTCCCCTGCCGAGGGAGACGACCTCATCGCTGATCTGCCGCCTCGCAGGCCGCTATGGGATGGAAGCAAAGGTGTTGCGGTCGTGCTGGCAGTGGCGCAACTACCCGCCGGGGCACGAAGGCGGGGGCGCGCGGGCCGACGCCGAGGTACTGCTGAACACGCCCGGACGGCAACTCCTGGCAGGCCTGTGCGGCGTCGAGGAAGACGTCCTGGCGCGGGCGTTGTCGTCCTGGAGACAGGAGGACGCCAAGCTGTCGTCCGGAAAGGACGGGGTGCCGACGGCGGCGTGGCGGACCGGGGGCGCGGTCGCCGGGCCGGTCGCCTTCGGCTGCCGCCTGTGCGCGGCCCGACGTACGGGGACGATCCTGCGGGTGGTGCGGTACGTGCCGCGGTGGGAGCGGGCGTGTGTTCGGCATGGGCGGTGGCTGCTGGACGCGGACGCCAACCAGCCGCTGGAGCACCTCGATCTGCGGGGCCTGCCGGAGGTGGTGGCGGCGCAGCGGCGGTGGGCCTCGGTGGCGCGGCGAGCGGTGCGGGCCGGTGCAGAGCCGGAGCGGGTGTTCGCGCTGGCGCATGGGGTGGTGGCCCGGTGGTGGGAGCAGGCCCTGCAGTGGGAGCGGGAGACAATCTGGCCGCGGCGTCTGCACCAGGTCGCGGGCGGAGATGCCGGCGGTGATCTGGAGCGGTGGCGGATCGTGGGGCGGGACGCGCTCGTCTTCCCCGAGGTGGTGGCGGTGGCCGACGCACTGCTGGACCCGGCCATGGCACAGCTCGTGTGGGTGGACAGCGGTGCCGGGCGGCCGAGGGCCCTGCCCGCCGACGGGAGGTTCTGCCGCAGGCTCGGTGAGCGGCTGGGGCGGGGATGGCTGGGGCCGCTGGCCGCGACGGACCACGGCGGGCCGCTCATCGCGTGGATGGGCAGCGTCATCCGCCTTCGCCGCGGCGCCGGCGGGCCACCTGGGTACGACAACGACCCGTGGTGGCTGCGGCAGGAACACCACAGCTCGACTATGGCCGGCCAGCTGCGGGTGCTGAGCAAGGAGAAGAAGGCGCCCGGTTCGGGGACGATGTGGCGGACTGCGGTGCCCGCCGAGCAGCGCAGGCTGATCACCAGCACGATCGACAGCACCGAGGAACAACTGCTGCAGCTGCGCGGGGTGCAGACCGGACCGACCGCCGACGTCGCCCGACGGCTGCTGCGCGGGCTCGGTCACAGCGCCGGCCTGATCGAGAACGCCTGGAAACGGACCGCGGTGGCGGCGGTGAACGGCGGGGTGCCCCTGGAGGAGGTCGCCGGGTGGGTGGACATGCCCGTCGAGGTGCTCCGCAAGATGCTGTCCGCGGGCGGGCAGGAGAGCGGCGGCTGAGCCCGCGCGCCGGGGGCGAGTCGGCTGTTAGCTGATACGACACTCGTTCGTGGCAGAAACACTGAAAACAGCGGTCCGGGCGGGCAGGAGCGGCTTGGCTGGCGCGGGTGATCAGTACAGGAGCAGCCCGGAGCCGGGCAGGGCGGGCGGCCGTGGGCCGCTTGGGCGGGTTCGAGGCGGTGTTCCTCGACCCGGTGGGGCAGGCGGTGCAGCAGCGGTGGGCGGATGCCGCCATGACCGTGGCGTTCGAGGACTTGCCGCCGGTGTCGGCGTTCCCGGTGGTGCCGGGGCGCCGGTGGGGGCCGGGTTTGTGGTGGTCGGCGACCACCGGACGGCACGTGGCCGCGGGGTCGAATGCGATGCGCGCCCAGCTGATGGTGCTGGACCGCGACAGGGATGTGACGGGCCTGGCGGGGCGGCCGGTGCGGTTGCTGTGGCGTAATCGCCGCGGGCAGGTGCGTTCCTGGGTGCCGCAGCTCTTCGCCCGCCGTGCCGACGGAACCGCGCTGCTCGCCGACTGCCCCGGCCACCCTGACGCGGGCGGCGAACGCGCAGTGAAGGCCGCCGAGGCGGTGGCGCAGGCATGCGCGGACGTCGGCTGGACCTACCGACGCATCCCACCGCTCGACGACGCGCTGGCCGCCAACCTGAAATGGCTGGCCGGATACCGCCACCCCCGCAACGCCGGCCGCCCGGGGCTGATGGCGGCGGTCGTCGAGGCGTTCATGCGGCCGCGGCCGCTGCTCGAGGGCACCGAAGCGGTCGGCGACCCGATCGAAGTCCTGCCCGCCGTCTTCCACGCTCTGTGGCACGGCCGGTTGACCGCCCGTCTGAACACGCCGCTGCACGAACGCGTCCTCGTCGGCCCGCAGGGCTGGAGCGACCCGGGCAAGAAGGGAGGTGCCGGGTGAGCGCGCGGCGCAATGCCAGGCCGACCGTGAAGGTCGGTGCTCACGTCCGCTTCCGTGACGTGAAGTGGCAGGTGGTCGCACTTTCGGGACAGGACATCCACCTCCTCGGCCCGGACGGCGGTGGTGAGGTCGTGCTCGCTGGACATCTGTTCGCCGACCCCGGCTTCACCGTCGTCGGGGTCGATGCGCCTCAGGCGGCACCGCAGTGGGGCCTGTTCGAGACCGCCCCCGCCGCGGCGCGCGAAAAGGCGCTGGCCTGGCAACGGCACGTGCGGGAGGTCGAACGCGGCCTGCCTGGCGGGCCTGGCAGCGAAGGGACGGTACGGGAGCAGTACGACCCCGAACGGCACACGCTGGCCGAGCGGGAGCAGGCCAAGGCCGAGGAGCTGACCGCGCTCGGCTTCGGCCGGGTCTCGCGCACCACGGTGCAGCGCATGCGCCTGGCCTACCGCAAGCAAGGCCTGTGGGGGCTGCTCGACCACCGCACCACCCGCGCCTCCAGCCCCACCGGGCGGGCCGACGAGCGGGTCGTCGCCGCCGTCCGCGAAGCGCTGCGCCGCCGGCGCGGCCGCTCGAAGGGCACTATCAACGGCCTGTTCCCGCTGATCAACCAGATCCTTGAGGACCGGCACGGCCCAGGCACGGTGCCCGCACCGTCCCAGGCCACGCTGTACCGGCTGGTCACTGCGCTGGCCCGACCCAGCGAACTGCCCTCCGGACCTGTCCGGCAGGTGCCCGCGAGCGTCGACGGGCGGGCTTTCACCCAGGCTACGGCGCTGCGGCCCGGTGAACAGGTGCAGGTCGACACCACCCGCCTGGACGTCCTCGCCCTCTTCGACGACGGGCGCCTGGCCCGGCCCGAACTCACCATCGCCGTCGACGTCGCCACCCGCGCCATCCTCGCCGCCGTGCTGTGCCCGAGCGCAACCAAGGCCGTGGATGCGGCCCTGCTGCTCGCGGAGATGGCCGTCCCCCACCCCGCCCGCCCCACCTGGCCGGACATCCTGCGCATGGACCACGCCCCCGCACTCCCCCACCAGCGGCTGGCCGCGCTGGATGAGCGCCTGGCCGGCGCGGCGGCCCGGCCGGTCGTCCTGCCCGAGACGATCGTCGTCGACCGCGGCAAAGTGTTCGTCTCCGCCGCGTTCACCGCTGCCTGCGAGCACCTCGGCATCAGCGTCCAGCCCGCCCCGCCCCACGCCCCCACCGCCAAAGGCATCGTCGAGCGGACCTTCGGCACCATCAACCACCTGTTCTGCCAGCACCTGCCCGGCTACACCGGATCCGACGTCACCCGCCGCGGCCCCGACACCGAGAAAGACGCCTGCTACAGCGTCCCCCAACTGCAGGACCTGCTTGATGAGTGGTTGGTGCACTACCACCACCGCCCCCACGAAGGCCTCCGCCACCCACTGATGCCGAGGAAGGCCCTCACCCCGAACCAGATGTGGGCCGCGCTCGTCGCCGTCGCCGGACACGTCCCCGTCCCGCTCACCGGACGCGACTACCTCGAACTGCTGCCCGTGCGCTGGCAGGCCATCACACCCGCCGGCATCACCATCCACCACCGCACCTACGACCACGATCTCCTCGCCCCCTACCGCGGCCAGGCCTCCCCCGTCGCCGGCCGAGGCGGGAAATGGGAGATCCACTACAACCCCCACGACGTCCGCCAGATCTGGATCCGCCTCACCGACGGCCACCTCACCGAAATCCCCTGGATCCACCGCGACCACGTCCATAAGCCGTTCAACGACCACACCTGGCAGCACATCCGCACCCACGCCCACCACAACAACCACGACGACAGCCAGCAACACGAAGCCAGCCTCGCCGACGCCCTCGACCAGCTCATGCGCCGCGTCCACAGCGGCCACGCCACCACCACCGAACAAGCCCTCCTCGCCCGCGCCACCACGCCGCCGGTTCCCGCCGCCCGGCACCCGCAATACGGCACCGGCCCCATAACCGGTGAGTCGGCCCATCACGGAGAGGACGGCAGCATCGATGACCTCGACGACCTCCCCGAGGACGACACCCGCCCCGCCGCGGCCGCCGGATTCGGCCTCCACGACGCATACGTGGAGGCCGACAAGTGGTGTGACCCCCCGCCGCCACCCCGCAGCGCACCATCCGGGCAGCGCACCCGCCGACGCGGTCAGCAACGGCACGGCCGAGCCGTCCTGGCCCCTGACCACCTGGCAGGGCTGGCACCGCTTCGCCACCACCGACCCGCCCGCCCCGCCCCAACCCGGCGACCCGCCCCGCAGCACCGACGAACGCCTCGCCTACCACTCCGCGTTCGTCACCGTCCGCACCCCCGCCATCAGCCAGCTCACCACCCAGGTCCGCACCCTGATGATCCTCGGCCGCCACCAGCAGACCACCGCCCGGCCCTCCCTCATCGTCACCGGACCCGCCGCGGCCGGGAAAACCACCGCCCTGCTGAACGTCGGCCGCGCCTGCCACCTCGCCCACCTGCGCAAAAACCCCGCACCCCCCGGATCAGCCCACGGAGCGGCACCCGTCGCCTACGTCCTCGTCCCTCCCGGCGCCACCGCGAAAACCCTCATCACCGAATTCGCCCGCTACCTCGGCATCCCCGTCACCACCCGCATGACCCAGACCCAGATCACCGACGCCGTCTGCCACACCTACACCCAAGCTGGCGTCCAACTCGTCCTCATCGACGAGATCCACCGCCTCAACCCCCGCACCACCACCGGCGCCCAGACCGCCGACCTGCTCAAAGACCTCACCGAACGCCTCCCCGCCACGTTCGTCTACGCCGGCATCAACGTCACCGACACCCCGCTGTTCACCGGCACCCGCGGCGCCCAGCTCGCCGGACGGGCCACGCTCGTCGACTGCGGCCCCCTCCCCGCCCGGCACCCGCCACCCCTTCCGCGACGTCATCACCGACATCGAAAACGCCCTCGACCTCCACCACCACCAACCCGGCACCCCCCCCCGCCACGCCCCCTACCTCCACCAGCGCACCGCCGGCCGCATCGGATCCCTCACCCGCCATCACCGCCATCCACGACGGCACCGAACGCATCACCAAAAACGCCCTCGACGCCGTAACGCTCGACCACCTCGCCGAAACCCACCACCGCCCCCGCACACGAGGCCGCTAACCCCCCACCCCACCAGCACAAACAGCCCTGACCAGCACAAACATCGACCGAGCCATTACACGCTAGAGCTACCCACAACAAACCCAGCCCCGCTCAGCACACAAGACACAACCCCAGCTCAAACCCCCAACCCACCCCGACCCAACCGCCCACTCGACTTCTCAGCAAACCCACAACACCCCAGGCCAGCCACCGTCACGTACACCAACAAACCCCCCTCCGAGCGTTAACGGTCGGCGGTGGGGCGGGCCGATGAGCGGGTGGTCGCGGCAGTCAGGAAGGTGGCCGAGAGCCACCCGCTGCTAGCGGTCACCGCACTGACGCGGGAGGAGTGCGTGGACGAGGAGGACTACGAGCAACTGACCGAGTTCAGTCGCGGTTTCCGCACCGTCCCCGCAGGGCTCCACGACGTCCACGCGAACCAGAGCATCGGCAATCTGGGCTTCGAAGAGTACGCGGCATGGGCTCACGGTGATCCCGAGGGGATCTACCGCTCCTTCTGAACGGGCTCACGAAACTGCGGACAGAGCCAATTTCGAAAATCCCCATCATGGTCTTCCTCACACCAAGGTTCAGGCTGGGTGAGCCCAGGCCAGCGCTGACTGGGGGACGCACGAGGGAAACTGCCTGTTACCCAGCCCAGCCACGAGCCGGGTTGGCCGGTGCTACGGCTGCCAGGTTGCAGATGGCAGGTTGTGCCATGCGTGTCCGCAGGCGCCTTTGCAGTGCGTCTCGCGACGGCGGGTGTCGGCTATAGCGAACACGGAGACGAGGACACGGAATGCCGTGACACGTTCGGGTGCGGGGAGACCCGCGAACCCGTAGCGGGGCGGGTCCATGCAGATCATGATCGAGGGGTTGGCCGTGGGCTTCACACCCGACCGCGCCACCCCCGCCCGGCCGTCTTCCGCTGTGACGTGCGCCTGCATCGCGTAGCCGGCGATTTCCTGCAGGACTTCCTGCTGGTGTGTCGGAGCGAGGCCGGAAAACCATTCCGCACCAGCGTCCAACGTACGGAACCCTTGCACTATCTCGTTGACAACCCGCTCGGTCTCACCCCGGAAGGTACGACCGTCATCCCTGCTCGATTCGGACACCGCTCGATGGTTTCACGATGCCGTTCCCCGCGAAGGCCGGTATCCGCGCCCGAGAACCGCGTAGACAATAGCCACGCAGTCCGCTCCCTACGGCTGGGCGGTGCGGCACGCCCCCGGGCGGGACGGCGCGAACGCCGCGGCCTTCAAAAGACGAGCCCGTAACGGTCAGCCCACCCGGCACCCCGACCAAGCAAGCTGGCGAGCACCATCATGAACCTGTGCAATGCGCACTGCCCAGCCATGGTCGGGCCGACCAAGGGGGGCTCTGTCTTATACGTGACCGTTTGCACACTCGCGGCTGCACAATGGCCCCGGTACTCTATGTGCACGCGGCTGCACAACGAGCGTGAGGGTCCTGCAAACTCGGCGAGCGCGGTGACTGCGCACAGCGCCCATGCACAGTCACCGCCGGACACGGCCGGTCCGCTGCTGCACAACCGTGCACCACGCTTCGTCGTCCCAGTACCGGCGTACATCCTGCCGTGAACCCGTAATCGGGCCCATGGTCGGCGCTGTGGTCGGACCGCCCAAGCCGGCCTCTCCCGCCCCCCACCAGACAGGCAGCCACCACCCCCGACCACCACCACAAGAGCGCGGCATGCCCACTGGCCAGCCACGGTCGGCCCCATGGTCGGACCGATCAAGAAGAACCTGTCGCCCTCCAGGCAGTGTGCACACTCGCGGCTGGACAAAGTTCCCCGCGCTCAATGTGCAGGTGCCTGCCCACGAGGGCGGGCCCTCACTAACCTGGCGTTGTTGCGCCAGCCAGGGCCCGCTTGACCTCAGCCGCGGGGAAGGGAGTGCGCTTGCTCTGTGTAAGCAGTCGGTGATGAAAGTCGTCCAGGACGATTGCGTGCGGAGCGTGACGGTCGATGATCGCGGCGATGTCGGACGGAATGTCAGCGGGTTGGTAGCCGTCGACCCATTCGTGCAGGAAGGCCCCGTGTTCGGTGCCACCACGCACGTCGTTTGGCAGGTGGTGGCGAAGCAGGTGGTTCGGTGCGTAGGAGCGGTCATACACGAGGTGATCATCGAGGAAATCGCGCTCCTCCGCCGTGAGGTCAAAATCGCGGCTCAACGCGAGCCCGAAGTCTGCGAAGTACATCCGCTGGCCGTCGGTGAGCAGATTGGCGAAGTGCGCGTCAAAGTGGACCAGCCCGCGCGCGCTCATGAACTCTGTCCCCCCGCAGCAGCGCCTTCTCGACCCATCGATAGGGCGACTCGCCTCCCGGCTCCTGCGGGGCCGCATCACGGCTGTCGCCCAGCCACTCGGCGAGCGTCTGTGGCAAATGCTCCAGGAAGAGCACCAAGCTGAAGGAGGACCTGCCGATGGCCTCCAACCGACGGCGCACGGCCGACGAGCCCTCCCAATGCGCCACAGCCCCCTCAACGCCGCCGAACCCGTCAACGAAGCCGGCAGGGGGACTGTCAGGCAATACCCGCCAGTGATACAGCAGCGGGGAACCGGCGTACTCGTTCTTCAGTGCCCACCCCGTCGTCGTGATGTGCGCGGCCAGCTCACGCCAGGCACCGAACCCCGCCGACCTCACCCCATACTGGTAGAAGAGAGGAAGATCGAACACGTTTGCGGTCGACCGCACGTGCTCTGGCTGCAACTCGACGTCCGTAAGCGGGACCCGCTTGACGAAGACGCGTCTCCCCTCGACTTCCAACTCCGCCGACCTACCCCCGATACCGGAGCCGAGACGCGGCGCGGCGGACACCACATCCTCAAGCCGACGGTCACTCAACAGGGCCAGCCGGGCTCCCACGGCCGCGTAAGCGGACACTCGCGCGGCATGCCCTGACTCGGTCACATCCATCGGCGGCTCCAGCCTGACATCAAAACTGACTTCTGTTGATCATGCCAGGGCCTTGAAAGCGACTCCCGAAGTCGTCGCCAAATGACTCCCTAAGAAAGGCTCTGGCACAAGTTTCGTGACCGGTTACGATATGTGTTCGCCGCTGGTGCCTGGTAGTGGTGCACTGATGGCCAGATCTTCGTCGAGTCTGGCTGCCAGGTCCGCGGCGAGAGTCGGAGCTTGGCGAGTGGCCCACCGACTCGTCAGAGAGAGAAAGCCTTTCAGTCCCTCCTGCACGGTATGCAGGACCCCCGGCAGGTCGCCCAGCAAGATCTCGATGGGCTGCCCGGGAGGAGTTTCCTGAGCGTCTCTGCCGTCCGGCCAGAGATGCACGATCTCGTCCGCATGCTCAAACCTTGGTGAAGGGTCATGGCCGAGCCACGGGCTCTCTCCGTCTGCGACGTCGAGCCACTCGCGCCAGTCCTCCAGGCCACAACAACAACCCGGCTGGACGGTGGCGTTGGTTCGGGTGTCGTGGACGCGCAGACCTCCTGGTGCGATGACCTTGTCTGTCTCCAGCAATCGGCGAATCGCCTCACTGGCGTCCGTCACGGGGCGATCGTCTTCACTTGTCCGGGAGTTGTAGTCAGCCAGCATGGCCAGCGCGCTACCGACTTCGAGCGGGGACATACCGCCCGACAGAGCCATGAACTGGTAGGAAGGCAGGTCAGCCACCGGCCACAAAGAGAAATCAGCGGTGTCTGGGGTTTCCAGGACGACATTCACGATCAGCACCGCGTCATTCTCCTCTCGGGCGGTCCAGCCTGCCTGCCAATTCTTCCCAGGCCTCGTCACGCCAGGAGAACGCACTTCCGCCATCCGCGGCGTCGCACCGTCGGGCATGGCGATGTGCGGACCCGGCTTCGCCGTTCTCTCCCTCTATACCGCTCCATCGGAGGCCACCGCCACTCAGCCGCCGTTGATGGCCGTTCTTCGCCTGTTCGAGGGATCAGCTGATGACCTGCAACTCCCCTACCCCGACGCCGACAGCGCTGGTGCGGACCTCGGTGAACTCCCGGGAGTCCGCACCTCCGCCGGTGATCTCCCAGTTGACCGTCCACGTCGACATGGCGGTCAGCGAGAACCGCTCGCCAGGCTGGGCGCTGCTGCTGCGGGTGTAGCGGTGTCCGCAGCCCGGGGAGTCGACCATCCCCTTGCTGCCGCGGTAGGGAGTGCCGGGGCCGACACAGGTGACGGTCGTACCGTCGCCCATGGTCGAGCGGATCGAAGTGACTTGTGCGGTGGCGGTCACCGTGACCCGCGCCTGCGGATGCCGACGCGGTCACGGGGCCGTAGGTGGTCTCACCCTGGTTGGCCTACAGCCCCATCGGCACCCCCACCGTGTACCGGCCAGCCGGGCGTGGTGACGCGATGTCCGGGCCGGTGAGCTTCATCGAATCGACCGCACGCTGTGCGAGGACCTCCAGGCCGATCGCGGGCGCGGTCGGGTCGGCGCCATCCGGGATCCAGGTGACGCCGATGCGACCGGTTTCCGGGCATACGACGCGGTAGGCCGCGCCCTTGCCGCCCCGCTCCTTCTTGCCGCCCCGCTCCTTCCCCTCCCGCACCCGCGAGGTTGCTGTCCAGCGGCTGGGGATCGAGCGGAACGTAGGCGCACTTCGGCGCCTACGTTTCGACCGCGCTCGATGCGCCGGCCGAACCGCCCTTGCGGTCGTCTGTCCCGCCCGTGCCAGGCTGGGTGCTGCCGTCCTCGGTGCACACCTTCACGTACATCGACGTGCCCGAGCAGATCCCGCAGCCGTCGCCCCCCTTCCCATACACGACCGGGGCTGAGCGCCCGCCAGGACCACAGCGGCCGCCGCAGCGCCCGTCAAGCACGCCCCGCCGCCGTCGCGTTGATGTCGGTCACCAGCCGCCGGCCGTCCCACCGCTCCGCCGTCGCGGTGGCGATGTACCGCAGCGGCTGATTCATCGGGGGCGGGACCACCTTGTTCGCCTGCACGTCGTACGTCTCGTACTGCGACAGGTCGACACAGTCCTTGAGCGTCGCCTTCGGCGTCTTGGTGTCGAGGTCGAAGTCGGCCACCTTCGCGTCGTCACCGATCTCGCCGCGCACGACGCGCCCCGCCTCCTTCATCCCGGCCAGATCCATCTCGATGTCGGACGACACGCTGTGTGACCCGTATGAGCGACGGCTAGCCTGTTCGGACGATCGCGCCGGGAGCGAGGTCGCACCGTGCCAGCATGGGCGGATGTCCCCTGTGCCTGGAACCCTCCTCTGGCTCTCCGTCGCCGCGGCGCTGACACAGGCACTCACCACCCGGATCCACCTCCGCGACAACCGGACATCGGGCGCGTCCGACCGGGAGAGGGAAATCCCAAACAGAATGGTCCTGCTGGGACTGACGGTCTCGGTGTTCGCCGCCGTGTGGGCGGTACTGGCAAGCCTCACTCTGGAACGCGGGGAGTTCGGGGGTCTCGCCTTCACCGCGGTGCGTGAGGAACTGGACACCACACTCTTCCGCGTCGTCCTCTTCGTTTTCGACGTGGCTTCCGGATTCGTTCTCTGGGCTCCGACGGCCGCGGTGCTGGGTGCGCTCATCGGCAGCCTGCTCGTCGGACGTCTGGATGCCACACAGGTCTTCGTGCACGTGGCCACCTTCACGACGACCGCAACGGCCAGTGTGCTGATCGTCGCCACCGGCATGCACCTCGACTACCGGTTCCGCGTGAGCTGGTTGTTGATCGCCCTGAACACCTTCTGCAGTTTCATGGCAGCCCTGTCGATCCGGGCGCGACTTCCGGGCGGCGCTAGCGGCGACGGACCGCCAGCCCGTGGTCCCAGCACAGGTCTACCTAGTGCTGCCCTGAACCCGGGAAGAGAACGGCGCGGACAGTGGCCGTAGGGGCGCCGCACACCACGCAGGGGTGGGACGGCGTCTCTCGGCACGGGCCAGCGTTCGCCGTCCCGCGGGCGGAGCCGGGGCTGCCTCCAGGCCGTCGGGCGCAATGCCCTGCCGGTCGAGCAGGTCGGCGGGCTCCATGATGTCTCCGTTTCGCCCATGACCTGTCGCAGTGGCTGTTGAGTGATTCTCATCGAAGGTTGAGCGGTCCTCGGGTACCCGCCCCGGCGCACACCCCACGTCTGATCGCCTACACCAATCTCCAGGGACGACATCCGCCGGGCCCGGTCAGGGATTCCAATAGACGGTGCTGAAGGTACGGTCGAAGCGACGGGCCTCCAGGTCCGCGCGCTGGATTCCCCACTGCACGTCCGCGCCTTCCCGATTACTGATGCCCGGGTTCCAGTGGGCCAGCAGTACCCAGTCCTCGACGGCGCCCGACACCGGCTCATCACCGCCCCAACGCCCCCGGTTCGCCTGACGGACGGCGCGGCTCGCGATTCTTTCCAGCGGGTCCGGATCGGAGTCCTCCTGGTCCGCGTACCCGCCGATCTGCAGATGCCCTCTTCTGTCAGAGACGTCGCACCAGACAGTGACCAGCTCGTCAGCGTGCGGAAACCCGGGAAGTGAGTGATAGGGCAGGTCCGGTTCGGTGCTGGCTCTCAACTCGCCCTGCGGGTAGGAATCGACGATCTTCTGGTAGTAGTCATCGCCGGGGTAGCCGTTCCAGGTGTTCTTGTCGCGTTCCTCCACCGGTGTGCCGGCCGGGACGTAAACGGCCTGGCCGCAGTTGCCGTCGCCGTCCGTTTCGTCGAGTGAGGCGAAGAGCAGTAGGCGTCCGTCGGGCGGCAGAGGGAGGTCCTTCGCGTCCTTCGGCAGCGCGGCGAAGTCGACGGACGCGAGGTACGGGTGCTCAGGGTCCGGGATCTCGGCGGGCAGCAGCAGTGGCCCGCCAAACCTGCCCGCGACCGGCCCGTCTCCGCCACCGGTGAGGACCGCGCAGGGCCGGACGTGGCCGATCCACCGGTCCACCTCTTCGGCCGGCAGCGGGTCTATGTCCTCCCACGGGTACCCCTCCTCGACTGCCCGCGTACGAAAGGGAATCAGCATTTCTCGAAGCTTATTGTCCGTCACACCGGCGACTGTAGTTCCCGCCACCGACAACCCCGTGGCCTCCGGGACAACGAAGGCGTCTGAGCCCGGGGTAGGCGAGATGGGAAACGGCGTCTGGGGTGCGCCGTCTCCCCAGACAGTCAGCCTTAAACGATCACTCAACCTTCGGCGAGAAACCTAGCGGTCACCAAACTTCGGTGACAAAGCTCAACCTTCGCTGCGAGAGATCGGTCCACCCCTGGATTGCCGTGTGAGCGGCACATCACAGAATCGAACCTGTGAACGATCCAGGGTCGACGCGGCTGACACTGCTGCGCTTCCTTGAGCGGGTGCAGCTGCGTGACCTGGACCGCACCCGCCAATGGGTCGCCGAGGAAGAACGGCGCGACGCCGAACGACGACGCGGCACTGAGCAGAAGCCGCCCCCGCCCGACTGGCTACTGGAACAGGGCCTGAACGGACACAGCCCGCCTGTCTACGTTCACGTCGGCGGCTGCTCGAACAGGGGCAAGCACAGCAAGGGCATCGAGCGGGAGCAGGCCCGGCGCACCCTCGCAGAGGGTGTCACAGCGTGCCCGGACTGTCGGCCGGACAGCGTGCTGCGCATGCTCGACTAAAGGGTGTGTCCGCCGGAGCTTGTGACCGTCGCGGTTTCGGCCGTTGGCCTGGTCATGGGCGAGGAGTTCTGAGGTGAGGTCGGTGATGGTACGGGTGAGGACGCGCAGTGCGGCCGACCAGTTGTCGGCCCGCCACGTCAACGCGTACTCGACCGGATGGGCGTCGTCGAACGGCACGTAGGCGAGGTCGGCACGGGCTTGGTACGGCTCCGACCCGAGTGGGGCGACGGTGGCGCCGTCGGCGCCAGCGAGGGCGAGTGGGCACCTTCCTTGGCGCGCGGGGCGGCACTGTTCTGGTGCAGGAGGCTGCCGGCCGCTGGCTCACAGGCGGCGCGGACGCTCATCTCTGGCCGCGGCTGAGCCAATGGGCTATGTCGGCAATGACGGCGGGGTCGACATGCTGCGGAGTGCCGTATTCGGCGGGGGTGGAGGGTCCTGCGCCTGGGAAGAAGAGGTGGTTGTCGGCTTCGTAGACACGGATATCGGCTTCCGGGCGGCCGGCCAGGCCCCTCCGCCATCGCACCAGGTCGTTGGCGACGGTCACCTGGTAATCGCGGCCTCCTTGGAGGATGAGCATCGGCTTGCCGAGTCCGGCCGCGATCGTGACCGGGTCGTAGTCACGCAGTTCGAGCCAGTACGGCGCGGACAGACCGAACGGCAGATCCGCTGCTGGGGTCGAAGGCGTGAGTTCCGCGCTGTCGACCAGGGCGGCCTGCCGCTGGAAGGTCTCGACGACCGCGGGTGGGACCTGGTCGGGAAGCACGGTGGCGAGGTGGCTGACGACGCGGACAGCGGCGTGGTGCATCGGCTGCGTGTCACCGGCCATGATCACCAGACCCGCCACCGTGGGTGCGGCGACGGCGACGGCTGGGGCGACCTTGCCGCCCATGCTGTGGCCGAGGACGAAGACCCGCCCGGGGTCCACCGAACGATGGCTACGGAGCAGACCGACCGCGTCGACCGCATGCGGCACGTACTCCCGCGTCATCGTCAGGTCCGATGCCGCGGCCACATCGCGGTGGGCGTATGTAGCCTTGTCGAAGCGCAGCACCGTCGTCCCACGGCTGGCGAGCCCCCAGGCCAGATCCTTGAGCGGCTTGTTCGGCCCACTGGTCTCGTCGCGGTCGAACGGCCCACCACCGGCGAGCAGCACCACGCCGGGGCCGGGCGCCTGCCCGCGGGGGACGCTCACCGTGCCTGACACCGCGAATGGGCCGCTGCCGACAGTGACCTCGTGCTCGCTGAAGCAGCCGGGTTCGGCATAGGGCGGCGGCGTCCAAACAAGTTCTGATCCGGTCATGACCTCCGTCGCAGCACTGTCAGACACGCCATCACCACCTTTCTCAAGAGCTGCGAACGGTAGCATGACATGAGATCATTATGGGATGGATGCTTTCGAACTCCTGGCCCACCCGGTGCGGTTGCGAGTGGTTCATGCGATGCGCGGCGGCAGGGAACTGACCACCGCCGACCTGTGCGACCGCATTCAGGACGTTTCGAAGGCCACGGTTTACCGGCACGTCGACCTGCTCGCAGCCGGCGGGGTCCTGGAAGTCGCCCTGGAGCGGCGCGTGCGCGGCGCGGTCGAGCGGCGCTACCGGCTGCGTCGCGACCGCGCGGGGATCAATACAGCGACGGCCAATTCACTCTCGCTCGACGACCACCGCAGCGCATTCGCCGCCGCTCTGGCGGTCCTGACTGCCGAATTCACCGCGTATCTCGGCCGTGACACAGCCGATCCGGTAGCCGACCTGGTTGGCTACCGGCAGCATGCCGTCTGGCTCAGTCCTGAGGAACTGCACGGGATGATCGACGGGATGCGGGAGGCGATTGCCCCCCACCTGGCCAACGAGCCATCACCCGACCGCACGCAGTACCTGATCAGCCCGATCCTCTTCCCCATCGAAGCGCCGCCGACCGAGATCGGCACCGACAACACCGCCGCGGACAGCCAGAGCCCGGGACCCGGCATCTGAGCCAGGTCCACCACTGTCCCGTGTCACCCCGAAGCACGCCGTCCAGCAGCGCGGCCCGCGCAGCCAGGCGCTCACCCGCCTCCCCGGGCAGCCCGAGCGGGGCAGCACGGTCGGCCAGGCCTGCTCCCACGCCTCACCCGCCGCCCGCTTCGCCCGCGAATCGCCCCACCTCTAGGCATTCTGCGCAAACAAGGGATGCATGCCCTCGTAAAGCTCACCGCTGTAAAGATCACCGTCGAGGCCGCCCGGGCCGACTGGTCCTGATGTGACTGCCGGGGCACCGGCACTTCCGGCTCGTGGACGTGTCAGCATTGCACCCACGCCGGCCAGTAGACCGGTCGCCGCGAGCAGTACGCTCCAGCGCATTCCTGCCAGGAACGTGTCCGCCCCGGCCGGCAGCGCTCCGAAAGCGGCTACAGCCTTGGCTCCGCCCCGCCTGCCGTGCGGTCTGGATCCGCCTCCTCCTGGACGACCGCCACCGTGAGGCCCACCGACAGGGTCGTCCCCTTCGCCCGCCTGCGTAACACCGCACCCGGCCCGTACTGGAGGACCCCCGAACAGACCGCCGACCTCGGCCGCGCCGGATCCCTCGAACGCGCCGCCGGGGCTTTGGGGAGGCGGGTCCACCGTCCCGAAGCCGACCGTGGGCGGCTGGTCATGGTGCCGCCTCGGCGCGTGCGTCCTGGCTCACGGCGGACGGGCAGCCCAAGGTGGCCACGGTGCTGCGACAGGCAACCCGCGACCGTCGGCCGGAACATGCCATCGTTCACCAGAGCGCGCAGTCGACGTCAGCAGATGAGTGCGGGTCGCTGTCACGGAGCGAAGAGGAAGGCGGACAGCGGGTCATGACGGTTGTGCTCGGTGTCTGCGCCGGGCACGGGCAGCCGCTCGGCTCCATGGGAGATCAACCCGGTGTGTTCACACGGCACGACACCCAACGCGGCAGAGGGTGTCTCCCGCCGCCGGGGTGTGCCCGGGCAAGGGGGCTTGGCGGGTCACGGGGTGGTCTGGGGGGCGAGCGCGCGGACGAACTCGGCAAATGCCCGCACGCGTGGCGGCTCGGCTTCGGCGCACCAGACCCAGTGCCCATTCGGTGGTGGGGGCGTTGGGCATGGGGAGGAACCACACGCCGGGGTGTGTGTAGTAGCGCAGGACGTGGGCGTTGAGGGGGCAGATGCCGGTTCCGGCCGCGACGTGCGTGAGGATTTCATGGAAGGACTGCGTCGGTGGGCCTGTCGGGGTGACGGGGCGTCCGAGGGGGGGTCCGGGAGGGGAGCATGGCCCTGATCCACGACTCCGGAAGCCCGTGGTCCACGGTCAGGGCAGGGTGGTCACCCTGGTCCTCCAGGTCCGCCTCGGCCCGCCTCGGCCCGCTGGGCAAGGGCATGGGTCGTGCCGACCGCGAGCACTCGGCCCTCCCTCAGCACGATCGGTCCGACGGTCAGGTCGGGTTCTTGTACTGGCAGCCACAGCGGAGCCGCGTCGGTTTTCCTCTGTCTCAGCGCGGTGAACGGATCGCTGAAGTGCACTTCCTGGAAGGTGATCCGGCAGTCCGGGTGGCGTGCGGTGAAGTCGGTTGCCAAGGGCGCTAGTTCGTGGCCGAGTGCGCCCATGACCCCGATGGTGAGGGTGCCCTCGGCCCGTCCGGCGGTGGCGGTGGCCACGGCCAGCGCCTGCTGGATGCCGTCGTAGCCGGCCCGCAGCTTCTGAGCCAGGCCTTCACCGAGCGGGGTGAGCCGCACCGACCGGCTGGTTGCGCAGGAAGAGCCGGCCCCCGATGCGTCGTTCCTGCGCCTTGATGGCCTGACTGACCCTGGCCTGGGACACGTACAGACGGTTCGCGGTACGTCCGAAGTGCAGTTCCTCGGCGAGCGTCAGAAATATTTCGATGTCCCGCATCTCCATGTGCCCGCCCCGCCTCGTTCCTCGGACTCGGAGACGTCCGGGGCTTCGCCCGCATCCGCCATCAATAACCCACGTGTGATCGATTCTTTCAAAAGCAGACGTTGATGGTCCACGGCTTCCGAAACAGACTGCCGGTACCGCCCTGGCGGCACGTCTATTCGTTCCATCCCACTCGTACCATCCGGGAGCTGCACCGATGTCTGTGACCGCAATCGTCATCACCGTCCTCACCGCCCTGTGGGTGGGTTTCTCGGGCGTCTCGCTGTTGCGCCGCGCGCCCTTCGTCGTCGACCCGCTGGTCTCCTACGGAGTGCCCCGCCCCTGGTGGACCCCGCTCGCCGTGGCCAAACTGCTGGGGGCGGCGGGGCTGCTGGCCGGCTTGGCCGTGCCGGCCGTGGGGGTGGCCGCGGCAGTGGGTCTGATCCTCTACTTCGTCGGGGCCGTCGTCACTGTCCTGCGCGCCCGCTCGTACAAGACCGTCGCCTTCCCGGTCCTGTACCTGGCACCCGTCGCCGTCACCCTGACGATCGCCTTCACCCAGTAGCGTCTCATTAGTGTCTCTTTCGAGAGGTGACACAGGGGGGCGCATCGACTCAGAAGCTCTGCTGGAGGCTCGAATATGGTGTGTTCCGGGCCATGTGCCCGATCAGCCGCTGCGGCCCCCGTCTCGGTCTGCGCGAACTCGCCCACGAGGACGTCGACGCCGTGCTGGCCATCTGCGGCAGTGCCGCGGCGACCGAGCACATGTCCTTCGAACCGCGCGCGCGAGCAAGTCGAATCTTTTGTGTCTCGGTTCGTCGCGTCGGTCGCCGAACATGCCGACGGCCGAGCTGGAGCGCCTGGAAGCGGAGAAGATCCGACGGCTCACTCGCCTCACGCACGGTGGTCGACCAGGCCACCGGCGCACTGACCGTGCTCGGGCAGCTACCCAGGGACGAGGGGTTCACGGTACTGCCGGAGGTCTCCTAAAGGCGCTGCTGCAGTCTCACGAACGCGAGGCGCCCGGACTCCCATTTCACCCGCTCGCCGTTTATGTGAGCTCTCACGTGTGTCTCACCGCGGGTCTTCCTCCAGGAGGCGGTGTGCGAGCTGAAGCAGGTTTGCCAGGTCCAGCACCCGTCCGTCGAAGCCCGGAAGGGGGACATGGAGCGGCTGGGTCCAGCGGGCGGGGATTGCGTCCAGCCCGTAGTACGCCCCGGCGAGGCCTCCGGTCACCGCGGCGACGGTGTCCGTGTCCCCGCCGAGGTCGATCGCCGCGCGTATCGCGTCTTCGAAGGTAGTGGTGGTGCGCAGAGCCCAGGCGGCAGAGCCGAGGCAGGGCCAGACGGCACCGTTGAACTCGGTCGCCTCGTCGGGGTGCCAGTCGGGCGCGAGAACGGTGGTGTAGCGGCCCCGGTGGTCGGGATGGACAAGAGCGAGAACGTCCGGGAGCACAGTGAGAGGGTCGGTGTCCTCGAACGTGACGCGGATGAGTTCGTGGAAGATCGCGGTGCCTTCCCAGGCCGCGCGGTCGCCGTGGGTCAGGGCAGCGATGCGGCGGGCCGCGTCCGTGGTGGCTTCCTGGCCGGCGGCCGCGAAGTAGACCGCGGACGTCGACGCCCGCATCAAGGAGCCGTTTCCCGCTGCCCGCCGGTTGACCTGAAAATGGATCCCGGCAGCGAGATCCCAGGGCATGCCGTTGGCCAGGACGTCCTCGGTCTGCAAGCCGATGTCCTTCGGGTCTGCCGCTGCCCAACGCTGGAAGCGGGCGAAGATGTCCGGCAGATCCAGCCCGCCCCGCTCCAGCAGC
Organism: Streptomyces sp. MH60; assembly: GCF_002939385.1. Classification (GTDB taxonomy): domain Bacteria; phylum Actinomycetota; class Actinomycetes; order Streptomycetales; family Streptomycetaceae; genus Streptomyces. Next base: position 408,531 of record NZ_MULI01000001.1, on the reverse strand, counting down.
GACTCCGCGACCAAGACGGCCATCTGCGTGTCGTCAGTGGCCTCGCCGGGATCCCAGCCACCGCCTCCGCACATCTCCCCACCGGCACTGGGCGCGGGAAACCGTACGGAAAACGCTCCCGGGGGACCGAACTCGAAGGGAGCCCCCAGGGCGTCACCCACCGCCGAGCCGACGACCGCTCCGGCCGCCCGCTGCATCCGCTTCATTCGCGCAGGCTATCTGTGCCGCGCCAACGCCGCGCAGCCCTATTTCCTTCCTTGGGCTCCCCGAGCCACCGGCGGCGAACGTGTCTCGTCTACGGAGGTGTACCGCCTGAGACACCCTGGGGCTGAATCACCTGTACAGGTCACATAACACCGTCCAGGCCGGTGTACCCGGGCATCTGCGCGAGGGCCTCGCCCTGGTTTTCCGGGGGCCGCGGCGGTCATGTCGGTGCCCTGCATCGAGCCCAGCAGCACCCGCCCATCCGCGTGGCGGGCGAGCTGGGCACGGTAGCCGTCCCACCTCGGCTCAGCGGCGGCTCCGGCTGGCAAGTCGGGGCTGGGCACTGGTGTGGTGAGCATCGGCTCCGGCAGCGTCCAGGTCATGCCCGATGCCTTCGACGCCCGCTAGCTCTGTGTGCGCCTGTGGGTCAGGCGGCACGGAAATCGCGAGCAGGGCCGCCGCGCCACTCCACCCACCGCCGGTCTTCCAGCACAGCCTCTGCGTCGTCGATGCCGGCGCCTTCGAGGAACACCACGAGGTCGTGATCGCTGTAGGCGGTGCGGAGTATCTCGTCCCGGCCGTGACGGTGCACGCTGTACAGGCACCGGCCGCGGTGCTGGCCCTCACGGCCGTGGCCGAACCCCCCTCGCTGGACCGCACCGCGCTCGCCGAGGCCGCCTTGCGGTCGGCCGAATCGGACGCCGATCCGGCAGGCGCCTGCGACGCCCTGGAGGCACTCGGCCTCGACGCATTGACCGACGACCACGCGCGCCGACTTGCCGCTCTCGCCGACGGCGACGCCCGGGTGGTCCGCTCGGGAATCGAAGACCGCGTCATCCACCAGGACGAAACCCTCCGAAACCGCGCCCGGTCACTTCTCACCGCCTGCCCGGACACCGCGGCACCCTGACCTGCCGGTCATCGTCCGCTGCCCTGACATCTGAACCCGACCGCGCCCCGCATCATTCGTCCCGGACCGTGAGCGTCGTAGGTGGCCGGACGGGCCACCTACGACGCTCAGTCGGCCACTGAGTTCTCCAGTTGGCCGCTCCGTGCTCAGTCGCCGACCTCAGGACGTGCCTGCTGGGCCGTGCGGCATGATTGCGACCATGCGTAGAGGGGTGGGCGGGGGGATCCGCCGGTTGTGGCCATGGTACGGACGCGGCGAGTCGGCAACGGCCGAGAGAGAGGCCGAGATCACGGCCTTCGGTGAGGCTGTAGACGTCCATTCCTTCAGCCCCGGCCAGCCCGGCGCCACCGATGAGATGCGGGCCGAGCTGGCGCGTGCCCTTGACGCATACGACCAGGCAAAGCGGGACGTCGCCGGCAATTGGAGGCGGGCGGAAACACTCGATGTCCTGCGCACTCTGGACGAGGGCAGGCACGCGCTGGCCTGTCTGGATGCCCTGATCGCCGGCCGACCGCTGCCAGAGCACATGCCGCTGTGCTTTTTCGACGCCCGGCACGGTCGGGCCGTCCGGCAAGTCAGCTGGGCGCCTCCCAGGGGCGCCGCTCGCAACATCGCCGTATGCGCAGCTGACGCGGTCCGCCTGACGGAGAACCCGAGCCCAAGCACTCCGAGACAGCCGGGGCCAGGCAGCAGAGTCAGCGCACAGCCACGTGGGGCCAAACCTCGCCCGACGATGCCGACGCGTGTCCCTCAGCTGCAGGTGAGCGGGAAGGGAGGCAGCGGCGAGCAGATCCATCAGCTGCAAATGCCGTCGTACCGCCCGGCCGTGATGGTCTTCTCGACCATCGGGCAGGCACAAGTCCAGCTACGCTTCGAGGGCGGCAGGAAGGCGTTCTTCACGCCTGTACCGGCTGTCCGGCGACGGTACCCCCATCACCGCCCGGATTCCGCTGCCGGAAGGGCGTAAGGCAATCGCCTTCCGTGTGTCTGCGGCCGGCGAACAGGAGGGGTGGACGGCGAGTGCGGCCCCGCTGCGAGAAGTCCCGCGCTTCCACGACGAGATCAACGGGACCGGATCGGATGTCGTGCACTATAGAGGGGAACCGGGCCCAGGTGTCTTGCACTACGTGGGACCGGGCCTGATCCAGTTGGAGGCGCTGGACGACCGCCTCGCCTACTGGGTGACGGTGACCGAGGGTCGCACCGGGGTGCATACGTTCCAGTGGCCCGGCCGCGGCTACTACCAGGTGCGCTCGGCCGGAGCATGGAGCCTGTCCGCTACGTGACAAAGCGCCGATCACTGCCGGTTGAACCGGACCGGTCTGGTGCCCGAGTCCTGCGGCAGAAGCGAATCGAACCTCCATCAGCCAACCGAATCGGTTGCTGTCCCCCGGCCAACTGTGACGCTCAGAGTGGCCAACTGAAGCACTCAGTCGCAGGACTTGCGTTCGATGATCTGCCCTCCGACCGGGAACGTCTTCAGACGTTGCGGATCTGGCACGCCCTGTGGGTGCAGCGCATCGACACCAAGATCGCAGCCCTCCGGCAGCGCCAGCTCGAGGAAGAGCACGGGCGCCGCAACCGCCCCACGCCTCCCGAGTGGACCGTCGAACTCGGCATCGGCGCGAGCCGCCCGCCGCTCCAGGTCCACGCCGGCGACTGCCACACGGCCGGCACACGCCGCCGCCCCGTCGACCGCGAAGAAGCCCGACGCCTCCTCACCGCCGGACTCAAGGCCTGCACCCACTGCCAGCCCGACATCCAACTGCACATCGACTCATCCCGCAGCGAGGTCCGGCACGGCCGCGCTCTGAGAACCCATCTTCGAACCTCAAGACCACTGAGTGTGGTGATCGGCTGGGATTGGTCCTGAGAGGATGCAGCCATGGATGATGCAGCTCTGCTCGCAGCGCTTCTCAAATCGTTGGCTGGCCAGGAGAGCGTGTACTCAAGTTGGAGCTGGAGCTCCGGAGCTGACCTTGCGAGCCATGTCCACGCCCTCGCAAAGGCCGCCGAGGCCGACTGTGCCGACGAGGTGGCGAAGGGTGCGACGGGACCCACCACCGTCGAGGAGATTGAGGCGGCTCTGCACTCAGTTCCGCAGGACTCAGCAGTCGAGTTGATGGCCAACCTATCCGCCGCCAGCTTGGTATTCCCTGGGCATGCGCGTCGCGACCATGCCCACGCGATGAGGGCCGCAGTGAAGACGGCATCGATTCTGGAACCGGGAGCCGAGTGGTTCTCCAACATCGACGGCCCCTGGGAGAACGGACGGTCCTGGGAACCAGTGACCAGCCATACCTTCGACGGCGTGGTCGCGGGCCGGGGAGGCGGGTTCGTTGTCGCACTCCTCCAAGTCGGTGAGGATTGAGCTGTCTGCCAGCCTCTGGGGCTGATGGTGCCAGGCCGCTCGCAGCGGCGGTGCCGAGCGGGGCTTCGCCGGCGGCTGCCACCGACAGCCCTACCGTCGGTGCGCGGCCCCATGCTCCCGGCATGTCGATTCACTGCACAACCTTCGTGATCCCCGACGCAGTGATGGGGTTGCCACACGACACCCTGGTCATCGTGCTCAGGGCCAAGTCCGCGGAGGAGTCCGGCACCAACCCGGCCGTCACCTCGCTGCACCGCGTCGGGAACCATGTGGTGCCATTCAGCCACTCTTCCATGCTCCTGGGCGGGACACGTGTGACAGACATCTGAGTGACCACGTCGACCGAGCAGTACAACGGCCGGGCGGAGGTGGTCCTGCGCGATCCACTGGCAGACACCGGCCGCCCGCTGGAGATCGCCTTCAAAGGTCAGACCCAGAGCAGGATTGAGGCGACGGTGACGGCGGCTTGGCAGGACTCGCGGGTCCTGTCGTAGCGTGTGGCCGGCCCGCGCCACTGCTTGAGGCGGTTGAAGCAGCGTTCGACGACGTTACGGTGGCGGTAGATGCCTTCGGCCGGGAGAGGGTCGCGGTGAATAGGCAGTGTTCTGACCTTGCACTATTCATGTGACCGTTCGCCATGGTGAGGCCAGTTCTAGCTGTACAGCCAGCTGTCGTAAGGCGCGGCGTCCACGAGTTGGTACAGCCCGAGAGCGGCAGCCCCCCAGGACAAAGAGGAACAGCCCGGAGCGCAGGAACACCGGACCCACGACGGTGACTGAGGCTGCCTGTCCCGTGAGGGTGCGCCAGTCCCGCACACGTCGAATGTCCCCCGCACTAGCCCACCAAAAGCCAGTACCGATCGCGAGGAAGACCGCGCCGAAGAGGCCCAGGACACTGACGACGGACAGGAAATCTCGCCGGTCGCTGTGGCCACTGATACTCAAAGTCGCCACCACGAGCGGCACCACGCCCATCAAGCCGAAGGCTGCCCCTCGCCGCGCGACTGCGGCCGGCCGCAGTCGCGGCAGCATCACGCCGTCCTGGTCCGAAGCCATAACCAGCACCCTATGTTCTGTCTGACAGATGATCACCCAGTGGCGATGTGTACGCTCGACCCCATGGCCTTGTCAGCCAGGCGCCTGGCCAGTGATCCTGGGCGAGTGCCAGGACAGGGGAGAAGAAGGCGGCGGCAAAAGGACGCGCGGCAACGGCTTGCTGCTCGCCCCGCGCCGGACACGGGACAGTGGGAACTCGTTGTTGAAACTTGGGACCAGGCAGAGATGCGTACGCGGTTGCGCCGTCTTCAGGAGGCAGGAGTCGACGGGTCGGTGATCCGGATCGACACGCTGTGCGGGGGCCTCGGGCTGCCGACCACCTACCGGCTGAGCCGTTTCGTGACGGACCCTGCGCGGGCGTCCGAGCGCGAGCACTCTGATCATTGATTTTGTGGCAGGTCGAGGTGAGTTGGCGGAGGCGGCATGGGAGCGAGTAGAGCCCCTGTTGCCGCAGGTGGATGGGTGTGGTCGTCCGTGATCACCCATGAGCTTGGCCCGGAGGCCGTCGTGGTTGGACAGGAAGGCATCCAGTCGGGAGTCGCCTCGCATGCTCCGCCGCCCGGCCCGGCCGCATCCGCGACAGTGAAGGCCAAGAGGGAGAGCGGGGTGCCATCTTCGCTCCAGGAGACGACGCCGGGCCGTCCGTTGACGGTCGCCGCATGTCCTCGTGCCGCGCTGCCGGCTACTCGCGCGCGGGTTGCGACTTCGGTGGCTCCAAGCGTGACGAACGTGCCGTTCGAGGTGTGGACGGTGAACCTCACTTCGGGGTGGAGAACCTCGAGCAACTGGCCGGGCTGATGGACAGCGGCATGCAACCGCCGGACCCCAACACCCTCAAGGCCCTGCTCAGCTCGCTGTCCCTGCAACGCATGGGGCGCCCCGACGAAATCGCCGCCGCGATCGCTCTCCTGGCGAGCCCCGCCGCGTCGTACGTCACGGGCGCGGTGCTGGACGCCCACGGCGGCTACAACGCCTATACCCCAACCCCCGCCGCGCGCCCCCGAAGGGCATCGCGTCTTCGGGGCGCGCACCGCCAACGACCTGCGTATACGTGGACAGGCCTCAACAAGCCCGGCTCATGATCGTGTTACGAGCTCATAGAGAGCGACAGCCCCTCCCATCACAGCCCCGCCAACCACGCCGATCAGCCCGATCACGGCATCTGTCATGCCCAAGAAGGTGGCCGATGGCACCTGCCTGAAGAACGCGTACGCCGCTGAGGTCGCCCATCGCATCCCGACCAAGCCGATCAGCGCGCTGAGCACCGACTACCCGAACGCCGGCATCGACACCAGTGCGTTCGGCAGCGGCGTCACCGCCTCGGCGCTGAGCACGTACGGGGCGCCTTACGGCGGGGGCGCGTACCCATACTGCAACCAGATGGTGCTGCCGTCGTACTCGCTGGCCAAGACGATGTTCACACCGCATCGTGCTCTGATGCGGCTGACGCAGGTCCACGGCTCGTCCGTACCGTCGCAGCTGATCCGCGACCGAGTCAGCACGAGGCGAACACCCCCGCCTGGAGCGGCGTCACGTTTTAGGACACCGCGAACACGGCCACCGGAACTACTCCTGCAGCGCCTTCGAGTCCGACGAGTCCGACAGCGGCATCTGCCGCTGGATCCGCAGCCGGGTGCTGGTCCCGCTGCACCTGTGCGCTGAGAGCCGTTTGCGCCAAGGCCCGCGGTTCCAGCACCGAGTGCAGCGACCGCGGGCCTTGAGGCCCGCACAGCCGGATGAGAGGCGCCGCCCAGCTACCAGCCGACCTTCACCGCGTTGTAGGCCGTACGGCAGTCGGCATTGGTGGCGTCCGCGGCCAGCTTCTCCATGGAGTCGCGCCAGACCATCTTGGCCACCCTCTCCATCTCCCTGGTCTCGGCCGGAACGTTGGGGGCGTGCTTCTTGATCGTCGCCAGCGCGGACCTGGCGAACTTGTTGCACACGGGTCCGGCGGCGTTCCGGTAGCGGCTGTCCAGGTCCGTCGCGACCGCCTGGCCGTTCTGGGTCGCCCAGGTGTTCCAGGCCGCGCACGCCACCTCGGTGAACACTGCCTGGTCGGCCTCGCTCAGCCCCAACACCTGGGCCATCATGGTGTTCTTGGCCTTGTCCGGAACCGTGAAGTCCACGACGGGGAACTTGCCGAGTGTTTCGAGCAGCGCTTCCTGACACGCGGGCGGCAGCGGAGCGGCCTGCGCGGTGGAGGGGACGGTCAGCGTGGAGACGCAGACCAGGGCCGCGGTGAGGACGGCGCGCCGGGCGGTACGCGAGAGAGACATGGGGCGGTGCTCCTTGCACTGGTGAACGGGTCGTTCCGGGCACCGATCCAGCACCCGACGGCTACAGAACGATCACCGCCTGCCCGGGTCACGGGCGTATCGGCGGGACAGGGTTGCACACGGAGTCGACGGCCGTCCGTGCGACGGACGGAGTTCCCCGAGCGGCCCCGGGGCAGCCGGGCGGTCAGGCGGATCCCGCCCTTTCCGGCGCCGGGTGGGACTCCGCCGGGGGCCGGTGAACGCCAGGGTCCCCGGTCGCTCCGGTGCCGCGGGGCGTCGGAAGCGGTGGCTTCGTGTGCCGCACGAGCGCGTTCCGGGTACGTCGGCGGAAGACCAGGAATCCCGCCGCCGACGCGCCGGTGAGCCAGAGGCACTGGGTCAGGAGCGCCCGGCCGCCCGACGCGTCGGAGAAGGCGGCGGACATGCTGGCCTGAACCGCTCCGTACGTCGGGAGGAAGCGCACGACGGCACTGTCGGACCCGGAGCTGGAAAGGGGGTTCTGCAGGGCGACGTCGAGGACGCTGATCATCAGGATGGCGAACATCCCTTCGACCTCGCGCCGGAGCACCGACCCGAAGACCACGCCGAGCGCGCCGTAGGTGAGGGCGGCGCCGAACAGCGCGGCGGTGAGCAGCAGGGGCTGTCGCGGCGTCCAGGCGAACCCGGTGACGGCGGTGGCGTACACGGAGATCGCGACGCAGACCAGCGTGAGCGCCGACAGTTTGGCGAGGACGAGGTGGTACCGGGGGTAGCCCGCCATGGCCAGCCGGCGGTCGAAGGCTCCCCCGGTGAACGTGGCCGCGAACATCATGAACCCTGCGATGAGGGTGACCGCGTTCAGCGCGCCGGTGATCTGGGTGAGGTGGTTGCCGGGTGGGGAGAGCACCTCCCCGGTCGCCCGGAGCCGGAAGGGGGCGGGCCGATCGGGGATGGTCACATAGGCGAGGGCGATCCACACCGGGATGTACACGACCACCAGCAGCATCGCGAACCGGTTGCGGGCGTGTCCGATCAGCGCGTAGCGCGATGCCGTGACGAACAGGGCCAGGTGCCGCCTCACGCCGCGGCCTCCGTACGCCGTTCCTGGATGTGCAGGCGCCCGCCCTCCAGGCGCCAGAGCTGGTCCAGCCGGTCGATGTCGTACGCGAGGTGCGAGACGACCAGCACCGAACGCCCGGCGTCGCGCAGCCTGGTCGCCAGTTCCCAGAAGCGCAGGTAGGTCTCCCAGTCGAAGCCCTGGTAGGGCTCGTCCAGCAGGAGTACGTCCGGGTCGTGCATGAGGGCCAGGGTCAGGTTGAGCTTCTGCCGCGAGCCGCCGCTGAGCCGACCCGCGCGCTGGTCGAGGTACTCGGTGAAGGCCAGTGTCTCCATCACCTCCTCGGCCCGTTCGAGCCCGGTGAGGCCGAACGCCCTCCTGAAGAAGTCGAGATGCTGGCGGACGGTGAAGGAGTCGTCCAGCACCACGGTCTGCGGACAGTAGCCGAACCTGCCGCTATGGCGCACGGCCCCTCGGTCCGGGCGGAGTTCACCGGAGAGGATCTTCAGCAGGGTCGTCTTGCCCGCACCGTTCTCGCCGACGATCCCGGCCAGGGTGCCGGGCCTCAGCCGGAGGCCGACGCCCCGCAGGACGGCGTGCTGCCGGTAGGAATGGTGCACATCGTGGACGTCCATCGCTTCGCTCCGTCGTACCTGGCCTGCGGTCCGCGGAACCGGTCCGCGTGTGCCCAACGAGTCGGCCGGGCGGGGGAAACGGCAGCCGGGAGCGCGGCCCCCGTGCGGTGTCAACCTGGCGCCCGCCCGTCACGCGTGCGGCGGGAAGCCTGCCCGAGACCGCCTCGGTTGCCGGGGCGGCGGCTACCGTGACCGGGCTCCCGGAGCGGTCGTACCCATCTGATGTGAAAGGCCGGTCAGCCATGCGGAGAACGTGCGTGATCGGAGCCGGCCCGTCCGGCCTGGCCGCGAGTAGGGTCCTCGCCTCGCGCGGCATCCCGTTCGACTGCTATGAGGCGGGCTCGGGCATCGGCGGGCTCTGGCGCTACGGCAACGACAACGGCATGTCGGGGGTGTACGCGTCGCTGCACGCGAACATCTCCAAGGAGAGCATGTCGTTCTCCTCACTGCCGATGCCGGAGCCCTACCCGGTCTTCCCGCACCACACCCAGGTCCTCGCCTACCTGGAGAGCTACGCGGAGACCTTCGCCCTGCACGGTCACATCGGGCTGCGCGCGGAGGTCACCTCCGTGCGTCCTCTGGAGGGCGGCGGCTGGGAGGTCACCCGCCGGAGCCGAGGAGCGGCAGAAACGGAGACCGATCGGTACACCGAGGTGGTGGTGGCCAACGGGCACCACTGGGACCCGCGTCTTCCGGACCCCGCCGTGCCCGGGGCCGGGATGTTCGAGGGCTCCGCCGTCCACGCGCACGCCTACCGCTCCCCCGAGCCGTACGCCGGGCGGCGGGTGCTCGTCGTCGGGATGGGCAACTCCGGGTGCGAGATCGCGGCGGAGATCTCCCGTTCGGCGGCGCGGACGTTCCTCTCCGCCCGCGCCGTGGCGCACGTGTTCCCGAAGATGCTGCTCGGGCGGCCCGCGGACCACTGGGCGGTGAGCAGGGCGGCCGCTCTGCCCCGCTTCCTCAAGGACCCGGCGATGGCACTCCTGCTGCGGCTGGCCCGTGGGACCCCCGCGCTCTACGGGCTCCCCGAACCGGTGCGGCGGCCTCTCGCCGCCCATCCCTCCACGTCGGACGAGCTCCTCGTCCAGCTGGCCCGGGGCGCGGTCACGGCGAAGCCCGGCATCCGCTCCTTCGGCAGGGACTCGGCGTCCTTCACGGACGGCAGCCGCGAGACCGTGGACGCCGTGGTGTACGCCACCGGGTACTCGCTGTCCTTCCCCTTCCTGGACCCCGCCGTCTTCGCCGCGCCGGACGGCCGCACCGAGCTGTATCTGCGCACGGTGCCGCCCCGGCTTCCCGGGCTCTTCTTCATGGGGCTCGCCCAACCGGCGGGAGCGGCCTTCCCGTTGCTCGAACCGCAGGCCGAATGGATCGCCGACCTGATCGAAGGGGAGGTCCTTCTGCCGACGCCCGCGCAGATGACCCGGTCGATCGCCCGTGCGCGGGAACGGCACGAGAAGGTCTACGCGCCGACCTACCGGCACGGGATCGAGATCGACATCTGCGCCTACCGGCGGGCCCTTCGTCGGGAGCTCCGGGCGGGCAGGCGCCGAGCGCGCCGGGCAGCCGCTCGCCGCCCCGACGCGCCTCGTCCCGCTCCGGTGTCCGACACCGTGTGACCAGCCCTCCCGTGCCGGTACGGGGGCGTGGCCGGCCGCGTACGGGCACGGGGCCGGCCGCGTACGGGCACGGGGCGGCAAGGGCCCGCGCCCTGGCCCGTACACCCGCTCATCCCCGCGGCACGCTCTCCGCCAGCTCTCGCACGGCCTGTTCCCACAGCTCCGGCAGCAGCTCGCCCAGCGGCAGGGCACGGTCCGCGACGAAGGACACCTCCGCCCAGTCACCGAAGAACGACAGCCCCACTCCGCAGAGGTGTCCCGGCACGAGGAGCGGCAGCAGGGCCGTCCCCGTCACCCGGGTCTCCCCCAGGCTCCCCTTTTCGGCGAGCGGCATGGACGTGGCCATGACGTTGGTGACGCGAGGGGACAGCACCCTGCGCAGGTACCACGCGGTGGGACGGTCCGGCATGTAGCGGACCATGTCCTGAACGGCCTGTCGCCAGGTGTCGCCCCGCAGCTTCCGGGTCACCGTCATGACCCGGTCGAGCCGTCGCAGCGGCGCCTCCTGGTCCGGGGAGCCGTCCGGGCGGCCCGGTGCGGGGCCCACCGGCAGGTCGACCGGAAGGGCGAAGCAGCGGTTGCCCCAGGTCTGCTCCTCGTCGGCCCGCCGCGCGTCGACGGGCAGCACGGCCGTCACCCGGGGCAGTGGCACACCGGAGCGGTCCGCCCACACGGACAACGCCCCGGCCAGCGCGGCGAGATGCGCGTCGTGGGCCGAGCCACCGCGTCCGGCGCCGATCAGCCGCAGGGTGTCCACGGGGACGCGCCCCCGCCACAGCCGCCGCTCACCGGTAGGGGCGAAGGCCGGGTCCGGGCGGTGACCGCGCACGGCGAAGGTGCGCGCCAGGAACCTCGTGGCCAGCGCAACGGCCGCGCCGAACCGCCGGGGCACGCCGACCACGCCGCTCCCGCCCGGCAGCGGACGCGCCGATGGCTCCCCGTCGCCGAGCATCGCACGGAACGTCATGGCGGCGGCCGAGCCGTCCTGGCAGGCGTGGAGGAAGCGGTAGCAGAGGGCGTACGCGTCGGGTTCGTGGCCGTGGATCAGCCAGACCCCCCAGTAGGCGCCGGGTGCGAACGGGGCGTTGAGCGCGCTGTGCAGGGCGTTGTCCCAGTCGGCGGGTCCGTCGGCCACCACCTCGTGCACATGCCGGTCGACGGGGAAGTCCTCGGACGGCTGCCACCCGGGCCGCCTGCCTCCCGTCATCCGGCTGGTGAGCAGGGGCAGTTCACGGAGCCGGAACGCCACGTAAGCGCGGAGATCGGCCAGGCTCGGGGGCGGACCGCTGAGATACGCGACGCCGCCGGCGTCCCAGCGGACCTCGGGGCGGCGGCGCTCCAGGTCGAGGAACGCGCGGTCGACCGAGTGGGTGGGATGACGGGGCGGGGGGACGGAACGCTTCGGCCGGCCGGACCCCGTAGAGGGGCCCGCCGACGCGGTGGGCGGGGCGGACACGGTGGACTGCTCGGAATCGGGCATGCGGGTGCGGGCTCTCGTTCGGGCCGCCGGCGGTCGCGGTGACCACCGGTGGTGGGACGGAGGTACGGCAGCGCGCGAAGGGCGGGGAATCCGGCGGCCGGGCGCCCCACCCACCCGAGCCGGTCGCGCTGCCGGGACCGGCGGCTCACCAGGATGACCGGCGCCCGGGACAGCGCCGGCCGGCTGCGGCGGCCCGTCCCGGCTCCGCGGACGGGTTGCCGGACGGTTCCGCGACGGTCGCCGCCCACCTGCTCTGCACACCTCGCGGCCTCGTTCTCCCGTGCCGCGGCGGGCCCCCGGCGCCTGGCGCGCGCTGCCGTGTCCCGGGTCGCGGCCCCCGAGGGGGTGATCCCGGGGTACCGCGAAGAGTTCCCCCGAACGAGGGACCGTCCCCCGAGCGGCGTGCGACGGCGGCACCCACGGTCGAGCACATCCTCCGTTCGGGTGGCCAGGACGGATCAGTGGGCGTGTTCCGTCCGCCGTCTGCCATTGTGTGGAAAGCGCCGGAGATCACCAGGGCTCGAAGGCCTGGTGAGCCCCGTCCGGGACGGGCGTCGGAAGAGCCGGTGGGCGCCGGCAGCACCGGATCGGCGGGATGATCCGGACCGTGCGCGGTGCGACCGTCGGCGACGACCCGCGCCGCGGGACGGTCGACGCCGTGCCGCTCGTTTGCGCTTCCGGTCCGCCGCACCGCCGGTGCTCCGCCTCCGCACGCCCCGCACGGCGGGGGACCGCCCTTCTCACCGCTCTGGGAGCCACGCTCGTGCACGTCGCACTCACCGGCGCCACCGGATTCCTCGGACTGCGCCTGTTACGTCGTCTGCTCGACACGCACACGTGGGTGACGGTCCTGGCCCACGCCGGTTCGGGCGATGCGCTGCACCGCATCACCCGTTCCCTCGAACTGACGGGTGCGCCGCGCGCGTTCCTCGCAGGACTGCCGGAGCGGCTGAGGGTGGTGGAGACCGATCTGGCGCTGCCCCGGCTGGGCCTGTCCGCACGGGCGTTCCGGGAGCTGGCCGACAGCCTCAACGCGATCTGGCACAGCGCGGGAAGCATCCATCTGGAGGGGGACCTTCCCGAGCTGCGACGGACCAATGTCGAAGGCACCCGCCACGTTCTGGAATTGGCGGCCGCCGGGCGCGCGGAACCGGTGGTGCGCCATGTGAGCACCGCGTTCGTGGCCGGCGCGCGGCGCACCGGGGTGGTGTACGAGGACGAACTGGACGACGGCGCCGGTTTCGAGAACGCCTACGAACAGTCCAAGTACGAGGCGGAGCTGCTGGTTCACGCCTGGTCCCGCGAGCACGGGCGACCGGCCTTGGTGCTGCGGCCGAGCATCCTCGTCACGGACGTGCCCCCGCACCCGGAGCTGCCTTCGCACCCACTGCAGGTCGTCGAGCGCATCCTGCGCGACGCGCGACGCGCCACCGTCGCCGCACCACCGACCGTCACGAGCCCTCCCACCGGAGCCCCGGACGGTCCTTCCCGCGGCACTCCCGGGTCCCCGGGCCCCGGGGGCCGGCCCCGGGTACGGACGGTGGGGCACCAGCGCGGGCGGCTGAACCTGCTCCCGGTGGAGCACGCGGCCGACGTCATGGTCCGCCTGTCCGAACTGCCGTCCTCACCGTCCTCACGCGGGGTCGAGACGTACCACGTCGTCCATGACCGCGATGTCCCCGTGCCCACTGTCGTCGCCCTGCTGGAACGGCTCGTCCCCCTCTCGATCGACCTGGTCGACGCCAAGCCGCAGGACCCGTCGGCGTTGGAGGCCATGATCGACTTCTACCCGGGCATCACGGCCTACCTCACCCACCGGCGGCGGTTCGACGACACCCGGGTGAGGACCCTGCTCGGTCCGGCGGCGGTCTGCGCTCCGGTCGGTCTCGATCGGCTGTGGTCCGGACTGGCCCCCAGGAGCGGGGCGATCCCCCGGCCCCCGGGCACCCCATCCGCCCCTGCGCCCACCCCGTGCGCCTGAGCGTCCCGTACGTCGCCGACGGCGTACGCCCGACCAGCAGCAACCGTCCCGTCCCGTTGGAGCTTCCGTGTCCGTTCTCGCCGCTCCCCGCGCCCTTGCCGCGCGCCCGCCGGTCTTCTCCCCCGAAGGGATCGCCGACCGTGTCCGGCTGATCCGGGAACCCGTGCACGTCGTCAGCGGGCCGGACGGCCGACAGCTCGGCCTCGCGACCGGGGCACCGCCCGCCGGTCCGGTGCTCGGCACGCTGCCGCCGCTGTACCCCGAGTGGCTCGGCGGCCGGACCTTCTGCGAGGCGCACGGCGTCCGCTTCCCCTATGTGGCGGGGGAGATGGCGAACGGCATCGCGACCACCGGCATGGTCGCGGCGATGGCGCGGGCGGAGATGATCGGCTTCTTCGGTGCGGGCGGCCTGCCCCTCCCGGAGGTGGAGCGGGCTGTGCACTCCCTGGCACAGGAGCTGGGGTCCCGCACAAACTGGGGAGTCAATCTCATCCACTCACCGGCCGAACCGGAGCTGGAGTGGCGGGTCGCGGAGCTTCTGCTGCGCTGCGGTGTTCCCCGGATCTCGGTGTCGGCGTTCATGGAGCTGACCCCAGCGGTCGTCCTGTGCTCGGCGCAGGGCCTGCGCCGGGGTGCGGACGGCGGCGTCGTCCGGCGTACGCGGTTGCTCGCGAAGCTCTCCCGTCCCGAGGTGGCCGAGAGGTTCCTCTCCCCCGCCCCGCCCGCTCTGCTGGACCTTCTGCTCGCGCGGGGGAGCCTGACCCGCGAGGAGGCGGCCCTGGCGGCCCTGGTGCCGGTGGCCGAGGACATCACCGTCGAGGCGGACAGCGGCGGGCACACCGACAACCGGCCGTTGTCGGTCCTGCTGCCGCGGATCGCCGCCCTGCGCGACACGGTCTGCCGGCGGTTCGGGTACCGGTGGCCGGTCCGCCTCGGAGCGGCCGGGGGCCTCGGCACCCCGGACGCGGTGGCCGCCGCCTTCGCACTCGGCGCGTCCTACGTCGTCACCGGTTCGGTGAACCAGACGGCGATCGAGGCCGGTCTGTCCGACGAGGCCAAGGCGATGCTGTGCGACGCGGACGTCGCCGATGTCGCCATGGCGCCGTCGGCCGACATGTTCGAGCTGGGCGTGAAGCTGCAAGTGCTGTCGCGGGGCACGATGTTCGCCCGGCGGGCCGGCCGCCTGTACACGGCCTACCGTGACCACGGCTCGCTGGAGGAGATCCCGCCCGCGCTGCGTACCGCCATCGAACGCGACGTGCTGGGCGCCCCGTTCGAGGAGATCTGGCAGCGCACGCGTGCCTTCTGGGAGGAGCGCGATCCGGCGGAGACCGTCCGTGCGGAGGCCGACCCCCGGCACCGCATGGCCCTGGTGTTCCGCTGGTACCTGGGCAGTTCCAGCCGGTGGGCGATCACCGGGGAGAGCGCGCGGCGGGCCGACTACCAGATCTGGTGCGGACCGGCGATGGGCGCGTTCAACCGGTGGGCGGCCGGCACCTTCCTGGCGGAACCGCTCCACCGGTCCGTGACGCAGATCGCCCTCAACCTGCTGGAAGGGGCCGCGACACTCACCCGCGCCCACCAACTGCGCACGTACGGCGTTCCGTTGCCCTCCGAGGCGTTCACCTACACGCCGCGTGAGCTGGCATGAGCGGCCCCGCCGCGGCAGCACCGTACGCCGCCGCCCGACCCCGAGGAGAGACCATGTCCGGCTCCACCCCCCGCCAGGTCCCCATCGCCGTGGTCGGCGTCGGGGCACTGGTTCCGGGCGCCACGGACGCAGCCGGCTACTGGCGGGTCGTGACCGGCGGCCGCGACCTGATCACCGAGGTCCCCGCCTCCCGCTGGCGGGTGGAGGACCACTACGATCCGGACCCGGCCGCCCCCGACAAGACGTACGCCCGCCGGGGCGCCTTCCTTCCCGAGGTGGACTTCGACCCGATGGCCTACGGGGTGCCTCCCGCCAATCTGCCGGCCACGGACTCCTCCCAGCTGCTCGCCCTCATGGTCGCCGACCAGGTGCTGAGGGACGCCGGCGGGACGTCCGGGATCGACCGGGACCGGACCGGCGTAGTCCTCGGGGCGGCCGCCCTCGAACTGCTGCCGCACATGTACGGGCGTTCCCAGCGCCCCGCGTGGCTGGCGGGGCTGCGGGAGAGCGGGCTCGGCGAGGCCGAGGCGCACGCCGTGTGCGACCGCATCGCCGCCCGCTTCGAGCCGTGGCGCGAGTCGACCTTCCCGGGGCTGCTGGGCAACGTCGTCGCGGGACGGATCGCCAACCGGTTCGATCTGCACGGCGTCAACCACACCACCGACGCCGCCTGTGCCAGCTCGCTGGCCGCCCTGTCGACGGCGGTCGGAGAACTGTCCCTCCGCCGGGCCGACCTGATCATCAGCGGCGGCGTGGACACCGGGAACGACATCGGCATGTTCCTGTGCTTCTCCAAGACGCCCGCGCTCTCCCCCAGCGGCGACTGCCGCCCGTTCGCGGAGGCGGCGGACGGCACGATGCTCGGTGAGGCGGTCGTGATGTACGCCCTGAAGCGTTTGTCCGACGCGGAGCGCGACGGCGACCGGATCCACGCCGTGATCAGGGGCATCGGCACCTCGTCGGACGGCCGGAGCACAGCGATCTACGCCCCGCTGCCCGAGGGACAGGAACGGGCCCTGCGACGCGCGTACGAGGAGGCCGGCTACCCGCCGGAGACCGTGGAGCTGGTCGAGGCGCACGGCACCGGCACGAAGGCCGGGGACACCGCGGAACTGGCCGCGCTCAACGCGGTGTTCGGCGCTTCGGGACGTCCTGACGGCCAGTGGTGCGCGATCGGCTCGGTGAAGTCGCAGATCGGGCACACCAAGTGCGCGGCGGGTGCGGCGGGGCTGCTCAAGGCAGTGATGGCCCTCCATCACAAAGTGCTCCCGCCCACAGTCAAGGTCAAACGGCCGAACCCGGCGGCCGCGGCCCCTCACGGCCCGTTCTACGTGAACACGCGGGCCCGGCCGTGGGTGCGGCCGGCCGGTCATCCGCGCCGGGCGGCGGTGTCGAGCTTCGGCTTCGGCGGCAGCAACTTCCACGTCACACTGGAGGAGTACACCCCGCCGACCGTGCCCACCCCCTCGTCGGGCACGCGCCAAGACGCCCCCGCGCGCCCCGCGCCGACGACCACGGGCCGCCCTGCCCTGCGCCACCGCACGGCGTCGAGCGAGCTGGTCCTGTTCGCCGCCGCCTCGCCGTCCGCCCTTGAGGAACGACTGCCGGAGGACGGACGGCCGCTGACCGCGCTGGCGAGGGAGAGCCACGCCGCGTTCTCGCCCACCGCGCGGGTGCGGCTGGCCGTCGTCGCCACCGACACCGATGACCTGCGGGGCAAGTACGCGCAGGCGCTCGCGCACATCCGGCGGCGGCCCGAGGCGTCGTTCTCGGCCCCGGCCGGAATCCGGTACGCGTACGGGGAGTCCGCGCCCGGCCGCATCGGCTTCCTGTTCCCCGGGCAGGGCTCCCAGTACGTCGGGATGGGGGCCGAGCTCGCGATGCTGGCCCCGGCCGCGCAGGCCGTGTGGGACCGGCTGGGCTCCACCCGCTTCGACGGAAGGCCCCTGCACCGGGCCGTGTTCCCGCCGCCCGCCTTCACCGAGGAGGAGCGCGCCGCCCGAGCGGCCCTGCTGAACGCCACCGAGTGGGCTCAGCCGGCGCTGGCGGTGCACGCGCTCGCGCTGCTGGCGGTGGTGCGGGAACTGGGGCTGCGGCCGGACTGCGTGGCAGGCCACAGTTTCGGCGAACTGGTGGCACTGCACTGCGCGGGCGCCCTGGACGCGGAGTCGCTGGTCGGGCTGGCGCGTCGCCGCGGCGAGCTGATGCGGGAGGCGGCGGCCACCCCGGGCGCGATGCTGGCGGTGGCGGCGGACCGCGTACGCGTGGCGGAGGTACTGGCCGGCGGTGGCTTCGAAGACATCTGGCCGGCCAACCACAACTCGCCCCGTCAGACGGTGCTCTCCGGTTCGGCGGCGGCGGTCGAAAGGGCGAGGAGCGCCTTCTCGGCCGCGGGGATCGCCTCCCGCGGGCTGTCCGCGTCGACCGCCTTCCACAGCCCGCTGGTCGCCCCGGCTGTCGAGCCGCTCGCCGCCCACCTGCGCACGGTGACGTTCTCGGAACCCCGGATCGAGGTCTACGGCAACACGGACGCGGCGCCCTACCCCTCCAGCCCCGACGCGGTGCGCCGCCGGGTCGCCGGTCATCTCGCCTCGCCGGTCCTCTTCCAGGACCAGATCGAGGCGATGTACGCGGCGGGCGTGCGGACCTTCGTGGAGGTCGGCGCGGGCGCCACGCTCACTGGCCTGGTCGGGCAGATCCTCGGCGACCGCGAGCACGCGGCGGTGCCCTTCGACCGGCCGGCCGGGGCGGGCGCCGACACCTTCCACGCCGCGCTCGGTGCACTCGCCGTACGGGGCGTGCCCCTCGACCTCATCCCCCTCTGGACCCCCTACGCATCGCCCGGAACACCAGCGAAGGAGCGCGAGCCCCGAATGACCGTGAAGATCAGTGGAGCCAACTACGGTCAGCTTCCGCCCTCCGGAACCCCGCACGTCGAACCGACGCACGCCCCGGAACACCGGCCGCGCCCCGACGCCGTACCGGCTGTCGCCGCCCCCGCACCGGCGGTCGCTCTGCCCTCGCAGGTCCCCGCCGACGTGCCACTGCCACCGGTACACGTGCCGGCTGCCGAGTCCTCGCAGCAGGAGTTCGGGCCGTCGCACCCTGCGGAGGCGCCGGCTGACGCCGGCCCGGTCATCGGCGGCGATCGGCAGCTCGTCGTCGAGAGCATCCACCGGCAGACGGCCGAGACCCACCTCGCCTGTCAACGTCTGCTGACCGACAGCCACATGGCCTTCCTGAGGATGACCGAGACCACCCTGGCCGCGCTGCTCGGTGCGCCGGTCCCGGGCGCGGTCCCGGACATGGCAGCGCCCGCTCCGCTGCCGCTGCCCCGCTCCGTCGGCCCGCTCGACGTACCGGCCGCCGTGGCGCCCCCGGTGGCGGCGCCGGCTCCCGCGGCGGTCGTCGGGGCCGCGGCGCCGTATCCCGTGCCGGAGGCGAGCGCCCCTCCGGCGAGCGACGCGGTGCGCCCCTCGGCATCGGAGCCGGCCGTGCCGACCGAAGCACCGGCAGGGGACGCGTCGGCGCCGGACCCATCGGCGTCGGAGCTCACTGCCTCGGAGCTGTCTCCCTCCGAGCTGGAGGAGTTGCTCCTGTCGGTGGTGGCCGACCTCACCGGCTATCCGACCGCCATGCTGCACGTGGACATGGATCTGGAGGCGGACCTGGGCGTCGACTCCATCAAGCGGGTCGAGATTCTGTCGGCCGTCCGCCGCCGGGTGGGCGACCTGGCGGCCGGGGACGCCGGACAGCTCGGCAAGCTCCGTACCCTGCGCGAGATCACCGCGGCACTCGCCTCCGGCGCCCGGACCGCCGGGGCCGCGCCGGAGCCGGACGTCCCTGCCGTGCCCGCGCCCCGCGCGGACGCGTTCGGACCCTCCCCGGCAAAGGCTCGTGAGGAGGCCCCGTTCTCCACGACCGTCGCTGCCCCGGCCGTACGGGGCGCCGGATCCGAGCGGTCCGCCGATGAGGCGGGGGCGGACGGGTGGGCACCCTTGACGCGGCTGGTGCCGCGCATGGTGGAGTCACCGGCGTCCGGGCTGGCCACGGCGGGGCTGCTGGACGGGCCGGTCGTGGTGAGCGGCGAGGACGTGGCCGGGTGCCCGGTCGTCGGCCTCGTGGCCCGGAAGCTGGCGGAGCGCGGTGTGGACGCCACCGCCGTGGCGGAGGTGCCCGAAGGGGCGCGCGGCGTCATCCACCTCGGCGGCCTCTCCGCGAACGGCACACCGGACGAGGCCCGGGAGGTCCACCGCTCGGCGCTCCGCGCGGCGCGCGCGCTGGCACCGCGGGCGGCCGGGGGCGGCGGCCTGTTCGTCACCGTCCAGGACACCGGCGGCGACTTCGGGCTCGGCGGACACGCGCCCGGCCGTGCGTGGCTGGGCGGGACGGCCGGACTGGCGAGGACCGCCGCGAAGGAGTGGCCGGACATCCAGGTGAGGGTCCTCGACTGCGAGCGGGGCGAGCGGGATGACGAAGAGGTCGCCGACGCGATCGTGTGCGAACTGCTCGAAGGCGGAGCCGACACGGAGGTCGGCCTTCGCGCGGACGGCACCCGCGCCCTGCTGCGGATGGTGCCCGGCCCGCTCGCACCCGGCGGCGCCCCGCGCGTCGGCGAGAACTCCGTGATCGTGGCCACCGGCGGCGCCCGCGGGGTGACCGCCGCCGCGCTGCTCGACCTGGCCAGGACCCACCGGCCGCGGATCGTCCTGCTCGGACGGACGGAGGCCGCCGCCGAGCCCGCCGGCCTGGCATCGGCCACCGACGAACGGGCCCTCACCCGGCTGCTCGCGGAGCGGGCCCGGGATGCGGAGGGGTCCTCGCCCGCCCGGATCGCGGAGGAGGCCCGGAGGATTCTCGCCGCCCGCGAAGTACGGGCGACGCTGGCCGGGCTGGAGGCCGCCGGTTCGCCCGCCCTGTACGTCAGGGTGGATGTCCGCGACGCCGACGCCCTCACCGCGGCACTGCGCGAGGTACGCACGACGTGGGGGCCGGTGACCGGCATCGTGCACGGGGCGGGCGTGCTCGCCGACAAGCGGATCGCGGACAAGACCGACGAGCAGGCCGAGCTGGTCATGGCCACGAAGGTGGACGGCCTGCGGGCGCTGCTGTCGGCGACGGCGGACGATCCCCTGGACACGATTCTGCTGTTCTCCTCGGTGGCCGCCGTGTTCGGCAACGCGGGCCAGAGCGACTACGCCATGGCCAATGAGGTCCTCCAGCAGGTCGCGTCGGCCGAGCAGGCTCGCCGCCCCGGCTGCCTGGTGCGCTGCGTGGCCTGGGGCCCCTGGCAGGGCGGCATGGTCACCCCGGCCCTGGCCGCGCACTTCGGCCGGGCCGGGGTGCCGCTCATCCCCCCGCCCCAGGGGGCCGCGGCCTGCACCGCCGAACTGGACGGTGCGGCCGGCGAGGCCCGTGTCGTGCTGACGGCGGGCGACGGGCCGGCCGTCGCGGACGAGCGGTTGCGCGCACAGGTGCTGGTCAGCTCGGACACCCTGCCGCAGCTGGCCGACCACGCGCCCGCCGGTGTCCCGGTGCTGCCCGTGGCGCTGGTCCTGAACTGGTTCGCGGGCGCCGCGGCAGCCTGGCTGCCGGCCGAGGGGCAGCTCGTCCTGCGTGATCTGCGGGTGTACCGGAAGTACGACCTGCCGGAGCTGGAAGGCGTGGGCCACCGGCTCACCGTGCTCGGCAGCCGGGGCGCGCCCGGCTCCCCGGCCGGGCTGGAGGCGGAGCTGCGGGGCGAGGAGGGCCCGGCGCATTTCCGTGCCGTCGTGGACACCGGCGACGGAGTGCCGGACCGGTCCTCCTGGGACACTCCGGCGGACCTGAAGCCGCTCGACGTGACCGCGCCGTACGACGGGGGCGTCCTCTTCCACGGCCCCCGGTTCCAGGCCCTGCGCGAAGTGCGCGGTGTGTCGGAGCACGGGGCGGAGGCGACGGTCGCGGGCCTGCGGTCCCTGGGCTGGCCGGGCGGGCACGGTCCGCTGGATCCGGCCGCCGTGGACGGCGCGCTCCAACTCGCGCTGCTGTGGGGCGAGAAGGTGCTCGGGACCGCGACCCTGCCGATGGCCGTCGCGGAGTGCGGGGTGTACCGGCGCGGCCCGGTGGACGACGCCGTGCGCTGTGTGGTGCGGGGACGGAAGGTCCACGACACCGGGGCACGCTGCGACGCCGCGCTGATGGGTCCCGACGGGTCCGTCCTGCTGGAACTGACCGGCGTCGAACTCGTCAGCCGTCCCTCCTGACCGGGCACTTTCCCTCCTGTGTGAACCCGCCCTCTGCACCCCGCCGTGAAGTGAGACCCGCATGCGTTTCGAACCGATCGCCATCGTCGGCCGGGGCTGTGTCCTGCCCGGCGCACTGGACCCGGACGGGTTCTGGGAGAACGTCGCCGCCGGGCGGACGAGTCTGACGGCGGCCCCGGAAGGCCGGTGGCGGCTGCCGCGGCACCGGGTCATGGGAACGGTGGACGACCACCTCGACCGCACCTGGACCGACATCGGGGGGTACGTCGAAGGATTCGAATCCGTCTTCGACCCGGAAGGCTTCCTCCTCCCCCCGGAGCGGATCGCGACGCTGGACCCGCTCTTCCACTGGGTGCTGTACGGGGTACGACAGGCGCTCACGGAGGCGGGCCGCACCACACCGCTGCGGCGCGGCGGGCTGATCCTGGGCAACCTGTCGTACCCCACCCCCACCGGGGCGGCCTTCGCCGAACACGTCTGGCTGTCGGCGCAGCGCCCGGCGCTCCGCCAAGCGCTGCTGACGGGTGGACGCCACCCTCGCCCCGATGCCCGCAACCGCTTCTCCTCCGGCCTCCCGGCCCTGATCGCGGCCCGCGCGCTCGGGCTCGGGGCCGGGGCGTGGTCCCTCGACGCGGCCTGCGCCTCCTCGCTGTACGCGATCAAGCTGGCGTGCGACCGCTTGCACGACGGCACGGCCGACCTGATGGTGGCCGGTGCGGTCAGCCGGCCCGACCCTCTCTACCTGCACGTGGGGTTCTGCGGGCTGTCCGCGACGAGCCGTACGGGGCGCAGCCGCCCCTTCGACCGGGACGCCGACGGGCTGGTGCACGGCGAGGGCGCCGGGTTCGTCGCCCTGACGCGGCTCTCCGAGGCCCGCGCGGCGGGGCTCCCCGTGTTCGGCGTGATCCGCGGGGTGGGGCTGTCCAACGACGGGCGGGGGTCCGGTCTGATCAGCCCGTCCGAGGAGGGCCAGGTGCGGGCGATGCGTCTGGCGTACGAGGCGGCGGGCGTCGCTCCCGAGTCGGTGTCGCTCGTCGAGTGCCATGCGACGGGAACCCCGGTCGGCGACGCGGTGGAGGCGCGGGGCATGGCCCGGGTCTTCGGGGCCGCCGACGATGTGCCGATCGGTTCGGCGAAGTCGAACATCGGGCATCTGCTGGCCTCGGCGGGCGGGGCGGGGCTGTTGAAGGTGCTGGGTGCGATGCGCGCCGGGGTGCGCCCGGCGACACTCGGCGCGCGTCGGCCGCTGGACGCCCTGTCGGGCACGCCGTTGCGCGTGCTGGACACGGCGGAGGAGTGGGTGGGGCCCCGCAGGGCGGCGGTCAGCGCGTTCGGGTTCGGCGGGACCAACGCCCACCTGCTCCTCGACGACCCGGACGACGCTCCCCCGCCCTCCGTGTCCCGGCCGGCGTACGGACCGCGGTCCACCGCGCGGCGGGCCGCACCGGCGGACCGGGCACCGAGGGCCCCGGTTCCGGGACCCGACGCGCCGGACATCCCGGCCGCGGCAGCCGACGGCGGTGCGCCGGGCGACCGTACGCCCGGGGCCTGCGCGGTACCCGTGGCGATCGTGGCCATCGGGGCGCGGGTCGGGGAGGGGACATCGGTCGAGGACCTCCGCCGGGCGGTGCTGGGCGGTGAACGGCGCGGCCCGGTCGCGGAGATCGCCGTGCGGCTGACGGGCCTGTGCTTCCCCCCGCTGGCCCTGGAGCGGACCGTACGCCATCAGCTCCTGGTGCTGGAGGCCGCCCGGGAGGCGGCCCGGACGGTGAACCTGCCCCGGGAGCGGACCATGGTGGTCATCGGTACCGGCGTGGACCCGGAGGTGGCCCGGGCGGGCGCGCGCTGGCGGATTCCCCACTGGCTGGAGGAGTCGGGTGTGCCCGTCACCGCGGCGTCGGCGGACCTCGCCCGGGACGCCTTCACCCCGCCCATGACGGCGGAGGGGGTGGTGGGCAGCATGCCGAACCTGGCGGCGAACCGCATCAGCACCCAACTGGACCTGGCGGGACCGAGTTTCACGGTGTCCGCCGAGGAGGCGTCCGGGCTGGTGGCGCTGGAGGCCGCGGCCCGCGCCCTGCGGTCGGGGGAGGTCGACGCGGCGCTCGTCGGCGCCACCGACCTGTCCTGCGAGGCGGTCCACCGGGCCGCCGTGCGGGAGTCCGCTCCCGGCGTGGAGCCCGGTGACGCGGCGGTCGTCCTGGTCCTCAAGCTGCTGGACGCCGCCCGCCGGGACGGGGACACCGTCGTCGCCGTGCTGGACGAGGAAGCCGGCGACGAACCCGACATGGTCATCGGCGACGGCCCGGACGCGGCATTCGATCCGTCGTCCGCCTTCGGGCGCGCCCATGCGGCATCCGGGCTGGTGTCCGTCGCCGTCGCGGCGCTCTCGCTCCAGCACCGCGCGGTCCCCCGCCTCGACGCGCCCGCCGACACGGCGGCCGTCACCCACACCGCGCGGGCCGTCGCCGTACCGATGGAGGGGCCGGCCATGAGCGTCCGGCTGCGCGCCGGGGACCCCTGGCCGTGGCTGCCGGGGTCCGCCCCGCGCCTGCGCGTCTTCTCCGGGGCGGACCGCGCGGAGGTGCTGGCCGCCCTGGAGGCCGGGACCGAGTCCTCGGCGGGCCCGGCCCGGCTGGCTCTCGTGGCGGACGGCGGCACCGCCTGGGCGGAGCGCCGCGAAGCGGCCCGTCGCTGGCTGGCGGAGGGTGGTGCCCGCCCGGCGGATGTCCTGTACCGGGACGCGCCGGTCGGCGGAGAGACCGCCTTCGTGTACACCAACGGCTCGGCCGCGTACCCAGGGATGGGTCAGGCGCTGACGCTGGCGTGCCCGTCGCTGGGCGAGAGCGTCCGTGCGGGGCACCGGGCGATCGGGACGCGGTTGCGCTCCGGGGCGGGGCCCGGGGTGCTCGGCCAGATCTGGTCCGTCGCCGAACTGGCGGTCTTCCACACGGTGTTCAGCCGTGAGGTGCTGGGCCTGCGGCCGGACGCCGCGATCGGCTACTCCTCGGGCGAGTCGACGGCACTGGTCGCGCTGGGCGCGTGGCCGGACGCCTCGGGGCTGTACGAGGCGACGCGGGAGAGCGGGCTGTTCACCACGGAACTCACGGGTGAGCTGCGGGCGGTGCGGCGCTACTGGCGGCAGCGCGGCATCGGCGGCGACCGCTGGTCGAGCTATCTGGTCGCCGCGCCGCTGGAGGCCGTCCGCGCGGAGCTCGCCGGAGAGCGGGCGGTCCATCTGATGGCGGTGAACGCGCCCGGGGTCTGCGTCGTCGGCGGCGAGTCCGGGGCGTGCGCGGCCGTGGTCACCCGGCTGGGCGTGGACCGGGCGATCGAGCTGGACTACGACATGGCCGCCCACGCCCCGGAGTTGGCGGAGGTCCGCGAGGTGTGGCGCGAGGCCCACCGCCGCCCCACGGTCGAGGTGCCGGGGGTCCGGTTCTACAGCGGGGCCACCGGCCGGGCGTACCGTCCGACGACTGAGCGGGCCGCCGAAGCGCTCACCGCTCAGGGACTGGGCACGATCGACTTCGCGGCGACGATCGAGCGGGCGTGGGCGGACGGTGTCCGCGTCTTCGTGGAGCACGGGCCCCGGAAGCTGTGCACCGGCTGGATCAAGCGGGTCCTCGGGGACCGGGAGTATGTGGCCGTCGCGCTGGACACCCCGGACGACCCCGGGCTGCGGAATCTGTGCCTGGCCGTCGGCGAACTCGTGGTGGCCGGGGTGCAGGTGCGGGCCGACGCGTTGACCGCCCGGCTCGCCGAGGCCGCTACCGGTCTCCCGGCCCCCGGACCGACCGTCACCGTTGCCGTACCCCCCACGCCCTGCCTGCCGCCCCTGGAGCCCGCCGTGACCGTTCTGCCCCGGGCCCCCGAGCTGGCGCCGGTGCCGGCGGAGCGGCCCGCTCCCGCGGAACGGTACGGTGCCCCGGTAGCCGCCGTACCCGCTGCCGCGGTGGGGCCGGTGGCCCGGCTGTCCGACCCGGCGTCCCCGGCGCCCGGGGTCGCGGGCACGGTCGCCCGGCAGAGCCGGCGGGCTGCCCTGGTGCACCAGGAGATCATGGCCGCGCACGCGGAGGCCCACCGGCGGTTCCTGCACGTGTCCACGCTGGCCGTCACGGCGCTGACGGCGGGCGGCAGGGCGGACGCCGGACGCGCGGCGATTTCCCTGCCCCCGGGAGGCGTTGCCTCCGTACCGCCGTCCGCCGCCCTCCCCGTACGACCGCCGTGCGCCGCGTCCGCCCCCGTACGACCGCGGGGCCCGGTATCAGCCGCGCGCCCCGGCACGGCTCCGGATCCGGTCCCTGTCCCGGAGGCGAAGCCGGTGTTCGACCGGGCCCAGCTGGAGCACCATGCCTCCGGGAAGATCTCCACGCTGTTCGGTCCGCGCTTCGCCGAGCAGGACCGGTACGCGGTGCAGACCCGGATGCCCGGACCGCCGATGCTCTTCGCCGACCGGGTCACCGCCGTCGACGCGGTGCCCGCGGCGCTCGTCCTGCCGGGACCGGTCCGCACGGACGGGCGGATCTGGACGGAGACCGACATCCTGACCGACAGCTGGTACCTGGACGCGACGGGACGCATGCCGGCCGGCGTGCTGATCGAGGCGGGACAGGCCGATCTGCTGCTGCTCAGCTGGCTGGGGGCGGACCTGCTCAACCGGGGCGAGCGCGTCTACCGCCTGCTCGGCTGCGAGGTGACGTTCCATGGTGGCCCGCCCCGCCCCGGCGACACCCTGCGCTTCGAGATCCATGTGGACGGCCACGCGGAGGCGGGCGGGGTCCGGCTGGCCTTCTTCCACTACGACTGCTACGTGGACGGTGAGTTGCGGCTCAGCGTCCGCGAGGGCCAAGCTGGTTTCTTCACCCCCGCCGAGCTGGCCAGCAGTGGCGGAGTGCGCTGGGACCCGGCCGAGCACGCTCCCGGCGACGGCCTTCCGTTCGACCCTCCGGCCGTACGCTGCGAGCGGACCCGCTTCGGTACGGACCGGGTGCGGGCCCTGGCGCAGGGGTCGCCCGCGGAGTGCTTCGGGCAGGGCTGGGAGGCGACGGCGGCCCATGTGCGGACACCCCTTCTCGACGGGGAGCGGCTGCGCCTGCTGGACGAGGTCACCGTGTTCGACCCCGTCGGCGGACCGTGGGGCCGGGGGTATCTGCGCGCCGAGACGGCGGTGTCCCCGGACGACTGGTTCTTCACCGGTCACTTCAAGAACGACCCCTGCATGCCGGGCACCCTGATGCTCCAGGGCGGTCTCCAGGCCATGGCCTTCTATCTGACGGCCTCGGGCCACACCGTCGACCGGGACGGTTGGCGTTTCGAGCCGGTCGACACACAGCCGTCCCGGACCATGTGCCGGGGCCAGGCGACCCCGGAGTCCCGGAGGATCGTCTACGAGGTGTTCGTCCGGGGTGTCTCGGCCGGGCCGGTGCCGACGCTCCACGCCGATGTCCTCGGGTCGGTGGACGGCAGGAAGGCGTTCCTGGGGCGCGGCATGGCACTCCGGCTGGTGCCCGACTGGCCGTTGTCGCAGTGGCGGGGCTCGGGCCCGCCCGCCGTGCAGGAGGACGGAGTGCCGGTGCCGCCGCCACGGCTCGGCGGGCTGTCCGGGCACCGGGAGGAAAAGGCGGTGGCCGTCGCGGCCGATGGGTTCCGCTTCGACTACGCGTCGTTGCTGGCATGCGCCTGGGGCCGGCCCAGCGAGGCGTTCGGCACCATGTACGAGCCCTTCGACGGCACCCGCAGGGTCGCCAGGCTCCCCGGGCCGCCCTACCACTTCATGAGCCGGATCGTCTCGGTGGACGGCGTCCAGGGCGGCATGCGAGAGGGCAGCGTCGTCGTCGCCGAGTACGACGTACCGGAACGGGCGTGGTACTTCGAGCAGAACCCGTCCCGGTGCATGCCGCTCGCGATCCTCATGGAGGTCGCGCTGCAGCCCTGCGGGTGGCTGGCCTCGTACGCCGGCAGCGCGACGACCAGCGAGCAGGACCTGCTGTTCCGCAATCTGGACGGAGCGAAGACGGTCACCGGCGAGGTCACCGCCGGGACGCGTACGATCCGCACCCGGGCCGAACTGACCCGTGTCTCGCGCAGCGGGGACATGATCATCGAGTCGTTCCGCGTGGTGTGCACGGCCGACGACGCGCCCCTCGCCGAACTCACCACGGTCTTCGGCTACTTCCCCCGGTCGGCGTTCGACGACCAGCAAGGGCTGCCGGTCCCGGCCGAGGAGCACGCCCGTCTCGACGAGCCCTGCGACCGAGTGGTCGACCTGACCGCCCGGCCCGCCTCCTACTGCGCCGGGGAGCTGCGCCTGCCGGGCCGCATGCTGCTGATGTTGGACCGGGTCACGGGCTGCTGGCCGGAGGGCGGAAGCGCGGGGCTCGGCCGACTGCGGTCGGAGAAGGACGTGCGCCCGGACGCCTGGTTCTTCCGGGCCCACTTCTTCCAGGACCCGGTGCAGCCCGGCTCCCTGGGGGTCGAGGCCATGTGCCAGCTGCTCCAGTACCACCTGATCGAAGGCGGCGCGGCGGAGGGGATCGTCCACCCCCGGTTCGACCCGGTGCTGCCCGGCCGGAAGACGGAGTGGACGTACCGGGGCCAGATCACCCCCGCCAACCGGCTGATCCGGGTGGACATGGACATCGTGGAGACCGGTATGGACGCACGCGGGCCCTATGCCGTGGCGGACGCGACGCTGTGGGGCGACGACACGTGCATCTACCGGGTACGGGGGCTGGGAATGCGGGTGGTGTCGGGCCCCCCGCCCGTGCGGTGATCTGCTCGGTCCGCCATCCCGAGGTCGGCCGCCGGGCCCGTACGATCGCGGTGCCGGCCGCCGCGGTGCCGGCCGCCGCGGTGCTGGCCTGCAATACGGCGTTGCCCCTGGACGTCCGCAGCGCGGCTGCCCTCGTCCGTCCCTACGCCCTTCCCCTGAACCCGTATCGTCGAGCTCACCGAGGACCACATCAGCCGGGACCAGGAGCACACCTACCCGGCCGTCAACCAGCACCCTTTCGTGCTCCCGCCGAAACTCACCCGTCTTATCGACGCCGACTACATTGGCAGCGCGACGGGACACCCCGCAGGGCTAGCGATGTGCCCGGCGGATTGCCGCGTTCCGGCCAATCCGAGGCACAGGACGCCTTGACGCCTCCGCGTCCCGGCCCGCCTTGACTCAGCCTGGCGCGTCCATCAGTGCGGTGACATAGGCATCAAGCCGCGCCTCCACAGCTCGCGTCGTCAGCTCTGTCCTCCCTGCCCCTCGCCATGTCTGCGCCACCACCTGCACTTCTTCTGAGGATGCCAGCCCGTCCCGGACCAGCCAGTACAGCCGTTCGCTCGCGTCCGCAGCCAGCACCCCGCCAGCCTGCTCATACGCCTCGGGGAACCGTAGACCCCACTCCGGGCCGTGCAGCAGCGCGAGATTGACCGAGCAGTGCGCCACATCGAGATCCGCCGGGCCCCAGGAGGTCGCCGCCCAGTCGACGACCCCCGTGATCCGGTTATCTGCTGGCCTCAAAGGCGGCACGTCGAACAGTACGTTGCCCGGCTGGAAGTCCCGGTGCAGGAACCGCCCTTCGTAAGGCGGCGGGGGGCTACGGATGACGTCGACAGCGGCGGCCCAAGCCGCCGCGTCGGCGCCCCTGGGAACGGCGACGGTGTCGGCGGTCGTCAACGCGACATAGTTCCGGGGCCGTTCGGCGGGGCGCACCGTGTGGATCGCCACAAGTTGGCGGGCCAGCAGGGGGACGCGCGCCTCCAATCCCTCGTCGTCGAGGGCCGTCCGGCCCGCCAGATGTGTCATGAGGAGCGAGGGGTATTCGCAGTACGCGGCGGTCTGATCAACCGCGACCAGTCCGGGAGCCGGCACGCCGGTCCCCGTGAGCAGGGTCAGGGCACTGGCCTCCCTGTTCAGCGAGTCCTCGGCGTGCCCTAGGTGAAACGGGTCGACGAAGCTCCGCAGCACCAGGTCACGGGTGCCACCGTCCGGCGTACCGATGGTCAGCCTCCGCACGTCCGCCGTGAGGCCGCCCCGCAGCGCCTCGGTTCCGACGATCCGCTCACCGGCCTCCAGGTGCCGGCGCACCCAGGCGAGTGTCAACGGACGGACAGCCGCCGCCTCATTGTGATTGGTCACCGTGCCACCTCATCATCCGGCCAGCTACCCGCACGATTCCTTTTATCGGCAGCGATAGCCGTTTGCGACTCAGTCCGACAAGCCCAGGTTCGGGCGACTCTGCGGCGCCCCGGCGGCACCCCGGGGCATGCGGGCTCCCCTCCCTCATCGCCGGCGAGACGAGCCACCCGTTGCGGCGAGAGCCTTACACCTTGTCTCCGCTGACGTGACCAAGCCGGGTGCGGAGCTGCTTCGCCCTGCGGCGAATACTGCAAGTCTCGAATACCGACACTCCACCCGTGCCGGTATCCGGGCGACGCCCCCTCGGTCCTCACCCCCCGCGTCCCGCGCGCCGTCCGCACCCACGGCGTCTTCTTGCGACGCCCGCACCCGGACCACGGCTGCGTCGCAGCGCGGGCCCCGAAACGCAGAGAAGGCCCGGCAGGCTGCCGGAGTCGCGGGTGCGCCCGTGCCTGGGTCGGAAATGTCGACGGTGGTCACCGCGGCGGCCGGGTGCCGCATGACGGTCACCGGAACGGCGCCGGGCTCGGTGCTGGGTGCCCACCACATGGGCGACCACGGCCCCGACAGCTCGTCTGCTTCCAGCACGACGAGGTGATCGTGTCCCGAGGAGGAGGCCGACACCGTCGTCGCGGCGATCCGTTCCCGTTCACGACGGCGGTGGTGGTGGCGTGCTACGCGGACGCGAAGTGAGTGGGGCGGGGCGTCCCCGAGGTTGATCACCGCGGTCGCAGCGGCGGTGCCTCGCCCCACCCAGATCCGATCCGGACGAGACTACCGACATGGATCTGCTGTCTCTTCGCTACTTTCAGTCCGTCGCACGTCACCAGCACATCAGCCGGGCTGCGGAGGAACTCCGAGTGGCCCAGCCGTCGGTGAGCCGGACCATCATCCGGCTGGAGTCAGAACTCGGCGCTCCACTCTTCGACCGCAGAGGCCGCCGTATACGTCTCAACGAGCACGGCGCCGCCTTCCTGGTCCGGGTCGAGCGGGCCCTGGCGGAGCTGGAGGATGCCCGGCGGGAGGTGGCCGACGCCGGTCGCGGCAGCCCCGGCCGGGTCGCGGTCGCCGCCGAGACCCTGCTACAGCTGGCCGGGGTGCTGTCCGCGTTCCGCGAGCTCCGACCGGGGGTGCGGGTGCACCTCTTCCAGGCCCCGGTGGGTTCGATGCGACAGCATCTGCGCTCGGGCGAGGTCGATTTCGCCCTCGCCTCCCAGCCGCTGGCCGGCCCCGAGCTGTGCTCGACGGAACTGGCACGGGAGGAGGTGCTGTTGGCCGTACCGCTCGGGCACCCACTGGCCGACCAGGAGCAGGTCTCGGTGACCGAGTTGGCCGACGAGGGCTTCGTCAGCACACGTGCCGGTCACTGGCAACGGGCGTTGTTGGAGAAGCTCTTCGCCCGTGAGGGACTCACGCCGCACGTGGTCTGCGAAGGCGACGAGGCCGCAGCCACTCCCGAACTCATCGGTGCCGGTGTGGGCATCGGCCTGATGCCGGCCGTCGCACGCCGGGCCCTCGGCGATCACGGCCCGGTCGGCTGGCTTCGACTGGACGCCCCGGACTGCTACCGGACGCTGACCATGGTGTGGCGCCGGCGCGCCTATCTCTCCCCTGCAGCCCTGGACTTCCGCCGACTGGCCGGGGAACGGCTCATGCCCGACACAGCATGAGTACATGCCGAAACCGGTCGTGGACACCTGAAGAACCCCGCCCATAGCGTCGAAGTCGCCCACAGACGCGAAAGAGGGAGACAGTCGATGAGCCGACAAGGCGGCACCACCGGGACGGGCTTCAGCACCTACGCGGAGGCGATCCTCGACGTCCTGTCCGCCGCACCGTCCCGGCCGGTCCTGACGACCGCCGAGGGAGCGGTGATCAGCGCGGGGGCGTTACGGGACCAGGTCTGCCGGCTCGGCGGGGAACTGGGACGGCGCGGGGTGGGCAGGGGCGCCACGGTCGGCCTGCTCACCGGCAACAGTGCCGACGGCATTGCCGCCCGCTACGCCGCCAACCTGACCGGTGCGCGGGTGGTCGTTCTCTACGAGGGCATGAGCGCATCGGTCATGGCCCGCATCCTGGAAAGCGTGGACGGCGCCCTGCTGCTGGTGGACGAACAGCGGCGTGCCGTGGCGCGGGAGCTGCTGCCGCTGCCCGGTGTCCCTCCGGTGCTGTCCTTGGGCCCGAGCGAGTTCGCCGAAGACGTACTGGCCGCGGCCCGTAGGCATCCGGTGCGTCCCGTGCGCGCTCCGGTGGGTCCGGACGACGACTGGCGCATCGGCTACACCGGCGGGACCACGGGGATTCCCAAGGGCATCCGAATGAGCCACGGCTCCTACCGACGGAGCCTCGAGCGCAGGCTCACCGACGCCGGCGACCCGCCCCGTTTCCTGGCATGCACCTCGCTCGCCCATCTCGCCGGGATCTTCGCCGACACGGCTCTTCTGGAAGGCGGATCGGTCGTCCTGCGGCACGACTTCGAACCCGGGGACGTGCTGGCCACGGTCGAGCGCGAGCGCATCACCCACACCTGGTTGCTGCCGCCTCTGCTGTACCGGCTACTGGACCACCCGGACCTGTCCGCCACCGACCTGTCCAGCCTGAGCCGCGTGACCTACGGCGGCACCGCCGCGGCACCGGCCAGGTTGCGGCAGGCGGCCAAACTTCTAGGCCCTGTGCTGTACGGCTTGTACGGTCAGGCCGAGACGCAGCTCATATCGGAGACGGGCCCCGACGAGCAGGAGCTGACCGGCCGCGAGGGCCACCCGACGGTCGGCCGGGCCGTGCCCGGCGTCGAGATCGTCGTCCAGGACACCGACGGCACCGCCCTGGCGCCCGGGACACCGGGCGAAGTGCTGGTGCGCTCGCCCTACGCGATGCACGGCTACTGGAAGCAGCCCGAGCTGACCCGTGAGGTACTGCGCGACGGCTGGGTGCGCACGGGGGACGTCGGCTATCTCGACGAGAACGGTTACCTCTTCATCGTGGACCGGATCAAGGAGATGATCGTGGTCGTCGGAGGGCACGTCTATCCCGCGGAGCTGGAGGCCCTGCTCCTGGACCACCCCTCCGTCGCCCAGTGCACGGTCTTCGGCAGCCGGGACGAGGAATCGGTGGAGCACGTCCACGCCGCCGTGGTGCCCGTCCCCGGACACGAGCCGTCACTCGACGAGATCCGCGCCTTCGTCACCGCCCGCAAGGGACGCCTCTACGCCCCCGAGACCGTGCACCTGGTCCCCGCCATCCCCCTGACCGCGGTCGGCAAACCGGACAAGCGGCGACTGCGGTCC
This sequence comes from Streptomyces sp. MH60, assembly GCF_002939385.1. Lineage (GTDB taxonomy): Bacteria > Actinomycetota > Actinomycetes > Streptomycetales > Streptomycetaceae > Streptomyces. The sequence continues at coordinate 375,644 of NZ_MULI01000001.1, read as the reverse complement.
CTGCTGACGGGCTGACACGGCGCCACGCACCCCTCGGCCTCCCCGGAACACAGATGAAGACCAGGCAGGATGACGCCCGGCCTGGTCTTCGCCCGAGCCGCCTTCGGGATGCGAGCCCGAGACCCACGCATGACGAGCCCCGCGAATTCATCCCGGGTGGTGTTGGACGATGCCGCCAGATCCCGTTTCCGCCGACCAGCGGCAGGCCACCAGCCTTCGACCGCGAGGCCTACAAGCAGTGCAACACCGTCGAGCGGTGCGTCAACCGCCTGAAACAGTGGGGGCATTGCCACCCGCTATGAGGAGACGGCAATCATCTGGCTGGCTGGACTCCGCCTCGCGGGCATCTTCCTCTGGTCCGCCCGGTGATCCGAACGAAACTGCCTAGGCCAGGGTCGCGGGCGGCCTGGCAGCGGCGCACCGGACTCAGTTCCTCTGCTCGGGGCGGCGGCGGGAGAGGCAGGCGGCCAGGCGATCGCGAACCGGCAGGGCGAAGGGCTTCGGCAAGGCCGCCCTCGCTCCACTCGTTACAACCCTCATCTTTGCCTTCACCGGTCGTGGCGGGGCGCCGATCGCGGCGCTGGCTGCCGCCCGCACCTCCCGTACGATCCAGATCACCATTCACATCCGCAGCCGCATCAGGCGACGTTCGCCCCGTCGTACTGCTCAGGGTGACTCGCTCCGGTGCCAACGGTGGTAACGGCGTGTGTGGAGGGCTCGGGTAGGCTCAAGCATGCGATCTCGAACAGGCGGCATGTGGTGGGGCACCACGCTCGAAGCGCCGGATCCCAGCGGTTTGGCGAAGTTCTATGCCGAGCTTCTCGATTGGCAGGTCGGGCACGAAGAGCCGGGAACAGCCATTGTGGCTGCCTCACCGCAAGGACCGTTCTTCGTTTTCCAACAAGCGGAGGGCTATCGGCCTCCGGTATGGCCACCGGCCGACGGTGATCAGCGCCCCATGATGCACTTCGACTTCCAGGTCGGTGACCTGGACTCGGCGGTCGCCGAGGCGGTGGCCCTGGGCGCCACCATCGCGGAGTTCCAACCACGGGAGAACGTCCGGGTACTCTTCGACCCGGCCGGCCATCCTTTCTGCCTGTGCCGCGACGACGAGTAGATCAGGCGACGGTCGCCCGGTCGACGACGCCGCGTAGGCGCCGGTCGTCGGCCCGGCGGTTTCGCCAGATGATGTAGCGGCGCCAGATGATGAAGCGGCGGATCATGCTGCCCTGCTCCCTTGTGGTCGGCGTGGTCGGTGCCGTCGAGCGTGAAGTAGCGCGGGGCGGTGAACGGGGCCTCGATCCGGTTGAGCCAGGAGGAGTTCGTCGGGGTGCGGGCGATCTCAGCGTTGTTCGCGGCCGCCCACCTCCAGGTGACCCAGGAGATCAGCCTGGGCCAGGTCCGTGAGGCCCCGCTCGTCGCCGAGGCCGCCGTGGACCGGGTGCGCGACAAATTCGGCCCCGGCATCATCGGCCCCGCTTCGGTCGCCCGGCGCGCATCCTGAAGACCGCCGCCCTGCCGCCGAGCACAGCCCTTGGATGACAGGAGCGTCGTGGAGCCGACAACGCTGCTCGCCGACCACGGCGTGTCCCCGGCCCGACTTGAGCCCGCACCGGCGCCGCCCGCCCTGCGGGAGTCGGCGGCCGAGCTCAGCCGGCTGGCCGAAACGGCAGAGGTGGCACGCAACCCAGGTGCCGCCCACGGCCACTACGAGGTCAGCCGACGAACGGTGACGAGGGACGCGCGGACAACCTCGGCTGACCGGCCTTCCTGCCGGAGCCGGAAGGCCGTCGCCTCGCGTCGAAGACGCTGCGCGTGACACGCACGCGAATGCTGGACACGTCACGCGCACCAAAGGTCGGTGCCGGGTGAAAGGAGGCGGTGTGTAGCAGTCGGCTGTGGTGCCTTCAGTGAGCCCAGGAGACAGGCACGCCTGACAACTGCGGCGGGTAGGCGACTGCGGTGGGCGGCGGCGATGTCCCCGATCCGCTTCGACAGCCCTTGCCACCGAGGGAAGCGGTCGCTGACCTGCACCACGTCCGGGCGCCGTCGGTGATGCGTGTCGACCGGGTGAGAAAGGTCCACGAACAGGTCGAACTCGGCGTGGGAGGGGAAACGGTGTCGCCGCCACGGCCACAACTGCGGTGTCCTAGGTGGGAGCCGAATCCCACCTGTCGGACAGCCGCAGCAGCACTTTGCTGCTCCCGGCGGCCGGGTCGGCGGCGACCGACAGGGCCTCGGCCGCCCGGTCCAGTGGGAACCGGTGGGTGATCAGCGGTGTAACGTCCACGCCGTCGCGCAGGGCGAGCAGCGCGTCGTCGATCTCCTCCACGAAGCGGTACGACCCCGTCCAGGTGATCTCGCGGGTGACCAGGTCGCCGAGGACGGCGGTCACCGCGCTGCCGGGCAGGTTGCCGACCTGGACGAGGGTGCCGCCACGGGCGGTGGCCCGCAATACCGCACCGAGCGCCGCCGGGGCGCCGGACGCCTCGAAGACCACCTCCACGTCCTCCGGCAGCGTCTCGCCGCGCGCGAGGTCGCGGGTCTCGTCGGCTCCCATCGCCCGGGCGACGGCGAGCGCGTCCGCTGACAGGTCGGCGGCGATCACCGTGTCCGCGCCGCGGTGTTTGGCAGCGGCCGCCACCAGGGAGCCGATCGGTCCGGCACCGTTGACCAGGACGGTCCGGCCGTGCAGGGACGGGGCCCGGCCGACGGCGTGCAGGGCCACGGCCAGCGGCTCCGCCAGGGCGCCCCGCTCGGTGTCCACCCCGTCCGGCAGCGGCCGTACCTGGTCGGCGTCGACCGTGCGGTATTCGCTGAACCCGCCGTCGGTGTGGGGGGTGAAGGCTGCCGAGCCGAAGTAGCGGATGTGGGGGTAGAGGTTGGTGCGGCCCGCGATCCGTTGGGGCAGTACGCCGTCGCCGACCGGCCGGGCCGGGTGGACGGTCGTCGGCTGGCCTTCGGCGAGCCCGGTGACGCCCGGGCCGAGCGCGGCGATGCGGCCCGCCACCTCGTGCCCGAGGACCAGTGGATGGCTGAGCGCGGCTGTGCCGGATGCGCCGTGCCTCCAGTAGGCGATGTCGGATCCGCAGATCCCGCCCCATTCCAGGGCCAGCAGCACCTCGCCGGGTCCGGGTACCGGCAGTGGCCGTTCGTCCACGCGGACGTCGCCTGGGCCGTGCACCACCAGGGCACGCATGGTGCGCTTCCTGTCGGCGGGGGCTCCGTGGCTCTCGGTGGCGGTGGTCATACGGCGTCCTCCAGGCGGACCAGGTCGCGTCCGCGGGTTTCGGGCGCCAGGTACGCGCCGACGAACGTGATCAGTGAGTAGACGATGAGCATGGCGGCGATCGGCCACCAGCTCCCGGTGACGGCCGTGAGGGTGGCGGCGAGGACGGGGCCTATCGCGGTGGCGAGGATGCCGCCGATCTCCTTGGCGAGCGCGAGCTGGGTGAACCGGGTGCGGGCGCCGAAGAGTTCGGCCATCGTCACGCTCTCCAGCGAGAACAGCCCGAGCACGCCGACGTTGAGGCCGAGCACCATGCCGATCATCACGCCCGGCGTCGTACCGGAGGTGATCAGCAGCATCACCGGGAAGGCGAGGACCATGGTCAGCGCCGAGACGACCAGGTAGAGCACGCGGCGGCCGACGCGGTCGCCGAGCAGGCCGATGAACGGCACGGTGGCGAAGCCCACGAGCGAGCCGTACACGATGGCGTCCGTGGGTACGGACCGGTCGACGGCGAGATTGGTGGCGATGTAGCCGACGAGGAAGGTCTGGATCAGTCCGGAGTTGCCGGCCTGGCCGAAGCGGAGCGCCAGGGCGAGGAAGAACGCCTTGCCCTTGCGCTGCCGCACGCCGGCCGCCAGTACGGTGCCCTGCTGCTCAGCGGAGTCGGTGATGGCCGCCTCCACCTGGTCGCGGTCCAGCGCCACACCGTCCACGACGTCGGCGCGTTCCTCGAAGACGGGGCTCTCCTTCAGGCCGCGGCGCAGCCAGACGGCGAACAGCATCATGGCGAAGCTGAGCAGGAACGGCAGCCGCCAGCCCCAGGACAGGAGTTGGTCCTCGGTGAGTACGGCGAGCAGGACGGCCCACAAGCCGGAGGCGGCCAGGGTCCCGGAGTTGGTGCCGAGCGACACCAGCGAGGAGATCAGGCCCCGGCGCTTGGCGGGCGCGTACTCGGCGAGGAGCACCGTCGCGCCGGCGATCTCGGCGCCCGCGCCGAATCCCTGCGCCAGCCGCAGCGCGACCAGCAGGATCGGTGCCATGATGCCGACCGTGCCGTAGGTGGGCAGGACGCCGATCAGGGTCGTCGAGGCCCCCATCAGGAGCACGGTGATGTAGAGGACCTTCTTGCGGCCGAGCCGGTCGCCCATGCGTCCGAAGTACACCGCGCCGGCGAGCCGGGCGACGTAGCCGACGCCGTAGGTGGCCATCGCGGCGATCAGTCCGATCGCGGGGCTGACGTCGGGGAAGAAGAGCTTGTTGAAGACGATCGCGGCGGCCAGCGAGTAGAGCTGGAAGTCCATGAATTCCATGGCCGTGCCCAGCCAGCCCGAGACGGCGGCTCTTGCCAGATCGCCCGTGGTGCGCTCCGCGGGGCGCGTCTGCTCCGCGGCGACGGCGCTGTCCTTCATCGTGAACTCCGTTGTTCGGGGACGGGAACGGTGGAACGGGTGGGTGCAGGGGGTGGGTTGCACGGGGGGCGGGAAGGTCGGAGTGCTGCGGAGGGGGTCAGATTTCGACGCGGCCCGCGCGCACTGCGGGCAACCGGTCGGCGACGGCCGCGGTGAGGACCGTGTCGTCGGCGAGATCCGCCGCGCCGACGGTGCGCAGCAGCGCGCTCACCGTCCCGGTCGCAGGGCCGCCCGCGTTCCAGCAGGAGGCGAGTGCCTTTGCCGCGGGGTCCGACCGGTCGGGGGCACCGGGCCGGGTGCCGTGTGCCCAGGCGGCGAGGGCGAGGGCCAGGACCGGCGTGTCCGTGCCGCTCGCGCGCAGCTCGCGCAGGGCGGGCAGCCAGCGCTCGGTGATCTTCAGGGAAGCGTCGGAGCCGATCTGCCGCAGCTGGTGGTGCATCGTGGGGTTGCGGAAGCGGACGACGAGATCACCGGCGTACGCCTCGGGGTCGGGTCCTCCGGCCGGCAGGGTGGGCGCGACCTCGGCGCACAGCGCGCGGACGAGCCGTTCGCCCCAATCCGTCGCCATGGCGTCGGCGACGGTGGCGTGTCCCGTGGCGAGGCCCAGGTGGGCCAGGGCCGAGTGGGAGCCGTTGAGCAGCCGCAACTTGGTGAGCTGGTACGGGCCGACGTCCGGTACGAAGAGGGCGCCGTCGTACTCCCAGGGTGGCCGGGCCGCGGCGAAGGAGTCCTCCAGGACCCAGCTCCGGTAGGGCTCGCCGGCCACGGTCAGGCCGTCGTCGAGGCCCAGCGCGGTGCGGGCGGCCGACCGGTCGTCGTCACTGGTCGCGGGCACGATCCGGTCGACGACGGTCGAGGGGAAGGTCACCGTCTCGTCCAGCCGGGCCAGCACGCTCTCGCGGTCCGGCCAGGCCGAGGCGTGGACGAATTCGCGCACGACGCGGGCCAGTACGGCGCCGTTGCCCGCCATGTTGTCGCAGGAGACGACGGCGACGGGGGCCGCGTCGGACCGCATCCGCAGGGCCAGGCCCGAAGCGAGGCGTCCCACCACAGTGGTGAGCGGCGCGCCGGGCGGGGCGGCCAGGTCCGCGGCGACGGGTGCCGCCGCCGTGTCCAGGCCGCCCGTCGCGGCCGACCGGTGGTAGCCCTTCTCGGTCACCGTGAGGGTTACCACGCTCACCTCGGGGTCGGTGAGCAGCGCGTCGACGGCTTCGGCGTCGGGTCCCATCGCCAGGGCGCCGACGACGGACCCGACGACGCGGCAGGTGTGGCCGTCGGGGTGGCGCTCGACGACCGAGTACAGACAGTCCTGCTCCCTCAGGGCGCATACGGTGGCGGTCGAGCGGGGCGCGACGGCGGTGATGCCCCAGGGCTCGCCGGAGACGGCGGCGGCGTTCTGCGTGTAGAGGGCCTGGTGAGCCCGGTGGAAGGCGCCGAGCCCGAAGTGCAGGATGCGTGGGCGCAGTCCGGTCGGGTCGACGGCGGGCCGGAGGCCGGGAGCCAGTCGCGGCAGCGCGCGGCGGTTCAGGCGGGGAAGGGCGGGTGCGGCGCTCACCAGTCGTGCACCGAACCGTCGAGACGGCGCGCCACGGGGAGATAGCGACGTTGGTAAGGGAAGCGCTCGGCGGCCCTGTCGTCGTACTCCACGCCGAGGCCGGGCTCGTCGGAGGGATTGAGGTACCCGTCGGCGAAGGTGACGCCGGAGCGGAACACCTCGGAGGTCTCCTCCGCGTGACCCATGTACTCCTGGATGCCGAAATTCGGCACGGTGACGTCGAGGTGCACGGCGGCGGCCATGCTGACGGGTGAGAGATCGGTGGCGCCGTGCGAGCCGGTGCGGATGTGGTACAGCGCCGCCAGGTCGAAGATCCGCCGCAGGTGGGTGATGCCGCCCGCGTGCGCGACGGTGGTGCGTACGTAGTCGATGAGCTGCCCGGTGATGAGGTGCTGCACGTCCCAGATGGAGTTCAGCACCTCGCCGACCGCGATCGGTGTGGTGGTGTGTTCGCGGATGAGCCGGAACGCCTCCTGGTTCTCCGCCGGGGTCGGGTCCTCCATCCAGAACAGCCGGCAGCTCTCGACGCTTCGGCCGAAGCGGGCGGCCTCCATCGGCGTCAGCCGGTGGTGCACGTCGTGCAGCAGGTGGAAGCCGAACCCGAACCGCTCCCGGACCGCCTCCAGGTAGCCCGGCGCGAAGCCGAGGTAGGCGTCGGTGTCCCAGGGCTGCTCCTCGGGCAGGTCGGTCGCGGCCGGCTCGTAGATCCTGCCCTTGCGCACCCCGTACGTGCCGCCGACGTCGGGAACCGCGGCCTGGGCCCGCACCGCCCGGTAGCCCAGTTCCAGGTGGCGTTCGACGTCGTCGAGGAGGGAGGGCACGTCGGTGCCGCTGGCGTGCGAGTAGACCAACACGCCGTCGCGGGAACGGCCGCCGAGGAGCTGGTACACGGGCAGGCCCGCGACTTTGCCCTTGATGTCCCACAGCGCGGTGTCGACGGCCGAGACCGCGGTCATCGTCACCGGGCCGCGGCGCCAGTAGGCGCCCTTGTAGAGGTACTGCCACATGTCCTCGATGCGGGCGGGGTCGCGGCCGATGAGCAGCGGGGCCACGTGGTCCCGGAGGTAACTGGCGACGGCCAGCTCCCTCCCGTTGAGCGTGGCGTCTCCGAGTCCGGTGACTCCGTCGGTGGTGGTGATGCGCAGCGTGACGAACGTGCGACCGGGAGAGGAGACGAGCACCTCGGCCCGCTCGATCTTGCTCACTTACAGCTCCATCCTGTCGTGCAGTACTTGTATACAAGCATCTGTCGCGCAGGGGAGCAAGACTCTTCGTCCAGTACGTAGGATGTGCGCATGGCTCAATCGAACGGGCGGCGGACCAGTCGGCGCGACATCTACCTCAAGCTGCGCCAGATGGTCCTGACCCTGGAACTCGCCCCGGGCGCCGCCCTGTCGGAGAACGAACTGGCCGCCTCACTGGGCGTCAGTCGCACGCCCGTGCGGGAGAGCCTGATCCTCCTCGCCCAGGAGGGACTCGTACAGGTCTTCCCGAAGATCGGGTCGTTCGTCTCGCGCGTCGACGCCGCCCAGGTCGCCGACGCACAGTTCCTGCGCGAAGCGGTGGAACTCGCCTCCCTGGAGGACCTTCCCGAGCAGCTCGACGCCGAGACGGTCGAGGAACTGCGGAACAACCTGGAGTGCCAGCGTCGCACCGGTCTCGACCGCGAGGAGTTCTTCGCGCTGGACGAGACCTTCCACCGCGATCTGATGCGGCTGAGCGGTCACGGCAATGCCTGGGCCACCGTCGCCGCCGCCAAGGGCCACCTCGACCGGGCCCGCCGGCTCGGCCTGCACGGCCACGAGTCCCCCACCGTCTTCGCCGACCAGCATCACGAGATCTTCGCCGCGATCACCGCCGGCGACATTCCCGGGGCCCGCAGCCGCATGCGCGATCACCTTCGCGCCGTCTTCGACGACATCGAGCGCATCCGCAGCCACTCCCCGGAACTCTTCGCCTCCGGCCCTGCGACAGTGCCCGTACGGCGCAGCGTGGTCGTCTGGGAGTGAGGCCCAGCCAGCCGATCGCCACCGCCTCGAATCGCATCGCATCGCATCGCATGGAGACGCACCCTCATGGCGGCTACGGCCGTACCCGGGAGCCCCGGCAGCAGCCACCGCCTTGTCGACGGCAGCGGCGAAGAAGCCGCCCGATCCGCTGTCGAACCAGGGGCGCGCCCGCTGCCGGCTGACGCCCGCGCCCACCGCGGCCGACGCCCCGCCCCTCCCGAAGACAGCATGCCCTCACCCGGGATGCTGCCGAAGCACGGGACAGCCCAGGCGAAACCAACCTCTAAGAAGCAGGCCCCCTCGGCAGGGGCCGCTCGTCGCCGTCGGTTCATCAGTGCACCTACTCATTTGACGGCCGGCGTCGCCTGCCACGCGCCTGGACTCATGCCTGTCGCCTTCCGGAAGAACACAGAGAAGTTGGACGCGTCGGAGAAGCCGAGCACGTTGGCGCAGCGGGCCGCGGTGAGGCGGTCGTGCGCGAGGAGCCGTTTGGCTTCCAGGACGATCCGGTCGACGATGTACCCCTTTGCCGTGCGGCCACTGACCTGCTGCACCGCTCGCGACAGGGTGCGGGGCGCGTATCCCAGCGCACGGGCGTAATAGCCGGCGTCGTGGTGTTCCCGGAAGTGCGCTTCGACGCTGGATCGGAACAGACGGAACACCGGATGCGAGATCCGTACTCGGGCGTGCGGTGGCCGGAGACGGGCGATCAGCGCGGAAAGCAGGATGCCGGGCAGCTCCCCCGAGATGTCCCCCGGTGGGGCGGAAGCCTCAAGGAGGAGGTGGTCGCGTGCGGCGTCCACGAACGGCCAGTCGGCGTCAGGAATGCTCCATTGCGCGGCCAGGTCCGGGGACGCGACGAGTTCACGGGTGGCGTGGGTGACCGGAGCAGTCGGCACGAACAGCACGAGGTGTCCCGTCACGTCTGCGATGTCATCCCATCGGTGCACCGCGCCGGGCGGGATCCACACCGCGGACCGCTCCTTGAGCGGGTGCCGGAGGAAGTCCACCGTGACGGAGCCGTGCCCGGCATCGACGACGGCGAGGACATGGAAGTCGGCACGCTGCGTGCCGCCGTCGTTCAGCTCGCGAAGGCGGCCGAACGTCATCGCCTCGACCGTGTCGGCACGGCGCTCTGCGGGCTGGTACGCCATCTGACGGATCACGGTCACCTGTCCAGTTTCCACTATCAGAAGACCAGTCGCACCGATGCCCCGCCTCGGTCCGGGAGCTTCAATGAACACCAAGGAAAATCGCCCAGAACAGTGACGAGGAGAGCCACGATGACCGCAACGCAGCCGATGCTGCTGCCCGCTTATGACCATCAGCCGGGGACCGGACCCACCCTGGTGTTCCTGCACTACTGGGGCGGTTCCGCCCGCACGTGGGACCTCGTGGTCGACCGCCTTCCGAGGCGTGACGTGCTCACGATCGACTTCCGAGGGTGGAGCCGGTCCAGCGGTCTACCCGGCCCCTGCGCGCTCCGTCAGCTCGCCGACGACACGCTCGCCGTACTCGCCGACGCGGGCGTCACCGACTACGTCCTCGTCGGGCATTCGATGGGGGGCAAGGTCGCGCAACTGGTCGCGGCGGCCCGGCCCGCCGGCCTGCGCGGCATCGTCCTCGTCGGCTCCGGCCCGGCGAAGCCCGCGGCACACATCACTCCCGAGTACCAGGAAGCCCTTTCCCACGCCTACGACTCCGACGAGTCCGTAGCCGGGGCACGGGACCACATCCTCACCGCGACCGAGCTGCCCGCGTCGATCAAGGCACAGATCGCGACCGATTCGCGAGCCGGCGCCGACGCCGCCAGCACCGAATGGCCGCTCCACGGTATCGCGGAGGACATCACCGAGCACACCCGCATGATCAGCGTCCCCGCCCTCGTCGTCGCCGGAGAGAACGACCAGGTCGAACCCGTCGACGTGCTCCGCGACAACCTTGTGCCCTACCTCCCCCAGATCGAGTTCACGGTGATACCGACCACCGGTCACCTGATCCCGCTGGAAGCTCCGGCCGACCTCGTCGACGCCATCACGGCCTTCGCACCAGCAGCCTGACCATCTGCGCGACCTGCCGACACATCCCCCTGACCAGCGGCCGGACACCCTGCCGTGCAACAGCCGTCGTGGACGACCCTCTCTCCGGCCGTCTGCTCGTGGAGGCTGAGAGGCCTGCCCCGTCAGACGGACCACCTCCACGCCGTACGGACCGAGAACCAACGGTTCACCGTCACCCTCATCGCCACGGCAGTCCAAGCCGTGGCCATCCCCAGGCGACTCACCGGCCCGCCCAAGACCGACGCCATAAACCAAGCCGTGCAGGTCGACGCCTTCCCCGCCCAGCAGATGGCCGAGGACAGGAAGTTGCCCCGGAGTCATCTGGCACTAACCAGGCGGTCGTTGTCACTCGCCCCACTGTCGAAATCCCCCATGCCCTCCATAGGCTCTTCATGTCCGCACCACTGAAGAGAAGGCAACGCAACATGTCTGAAAAAGGCGATCACGATGCCGCAAGCGACGTCACTCGGCGGTCAGTGCTACGAAGCAGCACGGGAATTGCCGCTGTCGGCGCGGCGTCCCTTCTCGCCACCGCGATCTCCACTCCCCCCGCCGTTGCGGTAGAGGGCGACAGTGGGTCGCTTTCCCGGGAGAACGCGCTGCCGGCATCGGTCGCGGGAATTCGTATCCCCAACACCGAACTGACACGGGAAACCGTGAGATTCGCACGAAACGCGTCCTCCGTGACCCTTTTCAACCACGTCATGCGGACGTACCTCTACAGTGCTGTGCTCTTCGAGCGCCGAGGTATCCGCTACGACCGGGAGCTGGCCTTCGTCGCTGCGGTCCTGCATGACCTCGGGTTGCTGGAGACATACCAGGTACCGGGCGAACGCTTCGAAGTCGGGGGTGCGGACGCCGCGCAGAGGTTCCTCAGGAAACAGGGTGTGCCAGAGGACCGGGTTGCAGTCGTCTGGGACGCCATCGCCCTGCATACCAGCAGCAGCATAGCGAGCCGGAAAAGGCCGGAGATCGCCATGGTCTCCGTCGGCTCCGCAGTCGATTTCGCCGGGCAAGGTCTTCAGCAAATACCGGCCGACGCCCTGGAGGACATACTCACCGCCTTCCCCAGGGAGGATTTCAAGCAGAACGCCGTCCACACCATCCTCTCGATCTGTCGCATGAATCCGATGTCGGTGGTGATGCACCCCTTCGCCGAGGTCGGCCGCCGTCACCTCCCCGATTTCGCAGTTCCCACGGTCGAGGACATGCTGTTCGCCACGCCGTTCGAGGAGTGACGATCCGCGCGTGGTTCCCGCATTCCGGTGCAGCACCTGCCTCAGCTCACAGTCCGACTGCGAGTTGGCCTGTGTCATCCGCCTATCGCCGCTCCCGCCCGGCGGCCGGCGGCCGGCGGTCCGAGGCTCCAGGTCGTCGAACAGTCGCCCGCCCCAGAAATGCGTCTTCCTCGGCTGCCGAGTCGCCCGTCAGCGGCGCATGGCGCACTTCCACGATTGTGGGCAGAGCATGCTCGCGCATACCGTGCCCCCAGAGCCTCTCGTCAGGGCGTGGCGGCAGATCAGGCACGGGCACGATCACTCGTGTACGCGGACGGAGCCGCTACTGATCAGGTCGTTTGTACCGGCCCAGCCTGGGGGCTCCGGTGAGCAGAGTCTCGGCACGGGAAGGCGGTGATCAGACGGCTGCGGTCGCCGGTGCGCGTGGCGAGTACGACCTGGCTGGGGTCGACCCCGCACAGCGGCACGGTGGTGAGGCTGGGATGCAGGCCGGTCGCGTGGTCGAGGGGCGGCCCGATGGCCACGGCTGCGCCAGGAAGTGCAGCAGACACGTGCCCTGCCGCACTCCCTCTGCCCCCGGCCACGAACGGGGCCGCCCGGCATCTCGTCGCCCACCGCCTCCCAGTCCCCTGCCCGCACCGCCACGGCAGGGGTGGTGACCGGCAGAGGGTCGGGACTCGTCACCTGCTTGGCGGTGGCGCCGTCATGGCCCAGCGGATCGCGCCTGTCAGTACACGGCCGACAGGACGCACGGCCAGGTCCTCGACGACCGGCAGGCGTGGCAGTTTCAGCAAGTCCCGGGCCCACGAGGGGAGTACGGCCACAGCGTTCGCCGCGAGCCCGGCGTAGAACGGCCGTGCGACGAGGGGAATCGGCGGTTGCAGCAGCAGGAAGCGCGCGGCGGCCCTGGCTTCGGGGGTGGCCCGAAGTTCAGGCCGGTAGACGGACAGGCGCTCGGCGAGGCCGCGGCGGTCGCGAGGCGGGTCGATCACTCCCAGGGCCTCAGCGACCCGGGCGGTGTCGGCTACGTAGGCGTCGTATGCGGAGGCGTCGAGTGGACAGGCCCCGTACCTCTGATGGGCACGGAGGAAGCTGTCCGTCTCGGCCGCATGGACCCAGCCGAGCAGGTGCGGATCGGCGGCGTGATAGGTCAGGCCCTCGGCGGTCCTGCCGCGGATGCGCTCGTGAATGCCGCGGACACCGTCGACCGCTTGCTGGGCGTCGTCGGCGGTGCCGTACGTGGTGACCGCGAGGAACGTGCTGGTGCGTTGCAACCGGCCCCACGGGTCGCCCCGGAAGCCGGAGTGGGCGGCGACTGCCGCCATGGCGAGTGGGTGCAGGGACTGCAGCAGCAGCGCACTGATCCCGCCGATGAACATCGAGGCGTCGCCGTGAACTGTGCGTATGGGGCGGTCGGGCTCGAACCAGCGAGGCCCCGGAGTGTCGTGGATCCGAGCCCGGGTGGCCGGACCGTCTGGGCCCGCCACCCGGGCAAACAGGGACTTGCCCACATGACCGCGCAGCTCCGTCAGCATGGCCGCCTCCGTCCTGCCTCCAGTATCCCGCTAGAGCCCAGGACCGGCGGTGCGCAGGTGGAGCAGACCTTCCCTCCGCGAGCTCTCGGGCGGTCCGTCATCCCCGGAACGCCTGGTCTTCCGCCCTGGAATCCAGGGATCCGGACGCGTGCGGTGCGCCTTCCCCCTAGGCGCCGGTCGCGCCGTCGAGCATCTCGCGCAGGATGTCCAGGTGGCCGTTGTGGCGGGCCGTCTCCTCGGTGAGGTGGAGGAGAATCCAGCGCAGATCGACGTGGAGGCCGTTGCGGATGGTTCGCTCGGCCCGCTTGTCCAGGTCGTTTTCGGCGACCAGTTCGCGGTAGCGGGCGCTTTGTCCGGCGTACTCGTCGAGCAATTGCGTCAGCGGGAAGTCGACGGCGATCCGCATCTCGCGGTCCGGATCCTCATCCGTCATGGGGGCCTGGTCTTCCTCGCCGAGAAAGATCACCTGGAACCAGTAGTACTCGACCCAGCGGAGGTGGTTGATCAGTCCGCTCATGGTCATCAGGGGCGACCCCGGCAGAAGCGACTTGCGCGCGTTCTCCGCGGAGACGCCGTCGCACTTGGCGCGGGCGGTTGCCCGTGCGTAGTCGAGGAATGTGGTGAGCTGGGTACGGTCGTCCCAGGCGGGCGGGGTGTCGTCGATTCTTGTCATCGCGCGAAGCGTCCCCGATCACCGCGCCGCTGTCGAGGCATTTGTCGACGGGCCTGCCTGTGGAAGTGAGTGGTGGCAGCGTCGGCGCCCGTGGTCGTGGCGGCAGGACCGTTCGAGATCCCGTGCGACTACCGTGGGGGCACGCCAGGCGCCCGGCTGAGGGCTACGGGTCAGGGTCGGGCCCGGTGGGCTGGCGACACCTGGGCTTTCGCTGTCACGGCGTCGCGCCCGCAGGTGCCGGGCCGAGCTCTCCAAGCGGGATGTCACGCAGGCCGCGCAGGGGTGAGAAGAACAGCCACAGTCCCGCACAGCAGCCGCCGGCCACCGCGATCCACAGGGTGCGTTGCACGCCGATGGCGGAGGCGAGGGCTCCACCAGTGACACCACCCAGCGGAAGGGTGCCCCAGTTGATCCAGCGGGCGGCGGCACTGACCCTGCCGAGCATGTCCGGCGGACAGACGGCCTGGCGGTAGCTGGTCAACGAGATGCCCGCGACGGTCGAGGCGAAGGTCCACGAGATCCAGCCGAAGCCGAACAGCAGAACCCACCAGCCGGGCCTGGCCAGCGGAATGAGCAGGCCGGGCAGCGAGAGCAGGGTCATGGCGATCCAGCTGATCCGCGCCGAGCCGACCTTACGGGCCAGATACCGGGCCGTCACGCCGCCGACCACTCCACCGACTGCTCCCAGCGCCAGCAGCAGCCCGACCAGGCCTTCTTCCAGATGGAGCGTCCGGATGAGGAACAACGGGCCGAGGCTCTCCACCATGATCACGAAGAAGTTGGCTGTGCCGTTGAACGCCACGGAGTTGCGCAGTATGGGATCGCGGGTGACGTAGGCGAGCCCTTCGCGAATCTGCGAGCGCAGGGAGGGCCGGGGGCCAGGTTCGGGCCTGGCGGGGCGTGGCTCACGCTTACGGATCGTCGTCAACGAGCCCGCCGACGCCGCGAAGGAGATCGCGTCGGCAGCCATCGCCCCAGCGGCTCCGATCAGCGTCACCAGTCCCCCGCCCATACTGGGCCCGGCGATCTGCGCGACCGACCGGGAGGCCGCGAGTTTGCTGTTGCCGTCCAGGAGTTGGTCACGGTCGAGCAGCACCGGCAGGTAGCTCTGGTAGGCCACCGAGAAGAACACCGCGAACACGCTGGAAACGAGCGCGACGGCGAAGAGCTGGGCGAGGGTCAGCTTCCCGAAGGCATGGGCCAGCGGCACCGAGCCGATCACCAGGAACAGCGCGAGGTCGCACCCGATCATCAGCCGGCGCTTGGGCACCCGGTCCACGATGGCCCCGGCGGGCAGCGCCACCAGCAGATACGCACTCGTCTCCGCGGCCGCCAGCAGGCCGACCTGGAACGCGGAGGCGTCCAAGAGTACGACGGCGACCAACGGCAGTGCGAGAACGGTGATCTGCGACCCCATCTCGCTGACTGTCTGGCTGCCCCACAACAGCAGGAAGTCACGATGGCGCCAGACGGAAGGGCGCCTTCCCTCAACATCGGTCACTGGCCGATCATGCACCGAACCGCCCCTCTTGGGCAGGCATTCCCGTGAACGCGAGGAGGAGGCATGAGGAGGCATTCCTCGGTCCTCCGTCGGTCGTCTAGGCTGTGACGTCCAGTGCTCTTCCGTACAGCCGGTCCGCCTTCAACCGGATGACCATTCGGCGCTCGGCGACCAACTGCTTCGGAAACGCGTCTTCGTCCCCTGGCTTCGCATCCTGCGGAACCATTCCGAGCAGCTCCCGACCCACCGCATCCCCAGGCACCGTCGTGACCCCGGAAACCTCGGCCTCGCCTTCGGCGACGACGAACGACCGGACGCGGGTGCGGGTGCGGAGTCGGATGAGTGATCCTCGTGACCGCGTCACGGACGCTGACGCAGTACGCGGCCCTCCGCGCACTCCGACTCGCGCCCCGCGCGACATGTGGGTTCCGGACTGGGTGGCCCACTGACCAGGCGGCCGAACCGACAGACACGAGCCAGGCGCCCCCGTGAGGTGTGTCAGACGCCAGCCGCGTACCGCCAGAACTCTCTGATCACCGGGGCCGGCACCGGACCCGTCGCCGCCACCTGGGTCAGCAGGATGGTGATCGCACCCGTCGCCGGGACCACGTGCGCCGCTGTGCCCGTGCCGCCGACCCAGCCGTAACGGCACGGGACGTTCCACGGGTTGGTCCGGTCGATGTCGACCGAGCCACCGAAACCCCACCCCTGGCCCTCCAGGAACAGCCGTCCGATGTCGCGCTGAACCGGGTTCGTGTGGTCGGTCATCATCATGTGGACGGAGTCGGCCGACAGCACCCGGTTGCCGTCGGCGGCCAGACCGCCGGCCAGCAGCATCCGGCAGAAGGCCAACCAGTCGTCGGCGGTAGAGGCCAGCCCGCCGTTGCCGAGCGGCAGAGCGGGCAGCCGGCTCCATTCCCCGCCCGGGCCGTCGGCGAGCTCCAGACTGCCGTCGTCGCCGGAGCGGTAGAAGCTGGTGAACCGTCCCCTCTTGGCGGCCGGCACCTCGAAACCGGTGTCCACCATGCCCAGTGGCCCGAAGATCCGCTCTGCCAGGAACTCCGGCAGCGACTGCCCGGTGACCCGAGAGATCAGCACCCCCTGCAGGACGGAGCAGGTGTCATACAGCCAGGCCTCACCCGGCTGGTAGAGCATCGGAATACTGCCGAGCGCCGCCATCCATTCGTCCGCCGGTGGGAAGGCGCTCGGAATCCGGCCGTCCTTTTGCACGGTGAACAACTGCTGCACCGCGGGCAGCGTGAAGTCGGACGCGAAGCCGTACCCGGCCTGGGAGGCCAGCACGTCGAACACGGTGATGGGCCGGACGGCCGGTACCAGGTCGTCTACCGGGCTTGCCGGAGTGCGTACGACCATGGGTGCCTCCAGCTCCGGCAGCCAGGTACCGACCGGATCGTCCAGTGTGATCCGGCCTTCATCCACGAGCACCAGTACCGCGGCTGCGGTGACGGACTTGGTGATCGAGGCGACCCGGACGATGGAGTCCCTGGTCATCGGGGCGTCGCCCTCGGCGTCCTGCGACCCGGTGGCCACCACCTCCACCTGGTCGCCACGTGCTACGAGCGCCACGGCTCCGGGCAGTGTGCCGGCACCGACGTGGGCTTCGAGCAAGTCGTGCAAGGTGGTCATGAGGACGCCTTCCCGGGAGGTTGCTGTCGGAAGACAGACTCCCTCAGCGGCAAGGAATCATCGGTGCCGAGGTCCCATGGCTCGAGCCGCGTCACCGAACGGCGCGAAAGTGGGTCGACCAGCCCCTCGCTCCCGCCATCGGCGAGATCATCTAGTGAGTGTGGCCAGGAAGTCCTCGAAGGCCTGATCGGCTCGCGACACATCCTCTGTGGCCTCGATGTCCATGATGAGACCTCGGATGACCGCGAGTACGAGGGTGCCCAGTTCGGGACGGCCAATGCTTCGCATGCCGTCTTCCAACGGTTTCAGCCAGTCTGTGGTGGCCTCACGACGAAAGCCCGGCCACAAGTGCTGTTCCGCATCCTCGCGGAGCCTGCCGAACATACTGAGATAGGGGCGACCGGTCGGGCCGGTCATGTCCTGCCAGGCTCGTCGCAGCGTACTCACGTAGGGTTCGCCGGGCCTTGGGGAGAGCAGTTCGCCGAAGAGGTCGCGCTGGCGCCGCCTCGCTCGTCCCAGGGTTTCTCGGAGCAGTTGGTCCCGGGTACCGAAGTGGTAGATCAGCATCCGGGGCGAGGTGCCGGACGCCGCCGCGAAGGGCTCCAGGCGGTCGGGCAGTCCGTGCGCGAGTGCCTCGTCGACGCAGGCGTCGAGAATGCGGTCACGGATCTCAGGCTGTTTGTGCCGTCCCATGGCCACACGATTTCACGTAATTACTGGTACGTCTATCGTTGATCGAAGTGGTCGGGGCATCCCGGATCGAGGAGGAAGACATGCGGGTGGTGTTTGTGCACGGGGCGTGCGTGCGCGATGGTTCCTGGTGGTGGCACCGGGCCGCCGCGGCTCTGCAGGAGCGCGGCATCAACAGCATCGCCCCGGCGTTCCCCAGCTGCGGGGAAGGCGATCGGCCGGCCGGACCGCAGGGGCCCGGGCTGCCTGAAGATGTCGCCGCGCTGCGTGCTGTCTTGAACGAGGGGACCGAGCCGACCGCGATCGTGGCGCACAGCTACGGCGGGATCGTGGCGGCCGAGGCCGCGGTGGGCGCGGAGACGGTGCGTCACTTGGTTCTCGTCTCGAGCTATCTGCCCGAGCCCGGTGAATCGCTGTCGACGTTCGCCGCCGACGCGCCACCTCCGTTCCTGGACTTCGATCCCGACGGCGGCACGTTCGGCGTCCGGCCCGAACTGTTCGCCGAGACGTTCGTGCAGGACTGTCCGCCGGACATCGCCCGCCGCGCAGGGGACCTTCTGGTCCGGCAGACGCTGGCCGTCACCCACCAACCCGTCCGGGCGGCGGCGTGGCACGATCTGCCCACGACGTACATGGTGTGCACGGAGGACCGGGGCACCCCAGTGGCGGCACAACGCGCATTCTCCCGACGCGCGGACGAAGTGGTGGAGGTGAAGGCGGGCCACCACCCGTTCCTGTCGCAGCCCCAGACCGTCGCCGACATCATCGGCGGCCTGCTCTGAACAGACAGCGAACTGGCCGACACGGCGCCACGCACCCGACGTCGCCGAGCTGACCCGGCACGTGTCCGCCGACGGGGGCCGACCACAGCCCGGTCGATCCTGTTCAGTGGTGCCTGTCGACGACGGCACGGACGACGGCGGCGACCTCCTCGCGTTCGGTGGGCCGCGGGTCGACGGAGTTGTGGATGGAGAATCCCTCGACCAGCGCGTCCAGGGCCCGTGCGGTGAGTGGGTCGAAGTGTCTGGCCAGGGAGTCCCGGCTGGCCTGCATCCAGGAGCGCATGACGGCGCGCACCTCGGGATTGCGGGTGGCGAAGGCGTAGAGCTCGTAGCTGAGCAGGAGGTTGCGGTCGGTCCCCCAGACCTTGCCGCAGATGATTTCGACGACCGCCTCCTCGGCCTCCTGGCGGGTCCGCGCCGCCTCCAGAAGGGCGCCGTAGCGTGTGGAGACGGTCTCCGCCAGCCGGGTGAAGGCGTCGGTGAGCAGGTGCTGCATGTCGTCGAAGTAGTAGGTGAGTGACCCGAGCGGCACGCCCGCCGCCTCAGCGATCCTGCGGAAGGTCACCTTGATGGCGCCGTGCTCTGCGATGACATCCAGCGCGGCGTCGAGGATGCGTTCGCGGCGCCGGGGGTCGTTGGGGCCACGAGTGCTGCCTGTCATCGTCGTTGTCCGCCTTGTCTTCTCGGTCGCCGACCCGATGTGTACATTTGTTCATACTCGGTGGGTGACGCGGGATCGTCGCCTGCCCGTCCCTCATTGTCTCCAACACCGGCGGAGTCCTTCCTTGACAGACCGTGCTGTACGCCGACGCCGCCGGGCGCTGTACCTCTTCTTCTTCCTCAACGGCATCGCCATGTCCTCATGGATCACGCGCACCCCGGACGTCCGTGACCGTCTGGGCGTGTCCACGGGGCGGATGGGGCTGGTGCTGTTCGGTCTGTCCGTCGGCTCGATGGCCGGCATCCTCTGTTCCGGCCGTTTCGTGTCGCGGTTCGGGACCAGACCCGTGACGGCGCTCGCCACCCTGTTCGTCATCGCGAGCGTGGTCGTCGTGGGCGCGGGCAGCTCCCTCGCCTCCGCGCCCCTGGTCACCGCGGGGCTGTGCTTGTTCGGCATGGGGGTCGGGTCGGGCGAGGTGGCGATCAACGTGGACGGTGCCGACGTGGAACGGATCACCGGCACGGCGGTTCTGCCCACGCTGCACGGGTGCTTCAGCCTGGGCACCGTCATCGGCGGTCTGGCCGGCATGGCGGCCACCGCTGCGGCGTTCCCCGCCCACTGGCACCTTCTGGCGGTGGCCGCGGTGACGGCCGCGATCTTCGGGTACGCCATCGGTGCCGTCCCCGCCGGGACCGGCGTCCGTGCCCCGGCGCCCGCTTCGGACCCCACGCGGCCCGCGGGCCCGCAGGTGTGGAAGGACCGACGGCTCCTGATGATCGGGGCCATCGTCCTGGCCATGGCTCTCGCCGAGGGCGCCGCCAACGACTGGCTGCCGCTGCTCATGGTCGACGGCCACGGTCTCGACGCCGCCGTCGGCTCGCTCGTCTTCGTCGGGTTCGCCGCTGCCATGACCCTGGGACGCTTCGGCGGCACGTTCTTCCTCAAACGTCACAGCCGGGCGACCGTCGTACGGGCCAGCGCGGTCTCCGGGGCCATCGGGCTGTGCCTGGTCATCTTCTCCGACAACGCCGTCGTGGCCGCGGCCGCCGTCCTGTTCTGGGGACTCGGCGCGTCCCTGGGCTTTCCGGTGGCCCTGTCGGCGGCGGGCGACTCGGGGCCCGACGAAACCGCCCGGGTCGGCCTCGTGGCGACGATCGGCTACATCGCGTTCCTGGTGGGGCCGCCCACCCTAGGCTTCCTGGGCGATCACTACGGACTGCGTCCGGCGATGGTCGTGGTCCTGGTGTTCGTCGCCACGGCCGTCCTCGCGGCCCCGGCCGCCGGTACCCGCGCATCCCATCACCGCAAGGCCGATGCCGGCGTCCCCGCCGAACTCGCCGTGCGGCCACGGCAGCACACCGAGGGATGATCGCGTGACCGGCGCACGTCGCCGACCGCTTCCTGCGTGCGGACGCGGCATCAGCAGAGTCACCGAGCCCTTGGACGTTTTGGGCTCTCGGCGGGCCTGTTTCGCGGCGCCCCGACGGGCAGGTGCCGCGGCAGCGCGTCTCCTGCGCTGCGGCTGATCGCACTCGTCGGTGAGGGCGCCGCCGGAGGAGCCGTCAGGGGTGTCCGCCGCAGCCGCAGCCCGTCATGGTCACCCCCTCCTCGGGCGGCGGGGTCTGTGCGGCGGCCTCTTCCACCGCCGCGAGCAGCCGGCGGCGTTCCTGCGGCGGGATCCACCTGCCGTCGACGACCACGCCGTGGATGCGGCGGGTGTTGCGGATATCGCGCAGCGGGTCGGCGTCGAGGACGAGCAGATCGGCGGCCTGTCCGCGGGCCACGGTGCCGACGGCGGGCAGGCCGAGGGTGCGGGCCGCGTCCCGTGTGGCCGCGCGCAGGGCCTCGGCCGGGGTGAGGCCGGCCGCCACGAGCAGTGCCAGTTCGTCGTGCAGGGCGAAGCCCGGGACGAGGTATCCCGTGCCGGTGTCGGTGCCCGCCGCCAGCCGCACACCGGTGCCGTGCAGCTCGCTCACCAGCCGGAGCCGGTGCTCGAAGATGCGGCGGATCCGCCGGGCCTGCTCGGGGGTGCGCCCACCGGTCAGGGCCGCCAGCTGGTCCGGCCAGCTCTCCACCTGCCAGGCGGGCAGGTACTTCCACTCGTCGGCCCGGGACGGAACCTCGTCGGGCAGTTCCAGCGTGCGGTGCACGCTGAGCGTGGGGACGACTGCTGTCCCGTCGGCCGCCAGACTCCGGAAGAGGGCGTCCGCCCGGTCCCGGTCGTAGCCCTGTACCGCCCGCCATTCGAGGGGATGCACCTGCTGGAACCAGCTGTGGTAGCGGGACAGGCTGCCGGGGTCGCGCGGGTCGATCCGTACGGCGGCCAGGCGGCGGCGTATCTCCTTCTCGTGCCGTGAGGTCGCCAGGAGCAGCGCGTGCAGGTGCTCGATGGTGCGGTGGCCGATGGCGCTCGCCTCCGCGATCCGTACGGTGTCGGGGCAGTGCCCGAGGTGGGGGATGCCCTGGCGCCGGGCCTCGTCCGCGATGGCGAAGTAGGCCTCGCGGGACAGGCGGGAGTACACCTTGACGAAGTCCGCGCCCTCGCGCTTGACCCGCCGCACGGCGCGCCGGGCCTCGGCCGCGTCGCGTACCTCGATGGTCGGGCCCACGTCGGCCGCCCACAGTGAGGGCGTGCCGTCCACGATGGGGCTGCCGACCACCCAGCGGGGGCCGAGCAGTGCACCGCTGCGGATCTTCTCGCGCCACTCGTGGTGGACCGGCTGGCCCCGCATCTCCCGTACCGTGGTGACGCCGGTGAGGGCGTACAGCGCCGGGATCACTGTCTCCGGGCCGTCGCTGTGGGTGTGCGCCTCGATCAGTCCCGGGATCAGGTACTTGCCGGTCAGGTCGACCGTGCGGGTGCCCGGGCGGAGCCGGGTGTGTGCGCTCGGGGCGAGTCCGGTGATGCGGCCTCCCTCGACGACGACCGTCATGTCGGGGGCCGGGGGTGCTCCCGATCCGTCGATCACGGTGACGTGGGTGAGCGCCAACGGGCGGGTGCCGGAGCCGATTTGGGCACTCGTCCCGGCCGCGCGCGCCGTGCCCGTCAGTGCCGTACCCGTCACGGCGGCGGCCCCGGCCAGGAACCCCCGCCGAGCCATGCCGCGCCGTGTCCCAACTGTCGCATCTGACATGCTGCTTCCCCTCCTGCTTGTGAATCCGCCGGCCGTGTCCGCCGACCCCCACGACTTTGGCGGACACGGGGCGACAGGACAGTGCGGGCAGACGGTGTATGTGGGGGTGTTGCTGGGACCACCGGCGGCATCCCCGGCGCTGGGGCTGCCCCGCACGTGGGCGAGGTCGAGGAGACAGGCCCTGGCTGGCAGCCTGGTCCGGCTGGTTCAGACCAGTTGGGGCTGATGTGAGTCCTACCGATGAGTCTCGTGCGGATCCGTAGTCCATACCCCGATCCACCGACAGCGGTGGGCCGGTGCTGGGAACGTTCCAGCGCAGGAGGAAGGACAGGGAGGCAGTGATGGGCGTCGACGACTCCGAGCAGGGGACGCGGGTGAGCGGTCCCAGGGTGTTGGTGGCGGGGGCGAGCATCGCGGGACCCGCCGTGGCCCACTGGCTGCGCCGGCGGGGGGCCGCGGTGACCGTGGTGGAGCGGGCTCCCGGGCTGCGTCCCGGCGGGCAGGCGGTGGACGCGCGCGGGGTCGCCAAGGAGGTCATCGGGCGCATGGGGCTGGACGCGGCGGTCCGCGCGGCCTGCACCGACACCGCCGGCGCGCACACCGTGGACGCGGGCGGGCAGGTGCTGGAGACCTTCCGCGCGGACGACGACGGTGGCGACGGGTTCATCGCGGACATCGAGATCCTGCGCGGGGACCTGTCCCAGGTGCTCTACGACGACACCCGCGACGGCGTCGAGTACCTCTTCGGCGACCGAATCGCCGAGCTCGCCCAGGACGCGGACGGGGTCGACGTGGTCTTCGCGGGCGGCGACCGGCGGCGCTTCGACCTGGTGATCGGGGCCGACGGGCTGCACTCGGAGCTGCGGGCGATGGTCTTCGGACCGCATGAGCGGTTCCTCCGCCGCCTCGGGCACGTGCTGGCCTTCTACAGTGTGCCCAACGAGTTCGGGCTGGACCGCTGGCTGCTGGAGTACCAGGACCAGGAGTCCGGGCGCTCAGCCCTCCTGCGCCCCATCCAGGACGCCACTCGGGCGATGGCCATGTTCTACTCCGCCTCTGCCGACTTCGACGTCGACTACCGTGACGTCGCGGCCCAGAAGCGCCTGCTGCGTGAGCGGATGGCGGGCCTGGGCTGGCTGGCCCCGGACATCCTCGCGCACCTGGACGACACCCCGGACTTCTACCTCGACCAGGTCGCCCAGGTGGTGATGGATCGCTGGTCGAGCGGACGGGTGGGGCTGCTCGGGGACGCGGCGTTCAGCTCGTCACCGATGTCCGGGCAGGGCACCGGGCTGGCGCTGGTCGGCGCCTACCTGCTGGCCGGAGAGCTGGCCGCCGCCGAGTGGGACCCCGGCACCGGGTTCGCCCGCTACGAGGCGCGGATGCGCCCCTTCGTCGAGGCCAACCAGGAGATCGGCCGATTGAACGCCCGCAGCCGCGAGGTCCCCGGGCCAGACGCCGAGCCGCGCCCCGATTTCACGAGCGAATGGTTCACCGAGCTGGTCGGGCGCGCGATCAACGGCATCGAGCTGCCCGACTACGTGGAGGTGCCGGACTCCGTAGCCCCGGCCGGATCGCCGATCACCTCGTCGGCCAGGCCGTAGGTGTCACCCAACGTGTCGAGAGGGACCACGGTGCGGTAGGGCATCGCCGGACGACCTCCGCGCATGCCGCATGGTGCGCGTTGGAGCGCTCGTTCGGCGGCCATCCCACGTCCGCAGCCATCGAAGTTTGGTCGCGCGGGTACGCCGAGCAGAGATGCCTCTGACGATGACGAAGGTGGGGACGGGCCCCTGGGTGGGTACGGCCTCTTGGATGCGGAGCGACGAGCGTGCCGCACCAGAGACCGGCCGAGGGAGAAACTGTGGTTCTCTTGGATCAGTTGCCCGCTCTGATAGGTGTCGTGGTCGGTTCGCTCGGCTCGTATGCCGTGCAGAGCTTGACCGAGCGTCGACAGTGGAAGCGGCAGCGGGACGAGCGGTGGGACGAGAAGCGCTTCGAGACGTACGGTCGATATGCCAATGCCCTCAAGGCGCAGCTTCGTGTCGCCCAGCGCATCGGTGCAGGTCTCGGGTTCGCGGATGTGGTCGATCCGTTGCAGCCGGCCGACGGTCTGCCTCTGCTTGCCGACGCGGAGTCCCACCGTGCTACCGAGTGGGAGTCGGTGCTGCTCGTCGGGGACGCGGCGACGATCGCGGCGGCACGGAACTGGCACGAGATGATCTGGACCATAGAGCTGCTCGTGAGGGAGGGGCCTGTCGACGCCGAGATGTGGACCAAGGCCCATCGGCTCGCGAGTGTGGCACGCGATGCCTTTTACGAGAGTGCGAGGCGTGACCTCGGCATCGCGGGAGATCCGCCGCCGTCCGGTAACTGGCCACGGACGTGGCGGGCTGAACTCTCCGGATAGCCCTTTCTCATCCGTCTCAACGGTCAAACTCCGATAGGACGGCTCCTTGGGCAGCGGCGGCAACAGCGGCTGTTCGATCGCGAAGTACGCGTCGATCGCCCGCTGTCCGGCCCCGATCCGACGCCTCCCGTCGTGCAGGTCCCACCGTTCGACCATCTCGTGCAAGTCCGCGAGCGAGGAGACCTTCGGCACTGACGCGAAGTGATGACGATCAGGGGCCTGGCCGAGGCATGGGGGCACGACATCGAGCGTTGCTACGCCTGCAGCGATTCGGTGACCTGTGGGCCGGTGGGCCGAATGTCATAACCGGATCGTGTCTTGGGGCAGCTTTCCGGTGGTCACGGTCTGCTGTCCGGCCGGGCGGAACTCGTGGTGCGCGGGCCCGGCTGAGCCCACCGTGGTGCGCCGGCTGGGGCAGTGGCGTGCCCAGCGGTCGGCGTTCGCCGGGCACGCCCGTCCGTTGGGCGCCCTTACAGCGTTACGGCCTTGCCGCCGAGGGTGACGACGAGCTTGCCGTCCGTGGCGAACGACCAGCCGAGGGCTCCGCTGTAGGAGGAGCAGCGGCTGCCGTTCGAGCCCGTCCAGAACTGGTTGGAGCTGTCCGCGTTCCCGACGGTCTTGTCGTTCGAGCCGGATACCGAGAAGCGGCACGAGGTGTTGGAGCGGAACACCGACGTGCCCTTGTCGAACGAGTAGTTGCGCTCCGCGTTGTCGACGCTCAAGTTGCTGGAGATCGCCATGGTGCCCGGGTTGCTGTTGTACGTGAACCCGTGGTGGCCGTTCTTGAAGGCGATGCTGCGGCGCACGACGTGGTTGACGGCGATGTCGTCGCCGCCCAGCTTGTAGCCGTTGCGGTCGCCGTTGGTGTTCACGGTGCCGTCGCTGAGCGTGCCGTTGCCGTACGCGAGAGAGTCCTCGATGGTGACCGGGCCGATCGCTCCGGTGTCGGTCTTGGTGTACAGGTCCCAGCCGTCGTCGATGTTGTGGTGGGAGACGGCGTAGCGGAAGACGTTGCCCGTGCCCGTGGTGAGTTTGGCGGCGAACCCGTCCGCGTCCTCGCCGTCGGAGTCGGCGTTGTCGTGCGACTCGGCGCTCACGATCAGGTTGTTCGATGGCCACTGGCTCGCGGGCGTACTGGAGGAGATCCGGCCGAGTTGGAGGCCGGTGTCGCGGTTGAAGCGCGTGACGGTGCGCTCGATGACGTTGTCGCTGCCGCCGACGTAGATGCCGTTGTCCCCGGCGCGCTCGACGACGATGCCCTTGACGTGCCAGTACGAGCCGTTCACCTGCAGCCCGCGGTTCGCCGAACTCTCGCTCTGCGCGGCGAAGTTGAGCACCGGCTTCTCGCTCGCGTAGGCGGTGATGGTGGTACGCGCGGATGCGGTGCCGTTCTGCCCTTGGGGCACGGTGACGGTCTGGCTGTAGGCATACGTTCCGCCGCGCAGGTAGATCGTGCCACCCGCGGCCACCCGGCTGATCGCCGAGGCCAGCGTCGTCGGGTCGGCCAGGGTGCCGGCGGCGCCCGCGGTCCCGGACGGTGCGACGTAGACGGTCGTCGCGGCCTGCGCCGCCGCCTGTGCGGTCGTGCCGGAGGCCGCCGCGGCCAGAGTGCCGGCGAGCAGGCCGAAAGAGGTGACGAGAGGTCTCAGTTCCATCGTTCGATCTCCAGACGTGGGGGCGATGAACGGGTGCGGGCATGAACTGTTACGCGGGTGGGAACACCTCAGAGCAACGGACAGAAAGCGCTCTCTATCGGGAGAGTAGAGAGCGCGTCCCGGGCGAGTCAAGAGTCATGTACGTGCTCGCCGGTCACCTATATGAACATTTGCCATGGTGGCGTACAGAGGTACGCACGAAGGCGGGCCTCCCACGGCACACCGAGTCTCCAAGGACCTCCGCCTGGGCTGACCGCCACCCCCCTGGTCATCGTCGGCGTCCCCGGCATGCGGACAGCTTCAACGGGCAGATGAATGGTCCGCGAAGGGAGGGGTCACGAACGTGACGACGGAGTCGATCAAGCGGCCGGAGGCAGCGACCGATGGGTGCTGTGCGTGTGAAGGGCATACCGGTGCCGCCCCGGACGAGGCGCCGGAGACGCCCCGCGAGCGGGTCAACCGTCGCTGGAACGAGATCATGCAGGAGACGCGCGTCGCTCAGACTGGGGTCCAGATCCTGTTCGGCTTCCTGCTCAGTGTCGCGTTCACCCCGCTCTTCCACGACCTGGACACCTTCGACCACGCCGTCTACGTCATCACCGTCGTCTCGGGGGCCACGGCCACGGCGTCCCTGATCGCCCCGGTCTCCATCCACCGGTTCCTGTCGGGGCAGCGGATGAAGGACGAGATGGTCGAAGTGGCTCACCGGCTGATGGTGGGCGGCATGCTCCTGATGGCCGTGACCATCGGGTGCACACTGCTTCTGATCCTGCACGTCGTGGTTCCGGACCTCATGGCGAAGCTGCTCGTCGGCGGCGTGATGGTGTGGTTCGCACTGTCGTGGTACGTGCTCCCCCTGTGGCTTCGCCGTCGGTCCGCCCGCCGCGCCGTACATGAGGACTGACAGCCCGAGCCGTCAGCCGCCCCATGCTCCGATCACAGCCGAACCCGCGCCGGAGCCGTGCACTCCACTGACCCGCGAAGCCCCCCCCCAGGGCGTACCGGGGAGGCTCCGAACGGGTGCCGGCGTGGTCCGTCAGACGGTGACCGCCCGCGACGGCTCGGTGCGTCGGAGTTCGTACGCTTCGGCGAGCAGCAGGTAGCCGCTTGCGGTCCAGGTGTAGGCCCGGTCGCGCAGCCCCGTGCCGGTGACTGCGTCGAAGTTCTCCGCGAAGCCGGAGCTTTCGCACAGGGCGCGGAATCGTGCGCTGACCTCGTTCGCGAGACGATGGTGACCGGCACGGCGCAGACCGTCCTCGACGAGCACGGTGGACGGGGCCCAGATCGGTCCGCGCCAGTAGCCGTCGGAGACGTAGTGCGGTGAGGTGGGCTGTTCGGTGGCCAGGCCGTGTGGCGTCAGGTGCGCCTTCAGCCCTGCGGCAAGTTCGGCTGCGACGCCCTCGGGCAAGTGCTCGCCCAGCGTGATGGGCATCAGGTCCAGGAGGCTGGTGCCGGCCAAGGGGTGGCCGTCCGCGAGCGAGCGGGCGATGAAGCGGCCGTCGGTCCACAGTTCCCCGAGCATCGCCGCCTGCGTCGTGTCGGCCGTTCGCGTCCACCGCCGTGCGTCGTCCGCGAGCTCCAATTCTTCGGCAAGTCGCGCCAGTTCACGCATCTGCAGGACGAGGAAGGCGGCCAGGTCGGCGGTCACGACGACGCGCTCGGCGTCGAAGGTGGTGGCGTTGTCCCAGCCGCTGTCGTTGCCGTGCTGGTAGTAGGGCAGGGCGGCACCGGGGGCGCGTCGTGCCGTGAGCCAGAAGTCCGTCCAGCGGGCGATGCGGTCGTACGCCTCGGTCAGTCGCGTCCTCTCGAGTGGCGCGGGCAGACGTCGGCGCAGGTGTCCGAAGGCCCAGCCGTGGATGGGGGGTTTGACGAAGTTGTGCAGTACTTCGGAGTGGGTGACCGAGTCCGGCAGGGCGCCGCTCTCGTCCTGGTGGTCGAAGGGCAGGAAGAACTGGTCCCAGGCCAGTTCCGGTTGTCCGGGGGCCAGGGCGAGGGCGTTGAAGCAGTGGTCCCAGCTCCACACCTTGTCCATCCAGTGCTTGGACATCAGCACCGCGGGCCTGGTGACGAAACCCGTCGGCCGGACGGTCGCGGACCACAGCACATAGGCGGCGAGCTCCGCGGCGGGGGTGGCGGGCGAACGCCACGGCGCGATGGCATCGGTGAAGTCCGTGAAGGCGGTGCGCGCGGCGTCGACGATCCGGTCGAAGGCAGCCGAGGAACTGTAGGGGGTGCGTGCGGTCTCGTACTCCTCGACCGCGATCTCCCAGGTCCCGCCGTCGTCGGCCACGATCGTGACACCGCGGTCGGCACTGCCCAGTGCCTGCGCGCCGGTGGTGCCGGCCACTGTGCCGGACAGGACGGTGATCCGGTAGCGCCGTCCCGTCTCGTACGAGGTGAACACGTACGCGGCGGCGTGGGGCTCCTGGTAGAAGTAGGTGCCGCTGAACGGGGTCAGTGCCCGCGCCGCCGCGCGGATGCGGAGGCCCAGGCCGTTTCCCCGCAGACGAAGGGTGTCCGGCGACTCGTAGGCGAGGTCGACGCGTCCCGTCCGACCGATCCAGCTGAGCAGGTCCGGGGTCGCCCCGACGCGTGTTGCGGCGCGGGTGCCCGTCGCCGGGCTTACGGGGGTCAGGCTCAGGACGGCGTGCATGCCGGTTTGGTGGGAGACGAGGTGGAGGTCCTCGGCGTACGTCTTCTCCGCCACCACGGGCGAGATGCCGAACCAGGATCCGCGGGTGCTGAACGGGATGTCGTGGACGGAGAAGGCCGGGCCGGATCGGGCGGCGGTCATGAAAGGCGACTCGTTTCTCGGGCAGGAGGCAACGGCCGTCCGGCAAAGGGACGGTGGAGCCGTGACGAGGAGGAGGGACGGGCTGCCGGGGACGTCAGTCCTTGACGGCTCCTGCGGTGACGCCGGCCGCGACGTACCGCTGTGCCAGGACGAGGATGACGGCGGCCGGCAGTGAGGCCACGACGGCGGTGGCCATGATGGCGTTCCATTCCTGGTTGTTGTTGCCGATGTAGTGGTAGATGCCGAGGGTGATGGGCTCGTGGGCGCCGCCGTTGACGAGGGTGCCGGCGAAGACGAAGTCGGACCAGGACCAGAGGAAGGCGAACAGGGACACCGTGACGACGGAGTTGCGGCTCATCGGCAGGACGACGGACCAGAAGGTGCGCAGGGCTCCGGCGCCGTCCATGGTGGCGGCCTGGATCAGCTCGCCCGGGATGCCGGACATGAACGCCGTGAAGATGAGCACGGCGAAGGGGACGGCCAGGGTGGAGTCCGCGAGGACCAGGCCGGGGACGGACTGGAGCAGGCCGAGGTTGAGGTAGATCGCGTAGAAGCCCATCGCCATGATGATGCCGGGGATCATCTGGGCGGCCAGCAGGACGAAGTTGAGGATGCCGCCGCCGCGGGGGCGGAGCTTGGCCAGCGCGTATCCGGCGGGTGCGGCCAGGGCCACGGTCAGGACGACGGTACCCAGGCCGATGACGAGGCTGGTGGCGAGGTAGGGCAGCTGTTCGTCGAGGACCCTGCGGTAGCCGTCGAGTGTGCCCCGCACGGGAAACAGGCCGGGCGGGCTCTTGCGCATGTCCTCGTCCCGGGTGAAGGAGACGTTGAGCATCCAGTAGACCGGGAAGAGCATGACCGCCGTGAGCAGGGTGCCCGTGGCCGTCTTCCACCAGTGGCTCCGGCTCCCGCGCGGGCGGAGTGTGGTCGCGGTAGTCATGAGGCGTGCTGCTTTCGCTGGACCTTCAGGTAGATCAGACCGAACACCAGGGCGGCGACGACGAGGAGGTTTCCGACCGCCGCCCCTGGTCCGAAGGCGGGCAGGGCGTTGCCGAATCCGAGCTGGTAGGACCAGGTGGCGAAGGTGGTGGACGCATCCGCCGGCCCGCCCTTGGTCATGATCCAGATGATGTCGAAGACCTTGAGCGTGTAGACCAGGCCGAGGAGCAGCGTGATGGCGGACACCGGTCGCAGCAGGGGAAAGGTGATGCGCCGGAAGCGCTGCCAGGCGTTCGCCCCGTCGAGGGCGGCCGCCTCGTAGAGCGAATCCGGGATCGACTGGAGCCCGCTGTAGAGGACGACGAGGTTGAACGGCACGCCGATCCAGATGTTGGCGATGATCACCGAGGTGAGTGACCACGAGGGCGAGGTGAGCCAGTTCACCGGGTTGATGCCGACGGCGTGCAGGACGGCGTTGACGATGCCGGAGTCGCTGTTGAGCATCCACGACCAGGTGGAGGCCGACACGATGAGCGGCAGCAGCCACGGCACCAGGAACAGGGCACGCAAGGTCGCCGACAGGGGGAAGTGCTGCTTGAAGAAGATCGCGAGGGCCAGTCCGAAGGCGTACTGGAAGAACAGGCACGCGACGGTGAACACCGCGGTGTGCAGCAGGGCCGGCGTGAAGGCCGGATCGTCGAAGACGGTGAGGTAGTTCTCCAGGCCGGTGAACGGCGCGTTGCCCTGGACGAAGGAACGGACCGTGTAGTTGCGCAGGCTCAGGTCGATGTTGCGGTACAGCGGGTAGGCGTAGAACAGGACGAGGTAGAGCGTCACCGGGGCGAGGAAGGCCCAGGCGGCCCACTGCTGGGAGGTCGGACGACGCCGTGTTCGCGCGGAAGCCGGTGGCGGGGTGACGCCGGCCGCCCCCTTCCGGACGCGCGCGGGCCGGTGGTCCGGCAACTGGGTCGTGTGAGTCATCTGCTGACCGGGTTTCGTGGCTACTTGACGGCGGACTGGGCCTTGGCCAGCGCGTCCTTCGGTGACTGCGCACCGCTGAGGGCGGACTGCACGGCCTTCCACAACTGCTCGGAGATCCGCGGGTACTTCGTGCCCAGGTCGTCACTGGTGCGTCCCTTGGCGGCCTTCACCGCGTCGACCCAGGGCTTCAGCTCGGCGTTCGCCGCGACCTGCTTGTCCCGCACTTCGCCCGTCGGTGCCACGTACGACAGGGTCGCGTCGGTGGTGTTGAGGTTCTCGGCGCTGGTCAGGCAGGAGACCAGCTTCCGTGACGTGGCGTAGCGGCCGGTGTCGCCCTGGGCGGGGACGGTGACGAACTCGCCGCCCGTCGGGGCCGCGGCGTTGCCTCCCGCGGCCGCGGGGATGGGCAGGACGCCGTAGTCGAAGCCGGCCTTCTGGGCGTTGGCGAGCTGCCAGGTGCCGTTCTCCGCGAAGGCGTAGTCGCCGCTCGCGAACTCCTGCCAGCTGGTCGTCTGGGTGTTGTTGATGACCGAGTTGGGCGCGTACCCCTTCTCCAGCCAGTCCTTCCACAGGGACAGCGCGTCGGCCGCCTGCTCGGAGTCGAGTTCGGTCAGTTTCGCCCCGGAGCCCCAGAACCACGGCAGGAACTGGAAGCTGCCCTCTTCGGTGCCGATGGCCGAGAAGGTGATGCCCTTCTTCCCGGCTGCCTCGACCTTCTCGAGGGCCGTCGTCAGCGACTTCCAGTCCTTGACCGAGGTGATGTCCACGCCTGTCTTCCGCAGCACGTCCTTGTTGTAGTACAGGGCAAGGGTGTTGGCGCCGATCGGCGTGCCGTACGTCTTGCCGCCCGACTGGCCGGCGGCGAGCAGGTTGGCGTCGGCCTTGGAGGTGTCCAGCTTGTTCTCGTCGGTCGTGGTGAGCACGCCGGCTTCGGCCAGGGTCGACACCACCGGGTTGTCGACGATGAGGACGTCCGCGGAGTTGTCCTGCTGCGCCGCCAGCAGCGCCTTGTTGGAGAGGTCGCTCGTGTCGAAGGCCGTCCGCTTGATCTTCACGCCGGCCTTGGTGCCGCAGGCATCCAGCAGCTTCGCCCACGCCGACCCCTTGCCGAACTGCGGGTAGGGGTCCCAGACGGTGTACGTTCCGCTGTCGCCCTTGGCGCTCGTGCTGCCCGAGCCGGAGGAGCAGGCGGTGCCGGTGACGGCGACGACGGTCGACAAGGCCACTGCCGCGGTGAGGCGACGCCTGGGGATTCTGCGCATTGCGGGTTCCTTAGTTCTTGGCACAGGTGTGCTCGGGACGCCGTGCGGGCGTGCGAGGGCATGCCCGCACGGCCGGAGGTGAACGCTGCGGGGCGCTGCGGGAGGAGGAGGTGGTCCGTGAGCGGGGTCGTTCGTCAGGACCGCGGAGAGAGGCCGGCCGGGGTGTCGGCCGGGACCGCTCCGGTTGCGGGTCCGGTGCTGGAGCGCAGGGAGATCGGTGGCACAAGGAGGTGGTGCCGTGGTGCCGCGCCGGGATGGTCGAGGCGTTCCATGAGGAGTTCGACGGCGCGCCGGCCCATCTCCTCCGCCGGCACGTCCGCCGCGGTGAGCTGCGGCGTCACCGTCTCCGCCCATCGGCCGGCCACCACCCCGGTGACCGAGAAGTCGCGCGGCACATGGCGACCCGCCCGGGCGAGGCCCCGGTAGATGCCTCCGAGAGCTGCCTCGTTGAGGGTGACCAGGGCCGTGGTGGCCGGGTCGTCGTGCAGGATGCGCTCCAGGCACGCCTGACCGGATGCCGCGTCGTCCCCGCAGCAGTACGTCCGCACGGTGAGCCCGCGCTCGGCGGCGGCCTTGGTGAACCCTTCCAGCCCTCGGTGCGCGGACTCGTATCCGGTGCGCAGCAGTTGTTCCGGCCGGTTGACGAAGGCGATCGTGCGGTGGCCCAGGTCCGCGAGATGATGGACGCACGCCTCCGCCAGCCTGGTGTGGTCCAGGCCGACCCACCAGCCCTCCTCCGGATGCGCCGTACGACCGATGGCGACGCAGGGGAAGTCCAACTCGACCATGTGATCGACGCGGTCGTCCTCCAGCCTGATCTCCATCAGGATGGCACCGTCCACCCGCCGCTCCCCCAGCAGGCGCTGGAACGAGCGGTCGCTGTCCACGCCGCTCGGTGACATCAGCACGTCGTAGTCGTGCGCCGCGGCGGCCTCCACCACGCTGCCGATGAAGTCCAGCTGCATCCCGGTGTAGTGATTGCCGGCCGGCGGGAACACCAGGCCGATCGTGCTGGTACGGCCGTTGGCCAGGGCCCGGGCACTCGCGTTGGGCCGGTACCCCAGCTCGTCGATGACCCGCTGGATCTTCCGACGGGTCTCTTCGGACACGGCGCGCTTGCCACTGAGCGCGTAGGACACGGTGCTCCGGGAGACACCGGCCCGCTTGGCGATTTCACCGATGTTCACGGCAACTCCTCTGTCGAACCGATTCGAACGGAAGAGGTGAGCGCACCCACCGATCGTCCGAAGGTCTGGGGCTGGACGGTGATCACGACCGGCTGTCGAACCGGTTCGCTGAAGGGAAAGTAGGGAGCGCATCCATCGCTGTCAATGCTTCACGCAGAACGTCTCGTAGTTTCCAAGGCCCTTTGACCGCCGCATAGTTCCCTCTGTCAGAGGCATTGCCGACGGGTCGAGCCGGTGCTAGCTTCCCCCGAACCGGTTCGAAGCCCGTGCGCCCCCACCGTGCCGCGCCGAGCGGACGTCACTCCCGACACACCCCTGGCCCCCCTTCCGGGCCACAGGCTCGCCTTCTCGCGGGCCGCCGGCATGTCGAACCGATTCGCCTTTCCCTCCACCCAGCACGCGGACCTCCTGGAGACCTCAGTGCGAAGAAGAAGAATGACGGAAGCCGGTACCGCGGCGGTGGCGGTCCTGGCCGCCCTGCTCGCCGGCCCCGCGACCGGGTCGGCCCGGGCGGCGGCACCGGAGCAGCTCGTCATCGACCTCGCCACCGACACCGGCGCCTTCCACGGCGGGGCCTCCGGCTCCCTCTACGGCGTCTACGGCGACGGCGTGCCGAGCCGCAACCTCATCGAGGGCATGCGTCTGCGCACGGTGTCCACGAAGGCGCAGGACGGTCCGCAGCATCCGGGAGCCGACGCGCTGGAGATACTGCCGCCCTTCGTGGAGTCGGGCGGCAAGGACGTCTACATCTACATGACGGACATCTACCGAGGCTTCCCCTACCAGTGGCCGGGCGTCGACGGTCCCGCGCGGCTCGCGGACTTCAAGGAGAAGATCAAGAAGCAGGTCCGCCAGGTCATGACCATGGGCGACTACAAGGACCACGTCGTCTACGTCCCCTTCAACGAACCCGAGGGGAACATGTTCGGCACGGGCGACTGGAGCTACGACAAGGTCTCCTGGCTGGACGACCCCCGGCAGTTCTTCGCCGCGTGGAAGAACGTCCATCACCTGATCAAGAGCCTCGACCCGGACGCGCGGATCGCGGGCCCCAACACCTCCCAGCTCTTCGGCCAGGTCAAGGGCTTCCTCCAGTACGCGAAGGACAACGACGTCGTGCCGGACGTGATGACCTGGCACGAGCTGTCCTCACCCGCCGCGGTCCGCACCAGTGTGGCCAGGTACCGGGGGTGGGAGAAGGAGGTCGGGGTCGACCCGCTGCCGATCAACGTCAACGAGTACGGCCACAACTACCACCTGTCGGTGCCCGGCCAGGTCGTCCAGTGGGTCTCCGCCATCGAGGAGTCGAAGATCGACGCCGACCTGGCGTACTGGAACATCGACGGCAATCTCAACGACTCGGCCGTGGAGGCCAACAAGGGCAACGGCCAGTGGTGGCTGTTCAACGCCTACGGCCAGATGTCCGGGCACACGGTGCAGGTGACCGCCCCGCGTCCCAACGTGCAGTACACCCTCCAGGGCGTGGCCACGCTCGACGAGGGCAAGAAGCAGTCGCGGGCCCTCTTCGGAGGCAAGAGCGGCGACGCGGACGTCGTCTTCCGCAACATCGACCCCGGGCTGTTCGGCACGACCGTGCGCGCCACCGTGCAGGAGATCCCCTGGACCGGACAGGTCGGCGACTCCGCGCAGCCGCTGCGGCTGGCCGACCAGAAGGTGCGGGTCGGGGCCGACGGCACGGTGACCCTGCCGATGCGGGACATGAACGAGATGTCGGCGTACCAGGTCATCCTCTCCCCGGGCGGCAGCGGCGGCGCGCCGGCCGCGCCCTCGGTGGGCTGGCGCAAGACGTACGAGGCGGAGAACGCCGCCTACACCGGCGCGGGCTACTCCAGGAACGGCCCGGAGGGCACCCCGTCGAACGTCGGCAAGTTCGCCACGTCCGGCGCCTACAACGTGGGCGGGCTGCGCACCGGGTCCGACGGCGTCCTCGCCTTCGACGTCGAGGTCCCGCAGGACGGCACGTACGACCTGAGCGTCTTCGCCAACTCGTTCAACCAGTACGACCTGGTGAAGGAGCAGGGCCCGACCAACGTCTTCCTGCGCGTCGACGGCAAGGACCCGCAGGAGCTGCGGCTGCCGCTGGGCTACAAGTGGGTGGTGTGGGGGCACACCGACACGGCGGTGAGGCTGACCGCCGGCAAGCACCGGATCACCCTCGCCGCACAGGACCCCGAGCT
Organism: Streptomyces sp. MH60; assembly: GCF_002939385.1. Lineage (GTDB taxonomy): Bacteria > Actinomycetota > Actinomycetes > Streptomycetales > Streptomycetaceae > Streptomyces. Next base: position 340,092 of record NZ_MULI01000001.1, on the reverse strand, counting down.
CGGCGTCACCCGGGGCGACGCGATCATCGACAAGATCGACCTCGGTCTGCGCGACGGCAACGTCACCCAGCCGTCCGTCTACGAAGCCGAGTACGCCGCGCTCGACGGCACCCGACCCGTCTACACCCGCTCCGGCGCCTCCGGCCCCGGCACGGTCCCCCTGCCCGACGGTGCCTCCACGACCTTCTGGGTCCACTCCCCCACCGACGGCGAATCCACCGTCTCCGTCGACCATCTGGGCGGCGGGTCGGCGAGCCTGGCTCTGAACGGTGAGAAGCTCCCCGGGCATCCGGTCGGGGGCGCCAGGAAGGGCACGGACACGGTCAAGCTGTTCCTCTCCGGCGGCATCAACAAGATCACCCTGACCGGTGTGTCGGGCGGGCTGAGCCTCGACCGGCTGCGGGTCATACCGTCGCGGGGAACCCTCAAGCCGACCGTCCACCAGGCCGAGGACGGCTCCCTCACCGGTGCCGCCAAGCCGACCGCCGCCTACAGCTTCGCGGCGAACGGCACGGCCGTCACAGACATCGGCGCCGGAAAGGCCAATGCCCTCGGCATCGACGTGACCGCAGCCAAGGCCGGACGGCACGCCCTGACCATCCGCTACTCCAACGCCGAACAGGCACCCGCCACTCACTACAACCCCGACCCGGTCGCCCGCCACGCCGACCTCTCCGTCAACGGCGGACCGGCCCGCCGTGTCCTGTTCCCGACGACCTTCCACTTCAACAACTTCTGGGAACTGACCGTCCCGGTCACCCTCGACAAGGGCAGGAACCGCCTGACCTTCACGGCGGAAGAGCTGCCGGACTTCGACGGCGACACCTACAACCAGTACGACCAGCGGTCCCCGTACGCACCGGTGATCGACCAGATCGCCGTCACACCACTGGCCGCCGGGTAACGCCCTCCCCACAGCGGCCGAGGCGAGGCACAGACGTCCCACGGTGCCTCGCCTCGGCTTCATTCGCGGGCGCGGTGGCCGGCCGGCTCGACGTATGACGAGCTTTACGAGCGCCAACGGCACGCACGCCCTGGGCCGGCTGGTATGACGTCGCGCGAGTATGTCAATATCTGCGTCCGCGAGCTGAGATTTCAGCGGAACAGTCAGGCAGATTCTTTGCCGGAATGAGCAGAGAGAGATTCTCCGCCACACGTTGACCGCTGCGGCGTGCTACTGTCAGTCTCAGTTGCAGTTGTGGTTCCCGAAAATTCAAGTGCTCTCCGGTCGGACGTTGTTCCGCTGGAAACGCTTGTGCATATCCGGTCTTTTTCCGGATGGGGTGATCATCGCGGCGACTCGGCGTCCGCACGGTGCGGGCTCCGACGCACTGCCCCAAGGGAGAAACGACATGGCTGCTGGTACCGTGAAGTGGTTCAACGCGGAAAAGGGCTTCGGCTTCATCGAGCAGGACGGTGGCGGCGCTGACGTGTTCGCCCACTACTCGAACATCGCCGCCCAGGGCTTCCGCGAACTGCTGGAGGGCCAGAAGGTGACCTTCGACATCGCGCAGGGCCAGAAGGGCCCGACGGCCGAGAACATCGTTCTCGCCTGACGCCGCACATCGCGTACTTGTAGCTGGGGCCCGCATCCCTCGGGGTGCGGGCCCCAGCTACAAGCGTTTCCCGCAGTGATTTCACCTGTGGCAGACAAGCAGGAAATCCGTAGGCTTGCCGCACACGGATCGTTCTTCAGGGGGGCAGTCGCACCCCTTCACAGCCACAGCGCAGTGGACGCTTCGAGTCTTGAGCCCACGCGCCGCGCTACTTGTTTCGGCGCTTGCGAATCTGACGACGGATAAATCCGTGCAATCGCAAGCCGTCACCCCACCGGCCCTTTCTTGCAATTCTCCGTGCCGCTCCTAGTGCGGGAATTCCTTGATATGTGCCGTATCGAGGAAGGTTCCGCATGAACCGCACACGCACGAACGACCGCTACGCCCGCAGCCGTAATGGCAGTGTCGACTCCGGAAAGGGTGGCAGCCGCTTCGGCTCGTCGGCCGCGCGCCGGCCGGCCGGTCCGAACCGCTCAGGCGGTTACGGCCGTCGGCCCGCCGCCATCCAGGGGGAGTTCGCTCCCCCTCGGACGATCACCCCCGCGCTGCCCGCCGTGGAGGGCTTCGCCGATCTCGACATGCCCGGTGAGCTGCTGGCCGCGCTCGGCTCGGCCGGCGTCACCGTACCGTTCCCGATCCAGGCCGCGACCCTGCCGAACTCCCTCGCCGGCCGCGACGTCCTCGGCCGCGGACGCACCGGTTCCGGCAAGACGCTCGCCTTCGGCCTGGCCCTGCTCGCCCGTACGGCCGGGCAGCGCGCCGAGCCCCGGCAGCCGCTGGGGCTGATCCTCGTACCGACGCGTGAACTGGCACAGCAGGTCACCGACGCTCTCACCCCGTACGCCCGCGCCGTGAAGCTGCGGCTGGCCACCGTCGTGGGCGGCATGTCGATCGGCAGGCAGGCGCACGCGCTGCGCGGTGGAGCCGAGGTCGTCGTCGCCACTCCGGGACGTCTCAAGGATCTCATCGACCGCGGCGAATGCCGGTTGAACCAGGTCTCCATCACCGTCCTCGACGAGGCCGACCAGATGGCCGACATGGGCTTCATGCCGCAGGTCACCGCCCTGCTCGACCAGGTCCGCCCCGAGGGCCAGCGCATGCTGTTCTCCGCCACCCTCGACCGCAACGTCGACCTGCTCGTGCGCCGCTACCTCACCGATCCGGTCGTGCACTCCGTCGACCCCTCGGCCGGCGCCGTCACGACGATGGAGCACCACGTACTCCACGTCCACGCCGCCGACAAGCACGCGGCCACCACCGAGATCGCCGCACGCGACGGCCGCGTGATCATGTTCCTCGACACCAAGCACGCCGTCGACAGGCTGACCCAGGACCTGCTCAGCAGCGGAGTGCGGGCCGCCGCCCTGCACGGCGGCAAGTCCCAGCCGCAGCGCACCCGCACCCTGGCGCAGTTCAAGACCGGACACGTCACCGTGCTGGTGGCGACCAACGTCGCGGCCCGCGGCATCCACGTCGACAACCTCGACCTCGTCGTCAACGTCGACCCGCCGACCGACCACAAGGACTACCTCCACCGCGGCGGCCGCACGGCCCGCGCCGGTGAGTCCGGCAGCGTCGTCACGCTCGTCACACCGAGCCAGCGACGCGGCATGGTCCGCCTCATGTCGGACGCGGGGATCCTGCCGCAGACGACCCAGGTCCGCGCGGGCGACGAAGCCCTCAGCCGGATCACCGGAGCCCAGACCCCGACCGGTATCCCGGTCGTCATCACCGCACCGGTGGCCGAACGCCCCAAGAAGCGTGGTGCCACCTCCCGCGGTCGGCGCCGCCCCACCTCGGCTCCCCGGCGTTCCCCCGCATCGCAGTCCCCCGCAGGTGCGGCCGCGTAGAGCAGTCGTGGTCAGGAATTCGTCCCGTCTTCCCAGGAGGCACCCTTTGGCAATGGTCCAGTTGCAGACTCGCTCCGTGAGCGCTCGCGCCGCGCACAGCCCGGTGGCCGACGCCACGGACGCGACCGCGCCGCACCTCTGGTACGACATGACCGTCGAGGTGGCACTGTCCGTCATGGCCGCCGCGCGTGCGGAGCAGCTGGTCGTCTGCGATGAGGACGGCCGGTGCGTCGGCCTGGTCACCCGGACCCGGCTGACCGCCGTGAGGAACGGCTCCGGATACACCGACCGGATCCGTCTGGGTGACAGCGACGGCAGCGAGCCGCTCGTCTCACCATTGGCCACGAGGGCCGAAGCCGGGGACGTCATGTCCTTCCGGCGGCTCGTGCCCGTGGTCGGCGAACACGGCAGCGTCCCGGGCGTCCTCGCGCTCTCCCACTGAACCGCCGGACGGTGGTCGGCCCCGTTTCCTCTCCTGCCTGTGAGGCATCATGCGCTGTGTCATTGCCCGCTTCCCGTTCGACCTGACCAAGAGCGACGTGCTGGAATCGATGAAGGGCATCAAGCCCGAACCGGTCACCGGCGAGTCCGTGATCATCGGACGACGCCACTACCCCGTCAAGCAGGTCGGCCAGGTCATCACCCGTCAGGACCGCCGCGATTTCAGCGCCGGCGAGGTCCTGAGGGCCATGGCCCTGCTCGGCTTCACCTGCCGCACCCGGCCCGAGACCGCATCCGCCCCCATCGGCAGTCCGTTGCAGCGGGCTTCCACGATGCTCGGCGCCCCCTTGTCCTTCTGACCGACGCGACAGGCGCGCGCTGACACACCAGAACAGCAGTGAGGGCCCGACCGGCGCGCGCCGGTCGGGCCCTCACTGCGTGGCCGCACTCTCCGCCCGGCGCGCGAGGGGGACGACGGGGCAGGGGCGTCGGACGGCGTACCCCACCGCTCCCGCGCTGGAGAAAGGGGTGCAGGTTCCGGCGGACGGCTCAGCCACCTGACCTGGTCCGCTCGTGGTGATCGGCGAAGGTTCGGGCCGCCTGGCCACGGGCCGCGCAGCGGTGCGGCATGGGTGGTCTCCATCTCGCTCATGCGCAAAGCGCTCTGCCTGGCCGGTTGCCCCCTTCCAGGCACAGGGGAGACACAGTTCCAGGCCCTGCAGATGGAGTAAATCTGTCGTGACCGCTGTAGACATTGCTGTCGACAGAGGCTAGTGTTCTCGTCGTAGCCCAGAAGTCGATGGGCACGGCAGAGACGAACTGCCGTGCAAGGAAGCCGAAGGAGCGGCACGGCAGCGGAGTGGCGGAGCCGGAAATGGTGGGTTCCTCTACTGGCTGCCGGGCCGAGCGATCCCAGGGGTCGCACAGCAGTACCGCGCAACCGCAGTAAAGACGGATCAACCGAAACAGGTAAGGAGCCGAACGCCATCAGGATCGCCCGGGCCGGGGTAAGACCGCCCGGGTACCGCAGGCCCCGGATTGGAAGGTGGTCCCCGGTCACGCATCCGCGATCCCCGCAGCCCCGCCCTCCCAGGCGGATCGCAGCGGACAAAGAAGGTCGGCTGATGTCAGTCGGCAGATGGTGTTGAAAGCTCGGGGCCCGGGCGCCGTACGGCGCCCGGGCCCCTCGACGCATCCCCCGGAAGAAGAGGTCTATGCCCCCTCGCAGTACCCGCCCCGCCGTCCCTCTCGATGACGACGACTACCCCGCCTACACCATGGGCCGGGCCGCCGACATGCTCGGCACCACCCCCGCCTTCCTCCGCGCCCTCGGCGAGCACCGCCTCATCACCCCCCTGCGCTCCGAAGGGGGCCACCGCCGCTACTCCCGCTACCAACTGCGCATCGCCGCCCGCGCGCGCGAACTCGTCGATGCCGGTACCGCCATAGAAGCCGCCTGCCGGATCATCGTCCTCGAAGACCAGCTCGAGGAGGCCCAGCGCATCAACGAGCAACTGCGCACCCAAACCCACTGAACGCCTCATCCCTGTGCGTCGCCCGCACGGGGAGCGCCGGCGATTCCCGGAGTAACCGGGACGTGTCCGTCCGTTGAATGGGTGGCCGGACGTATAGCGGACCGAAACCCGGGGACTCACAGAAGCGGAACGAGACTATTCGCCCGGCTGAGGTCGTACAGGCGCAGCATGGCGAGCCGCCGTTGTGGCTGCTAGGCGCCACGGTCTTTGGAGGGCGCTCATGCGCGCAGTAGCCGTTCACCCCCTGACTGCTGGTTCCCTGGAGGTACGTGACGTTCCTGATCCCGTTCCCCACCAGGGCGAACTGTTGGTGGGCGGCCTGGCGGTGGGCGTCTGCGGCACGGACAAGGAGATCGTGGCCGGCGAGTACGGGTGGGCACCACCTGGCCACGACCGGCTGGTCCTGGGCCATGAATCACTGGGCCGAGTGCGCACCGCGCCGCCGAACAGCGAGTTCCAGGCCGGTGACCTGGTAGTGGGCGTCGTGCGCCGCCCCGATCCGGTGCCCTGCGGGGCGTGCGCGCGCGGGGAGTTCGACATGTGCCGCAACGGCCGCTACACCGAGCGGGGCATCAAGGAGCACGACGGCTACGCGAGCCAGCTCTGGACCGTGGAAAGTGATTACGCCGTCAAACTGGATCCCGCCCTGGAGCCCGTCGGGATGCTGCTCGAGCCCACCACCGTGGTGGCCAAGGCATGGGAGCAGATCGAGCGAGTCGGCAGCCGTGCCTGGTTCGAGCCCCGACGGGTCCTGGTGACCGGCGCCGGGCCGATCGGCCTGCTGGCTGCGCTGCTGGGCGTGCAGCGCGGACTGGACGTTCACGTTCTGGACCGGGTCACCGCCGGCCCCAAGCCTGCCTTGGTGAAGGACTTGGGCGCGACCTACCACTCCGAAGACATCGACCAGGTCACCTCGCAGGTCGTTCCCGACGTGGTCATCGAGGCCACCGGGGTGGGCCAACTCGTCTTTGACGCCATGGCAGGTACGGCCACCTACGGGATCGTCTGCCTGACCGGTGTTTCTGCCAAGGGGCGGCGGCTCTCGGTCGATGCCGGGACCATCAACCGAGAGCTCGTGCTGGAGAACGACGCCGTGGTGGGCTCCGTGAACGCCAACCTGCGCCACTACCGGCAAGCAGCGGACGCCCTCGCAAAGGCGGACCGCGGCTGGCTGGAGCGGATGATCACCAGGCGGGTGCCGCTGGAGCGCGCCGCGGAGGCATTCACCGCCCAAGACGGCGACATCAAAGTGATCATCACTCTGGACGAGGGCTGCTGAACCACGCGGATTCCGCTCAGTTCGTGCACGAGCGACTTGACGGGAGCCTTGAGGAACCGCCACTGCTCCCTCAAGGCGCCAGAGCCAGTGGGTGGATGTGTCGTGGGTCAGGGTTCGATGACTAGGCCTTCGATGAGGCCCTCGCGGAGGGTGAAGCGGTAGTGCAGGCCCACCACCCCGCCTGGGTAGTTGCCCGCTGGGTGGTGGGTGGCGACGTAATGGCCCGTGTCGACCTTCAGTGCGCCGGTGAGTTCCGAATCCGGGAGCGACGGAGTTGACACGGACGCCTCGCGGGGCGACCGGGCGGAGCCCGAGGCTCGCATCCGGTGGCGCGCAAGTGCGTGCACCGCGTGGCCGCACGTCGACGGAGACGGGGACTCCCCTGGCCGTGGCCTGCCTGCCTGCCTGCCGTAATCTCAACCGGTGGGTTTCTTCGAACGATTGACCGGAACCAGGTACCCCGCCAACGGGGTCGCACCGCTCGCCGTCGCCGAGGTCAAGAACGCACTGCTCTCGGTGAACGGGCCGGGTGTGCCCTACCGTGTGCGGCCGGCCGGCCGGCCCTGCGGAGAAGGCCGACCTGGTGGCCGACTGGCGGTTGTCGCGCCGCTCGTTCGGTGAACAGGTCGACCAGCGTCTGACGATCAGGATGCGCCTGGACCCGGAACGGCACGAGGTGCGGGTACTGCAGGAGCAGCGCACGAGTACAAAGGGGAGGTCGTCCATGTCGCGCGAGTACGGACGAGGTGGCGGGTTCTCGGTGGCGTGGACGTACGAGCGGGGGCCCGACGGCCGCCGCCGCAGAGTCAAGACATGGGACACACGCGAACTGAGCAACGTCCTGCGGCAGTCGGTCCTCGACGCGGGATGGTCTTGGCGCCCCAGACGGTTCCGGCTCTAGCCGTCTCGTTCTTCCGCCACAGGCGGCTCCCTGCGCCTTTCGGGCACACCGGCGACATGGGCCGCTGGCGTATTGACTGGCTACTCCTCGGGCTCCCAGGCAATCAGCTGTTCGAACACCTTCTGGTCGCCCTCGATCGTCAGGTCGCTCAGCGTAAGGCGGCCCCAGACGAAGAGGAGCAGCTGCTCGGCCGTGCCCGTGGCCGAAGCGGAGGCGGGCGCGGCGTCGTCCGTGAGGGGTGCGGGCCAGGCGCCGGTGCCGTCCAGCGTGAGGAGCCAGGAGCGTCCCTCGGTGGCGTGGTAGTGGATGGTTGCGGCCTCGTGCGGCCAGGCCGCCGGGGTGGAGTTGCAGGTGTCGAGAAACTCGGCGACGCCGTCGATCGCGACGTCCGTCGGCATCGGCTGTACGGCGTCTGCGGCGAGTTGGGCGTCGTAGGTGTGCACCAGCACCTCGTGCACCCGGCGCCGGGCAACGCCCCAGGCATTCGCCGGCGACACGCCGGCGCTCCACCACGCCCAGCACTCGCGCTCCGGGCCGGCCTCGCGCAGCGCACTCAGCAGCAGCTCGTTCGACTCGGTGTACCAGGCCAGCAGCGCCCCGAGTTCGCGCGGTGCCTCCGCGGCATCCTTGGCCGGCGGAGCCTCGGCCGGGCCCGCGGCGACGATCGCGGCCCACCAGCGCTGGCCCGTACCCAGGTGTTGCACCAGATCGAACAACGTCCACTCGGGGCAGGACGGGACCGGCGCGTCAAGGCTGGGCGCGGCGGCAACCGCACTCCGGAACGCGGCCGACCGCTCCTCGATCAGTTGCAGCAGGGCGGAATACTCAAGGCTCTTCGTCACACGGCTTAGCTATCACCCCAACTCAACCGGCCGCACCCTATTTTCTGAAGCGGGCCGCAACATGCGCATTGCCGAAGGATCGATCCTCGCGGGCCTGCAAGCACAGCCGGTCGTTGCTGAACGTACTTCCCATGAGGCGTGCACGAATCCTGCGTCGATCGCTAGGAGGAACCGCGTCCGTTGGCGGCGTGATGGAGGAAGGCGGATGCGAGAGCGGTCAGGCCGCCAGTGCGCCAGACGACGGCGTAGTCGAAGGTGGGACCGTCGGCGATCGGTAGGCAGGTGAGGCCGGGGCGTGGGTAGAGGTGTTCGGTTTGGGCGCCGACGATGGCCACGCCGTGGCCGGAGGCGACGTAGGCGAGCATCTCCTGGAAACCGGGCAGCCGGGTGATCGTGGGCGTCGGCCGGGCGAGTGGCAGGTGGTGCTCGATCCAGTAGTCGGGAAGATTCTGGGCGAACAGGAAGGTTTCCCGTGTCAGGTCCTCGGGGGTCACTTGGTCGCGTCGGGCCAGACGGTGGTCGGTGGGGACCGCGAGCAGCGCGGCTTCGGACAGCAGCACAGGCCCGACTGTGAGATCCGGTTCGGCAACGGGCAGCGGCAGGATCGACAGGTCGACTTCGGTGCGGCGCAGTGGCCCGTGGAGGTCGTCCAGTGCGGTCTCGCGGATGGTGACCCGGCAGCCCGGCGTAGTGGCGTGGAAGGCGTCGACCAACGGCAGGATCCGGCGGGCGACGGCGGCGGACATGTAGCCGAGGTGGAGCTCGCCTGTGGTGCCGTGGCCGGTGGCCATCGCTCGCGCGATCGCCGTCTGGACCTGTGCGTAGGCCGGGCCGAGCTCGTCCAGCAGCTGCCGGCCGAGCGGGGTCAGCTCCACCCGGCGCGTGCTTCTGGTGAACAGTTGCGCCCCGAACCGGCGCTCGAGCTTCTTGATCGTCTGGCTGACCGAGGCAGGCGCGACCCGCAGCCGCTCTGCGGTACGGGCGAAATGCAGTTCCTGAGCCAGAGCCAGGAACACCTCGATGTCCTGCCGTTCCATCCCCTCATTGTTCACCCTGGCTGAACGATTGTTGGCAGATCCGCCGTTGGTGGCGAGGTCGCCGGCGTTCCAGGATGACCCTGATGTCACAACGGACCGGAGGACTGACGATGTGGGAAACGGTACCGCGGCTGCTGGCTCAGCATCGCTACCTCGTCCTCGGCACCGCGGACGGCGAGGGCCGGCCATGGGCCAGCCCGGTGTTCTTCGCCGCCGACGGGCCACACCGGATTCTGTGGGTGTCCTCGCCCGACAGCCGGCATTCACGGAATATCGCAGCACGTCCGGAGGTGGCGATCACCGTCTTCGACACGGCCGCACCCGTCGGCGGGGCGGAAGCGGTCTACCTGGAGGCAACAGCGGGACCGGCTCCCGACGACGCCCGGGCCGCGGACCTCGCCTCGCTCAACACCCGTCTGCCGACCGGTCACCAGCTAGTGCCGAAGGACCTGGGACCGGCTGGGCCGTTGCTGGTCTACCAGGCCACGGTCCCCAGGCATTTCGTACTCATCCGTGGAGGGGATGCCCGTTTCGACAACGTCACCGATGCCCGGCTCGTGGTGTTTCCACCCGACCCCGAGCACAGCACCCACACCACCTGAAGGAGACCCGTGGCACAGCTCATCTACTCGATGATCACCTCGCTCGACGGCTACGCCGAGGCGGCGGACGGAAACCTGGGCACTGGGGCGGAGGATCCGGAGGTGCACACCTTCATCAACGACGTCTTCCGTCCCGTCGGCACGTACCTATACGGCCGGCGGATGTACGAGACGATGGTCTTCTGGGAGACCGCGCACACCGAGGCCGACCTGCCGCCGCACATCCTGCAATACGCCCGCGACTGGCAGGCCGCGGAGAAGGTCGTGTACTCCACGACGTTGGAGTCGGTGTCCAGCGCGAAGACCAGGATCGAGCGGACCTTCGACCCGGATGCGGTGCGCGAGCTCAAGGCCGAGGCCGATCACGACCTGACCGTGGACGGTCCGAACCTCGCGGCCCAGGCGATCGCGGCCGGCCTGGTGGACGAGTACCACCTGTTCATCACCACGAGCGTGGTCGGCGGCGGCAAGCGGTTCTTTCCCGACGGCGTGCGCCTCGAACTCGAACTGGTCGAGGAACGTGCCTTCGACAGCGGACTGATCTACGCGCGCTACCGGCCCCGCTGAGCCGCGCCGATTGCTGACATTGCACCGGCCCCGGCGGCGGCGTTGATCCCCCCGGGCGGCCGAGACCACTGCTGTCGACCCCGACCGGGACGGCGCGCTGTCGAGCTTCTGGTGGGCGGCGTCCAGCAGGCGGCTGCCTACTGGGCTTTCCGTGGAGTTGTCGTGTCGAGCGAGGGCCGGTTCGGCATCGCTCAGGCGGGGCCCCATGCCGACCGGCGCGGGCCACGGCGCCAGGTCGGGCGCTCCTTCGGCGTGTCGTCGGTCGTCGCGTAGAGTGCCGTCGCGAGGGTGTCCGCGTCGTTCGTCGAAACGATCTTGGGTGCCCTCGTTCTCGTCTCCGCAGGCACCCCTTGGACCACACCACCAGGAGGAAGCAGTGTCATACCCGCCGCGGCTCACCCCCGAGGAGAAGCTTGCCGCCGCGAAGCAGCTGTTGAGTCTCCCGCGTATCGTCGTGATCTGCGGCTCCACCCGCTTCATGACCGAGATGAACGAGGCCGATCTGCGGGAGACCAAAGCCGGAAGGATCGTCGTCAAACCGGGCTGCGACATGAAGTCGCCGCACGCGCTTTGGTCCGATCCTGTCGAGGCCGAGGCGCTGAAGGTTCGACTCGACGATCTGCACCGGGCGAAGATCCGCCTCGCTGATGAGGTGCTCGTGGTCGGCGACTACATCGGAGACAGCACCCGAGCCGAAATCGTCTACGCCCGGTCGCTGGGCAAGCCCGTGCGGTTCACGCACCCCGAAGTCGACCCTGACGCCTGACCGTCCGCCTCCACGTCAAGAGGCTGGCCGTGAACCAGGAACGGGAGCGGCCTGGACGAATCCCGGTGCGCGACGCGTCGGCTGCGCGCACGTGCCTTGATTTCTTCGATCACTCCGGTCTTGGCATCGGCGTAGGCGTTCATGTCGGCCCATTCGCGTGTCATCAAATCGCGCTTGGTGCTCTCGTAGAGCTGCCGATCCGTCTCATTGGCCCGCAGGTGGTCTCGAAGTAGCAGGTAGTCGTCGATGGCTGGGTCTGCGTCTTCGAGGAGGTGCAGGTGCAGGTCCCGCGATTCGGTGCGCAGCAGGCGGTGGCCGGGCTCTCGGACACGTAGGACGTATCCACAGGCGAGCAAAGGGTCGAGGTACTCCTCCTCCGCGGTGATGTCGCGGACCGCCACGACGATGTCGATGATCGGTTTCGCGGCCAGCCCGGGGACCGCGGTCGACCCGATGTGCTCGACGGCCAACGCCGTGTCTCCCAGCGCGTTCCGGATCCGAGCTTCGTGAGAGGCGTATCGGCCCGCCCACGCAGCGTCGTGCGGCACCAGGTACAGCTCGCGCTTCTCGACCCCTCCGACGAGCTCGGTCATGGTGACGTCGTCTCTTCGCCGGTGGTGGTGCGCGTCAGCCGTATTCACCCGCCACATGCTACCGAGCACGCCACCGCCCTTGGGTTCCGCAACCTCGCCTGATGGTGGGCAGCGCGAGTACGTGTGCACGGACGGTTACCCATGCTTCGAATTCACACACTCTCGGTGACGAGAACTGCCGGGGTGCCGTCCGTACATTCCCTTGTCGGGCGTGTTGCCGCTGGTTGCGGCGGCGCTGGTCGTCCGGGTACGGCGACGATCCAGCACCGTTGTTGCGGTACGCCACGGGTGTGCGGCCGATCGAGGAATCAGGGGATCATCACGCAGTGGTTCTCGATGACCCGACCACCACGGTCGAGACCGCCGCAAACGGCCAGCCTCGGATAAGCCCTGATCTCCTGATTGACGACGAACCGCCAGCGCGAGACGTTCGCCTTGCTCCCCCGGTAGTCGCCGACGAACGCACGCAACGTCCCCGGCAGGCCGTCCCGCGTGGTGACGGTGATGTCCTGGACGTAGTCACGGCCCTGGTAAGCAGTGGCGACGCAGATGTAGGTGCCGCAGGTGGACTTCACTTCGGCACTTGCCGGCGCTGCGGTCACCAGCAGCAAGCCGATGACGGCACCGAAGGCAACCGTGACCGTGGAGATTCGCAACCGTGCCCTACGAGCTTTGGCCATAAGCCTCTCCTGTTCGCGTGCACTGAATCACCTTCTGGTGACACACTGTGCCGGGCCGGCTTCAAGGCACGCAAGACAGACGCCCGTTCGATGCGTGACCAGGGCCGGGCCCCAGGCCCTAGTCGCAGGACGGTGATGGAGGGTCAGCCGAGTTGGTCGGTGGGCAGTGTCGTCTGGGCGCGGGTCGCCGCCAGGCTGGCGAGGAGCCTGAGATGGTCTTCGGAGGCGCTGCCCGGTTCGGCGGTGTAGAGGCTCAGGTCGTGCACAACTCGCTGGGGCACGGGCAGGTCCAGGGACTGGTAGGTCAGCTCGAGGAGGCCGGCCTTCGGGTGCTGCAGCCGTTTGACGCCTTCGTGGCGGATGCGGACGTCGTGCGCGGCCCACAGGGTGCGGAAATCGGCGCTGAGGGTGGACAGTTCGCCGATCAGCTCGCGCAGGGCCCGGTCATGCGGTTCACGCCCGGCCTCAGCACGCAGCAGAGCGACGGTGGCGGTGGCACCGGCGTCCCAGTCGACGAAGAAGTCGTGTGAGCCGGGATCGAGGAAATGGTAGCGGGCGAAGTTGGCGCGGCCTCGCTTGTCGGCGGTGGGGCTGTCGAACATCGGTGCGTGCAAGGCCCTGGCGAGCGCGTTGTGGGCGATGACGTCCAGGCGGCCGTTGCGTACGAAGGCGGCGGACATCGTGATGGAGTCGAGCAGCCACTGGATGCGGGGCGGGACTTCGACGTCCCGGCGGCGGGACGTCGTGCGCCGGGCTGGTTTGGCCGCGCGGGCCAGGTCGAACAGGTAAGTGCGCTCGTCCTCGTCCAGTTGCAGGGCCTGGGCGACGGCGGCAAGGACGTCTTCGGAGACGCCGCTGATGTGGCCCTTCTCCAGGCGGGTGTACCACTCGGTGCTGACGCCGGCGAGCACGGCGACTTCTTCCCGCCGCAGCCCGGGAACCCGGCGCCGGGCGCTGGTGGGCAGCCCGGCCTGCTCCGGGGTGATCTTCGCGCGGCGGCTGGCGAGAAAGTCCCGGATCTCTGTGCGGTGGTCGCCGTGGTGGTCCATGCGTTCCACCGTAGCCAAGGGGGCGCGGGGAGGGAGGTTGAGCTTGTACCCCCTATAGACACGACCTTCTCCACCTGCGGAGATGCCGGTCTCCTGGGACACGTACCCCGATCACGACACCCATGGAGAGCAACCTTGAGTACGCGAGGAGGAACCCTCCACGCCCCCGCCGGAGCACGGGCTGAGCAGCCTCAGCAGGCAGTGCCCTCCCGGCTTCCGCTCGTCGTGTACGTGCTCGCGCTGGGCACGTTCCTGATGGGCACCACCGAGTTCGTCGTGGCCGGTCTGCTGCCCGAGATCGCGGGAGACCTGCAGGTCAGCGTCGCCCAGACCGGTCTGATGATCACTGTCTTCGCCATCGGAATGATCGTCGGCGCTCCGTTGATGGCGATGCTCACGTTGCGGCTGCCCAAACGGCTGACACTGATGCTCGCCCTGGGCATCTTCGCCGCGGGGCACGTCATCGTCGCCCTCAGCACGAACTTCACCCTGGTCCTGGCGGCACGCTTCCTGACCGCGATCGCCACCGGCGCCTTCTGGGCCGTGGCCAATGTGGCCGCCGCACACGCCGCGGGCCTCGCCGCCAGTTCCCGCGCCCTGGGCCTGGTCGGCGCCGGAGCCATGCTCGCCAACGTCGTCGGCGTGCCGCTGGGCGCGTTCGCCGGGCAGCTCGTCGGCTGGCGCGGACCGTTCTGGGCCCTTGCCGCCCTCTCCGCGGCGGCCATCGCGCTCATCGCCCGCACCGTCCCTCATGAGGGTGGCGATCAGCAGGCGGTATCGATCCGCTCGGAGCTGACCGCTCTGCGCTCCGGCCGCCTCTGGCTGGTACTGGCGGCCTGCGCCACCACGACCGGCGGTGTGCTGGCGGCGTACTCCTACATCTCGCCGCTGCTGACCGACCGGTCGGGCATCGCCTCCGGGATCGTGCCGCTGGTCCTGGTCGGGTTCGGCCTCGGCGCCCTGGCCGGGTCGCTCGTCGGTGGCCGTCTGGGCGACCGCCGACCGCACACGGTGACCATCGCGGCCGCCGCGGGAGCAACGCTCCTGCTCCTGGCGATCTCCCTGCTGGCCGGCTACACCGCCCCCACCATCGTTCTGGTCGCCCTGCTGGGCTTCTTCGGCCTCGGCGCCAACCCGGTGCTGATGTCTCTGGCCGTCCGCTTCGCCCGCCAGGCGCCCGTCCTTGCCTCCGCCCTGACCGTCTCGGCCTTCAACCTCGGCACCGCCATCGGCTCCTGGATCGCCGGCCTCACTCTCGACACTTCGCTCGGGACCACCGGCCCCGCCATGGTCGGCACCGCCGTCGCCGCCCTTACCTTGATCCCCACCACCGCCATCGCTCTCCGTCAGCGACGCCGCTAACCGCACGGGAGGCCGGAGGTGAGCCATCGCGGTGGTGATGCACATCAACACCCTGTCCGGGAGGTGTTGGTGCGCCCTCCACGCCAGGTCGCACGCCCCGCAGGTGGGGGGGTTGCGCTTGCACCCCCCATAAGCCCGACCTGCCACAGCGGGCGCAGAAGCGATTCCCTGGATGCGCGCCTCGGTCAACCCCATCGACCGTCGTGCCTTCCCCCACCCATCGAATATGAGGTTCACTCCATGGAACGTCGCAAAGCGCTCGGACTGATCGCCGCCACCGGCGCCGCCACCACCGCCTCCTTCACGGGCGTGCCCGCCTTCGGTGCGGAGACCGGCCGCGCCGCGGGCGCCGCTGGACAGGGCAGGACCAGGGGCATGGGCGGCTACACCTTCACTCTGGACCGGAACGTCAGGCGGACCTCCGTGCGGTTCGAGAACCGGTACGGCATCGAGGTCGCCGCGGACCTCTACGTGCCGAAGAACACCGGGGGCAGGCTGCCCGCCCTGGTGGTCAGCGGTCCGTTCGGCGCGGTCAAGGAACAGTCCTCGGGGCTCTACGCCAACGAGTTCGCCCGCCGCGGCTACGTCGCCCTCGCCTTCGACCCCTCTTTCACCGGGGAGAGCGGTGGCAGGGTGCGCGATGTGGCCTCGCCCGACATCTTCACCGAGGACTTCAGCTCCGCCGTGGACTTCCTCGGCCTGCAGAAGATCGTCGACCGCGAACGGATCGGCGTGCAGGGCATCTGCGGCCTGAGCGGCATGGCGCTCACCGCGGCGGCCGCGGACAGCCGTATCAAGGCGGTCGCCACGGCCTCGATGTACGACATGTCCCGCAGCATGTCCCGCGGCCACGAGGACTACTACACGCGTGAGCAGCGCCAGAAGATCGTGGACCACCTCAGCCGGCAGCGCTGGATCGACGCCGAGAACGGCACCTTCGCGCGCGGATCCCACGAGATCCCCTTCGACAAGGACGGCGATGTCGCCCCCTCGCACCGCGTGCTGCCCAAGACCCTCCCGGCGGACGCCGACCCGATCACGAAGATCTTCTTCGACTACTACCGCACCGAGCGCGGCTACCACCCGCGCTCCATCAACTCCACCACGGCGTGGACCGCAACAACGCCGATGTCGTTCTTCGCCTTCCGGCAGATGACGAACATCGATCTGCTGGCGCCCCGCAAGGCCCTTCTGGTGGCCGGCGCCGACGCGCACTCCCGCTACTACTCCGAGGATGTGCAGGCGATGGCCCGCGACACCGCCGATCTCCTGATCATTCCGGGCGCGGACCACGTCGACCTGTACGACCGCAGGGAACTCATTCCGTTCGACAGGCTCGACGCGTTCTTCACCGGGAATCTCGCCTGATCAGGAGCCAGGAGAGTTCCCGCCCGTCTGAGCCCGCGGGCGGGAAATTGCCCCAGGGCAAAAGTGGTTACGCGGTTTGCCGGGGCTCAGGGTTTGCTGGGGCTCAGGTACGAAGGGACAAGTAGTAGTCGCCGACCCCGGACAGGTAGCCGGGGTCGGCCGTCTCGCTGTCGGTGGCAAAACGGGGAGCGGCTTTGATCTCGTCCCGGGACGGTGCGACGTGCACCTTCTGCGCCTCGGTGTCGATGCCGGTGACGGCGCCGGCCGGGATCAGGACGCTTCTGCCGAACTTCCACACTCCGGTGTCGACGACGAGGTGCTGCATGCCGGGCTGGTCCTGCTGACGGTCCACGTGTCCGATGACGCCGTCGGCGGCCTCCACTGTGAAGCCCACCAACGACTGCTGGGCCCCGTACCCGATCTCCGGCGCGTACATCCAGACACTTCCCATTGGGTCGCTCTCCTGTCCTCGGCAACCTGAGTTGCGGTCCTTCTCAGCCTCTGTGCTTCCCCCTTCTCCCCCTCTTCCCCGGCACCTGCGGGACAACCAAGGGGAAACACGAGGGGATACAGCGCGACAGACCGCGACAGGCTTGTTCGATTGTCCGGAGCGGTGGTGTACGGCGCACGTACGGCGTCAGGCTGCTCCAACCAGGGCTCATGCCAGTGCTGATCGGGCACTCCTGCTGATGTGCGGGCCGTTCACCGGTGATTGGCGTACCGAATACCGAGCGGAGCGCGACCACCGCATGTCCGCAGGGCAGCAGGGCAGCAGCTTTGTCTCTTGGCCGCGGACGCCGCCCCGGCCGGTCAGACGACCGGTACGGGGCCGTCCTCCCGACCCCCGTGGCGGGAGGACGGCCCGGTCCTTTCGGCGGCCGTCCGGTCAGTACAGCTTGTCGACGGCCGTGCTCGTGGTCTTCTTGAAGGCGGCCACGGGCGCGTTCTGGAAGTCGCCCATCTGTCCCCACTTGACGACGGTGACGGTCCTGCCGTCCCGCCCGACCGACAGCAGGGCGATGTCGGTGGCGCCCCAGGACGTCTCGGTGTGCAGGCCACGGACGCGGGCGCCCTCCTCGACCGGCAGCTTGCCGTAGTCGCGGCCCTCGGCCTCGACGTCGGGCGAGGACTCCTCGATGCGGTCCGCGCAGGTGCGGATCAGGTCGTCGTAGTGCTTCGCCAGGGCCTTGGCCTGGCCGGCTGAGCCCGTCACGACGGTCAACTGCACGGCGCTGGTGTCCAGGTCGGTCCAGAACTGCCGGTGCCGGTAATCGTAGGAAGGCACGCCCTCCGTGCTCACGCAGAGGCCGAGTTGCTCCGGGAACCCGTCGGTGACGGGCCCGGCGGTCCAGGTCGACGTCGGGTGCGGCGGCAACTGGGACGCCGACAGGAACGTGGGCGCGGCAGCCTTCGGCGCGGCGTCGGCGGCCGGTGCCGTGAGGGCCGTGGCCGCCGCGAGTCCGGCGACGGTGAGTGCGGTGAGCGCGCTTGTTCGGATGCGCAGCGACATGGGCGTTCCCCCGTGGGTGATGCGTGGACGTGGCTGCCGCGGAGAGCCGGCTGGTCGGCCCGGGCCTGGTCGGTGCGGCACCAAGAGCATCTGCGGTCACGGCGGCCGGGCGCAACAGCCGACGGCCGATCGGGCGGGGTGGAACCATCCCAGCCCGTCCGACGTGCAGGTACATGGGGTGCCTGGGATACCGTCCCGGGCCAGACGGGTCGTACGAGGACGGGTGGACCTGTGTCGGCACAGGAGGACGGCGACGGCATCGACGAGGTGGCCGGGTTCGCGGCGCTGCTGCGGGCGCTGAAGGAGCGCACGGACCGCAGCTACGGCTCGCTGGCCCGCCGTCTGGGCATGAACACCTCGACGCTGCACCGCTACTGCGCGGGCGACGCGGTACCGCTCGACTTCGCCCCCGTGGAACGCTTCGCGGCCCTGTGCGGGGCGACCTCGGAGCAACGCCTGGAACTTCACCGTCGTTGGCTCAGGGCAGTGGCGGCCCGCCGCCGGCCTCGTACGGCGGAGGCGGGGGTGAGCGCGGCCGGTGCCGCGGCGGTGGAAGCCGTGAACGACGCGGCGGACGGGCCGGACCCAGGGGTGGAGGACGGCACCGCACCGGACACGGCGCCGACAGCCGACGGCGGATCGGTGGCCCCGGCGGACTCCGCGCCGCAGGACACCAGCGACTCGGGCGCCGAAGCAGCCCGTGCGTCCGGACCGTCCTGGGCGACCGCGCCCCCGCGACCGCGCCGCCGCTGGCACCGCCGCAGACGTCTCGTGGTCGGGCTGGCCTCCGTCTGTGCCGTGCTCGCGACGCTCGGGACCCTGTCCGCGCTGCCGGACGGGCGGCGGTCGTCCGCCGACGGTTCTGTCCAGGTCGCCGGCCCTACGGCGTCCGGTACGGCGGAGGCCAGGTCGGCCGAGCGGCGGGGGGCCTCCCCCAGCCCGAGCGGCGCCCCCAGCTCCGACACCTCCGGCGCCTCCGGGACCTCGGCGCGGCCTTCGGGCTCCGCCACTGCGAAGAAGAAGCCGGGTGCCTCTCGCCCGCCCGGCGCGACATCCGCCTCCTCGCGCGGCGAACAGCCCGCCGGACTGCCACTCACCTGGTCCGTCAACTCACAGGCATGGAAGTTGGGTTGCGGTCACGACTACGTGATCGCCAAGCCGCCGAGCCAGGTCCCCCCTCCCCCCGCCCCGCAGGACGCGGCGCCCTGGGCGGCGACGCAGAGCGCGGTGCACGGCGGCGAGACGCTGGTGCAGTTCTCGGTGCAGGGGCGCAGCGACACGGCCGTCGTGCTGGAGGCGCTGCGCGTGCGCGTGGTCGGCCGCACGGCGCCGGCCGAGGGCAATGCCTATGCGATGGACCAGGGTTGCGGCGGCTCCATCACTCCCCGGTACTTCGCCGTGGACCTGGACAAGGACCGCCCCATCGCCCGCGCGGTCGCCGGGAACGACGCCGGCACGCCCATCCCGGCCGTGCGCATGCCCTACCGCGTCTCCGCGAAGGACCCCGAGGTGCTGCTGGTCACGGCCGGGACCAGCTCGTGCGACTGCCGCTGGTACCTGGAGCTGGACTGGTCCTCCCAGGGCCGCACGGGCACCGTCCGCATCGACGACGACGGCCGCCCGTTCCGCACCAGCGCCATCGAGGGCCTGCCCCGGTACATGTACGACACCCTCGGACGCCGGTGGGGGCACTACAACTGACCGGCTGCGCAACACCGTCGAACGGTGCATCAACCGCCGGAAGCAGTGGTGATACAGGCGTCTTCCTCGGGTCCGCACGCCTGATCCCACCCTAGCCTCGTGTCAGGGCCTTGATCTCTGGGGGCAGGCTGCCACCGGGTTGGACGGCGAGGAGCATGATCTCGTCCGAGGTGTACCGCATCGCGATGGCTACGCGGGGATCCAAGCCGTCGACGGCATAGGCCGTGCCCGGTTCGGGCCTTGCGGCATCGTCGTCGTGGCCCGGCGTGTCATCGCAGGGCGGGAACTCGGCGGGGCCAAGTGCTTCGCCCACAGTGAAGTCGACGTTGTCCACCTGCGTATAGGTGCGGCCCCCGTACAGGGCGGCGATCGCGCACGACCCTTCGGCCTCCCCGCCACCGCCCTGTGCCGTGCAGGCGGTCGTCAGCGCGGCCACGACCATGACCACGCCCGAGTACCAGGGCAGTTGCCGCTGCCGCGTCGACGTAGCGGCGTTGCGTCGGCTCGACATGCTGAATCGCATCAGTGGGCTCCTTCTGGAACGTGCGCTCCGTCTCACCGGGTGCCGCATGACCCAGGGGAGGTTCGGACCCCCGGGCGCGGCTCCCGATCAGTTCATGACCATGACGGAGCTTGAGGCGGACTGGTTCGTTCCGCTCTCGGTGACTGGCACATCTCGCCAGATGCACGCCGGCCGGGGCACCCTTTGCGGGCTCCGGCCGCCTGCCGGCCGAGCCGAGCGGGTGTCGGGTGTACGCCTCCCGTGGCGACTGGTGGAGCATGCTGATCATCGCCGTCCTGGAGAACGGCCCACTACGCCGAGGTCCCGCCGCGTGTGGAGTACGCCCTCGCCCCGCTCGGCCGCGGCCTGCGCGAGATCGTCATGCAGCTGATCGGCTGGGCCGCGGACCACCACGCGGAGATCCTCACCCACCGATCCCGGGTGGGCACCGCCGCTGCCTCGCCGCGCTGACCCGGCCCGACCGGAAGGTTTGGAACAACGGCAGCACCTGTGCGAGTCTGCTTGCCACTCCTCCGGAAGGTCTGACCCCGATGCTCGGCATGGTCGTCTGGGACATCCGCTCTCGCGCTTCGACGCCAGAGCGGTAACGACTCCCTGCTTCAACGCACACGCCTGTCACTGCTGTCATTCGGACGGGCGTGGGTTCGGTCTGCTCCTCGTCGAAGTGCTCTTCGTGCCCCTTGCACGTTCGACCACGAGGAGTACGTGGTGTCCACCATTCGCTGGACCGACGACCACACACACCAGACCGCCCGGTGGCATTCCGAGAACGCCAGCCCTCTTCCCCGGCAAACCGTCGTCGCCGACGACCGGGTGAAGGCCGACGACGCCTACCGTCTGGCCTGCGAGGGAACAGCCCTCCTCTGGCGGGGCGACTTCCACAACGCCCGGCAGCTGCTGCGAGCGATCGGCCGCCGTATCGACCGCAAAGCGCCCGGGTCGGGTTCTTCCCCGAGCGAGTCCTTCCACCTCTACCGGCGTCACAGCCGCCACCGCGCCCGAGTCCTCGGCAAGCTCCTGGTGCTGCTGGACGACGACTACACCCTGGCGTTGCGCCGGGCCCCCGATGTCCGCCAGGCCTGTCTGCAGGCCTACGGTGCGCCGAAGGGACCCACGGCCGTGTCCCTCAGGGAACTGCTGGGAGTGATCGGCGCCCACCAGTGGCGGGTGAAAGGGGTTGACGTGCCCGCGTTGGGTGCCCGTATCCACCCCCACTACGGCGTCTTCGCCCCGGTCAGAGGCGAGTACGTCGACCTGGTCGCCCACGCACCGCTGCCGTCGGCGATCCGGCACAGTCCCGCCACCGGTACGGCGTTCGATCTCGGCACCGGGACCGGAGTCCTGGCCGCGGTGCTGGCCCGCCGCGGAGTCAACCGTGTCGTGGCCACCGACATCAGCTCACGCGCCTTGACCTGCGCCAGGGAGAACACCCACAGGCTCGCGCTGGCCGACCGCATCGAGGTGTGCGGCCCCGGTCTGTTCCCCGAAGGCCGCGCCGACCTCGTCGTGTGCAATCCGCCATGGCTTCCCGCCCGACCGACCGGCCCCGTCGAACAGGGCGTCTACGACCCGGACGGCGCCATGCTCAGCGGCTTCCTCACCCGGCTCGCCGGCCACCTGCGGCCAGGTGGCGAGGGCTGGCTGGTCCTGTCCGACCTCGCAGAGCACCTCGGCCTTCGCCCACGACGGCAACTGCTGGACGCCGTCCACGCGGCAGGCCTCCGCGTAGTGGGCAGGATGGACACCAAGCCCCGGCACCCGCGCTCCAGGGACGCCACCGATCCACTCCACCTGGCACGCAGCGCCGAGACCACGTCCCTCTGGCGCCTGACGGCACGACCGGGGGCGGGGTAGGCAACGGGGCCTCGGAGGACAGGTGTCGGGAATCTGTCGGGCGACGGGCCTGATCTGTCGGCGATATGTCGGTGGCGGCTGCGATCTTGGGCGGGTTGGTGCTCGCCACGAGCACGCTGCCCCAGAGCGCAAGGAGCCTGTCACCGTGTCTTCCGTACCCCAGAGCCGATCGTGGGACGTTCACCGCTTGCCGTCCGCGGAGGGCAGGATCTTCCTGGTCACCGGGGGCAACGCCGGGATCGGCTACTTCGCCGCGGAGCAGCTCGCCGCCACCGGCGCCGTCGTCGTACTCGGCAGCCGGGACCGCGCGAAGGCCGACGCCGCCATGGCCTCGATCCGCTCGCGCGTCCCCGGCGCGCAGGTGCGGCATCTCCCACTGGACCTGGCCGACCTGACGTCCCTCAAGACCGCCGTGGACAGGCTGGACCTCGATCATCTCGACGCGGTGGCGTACAACGCAGGGGTCGCGCTCGACGACCCGCCGCGTCGGGAGACCGGGGACGGCCACGAGCTGATGTTCGGGACCAACCACCTCGGCCACTTCGCGCTGACCCAGTGGCTGGCCCCTTTGCTGTCCGCAGCGCCGGCGGGCCGCATCGTCACGGTGGGAAGTTTCGCGGCGCGGTCCGAGCGCCTGGACCTGGACGACCCGCAGTCGAGCCGGGACTACCGGCCCAAGCGCACCTACGGCCGGTCGAAGCTGGCGCAGATGTGCTTCGGCTTCGCACTCGACCGGCGCCTGCGGGCCGTCGGCAGCACGGTGCTCAGTGTGGTGGCCCACCCCGGCGGCGCACTGGACTCCCTCACCCCGTCCCGCCCGCCGGTACGCGTGACGACTGCCGGCGAACGGCTGCGCGCCGCGCCCGCTGGCCTCCTGGTGCAGGGCAAGGGCGCCGGAGCGTGGCCCGTCGTCCGTGCCGTCCTCGACTCGGGGGTGCGGGGAGGGGAGTTGTGGGGTCCACGGATCTTCGGCCTGCGTGGCACGCCGAGGCGTGAGCCCGTCCCGGCTCATATGGCCGATCCAGCTGTCGCTGCTCGTCTCTGGGCCGTCAGCGGTGAGCTGGCCGGCACCGATCCGCACCTCGGCTTCCGGTAGGCGGGCGCCGGGCCCGGGATGGCCGTCGGGGGGCCGGCTGCCATCCCGGGCCCGGCGGCGCGGAGGCGTTCGATGCCGTCGTGGCCGATGCGGGTCCGGCGGGTGGTCTCGATGCCGGTGAGCGGTCCCGGCGATCTGGTGCGCGGCGCCGAGTCCGATCGGCTGTCAGTCGTCGAGAGCCTCCAGGACGTCGGCGAGGTCGACGAACTTGAAGCCAGTGGCCTCGCGGTCACTGTCCTCCGGAGCCATGTGACCGTCCTGGACGACGAGCAGGCCGTTCGGGTACCGGCTGCCGAGAGGCTCGGCGAGTACGTCCGCGCCGTCGCACTCCTCGGAACCGTCCAGTGACTCGGACGCGGCACTCACCCGGAAGCCACCCTCGTACTCGTAGCCGTCGGACCGTTCGCGGTCGTAGGCGACGAAGGTGTCGTCGCCCTGGCTGGAGGTGAGCAGGTAGCCGTCCCCGTCGTCCTGCTTCAACAGGGTCAGGCCCTCGACGTCGGCGGACACGTGACTGCCGCCGAACCCGGGGCCGTCACCCGCCACGCACTCGTCGGACGCCTCGTCGTAGGTGGCCGGCACACCGTACTCGCGGACCCTGTCCTGAAGGACCGGCCTGCCCTTGAGGTCGGCCGGCAGCCGCCAGACACCCACATCCTCCTGCCCGGCGAAGAGCGTGCCGGTCTCCGGGTCGACGACCATGCCCTCGACCTGCGGGCCCTCGCCGGGCTCCCCGCAGGGGGACCACTTCGTGCCGTCGGGCATCGTGAAGGCGGCGGGCAGGTCCAGGGTGCGGACCTTCCGGTAGGACACCTTGCCGCCGCGCGTCGGGGTCAGCTCCAGCAGCGCGATGCGGGTGGTCGCGTTCTGGCTGACGAGCGCGTAGGACTTGCCGGTCGCGGAGTCGGTGTACGTGGCCAGGCCGTAGGCGGTGCTCTCCTCGTTGACCTCCTCCTGCGAGCCGGAGAAGATCCATGGCGCCGAGGCGTCGGTGACATCGGTGAGCGGGGCGTGCGGCCGGTCGCCGTCGACGCGGTAGACGCGCAGCTTGTCGCTGCCACGGTCGCTGACGACCGCCAGGTCCGTGGCGCCGGAACGCAAGGGCATCCCGTGCACCAGGTCGACGTTGTTGTAGCGGCCGGGAGCGTCGTCCGCTCCGGGCGCGGCGGGCGCGGGGACCGACTGCACCTGCCGGGCGTCGAGGTCGTAGACCCGCAGGCCGCCCTCCTTGGCCGTGGCGATGACGAGGCTCGCGTCCGGATCGGCGGAGTTGCGCCAGATCGCCGGATCGTCGGCGTTCGCGTTCCCGCCCTCGTCGTCGTCGAACAGCGCGGCGGTCTCGGCCCGGGGAACGACCTCGGGCGGTCCGGCGAGCGCCGAGGCATCCGCCGGGGGTACGGCCGCGACGGCGGCGGTGAACACCAGGGTCGCCGTCGCCGCGACGACACTGGAACGGCGTCGTGTGAACGCGTACACGCATGGTCTCCTTCGTCAGGAAGCGGACCAAGCCGACGCCGCATCCGACGTCGGGCTCGCGACCGCACCCACCACTGGGACGACGTCACATGATCGAGAACGCAGGCGGAGGGCGCGTATCACCTTGGCAACTCGCGGACGACGGATACATGGCCGAGGGGTGAAGGCCGCACGGGGCGCTCGGAGTCCGCCGCCGAGGCGGGGGGTTGTTTTGCTGCGCAGCAACTCGGTGACGACCTGCGTGCGGTGGACGCGCGCGAGGCCAACATCCGCGCCGGTTACGTGTACGTCATCTCCAACATCGGCGCGTTCGGGGAGCGCATGGTCAAGATCGGACTGACCCGGCGTCTCGACCCCATGGACCGGGTCAACGAACTCGGCGACGCCTCAGTGCCGTTCCGCTTCGACGTCCACGCGCTGATCTTCAGTGAGGACGCGGTGGGGCTGGAGCGGCGGCTGCACCAGGAGTTCGAAGACCGCCGCGTCAACCGGGTAAATCTGCGGCGCGAGTTCTTCTACACCACCCCCACCGAAGTCCGCACCGCACTGCAGCGCCTGGCCGGTCAACACCTCCTGGAGTTCACCGACACCGCGGAGGCGCCCGAATGGCGGGCCGGCCGAACACCCGCGTCCGGATGACAGGGCGCCCGGACCAGGAACGCGTCCGCGTGGCCCGGACCGGGGCGCGCTCGCTCCTCAGCCGAGCGACAAATTATTCCTTGACACGAATATTCGTTTCCAGGAATACTATTCTCCATGGACGCACTCCTCACCGCGCTGGCGGACCCGGTCCGCTGGCGGCTCGTGGAACTGCTGGCTGAGCGGCCCCGCCCCGTCGGGGTCCTTGCCCAGCTGGCCGGGGCACGTCAACCTCAGACGACCAAGCATCTGCAGACCCTGGAACGCGCCGGTGTCGTGGTCTCCGAACGCATCGGCCAGCGCCGCATCAACACGCTCAGGCCCGCCGCGCTGCGGGAGTTGGCGGCCGAGCTGAGCCGACTCGCCGACACCGCGGAGCAGGCGGGCGGGCCGGGCGCGACCCACGAGCACTACAGGGCCGGCATGCGAACCGAACGGCACGCCGCCACGCAGGCCGGGTGGGCCGACGGCCGCTCGTTCGGGTTTCACCGGCGGCTGGCGGACCGCCCCGAGCTGGTCTGGCGCCACCTGACCGAGCCCGCCCTGCTCGCCCGCTGGTGGAGCCCCGACGACCTGCACGTCTGCGAGCTGGTCTTCGAGGCTCGGCCCGGCGGACGGATCCTGCAGGTCTACCGCGATGCAGAGGACACGGACGGCCGCGACGCAACGGTTGGACGCGCCGAAGGGACCGTCGACGAGGTGCACCCTCATGAGCGCCTCGCCTACCGGCTCTCGCCCCTGCTTCCCGACGGCGCTCCGGCCTTCACCGCACACGTCGCCCTCACCTGCCGGCCCACCGGGACCGGCACGGACCTCGACGTCAGCTGGCGGATCACCGACAGCACGGTCGACTCGGCGGACTTCGTCGCGGGCATCGAGACCGGTTTCGGTCAGAGCCTCGACAAGCTCGCGGCGACCCTTACCGCAGACGCGCACGACAACGTCGACACCGACCCCACCACCGGGAGTACGAAGTGAGCCACCACGACAGCAGCCGCCGGATCGTCACCAACATGGCCCTCTCCCTCGACGGCCGCTACGCCGGTCGCGACCCTCTGGACATGAGCTGGGTGATGCCGTACGCCGTCACCGACGTCGCCCGGGACCACCTGACCACGCTCTGGCAGTCGGCCACGACCGCGCTCCTCGGTCGGGTCAACGCCGAGGGCTTCCTCGGTTTCTGGCCGACCGTCATCGGCATGGACGGTGCCGACCCGCGGGACGAGGGCTTCGCGAAGTGGCTCGTCGACACCGACAAGGTCGTTCTCTCGTCCACCCTCAGCCAGGCGCCCTGGGAGCGGACCACCCTGGTCGACAAGCCGGCCGCCGAGGCAGCCGCGGACCTCAGGAAGACCGAGGGCGGCGACATCCTCGTCCTGTCCAGCGCAAGCGTCATCCAGGCACTGCTGGCCGCCGACGAGGTCGACCGACTCGCCCTCACGATCTTCCCGGTCACCCTCGGCGACGGGCCGCGCCTCTTCGACGACGGTCTGCCGCGGGGAGGCTGGACGCTGGCCGGCCAAGCGGCCGGCGAGCACGGCACGCTCGCCCTCGTCTACGACCGCATCCGCTGAAGCCCGTCCGGCCGACCAGCAACGACCGTCAGGGGAAGCGGAATTACGCTCCCGCTACACCCGCCCGGGTCGCTCTTGGCGGGCCCTGGGGGCCGATGTCAGTCAGCAGGCCGGTGGGTTCGTGTCACCGTCCTGATCGGCCGAGTGAAGCAGTTCGATGACGCGTTCCTCGTACCGGATCCGGGCCGGGGAGAAGTCGTACGGCATCTTGCCGAGGGCCTCCATCGCGCTCATCCTCACCTCGTCCCCTTCCTCGCCGGCGTGCTCGTCCTCCCGGTCCAGAAGGACGTCGAGGGCCTCTTCCAGGCCGGATCCTTCGACGGCGGCTGCCAGGGCGGTCTCGTGATCACATCGCTGGGCGGCCAGGTCTTCGACGCGGCAGTCGTCAGGGGACACGGTGTCGTCCAGGGCCGTCTCGGCCTCGGCCAGTCGGTCCTCCTCGGCCCTCAGTTCGGGGTGGGTGGCCAGGACGATGAACCGGTTGGCTTGGCCGGCGGCGCCCAGAGGGCCGAAGATGCGCTCCGTGACCAGGAGGGTGTCGAGGTCGGCGGAGCGCAGGGCTCCGGGGGACCGCTCGCGCAGGAGGCCAGTGACCAGCGGTGAGAGCAGGCCCAGAGGGCTGCCCGCCTCCATAAGATGGTTCACGGCGGCCCGCTGGGCCTCGATGGCGGCCGCCTTTTCAGCGAGGGCCTCCTCCAGACGGGCCAGGGACAGCTCGATGTCCGTGGTGCCCTTGAAGGCGGCGTGGATGTCATCCAGGGAGATACCCGCATCGGCCATCCTGCGGATCCACAGCAGGCGGACCATGTCGTCGTATCCGTAGCGGCGGCGGTCGTCGCTGCCGCGTTCCGGTTCGGCGAGGAGCCCGATGGCGTGGTAGTGGCGGATGGCGCGGGGGGTGGTGCCGGCGAACGCGGCGGCATCGCCGATCTTGACCCGGCGGGGAATCGCAGGAAGGGGCATGCGGGGGAACCTCTCGATGTCGTGCTCGCCGCCTACTGGACCACATGCCGCTACGGCACATGCAATCCCCGTTTCCGCGATGTGCGGCTCCGCCGCGCGATGTCCACGACGAGCCGTCCGTCCGTCGCCACGCGTACGGTCTCCGCGGGGCCTGCTGGTCCAGGAGCCGCGCCGACCTCGGTGATCTCCGCCCGATGAGGGCCGAAGCCCCCTTCGGGACCCGGATGCACCGGTCCCGCCCTCGCTCCCCCGGCAGCTGCCCAGACCACCGGCGTACGGAGACGTCGGCACCGGACCTCTCCCGTTAGGCTGAGCAGCGATCAGCCGCACGGGCGGGGGAAGCAGAGGACAGCGGGTGCCATGACGAACGCAGAGGGCAAACCCACGACGGGAACCGGGCGTCCCACCTCACGGGACGTCGCCCGGCTCGCCGGCGTGTCGCACACCGCCGTCTCCTTCGTCTTCAACGGCCGCGCCGAGGGCAACCTCTCCCCCGCCACCCAGGAACGCATTCGGCTGGCCGCCGCTCAGCTCGGGTACCGGCCCGACCCCGTCGCCCGCGGCCTGCGCCGTCGGCGCACGGCCGTGATCGGGCTGGTCACCGACGAGATCGCGTCCTCCCCGTTCGCGGGCCGGCTGCTGCGCGGCGCGATGGAGACGGCCTGGGCCAGCGAACACCTCGTACTCACCATCGATTCCGGCGGCGACCGCGCCAAGGAGGACGCGGCCGTCGCCGAACTCCTGGACCGGCGCGTGGACGGCATCATCTATGCGGCCATGTCGTTGCGCCGGGTCCGCGTCCCCGAGGGACTGCACCGCACCCACTCCGTCCTTGCCAACTGCCTGCCCGAGGACGGCTCCCTGTCCGCCGTGGTTCCCGCCGAGCGGGCCGGCGGCCGTACGGCGGCCCGGCTGCTGCTCGACCACGGGCACCGCAGGATCGCCTACCTGGGGGGACTGGACGACATCGCGTCCGTGGAGCGGCTGGGCGGCTTCCGTGACGCGTTGCGCGCCGAGGGCGTCACCGTCCCCAAGGAGTGGGTGGTACGCACCGGCGGGGAGATCGCCGCCGGATACGAGGGCGCCATGCGGCTGTTCGACGAGGTGGAACCGGCCCGCCGTCCCACTGCCGTCTTCTGCTACAACGACCGGGTCGCGGCGGGCGTCCTGCACGCCGCGACCCGGCTCGGCGTCACCGTCCCCGCCGAGTTGTCGGTGATCGGTTATGACGACCAGGAGCACATGGCCGCCTTCCTCACGCCGTCCCTCACCACCATCGCGCTTCCGCACCGCGGGATGGGCGAGTCCGCCACCCGCCTCCTCCTCGACGCCATCACCACCGGCCGCACCCCACCGGCCAGGGTCCGCCGTCTGGCCTGCCCGGTGGTGACCCGGTCGTCGGTGGGTCCGGTCCCGACCGTGTAGGGGCGGGCGTGGCAACGGTGCCCGGTGCTCAGTTCAGGGTCGGTCCGACCAGCTCCCACGCGGCGACGGTGGCGTCGGCTCCCGTGACGGTCAGTCGGGGGGCGTCGCCGGGGCCGCGGTAGACCCGTTCGGTCACCACGGCCCGGTCGTCCGCGAACACCTCGTACAGCGAACCGTCGACGAGGACGCGGACGTTCAGCTCCGCGCCGCGCGCCACCCGGACCTCGACCGGCGCGGGCCGCCCGGCGCGCCGTACGGTCAGGGCCCCCGTCTCGGGGTCGATCCGGAGCGCCAGCCCCTCCCCCAGGCGGACCGTTGTGACCGTGCGGGCGGTGACCGTCAGGTCGTACGCGTCCGGCAGCCGTGTGCCGACGCACGGTTCGGTGACGAAGGGCTCCGGCGCCCGCAGCGTGTCCAGCTCCGGCGCGGGCAGGATCCGCAGGCTGCCGTCGGTGTGGACGTCGACGACACGTGGCGCGGTGAGCACGCCGGCCCAGCCGGCCCGCTCGGCCTCGCCCGGCTCGCGGGACTCCCAGGACCAGCCCCACATCAGGGCCCGTTCCGGCTCTTGCAGGAGGGCCGGCGCGTAGAAGTCACGACCGTGGTCCAGAGGGCCGCCGGTGCGGGCGGTGAACCGCAACCCGTGCTCCGGGGACGGTCCCAGACGGCCCGTCAGGTAGCCGGTCGCGCTCGGGTCGCCGTCCCACAGGGACACCACCAGCACCCAGTCCCCTCCCTGGGTCACCAGCGCTTGTGGGCACTCCCAGCCGACGGCCTGGTCGCCGAACGCGTCCACGGCCACCGGGTCGTCACCGTCCAGGAGCACACCCGCGAACCGCCAGTCCGCCAGGTCGTCGCAGTCGTACAGCAGGACCGAGGGCGTGCCGTCGGCGTGACCCGCGCCGACCAGGGCCCAGCGGCGGCCGACGTGCCGGAAGACGAACGGATCGCGGAACATCACCACGTCCAGGCCGGGCGGCGGGCCGGGTACAACGGGCTCGGGCAACGGCTTCCACTCGGTCAGCGCCGGGTCGCCCGGGTCGGCCGCACGGGCCAGGCAGATGGTGCCGAGGCCGGTGTGGTGGTGGTCGACGCCCGTGTACACCGCTGTCGGGACTCCGTCGTCGTCGACCACGCAGCCGGACCAGCAGCCCGCCTCGTCGGGCCCGCCGGGTGTCGGGGTGAGCGCGATCGGATGGTGCTGCCAGCGGGCCAGGTCCTGGCTGGAGGCGTGGCCCCAGTGGACGTCGGCGTGCACCGGCGCGTGCGGATTGTGCTGGTAGAAGAGGTGGTACCGGTCACCCCAGCGGAACGGACCGTTCGGGTCGTTGATCCAGTTGGCGGGCGGTCGGACCCGGAAGCGCGGCGCGTCGCTGTCGAGGCTCAACGGTTGACTCCTGCGGAGGTGATGCCCTCGCGGAGAGGGCGCTGGCCGACGACGAACACGGCGACGGCGGGGATCATGGACAGCACCACACCGGCGAGCACCACCGATACGGAGCCGGTGCCGAGGTTGCCCTGGAGGGAGACCAGCCCCAGGGGAAGGGTGTAGTTCTGGCCGGAGGTCTCCAGGATCAGCGGGCGGAAGAACTCGTTCCAGTGGTAGTTGAAGGCCAGTACGCCGACGATCGCGAGCCCGGGCGCCGCGAGCGGGGCGTACACCGAACGGAACACCCGCCACGGGCCCGCTCCGTCCAGCATCGCCGCCTCGCCCAGGTCTTTCGGCATACCCATGAAGTACTGGCGCATCAGGAAGGTGCCGAACGCGGTGGGGAACGCCGGAACGATCAGGCCGAGCAGGGTGTCGGTCAGCCCCATGGACTTCAGCACCAGGAACACCGGCACGATGGTGACCTGCAACGGCACCATCATGGTGGCCAGGACCAGGGCGAACAGCGGCTTCTTGAAGCGGAACTCCAGGCGGGCGAAGGCGTATCCGGCGAGTCCCGCGGTGATCATCTGCCCGACCGCGACGAGCGCCGTCACGAGCGTCGAGTTGAGGGCGAGCAGCCAGACGTCGATCTGCGCGAAGACTCCGCGGTAGGCCTCGCCGGTCGGTTGCGAGGGGATGATCTGCGGCGGCAGGTCGAACGACTCCGCCGGAGTGCGCAGCGAGGTGGAGACGGTCCAGATGACCGGGCCGAGGGTCAGCAGCGCGCAGACGGCCAGTCCGGCGATCCGCGCCCATGGGGCGAGGGAGTGACGCACCCGGCCGGTGGTCAGGGTCGTGTGGCTCATGGGACTCACCCAGCTCACTGGTAGTGGACGAAACGCCGGCTGAGCCGGAACTGGAGGGCGGTCACCGCCATGATCAGCACGAACAGCAGCACGCCCACCGCGGACGCGGTGCCGAAGCGCAGCTGCTCGAAGGCGGTTTCGTAGATGACCATCACGACGGTGCGGGTGGAGTCGCCGGGACCGCCGTTGGTCAGGACGTACGGCTGCTCGAAGACCTGGAGCGCGTTGATGATGCCGACCACGGACGCCACGAGCAGGGTCGGCGACAGCAGCGGCAGGGTGACGTGCAGGTGCTTGCGGAGTCCGGTGGCGCCGTCCAGGGCGGCGGCCTCGTGGACCTCCTTCGGGATGTTGTTGAGGCCGCCCACGAACAGCAGGAACGAGAACCCGAACTGCTGCCAGACATAGACCAGGATCACCGTGGCCATCGCCCCGTTCTCCGAGGTCAGCCAGGGCACCGGAGCGATCCCGACCAGGCCCACGAGCCAGTTGACCAGCCCGAAGTCCTGGTTGAACAGGTACTTCATCACCACGGAGATGGACGCCGCGGACAGCACCAGGGGGAAGAAGAACGCCGACCGGAACACCGACCGCAGCCACACCGGCATCCGCCCGTTCACCGCGATCGCCAGCACCAGCGCGATCAGCAGTTGCAGCGCGACCGCCAGCACCATGAACAGCAGCGTGTTGCGGAAGGAGACCAGCACCGTCGAGTCGCCGAAGACCTCGCCGTAGTTGGCCGCCCCTGCGAAGCTCGGATCGTCGATCACGTTCCAGTGGAAGAGGCTCAGCACCACCGAGCCGACGATGGGGACGACCGTGAAGACGACGATGCCGACGATCGTCGGTGCCAGGAACAGAGCGGCGAGCAGCCGCGTGCCGCGCTCCCGCGCGGACGGACGGACCACGGCCGCCAGTGGCCTGGACCGCGATTCCGGCCGGACCGGGGTGATCTGAGTGTGCGTCATACGTCACGCTCCATGGCCTTCTCCAGGTCGCCCTGGAGCCGGCGCAGCGCCGGACGCACCGCGCGCGGGGACGACAGGGCGGTGCCGGTGTGCTTCAGGAGCACCTGCTCGACCTCGGCCACCTGGGGCGGCGCCGGGATGGGTCCGGTGTCGGGGAAGCGGTCGAGGGTGTCGTAGAAGACCCGCCAGCCCTCGGGGCCGGTCTCCCGGTAGCGGTCGGCGGTCAGCATCGAGCGGCGCGCCGGGGTGGTCTGGTTGGTGGTGAACAGCCGGGTCAGGGTGTCCTTGCGGGCGGCGTACTTGATGAACTCCCACGCCTCCTCCTGCCGCTTCGAGGTGCGCAGCAGCGCGTAGCCGGCAGCGCCGAACTGGTGGCGCTGAGTGCGCCAGCGTGGGAAGTACTGCACGTCGTATCTGTCGGCGGGCATCCCCGCCTGGTGCAGGCCGCCGGCCCAGAAGCCGCCCGCGGGCGTCACGCCGACCCGGCCCGTGGAGAACACGCCGACCAGGTTCTGCCCGTTGCCGCCCTCGGGACGGGTACACAGGCCCTCCTCGATGAGGGAGGCCAGGTACTCGTACGTCTCCTCGAAGCGGGCGCCGGTCGCCTGCGGTGTGGTCCAGCGGAAGCCGCCGCCGCGCCCCCGCCGCTGTCGCGCCGGGTAGAAGGCGTCCCACAGCCAGTCGCCGCCGGGCGCCTTGGACTCGGCCAAAAGGTTGGTGCCGTTGGCGAAGAGCCAGGGCACCACTCCGCCCCACAGCCGGTTGGTCCAGAAGTACGGCGTGAAGTGGGAGTCGCTCGACTTCTTCATCCGGCGCAGCAGTGCGGTGAAGTCGTCGCGGGTCCAGTCGGCCGGCGGACGCTCCGCGCCGGCCCGTCGCAGCACCTGCCGGTTGAGGTACATGTCGGCCGCGTTGAACTCCACGGGGAGCTGGTAGAGGCTGCCCTCGTACATCATCGACTCCACCAGTGAGGGGTGGACGTCGGCGAAGTACTCCCGCAGTTCGTCGGCGTCCCGCCGGACCCAGTGGTCCAGGGGCACCCCGAGCCGTTGCGCGAACAGCTGCACGCCCTCCGTCGCGACGTAGACCAGGTCGGGGGCCATGCCCGCGGCGATCTGGGTGAGGATCTTGGCAAAGAAGTCCGACCAGTCGACGGCCTGCACCGCGTTGATCCGGAGCTTGATGTCGGGGTACTGCTCGGCGAAGCCCTCGGTGAGGGCGCGCACGGCGGCCGGACCGTAGGCGGGGCCCAGGGTGGCCACGACGAGGGAACCGTCGTCGCGGCCGGGGATGTCGGCCGCGGTGAGCCGGTCCCAAGAGGCAGCGGCACCGGCCAGTGCGGCGGCCGCCGCCCCGTAGGCGCCGTACCGCAGCAGGCTGCGGCGGGTGTGCGAGTCGGTCATCGGACGTACCTAACTCGTGTTAGTCGAGAGCTGATGCCGATGATGATGGGAACCCCGCCGCAGCCCTGTCAAGACTCGGGAACCACTTGACCTTTAACGAGTTAGGTCTACAGTCCTGGTTCCACGAGAGCCGCCGTTCGGAGCCTCTGATTCCGGGGCTCGCTCGATCGAGAGGAACGATGTGTGATGCGTGGACTGTCCAGACGAGCGCTCTTCGCCGGGTCCGCCGCCGGTGCGGGCGCCGCGCTGCTCCCCACGGCGGGCACCGCCGCCGCGAAACCCCGGGCCGCCGCCCCGGCCTGCGCCCGCTACCGGGCCGCGTACCACTTCACCGTCCCCGACCAGTGGAAGAACGACCCGCAGCGTCCGGTCTGGATCGACGGCGAGTACCACTACTACTACCTGTACAACCCGGACTACGTCGCCGGCGGCACCACGGCGGGCACCGCCTGGCGCCTGGCCACCAGCACCGACCTGGTCCGCTTCACCGACCGCGGCATCGCCGTCCCGAAGGACACCACGCCGGGCGGGGACGTCTGGTCGGGGTCGGCGGTGGTGGACACGGGCGACACGGCGGGCTTCGGTGCCGGCGCGGTGATCGTGCTCGCGACCATGGAACCGGCAGGCGGTGCGCAGGCCCAGTACCTGTACTACTCCACCGACGGCGGCCGCACCTTCCGCCCTCACGGCACCGCCCCGGTGCTGCCCAATCCGGGCGGCCGCGACTTCCGCGACCCGAAGGTGATCCGGGACGAGGAGCGCGGCCGGTGGGTGATGGCGCTCGCCGAGAACAACAAGGTGGGCTTCTACCACTCGGCCGACCTCAAGGCGTGGACGTACGCCGGCGGGTTCGTCAAGGACGGCATCGGCGTCCTGGAGTGCCCCGACCTGTTCCGGATCACCTCCGAGGACGGCACCGTGAAGTGGGTGCTCGGCGTGAGCGCCAACGCCAAGGGCGCCGGGCTGCCCAACACCTACGCCTACTGGACCGGCGCCTTCGACGGCAGTGCCTTCGTCCCCGACGCGCCGGACCCGCAGTGGCTGGACCACGGCTGGGACTGGTACGGCGCCGTCACCTTCGAGAAACGGGACGGCGGCGGCATCCTGGACGAGCGCGCCCGCTACGCCATCGGCTGGCTGAACAACTGGGACTACGCCAACATCACACCCACCATCGACACCGACGGCTTCAACGGCACCGACTCCATCGTCCGCGAGGTGACCCTCAAGCGCGCCGCCACCGGCACCCACTACCTCGCCTCCCGCCCGATCGCCGCCCTGGACCGCTACGTCTCGCGCACGGTGCGGCTGGGCGACCTCGCGGTCGAGGGCACACGTGTACTCGACTACCGCGGCACCGCCTACGAGGTGAGCTGCGAGATCACCTGGGACCAGCTCACCGGTGCGGGTCTCCAACTGCGCCGCTCCAACGACGGCGGCCGCCACGTCGACGCGGGGGTCTACCGCGACTACGCCTTCCTCAACCGCAGGCCCACCGTCAACCCGGACGCCTCGGGGCGCTGGCAGGAGAGCAGGAGCCCGTTCGATCCGTCGGCGCGGCGGGTGCGGCTGCGGGTTCTGGTGGACCGCACGTCGGTGGAGATGTTCGTGGACGACGGGCGTGATGTGCACACCTCGGAGGCGTTCCCGTACCTCATCGACGACCGGCTCGCGCTGTTCACCGTCGATGGCGGGGCGGTGTTCCGGGACACGGTGATAAGGGAGTTCACCGTGTGAGGCTCCTCGCCGTTCCTAGCCGGATATCGCATCGAGCGCATCGCGGCGCCTGCTGACGCGCCCGGCCGCCTGACGGTGTCCGACCTGCGACGGGCTGCCGACCGGCACCCGTGGAGACCTCGGCCTTCACGGTCTCCCTCTGCGGCGGCGAGGCGCGGCCGAGCGGGGTGGCGTCGAGCGCATGTGGTCGCGCACCGGCGCCAGTAGGCCGGCGAGCGTCTGGACGTCGTCGCGCGAAAGCGGTGCGAACAGGAGGCCGCTGACCACCTCGACGTGCCCCGGCAGCACCTTCGCCAGCAGCTCGCGCCCGGCACCGGTGATGGTGACCGTGATGCTCCGCTCGTCGTCCGGCGAGGGAGCGCGGACGACCAAGCCGTCCTTTTCGAGGAGACCGACCTGGTACGTCAGGCCGCTGCGGCTGTAGACGACACCGTCGGCCAGGTCGGTCATGCGGTGGCTGCCCGTCGGCGAGTCCCCGAGCCGGGCCAGGAGCTGAAACTGCACATAGCTGAGATCGCCGGTTTCGCGCAGCTGCTGCTCGACCGCATGCCGGAGCAGGCTCGTCACCTCGATGAGGTCGAAGTAGGCGCCGAGCTGCACAGGGTCGAGCGAGGGCGGTGAATCAGGCATGAACGGAGTCTACTGCTTCGAATTCGAAGTGTGGGGCGCGCCGCCGGTCCGGCCCGACTGGCCTGTCCCGGGCCATCACCGCGTCGACTTCCGCCGCCGGCCCACGCGCTCCTTATGCCTGACCCCGCCCGCCCGGAGGACCACCTGCTCTCCACCCTCCCGGCCCGCACCTACGCGGACAGGGCCCCGCTCTGTTCCGCCCTGCGGTGGCG
Organism: Streptomyces sp. MH60; assembly: GCF_002939385.1. Taxonomy (GTDB): domain Bacteria; phylum Actinomycetota; class Actinomycetes; order Streptomycetales; family Streptomycetaceae; genus Streptomyces. The sequence goes on along the minus strand of NZ_MULI01000001.1, from coordinate 303,715 downwards.
TGCGCTCAGGCGGGAACCGGACTCGCGGCGGGCGGCGCGGCGCAGCAGGGGGACGGCGAGGAGGAAGCCGAGGACGGTCCAGGCGGTGAGGACCAGGGCGACCATGGGCAGCTCCCAGGATCCTGCCGCCTCGGCGGTGCGCGCCGCATCGGGCAGCAGCGCCGAACGCAGGCCCTGCGCCATCCACTTGAGCGGGAAGACCGAGGCCACCTGCTGGACCGGCACGGGCAGTGAGGTGATCGGGAACACCGTCCCTGACGTGACCAGCAGCCCCATCACCGGCAGCATGATGAGCGCCAGCGCCTCGCGCGGGTTGGGCAGTACGGCGCCGATCGCCGCGCCCAGCGGTACGACGGCGAGCAGCCCGAGCGTGGTGACCCACAGCAGGGTCAGCCAGCCGGCCGGTCCGTGCGGCAGCGGCCCGTCCACGAACACGGCCGCCGTCAGCAGGAGCAGGGCCAGGGTGCCGAGCGCGGTGACGACCACCAGCACGCACTTGGCGACGAGGTACGCCCGTATCCCGCCCGGGGTGGCGCGCAGCCGCAGCAGGGCGCCCTCCTCGCGCTCGGTCACGAGGATCTGCGGAAGGCTGACCAGCCCGATCTGGAACAGCAGGTAGGCGGCGAAGCCGGCCAGCACCAGATGGGCCATCGGCGTCCGGGTGCCCGGCACGTCGTCGCCGACGAAGGCGGCGACGGCCAGCGCGACGACCACGTTGGTCAGATGGCCGAACAGCTCCTTCGGATTGCGCAGCAGCTGACGCAGTTCGATGCCGCCGCGCTGGAGTCCGGCACGCCAGTGCCCCGTCATGGGTGTTCCCTTCGTTCCCCTCATGCGGCCCGCGTCTCCCCCTCCGGGCCATCGCCCGCTCGGTGCACCATGTGCAGGTAGGTGTCCTCCAGCGTCGGGCGGCGGACCTCCAGACCGGGAATCGGCCCGTCCGCGTCCCGGTGGAGTTCCCAGACCAGCTTCGACGGGTCCGCCGTGCGTTCGCGCCGAGGCGTCCCGTCGTCGGCCGTCCAGCGGACCTCGGCCTCGGCAGCGGCCCGCCGGGCCAGTTCGGCCGGGGTGCCGCAGGCACGGATACGGCCGCCGACCAGCATCGCGATCCGGTCGGCGAGCCGCTCCGCCTCCACCAGGTCATGGGTGGTGAGCAGCACGGTGACGTCCTCGTCGTGGGCCAGCCGCTCGACCAGGAGGTGGAACTCGTGCCGCGCCTCGGGGTCGAAGCCGGTGGTCGGCTCGTCGAGGAAGAGCAGCTCGGGGCGGCCGATGATGCCGAGCGCGACGTCCAGCCGCCGGCGCTGACCGCCGGAGAGCCGGTTCACCTGCCGGCCGGCCTGCTCGTCGAGGCCGACCAGCGCCAGCAGTTCGGCGGGGTCGCGCGGGTCGGGGTAGTACGTCGCGAAGTGCGTGAGCAGTTCGGCGACCCGCCAGCGGGGATGGTCGCGCCAGGACTGCAGGACCAGTCCGATCCGTCCGCGCCAGCCGTCGGAGCCCCGCTCCGGGTCGGTGCCCAGGACGCGGACGTCACCGGCGGAACGCCGCCGGAAGCCCTCCAGGATCTCGACGGTGGTGGTCTTCCCGGCGCCGTTGGGCCCCAGCAGGGCGAAGACCTCGCCGCGGTGGATGTCCAGGTCCACACCGCGCAGGACGTCGACACCGCCGTACGTCATCGTCACGCCGCGGGTCTCGACGACGGCCTGTTCGGACGTGTGCCGGCGCGTCACCGTGCCGCCTCCGTCGGATGCTGCCGTGCCGGTGCCGGTGTGCCGGTGCCCTCGACGATCGCCCGCAGGGCCGCGACGTGTCCTTCGAACGCGCCGCGCCCCCGGTCCGTCAGCCGCACGTTCGTACGCCGCTTGCGGCCGCCGCCCACCTTGCGGAGCTCCAGATATCCGGCCTCTTCCAGGGTGTGGAGCTGCTTCGAGAGCGCGGAGTCGCTGAGCGAGAGGCTGTCGCGCACGAAGGCGAAGTCGGCCCATTCGGTGGCGGCGAGCAGCGCGACCACCGACAGCCGGGTGGCGGGATGGATCAGTTCGTCGAAGCCGGCGGGAACACTCACCTGCCCGCCCCCTCGCCGGCCGGCCGTCCCTCTCGGCCTCGCAGGGAGCTCATCGACCACCGGGTCAACGGCCCGACGAACAGGACGAACACGGACGCCGAGACCGTGGCCCGGACCAACGCGCCCGTCATCGGCTCCAGAGGTTCGACCAGCCGGCCCGACAGCACGATCGTCCCGCCGGTCACCACCGCTCCCGCGACGAAGCTCGCGAGCATCCGCCAGTCGCAGCGGGAGTGGTGCAGGCGGACCCGGCTCCTGCGGCTGTAGGTCCGGGCCAGCGCGCCCAGCACCACGAGATATCCGCCGAGCGCCAGCCAGACACCCCACTTGGGCAGCTCCAGACCGGTGACGACCAGGAAGACCCACATGATCGAGGCCGTCGCCCAGGTCGCGCCGGGCCCGCCGGACGCCGACCGCTCGACCTCGTCGTACACCCGCTCCTGCGGCACCCGAATGCGCTGCAGGTCCCTCCATGCCTGTTCCGCGTCGACCGGTGTGCTCACGGTCACCGCCTCCCCGTGTGTTGTTGCGTCCCGCTGGACTTTCCTACTGGGAAAGTTACCCTTGGCTTTCCCGGCAGGCAAGTCGTACTTGCAGGTGCGGGGCCCGATGGCGGAAGACGGAAGAGGATCCATGCGCGAAGACCCGCTCCTCGTCGAGGACCTGATGCTGCTGATGTTCGACGACAGGTCGGGCACGGTCGCGGGGGCCGGCACGCTGTACTACACCCTGGGCGGCGCCGTGCTCGTCGAACTCGCCCGGTCCGGCCGCGTCAGGGTCGACGAGGCGGACAAGGGACTGAACGGCCTGCGGGTGCACGCCGTCGAAGGTGAGCCACCGTCCGATCCCGTCCTGCGGGCCGCAGCCGAGAAGGTCGCCGAACGCGTGCGCGGCGTGCAGACCCTCCTCATCGAGCTCGGCACCGGGCTGCGGCTGCGCGAGACCGTGCTCGACCGCCTCGTGGAGCGGGGCATGCTGCGCCGCGAGAGCAGGCGCAGGCTGGGCGTCATCCGTACGACGGTCATGCGCCCCGCCGACACCGGGCACAAGGATGCCTTGGTGGCACGCGTGCGCGCGGTCCTCGTCGACGGGGCGGAGCCGGACGACCGTACGGCGGCGCTGGCCGGCCTGCTCTCCGCGAGCGGCACCCTGCCGGGCCTGCACCGGGTGATCCCGTGGTCCGGCGCGGTCCACCGGCGCGGAAAGCAGCTCGAGCAGTCCAGTTGGGGCGCCGAAGCGGTGAACACCGCGGTGCTCCGAACCGTCGCGGCCGTCACCGCGTCAGCCGGGACCACCGCCGCCGTCACAGGCTGAGCCCCCGCACGGCGCCCCTCGCGAGCACCGCCGCGTCATGGCCGAAGGCGGTTGGCGGTTCCCCACGCGCGTCACTGGAGCGTCTCGACGCCTTGGCCAGTGGTGATCACGGCACGGGAGAGGAGCGCGATGAGCAGGGCGACAGCGACCAGGAGGCCGCTTGTCCACAGCGGGCCGCGGTCCCCGGCCGCGGTGGTGAGGGTGGTCGCGGCAGCGAGGGGGCCTACGGCGGCGCCGGCGTTGAGGGCGGCGGTCGCGTAGGAGCCGGCCATGGTGGGGGCTCCCGCGCCCTCGTAGAGAACCCGGGTGATCAACGTGCTGCCCAACGCGAAGGACAGCGCGCCCTGCGTGAACACGAGGAGGAACAGGGCGACCGGCTCGTCGGCCAGCAGGGCCAGGGCAGGCCAGCCGAGGAGCAGCAGCGGACCGCCGGCCGTGACGACCAGGCCGGGGCGCCGGTCGGAGAGCCGCCCGGCGACGGTGACGCCGACGAAGGAACCGGCACCGAAGAGCACCAGGACGACAGGGATCCACAGCTCGTCCAGCCCGGCGGTGCCGGTCACCACGGGGGCGAGGAAGGTGAAGCTCGCGAACGTCGCCGCGTTCACCAGCGCGCCGAGCAGCATCGCCAGGGTCAATCGCGGCCTGGTGAGCTGGGCGAGCTCCGTTCGCAGGGCGGGTCCGTCAGTCGTTTCGTTCCGTGCACGGTGTGCGGGGAGTCCGGCGAGGATGCCGATGGCGGCGGGCAGGCAGAGGGCGGCCACGGCCCAGAAGGTGGCCCGCCAGCCGAGCAGCGCGCCGAGTACCGATCCGCCGGGGACACCGGCGACCGTGGCCACCGTCGTGCCCGACAGCAGTACGGCCAGCGCACGCCCCTTCCTGTCGGGCGGGACCAGAGCGGCGGCGGCCGTCAGAGCGACGGCGAGGAACCCCGCGTTCGCGAGCGCGGCGACGACCCGGGTCGTGAACAGCACCGGAAAGTTGGCGGTGGTGGCGCCCACGGCGTGGGCCGCGGCGAAGGCGAGGATGAACCCCAGAAGGCTGGAGCGCCTGGGCCAAGTGCGGGCAAGCGCGGCCACCAGGGGGGCGCCGACGACCATGCCGACCGCGAAGGCCGAGGTGAGCGTGCCTGCGGTCCCGACGGTGACGTCGAGGTCCGAGGCGATGTCCGGCAAGAGACCGGCGAGCATGAACTCCGAGGTGCCCATGGCGAAGACGGCCAGGGCAAGCAGGTACAGCGGGAAAGGCATCGAGTGGCTCCGAGGTGAGGAGAGGCACGAGGAGGTCTTCTCGTCACCGCGGTCGGCCCCCAGGGGCACTCGTCCCACCGCGGAATGCGGCGCGACGGCAGGGCTGTGCGCTCAGTGGTTCAGGGGGCTGACGGCGTGACCGAAAGCCCCCACCTCGTCCGACTCAGGACTCGACATGGCCCGCACGCTACCCGACCGGGGCCCGCCGAGGCACCTCGGTTCCGCCCGGACGACCGGCGGGCGGCCAGGGCGCGTCATCCTGGCCGATGTCCGAGTCAGGTGAGCCCGGCCGCCGCGAGACCCAAGGCGGTGCGCAGAGTGGCTGCGAGGTCGGCTCGGGCGGGCGTGGGGCCGGAGTCCGGCTCAGCCGATCGGTAGGCGTGGTGTTCGACGGCTGCGCGCAGTGCGGCGTTGAGCATGGCGGCCCAGACGGCAGGCCGTACGTCGTCGCCGGGCAGCCCGGCGCGCTCGGCGAGGGCGCGCGCGAAGGCGGGTTCCGCTTCGTCGCGGGTCTGCAGCCAGACCGCGCGCAGGCCCGGTTCGGTGCGGGTCAGCCGGAGCAGGGCACCGACGTCCGGTCCGGTCAGTTCCTCGTCGTTGGTCCACACGTGGTCGAAGGCCTCCTGGAGGGGCCTGCCGGGACGCCACTCCCGCAGCGCGGCGGCGATCATGTCGATGCCGGTCGAGAACAGCGGCCGTACGCAGCTCTCCTTGGTCGGGAAGTACCGCCAGACCGTCCGTGCCGAGACGCCGACCGCCTGCCCGATCTGCTCGCCCGTGGTCGCGGCGACGCCCTGGGCGATGAACAGGCCGACCGCGGCGCGAGCGATCTCCAGCCGGATGGCGGCCTTGCGTTCGTCGGTCAGCGGCGGTCGCCCCGTCCGTCCACGGGCTGCGGTCATCTGGCCCTCCGGCGCCGGTGATCGGTGTCGTGGGCATTCTGCCCCACGACTTTATGTCACTGCGAGACATAAACTTGTAGAGTGCCGGCACGGTGGGGCAGCAGTCCGCCGCCTCGGCGATTCTTCGAACGGAGCAGTTGATGACCATGGGCCTGAACGGACGCAGCGTGATCGTCACGGGAGCGGGATCGGGCATCGGCCGCGCGGCCGCGCTGGCCTTCGCCGCCCAGGGCGACCGCGTCGTGGTGGCGGACCTCAATGCCGAAGGTGCTGCGGCGACCGTCGAGGAGGTCGAGCGGTCGGGCGGCACCGCGGTGGCCGTCACGGGCGACCTGAGCGAGCAGGCCGTCGTCGACCAGGTGGCCGCCACGGCCGTGGAGCGGTTCGGCGGCGTGGACGTCCTGGTGAACAACGCGGGAATCATGGACAGCATGTCGGCGCCGGCCGACGTGAGTGACGCCGAATGGGAGCGGGTCATCAGGGTCAACCTCACGGCACCCTTCCTGCTCGCCCGCGCCGTACTGCCGCACATGCTGGCCGCGGGCCGCGGCGCCATCGTGAACACCGCCTCCGAGGCCGCCCTGCGCGGCAGCGCGGCGGGCGCCGCCTACACGGTGTCCAAGCACGGTGTGGTGGGACTGACGAAGTCGCTGGCGGTGATGTACCGCAAGGACGGTATCCGCGCCAACGCCGTCTGCCCGGGCGGCACCGCGACCGCCATCGCGGTGGCGGCCGACCGGACGGCACACGGCCCGGCGGTGCTCGGTCCGCACTTCGTCAATCTCGGCCGTGTGTCGCAGCCGGAGGAACAGGCGGCGGCCATCCTGTTCCTCGCCTCGGACGCCGCGAGCAATATCAACGGAGCGATCCTGCCCGTCGACGACGGCTGGTCCGCGGTCTGATACGGCACCGACCTCCCCCGAAGCCAACAGCAGCCGGAACCTACCCCCGCGCGGGTGTCCCGGGGATGAGGATTTCGTCGATGGACTCCTCGCGCCACCGCTTGAGGAGTTCGTGGAACGCGACGGCGCCGTGCGGGTAGGCGGTGGGGCCGTTCGGCCTGCCGCGTCCCTCGGCGTTGTAGTAGCCGGGGGTGCATTCGGCGTGGAACCAGGCATGGTCGGGGGCGTGTTCGGCCAGGGCGGCGATCCATGCCTCCTCGGCTTCGCGGGACGGTTCGATGACGGCGCCCCGCGCCTGCGCGGCCGCGATGAGCGCCGCGCCGTGGACGGCGTGCTCGTCCAGTACGTGGGTGTAGTTGACGCTGCTGGCGCTCTGCACCCCGCCCAGTTGGATCAGGTTGGGGAAGCCGTTGCTGGTGAATCCGTGCAGCGTGCGTGGGCCACGCTCGGCCCACGCGTCCCGCAGCCGGACGCCGCCGCGGCCCCGCACGGGGAGCCGGCCCGAGTGGACGCCGGAGACGCCGACGGAGAACCCGGTGGCGAAGACGAGGCAGTCGAGGGGGTACTCGGTGCCGCCGACCACGACACCGCGCTCGGTCATCCGCTCGATGCCATGGGTGTCCGCCGTGTCGACGAGGGTGACGTTGGCCCGGTTGAACGCCTGGAGGTACAGGTCGGAGAAGGTCGGGCGCTTGCAGGCGTACCGGTACCAGGGCTTGAGCCGGTCCGCCGTGTCCGGGTCGGTGACGACGTCGTCGACTCGGGCGCGGATCTGGTTCATCCTGGCGGCGTCCGCGACCTCGTAGGCCGCTTCGAACGCCGCCCGGTCGCCCTGCCGGCGAAAGCTCGGCAGCAGCTTCTCCAGGAGACCGGCCGCCGCCGTCCACTGGTCCGCGACGAGGTCTTCCTCCGCATCCTCCCCCGAGACGACGCGCAGGAAGTTGTCGCGGCGCTCGGCGGCCCAGCCGGCACGGTCGGCGCCGACGTCCCGAGCGGTGGTACGGCGGTTGCCGCGCACGTCCACGGTGGACGGAGTCCGCTGGAAGACGTAGAGATGTCCGGCGTCCTCGGCCAGTTTCGGAACGACCTGGACGCCGGTGGCGCCGGTCCCCACCACGCCCACGCGCTTGTCCGCGAGGCCGGTCAGACCGCCGTCCGGAGTGCCGCCGGTGTAGGAGTAGTCCCAGCGCGAGGTGTGGAAGGTGTGGCCCTCGAACTTCTCGATGCCGGGGATGCCCGGCAGCTTCAGCTCCGACAGGGTTCCGGTGGCCGTGACGACGTAGGTCGCCCGGAACTCGTCCTGCCGGTCGGTCTCGACGATCCACGCCCCGCTCGTGTCGTCCCAGGAGAGCGAGGTGACCGCGGTGGAGAACAGGGCGTCCGCGTAGAGGTCGAACTTCTCGCCGATACGCACCGCGTGCCGGCGGATCTCCTCGCCGGGGGCGTACTTCCACTCCGGTACGTAGCCGGTCTCGTCCAGCATCGGCAGGTACACGTGCGCCTCGATGTCGCAGTGGATGCCGGGGTAGCGGTTCCAGTACCAGGTGCCCCCGAGGTCGCCGCCCTTCTCGATGACGCGGACGCGCGCGACGCCCTGCTGCCGCAGCCGCGCCCCCGCGAGGATGCCGCCGAATCCGCCGCCGACGATCGCGACGTCCACCCGGTCCCGCACCGGCTCGCGCCCGTCCGTCTCCCCCGCGTAGGGGTCGGCGGCGTAGTAGCCGAACTCGGCGTCCGCGCCGAGGTACTGCCGGGTGCCGTCGGGGCGTACGCGTCGCTCCCGCTCGCGCCGGTACCGCTCCCTGAGTTCGGCGAGTGCCTCGGGAGTCAGCTCCTGTGAATGTGCCATGTGGGGGGACCCTGTTCCTTCCGCTTCACCGTCAGGAAGCCACGCGCCCGTGAACCGGGGCGGAACCGACGGGACTTGAGCAGCCATGCAGTACCGTAGCAAGAACCGGACAGTGCTGTCCGGTTGGCTGTACGTTGCTTCCGCATACTTTCGGACAGGATGAGTGATGCACATGCGACGCCTCCCGATCCGGCCCCTGGCCGGGCTCGTCACCCTCGGCGCGCTGGCCCTTGCGGGGTGCGGCACGCAGACCGCCGGTGCGCCGCTGGACCCGGGCACCTCCGGAGGTGACCGGACCATCCGCGCCCAACAGGTCATGCGCCTGACGGAGGTGCACGAGCAGACCGGGATGACCCTGCTGGAGGGGCCGGTCTTCGACGAGGACGGCCAACTGCTCGTCGTCGACGTCACCGCGCCGGCGGGCGAGCCGAAGGTTCTGCGGGTGAATGTCCGGAAGAGGACGTCGGAGCCCGTCCACACGGACGCTCGCGGCACCTACACCTCGGCCCAGTTCAGCCCGTACGACGGACGGATCTACCTGACCGACTTCTCCCACGGAGACATCGTGAGTCTGGCCCCGGACGGCGGCGACCCGCGGACCTTCTTCTCCGGCGAGGTCGACGGATCACGGATGAACCCCGACGACCTCGCCTTCGACCGGGAGGGAAACCTGTACGTCAGCGACTCACGCGGCATGTCCGAGGGCGAGGCGAAGGGCCGAGTGGTGCGGATCGACCGCGCGGGAAAGGAGGCCGCCGTCCTGGCGGACGGTCTGGCGTCGCCGAACGGCATCTCCTTCGACGCGGACCACCGCGGGCTGTGGTTCAGCGAGTTGACGCAGAACCGCGTCTCCTACCTCCTCCTGGACGGCAAGGGCGGGGTGGCCTCACGGCACACCGCCATCCGGGTCGACGGCGGGATCGCCCAGACCGACTCGATCGCGGTGGACGCGGACGGCAATCTGTACCAAGGCCTGCACGGGCGCCCCGCGATGGCGGTCTACGACAAGTACGGTGAGCGCCTGGCCACCGTGACCGTTCCGGCCCGCGCCGCCCGCGGGCTCGAATCGGCGACCAACGTGGCCATCACGCCCGGCGGAACCAGGGCCTACATGACCGTGAGCGGGCCGAGCGGAGGTTACCTCTACAGCTTCGACGCACTGGGCAAGGGCATCCGCCAGTCCAACGGCGGCTGACGCCTGCGCTTCGTCACTCCGCGAAGGGGCGCACCGGCCCCACCTCGACGCCGAGAAGCCGCCATGCCGCCCGTGCCCGGCGTTCCCGCTGGTCGCGGGTGGGGCCGGTGACGGCACCGGAGACCATGGCAATGGCGATCATGAGGTCGTCGTCCGCCGCGGCCAGCCGGTGACCGTCCGGCAGCCGCGCCCGCAGGGCACGCTCGACCCGCTCGGACAGGTCGTGCGCGTAGGAGGGGACACTGGACGGGCTGCCCGCCCCGTCGGCGTGCAGCAGGCCGATGAACGCCGCCGACTCCGTCAGGTGCCAGGTCAGGACGCCGAGCACGCGTGGCAGGTCCGTGTCCTGAGCCGCGGCCGTCCGCTCCACCTCCCGGACGTTCTCCTCCAGCACCGCGGTCGCCACGGCCTCCCGGTCGGGAAAATGCCGGTACAGGACCCCCTGGCCGACCCCGGCGCGACGCGCGATGGCGGAGAGCGGAGCGTCCAGGCCGTACTCCGAGTAGACCGCCCGTGCGGCGGCGACCAGAGCCGCCCGGTTACGGGCAGCGGCCTTGCGTCCCTCGTTCGCGGGCCGCCGCTCCTCGGAAACACGGTGCTGCGTCACCCCGAGAGAGTACCCGGACGGGGGGTGGCCGGAGCGACCCGAGTTCCGCCGATGAGTTTCCGGTCGTCGCGTGGTCTACCCCTCGACGAAGGGAGCGCACCATGCGCAAGGTCATTGTTTGCACCTTCCTGACGCTGGACGGCGTCATGCAGGCGCCGGGTGGTCCGGACGAGGATGCCGAGAGCGGCTTCCGGCACGGCGGCTGGCAGAAGCCGGTGGACGACGAGGAGGTCGGCACGGCCATCGCCGGCTGGTACGAGCACTCCGACGCGATGCTGCTCGGCCGCAAGACGTACGAGATCTTCGCGTCGTACTGGCCGACCGCCGATCCCGGCAACCCGTTCACCCACCGGATGAACAGCATGGACAAGTACGTGGCGTCCCGGACCCTGACGTCCCTCGACTGGCAGAACTCCACCCTGCTGGAGGGCGACGTCGCCGATGCCGTACGCAAGCTCAAGACGACCGACGGCGGCGACATCAACGTCGTCGGCAGCGGCGACCTCGCCCAGACCCTCATGCGGCACGACCTCGTCGACGAGTACCGGCTGACCATCCACCCGGTGATCATCGGCACCGGCAAGCGGCTGTTCGCCGACGGTGCGGTCCCCACCGCGCTGGAGCCGGTCAGCGTCTCGACGACGAAGGGCGGCACCGTCGTCGGCGTCTACCGGCCGAACGGCAGGCCGAGCTACGACAGTTACTAGGCCCGTCTGACAAAGGTCCGGCCCGGCTCACCCGGTCAGGTTGAACACCCGCTCCGCCGTCCGGTGGGCGATCGCCGTGCGCCGGCCGTCGGTCAGCGGGGTGTTCCGCAGGAAGTCCAGGGCCGCCCTCGGGTCCTCGTACGGGTGGTCGACCGCGAACATCACGCGGTCCTCGCCCACCGCGCGCAAGGCCAGACCCAGGACGTCCGGGTCGTCCATGCCACTCGTGGTGAGCACGAAATTGCGGCGGAAGTACTCGCTCGGTGTCAGTGACAGCCGTGGCATCGGCGTCGCCGCGCCGGCCGTCGCGGCGGCGAACGCGTGCCGGTTGTCGATCCGCCGCAGCCAGTACGGCACGCCCTCGCCGAGATGGCCGAGGACGACGGTCAGCCCTGGATGACGGTCCAGCGTGCCGCTGAGGATGAGCCGCATGGCGTGCAGGCCGGCCTCGGCCTGGTAGCCCCAGATCGCCCCGAGCAGCCCATGAGGCAGGTAGGGGCCGAGCATGCTCGGCACCCGGGGGTGCAGATAGACCGGCGCCCCGCTCGCCTCGGCCGCCGCCAGCAGCGGGGCGAATCGCGGTTCGTCCAGGTAGTGCCCGCCGGTGTGAGAGTTGATCATGATGCCGTTGAGGCCGAGCGCGCCCATGGCACGTTCGATCTCGGTGGCCGCTGCCTCCGGGGCCTGCGGAGTCACCGTGGCCAGTCCGCCGAACCGGTCCGGGTGCCGCCGTACGATCTCGGCCAGCGCGTCATTGAACTCCCGGGCCAGTGGCACCGCGTCGGCGGCCGGGTACGCCTGCACCCCGGGCGGGTTCAGGCTCAGCACCGCCATGTCCTGGCCGAGCGCGTCCATCTCCCGCAGCCGGGCGGCGAGGTCGGTGAGCCGGGTGCGGAAGGCCGGGTCGCTCTCCATGGTGCGCATGCCGTTCATCTCGGCCTGGTCACCGGGCGCGACGTCCAGCCCGTGCGCGGCGCGCAGGAACGCCTCGGTGGCCATGTGTTCCTCGACCGCCACGACCCTCACGCCCGCCGCCCACCGTCGACCGACAGTGCGACGCCGGTGATGTAGGACGCGGCGTCCGAGCAGAGCCAGACCGCGGCGGCTGCCGCCTCTTCCGAGGTGGCCATACGGCCGAGCGGGGTCATCGCCGACTGCATCGCGATCATGTCGGTGCCCGCTGCCACCCGCTCGAAACCGGGAGTGCGGGTCGGGCCGGGGCAGACGGCGTTGACGCGGATGCCCTGCGGCGCGTAGTCCACCGCGGCGACCTTGCTGAGGCCGACGACGCCGTGCTTGGCGGCCACGTAGGCGGGGGCGGTCGGGATCGCGTACAGACCGCCGTTGGAGGCGACGTTGACGATCGCGCCGCCGCTTCGGCCGTGCAGCGCGGGCAGTTCGTACTTCAGGCAGAGGAAGGTCCCGGTCAGGTTGACGCGGACCACGTGCTCGAACTCGGCCGCGGTCATCCGGTCGAGCCTGCGGTGGTGCGAGTCCAGGCCGGCGTTGTTCACGGCGAAGTCGAGGCCGCCGTACGTCTCGACCGTACGCTCGACGGCCGTGCGGACCGCGTCCTCGTCGGTGATGTCGACGGGGAGGGCCTGGGCCCGTCCGCCGTCCTTCCTGATCAGTTCGGTGGTCTCGGCGGCGGTGGCCTCGTCGATGTCGGTGACCGTGACGGCGGCGCCCTGCCGGGCCAGTTCGATCGCCGTCGCCCGGCCGATGCCGCTTCCGGCGCCCGTGACGAGTCCTGCTTTTCCTGCGAACGCGCTCATGATGACCTTTCGGTGCGGTTACGGCGGTTCTTGCGACTGCCCCTAGCTCCGGGGCACGACGATCTCGGCGCCGTACGTGCCCGCCTCCGCCTCGTCCAGCAGCAGGGCCGCCAGAGTGACGCGGGAGATGCGGGGCGGCAGCAGGGGGCGCCGCAGCTCCGCCAGGGGGATGGTGCGGCGGGTGGGACTGAGGGGGCCGTCGGTGACGTCCGGGGCGTGGAAGACGGTGGCGCCGGCGGCCAGGGCGACCTCGTCGGCCTCGGCCTTCTCGGCCAGTTCCGAGCCGACGAACATCCGCATCACCCCGGCGTAGATCAATCCGCCCGACCGGCTGGACACTCCCGAACCCAGTGCGCCGAGCCACACCGTGCGCACGTCCGCCGCCGCGAGCGCCCTGGCCCCGGCGACCAGCGCGCCCGGCCCGTCGCCCTTGCCGATGCCGATGGCCGAGACGGCCACGTCGACGTCGCTCAGGCCGGGAAAGCTCCGCGGGACGGTGACGTCCGCCGTCCGGACCTCCACCTGCCGCGACGCGGGCACGGTGACCTTGGCCGGTGTGCGGACCAGGGCCACGACTTCGTGCCCCCGCTCCAGCGCCTGGTCGACGAGGGTGCCGCCGGTCCGTCCCGACGCTCCGAGTATGGCGATACGCATGATCGAACATCCTTTGACTGAACAACCGTTGGCGACATAACTAAACAACCGTTGGTTAGGGATGTCAAGACGCGGGGGCCTGTACGGTGAACGCCTGTTGCTCAGCCGTTCACACTGGTCGGAAGGGATGAAGATGGCGCCTCAGGAGCGGTCCGCTCCCCGTCGCCGCAATCCGCGCGGACAGGGGCAGGTACTCAAGGCCCAGCTCGTGGACGCCACGGCGAAGCTGCTGGCCACCCTCGACCAGCCGGAGACGCTGACCCTGCGGCAGGTCGCGCGGGAGGTCGGCGTGGCACCGGCCAGCATCTACAGCCACTTCCCCGACCTGAGCTCGCTGATCCAGCACGTACTGCGGCTGCGCTACGAGGAACTGGGCCGGCTGATGAACGAGGCCGCGCGCCCCGCCCCGGACCCGCTGGCCGACCTGGTCGCCCGGTGCGCGGCCTATGTGCGCTGGGGAGTGGACCAGCCCGGCCACTACCGCACCCTCTTCGGCGGACGGATGCCGGACGACCTCGTCCCCGGCTCGGCACACGGCGCCGGAGCCGAACCGCTGGAGGCCGTGGTGGTGTCCCTGGCGGCCGTCACCGGCGGCGCGGCCACGGCGGAACGGCAGTGGCAGGCCGGTCTCCTGCTCTGGACCGCGCTGCACGGCCTGGTCAGCCTCTACAACGACCACGGAAACCTGCCCTGGCCGCCCCTGGACGACTTGCTCACCGACCTGATCAGCCTGCACACCGCCCGCCCGGCAGCCGACATCGCGCCCCTCCTGCCACCACGGGGGCACGGCCCGGCTCAGGTCGGCACTATGCCTGGATCATGAGCGGAGAAGCGAAAGCGGGCGCGTCACCGGCCTGTCCGGCGGCGGTCAGCACGAAAGCCGGTGGCCGCGGTGAGCACCCCATCGGAGGCAAGACGGATCCTCGTGGTCGGTCCGCCGCGAGACCGGCCAGGGCATTGTCTTCGGGCTCGCCGGCCCGGGCCCCTGTCGGCCCCGCCGGCCGGCTCAGATCCGGGACTTGCGCAGCGAGTGCCACACGGACCCGGACAGGGCCAGCGTGGACCGCGGCACCGAGAGGTGTTCGTGCTCTCGGTACAGCCTCCAGTTGTGCTCCACCAGCGCCAGCTTGTTCGAGGACAGCGATCCCGCCCGGCCGGCCCGGTAGACCGCCAGCGGTTCCCGCAGTCCCCGGGCGGGGTGCCCGTCCCTCATGATCGACAGCCACAGCGCGTAGTCCTGCCGCTTCGGCATGTCCGGCATCAGCCTCGTGCCCAGCACGGTCCGGTCGTACATGGCGGTCAGGGCACCGATGTGGTCCTGCACCAACATGTCCTTGTACGTCACACGATCCCTTGCCGCGACCACACGGCCGTTCGGCGTGAAGTCGCGGGCCTCTCCCGTGTAGTCGCCGGCGACCTTGTAGTAGGAGGTGAACGTCAGCGGGGCATCGCCTTCGGCGGCGAACGCGAGCTGTCGCTCCAGCTTCTCCGGGAGCCACATGTCGTCGCTGTCCAGGAACGCCACGTACTCCCCCCGTGCCCGTGCCAGGGCGAGGTTACGGGCCCTGGCCGCGCCGCCCTGCTCGGGCGCCGCCTGCGGGAGCACACGCTCGTCCCGGCGCGCCAGGTCCCGCAGCAGGTCCAGGGAGCCGTCGGTGGAGGCGTCGTCGGTGACGAGCAGTTCGACGTCCGTGTGGGTCTGCGCGAGGACGGAGCGCACCGACGCACCGAGAGTCGCGGCCGAGTTGTGTACCGGCATCACCACAGAAACCAGGGGCACTGCCGTGCTCCTTACCCAGATCGGAGTCGTCGCGGATGTCGTCGCCGCCGGCCCGGGTCATGCGGGCCTGCCCCGGACGTGCCCGCCGTCGAGGTAGGCCACCGTGTCGTCGGCTACGACGTGGCCTGCACCGTATCAAGTGGCTCGGCACGCTCCCGTCCCCGACCGTCGGATGCCACCCCGGCCCGCGCCCTGGCCGGTCACGCGCGCAGGGGGCCGGTGGGCGAACGGACGACGGCGTCAGGTGCGCGCCCAACGCGGCACCCACACCTCACCGGACGGGTCGGTCGCCGTCGCACGCAGGTGGTCGCGCAGGTCGGTCAGCACCGGGTGCCGGTCTCCGGTGCGGAGCAGCAGGGTGTGCGGATAGACCGGGGTCGGGTCGTGCAGGGGGATGCGGCGCAAGTCGTGGCTCTGGGGCCACAGGTACCGGTCCCCGGCGCCGACGAGGGTGGCAAGAGAGGCCGAGTCGGCCAGCGCGTCCATGAGGGCCTCGTCACCGAAGTTCGGGCCGAGGGCGTCGATGCTCAGTCCGAACTCCTCGGACAGCGCGTCGTAGAACGCCGACCACTCCGTGCCGGGTCGGATCCCCGGAACCCAGACGCGGTGCGCCGCGAGGTCGGCCGGCCTGATCGCGGGAGCGTTCGCCAGCGGGTGGGCCGGCCCGACCAGGAGTTGCAGAGGGGCGTCCAGGACGCGTTCGGCGGTGATTCCGGCAGGGACCTGGTCAACCGGCAGCGCGCGGAAGGTGGCGTCGACCGTTCCCTCCAGCACGGCCTGGGCCGCCTGGGCCGCGTTCTCCCGGCTCAAAGTGACCACGTCGAGGTCGGCCTCGGGGCGGGAGCGGTAGAAGCGGTGGACGGCCTGGGCCGGGGCGATGCGCCGGTTGAGGACGTCGACCCGCAGGGGCCTGCTGCCGGGCCGCACGGCGTGCTCGGCCCGTGCGACGGCGGTCAGGATCTTCCTGGCATGGGGCAGGAAGACCTGTCCGTCCAGGCTCAGCCGCGACCCGCGGGAGGTCCGCACCAGGAGTGCGACGTCGAGGTGTCTCTCGAGGGCCGCGATGCGCTTGGACACCGCCTGCTGGCTGATGCCCAGCTCGTCGGCCGCCGCCTGGAATTGTCCGCCGTCGGCTACCGCCAGAAACGTCCGGACCGCTTCGACATCCATGCCCGGATCGTAGCGACACAACCAGGGGTTGTGGCCGGCGCTCCAAAGGTTGTTTGCCCGAGAGGTCGCGGCGTTGGTTCACTCGCAGCGATCACGGGACGGTTGTCGCGGGGAGGATGACATGGACTTTGTGCAGAAGGTGCAGCGGGCGATCGGCATGGCCGAGCAGATCAACACGCTCGCGTACGCCCAGCAGGAGGAGATTCGAGAGCGGTGGAGCGAACTCACCGGACAGGCGGTGGATGAGACCTTCCACCTGATCCCGCCCGTCTTCACCGACCACGGTGTGCATATCCGGGTGGGCCGCAACGTCTTCGTGAACCAGGGCTGCCGCTTCAACGACGTCGGTGGCATCGAGATCGACGACGACGTGATGCTCGGCCCCGACGTCAGCCTGATCACCTCCGGGCACCCGCTGGCACCGGCACAGCGGCGCACGGGGATCACCTCGGCCCCGATCCGGATCGGACGCAACGTCTGGATCGGGGCGTCCGCCATGATCCTGCAAGGGGTGACCATCGGGGCTGACGCCGTGGTCGCCGCCGGTGCCGTCGTGACCCGTGACGTTCCCGCCCGGAGCGTCGTCGCGGGGGTACCGGCGACGGTGATCAAGAGGATCCCCTGACCTCATCTGGCCCCCTCTCTCCGGCGCCTGGAAACGCCGGCACCGCAACGGCCTCTCGGAGGGCCACGAAACGCCGCTTCGCGCACCGGGGCGGGCGTCTCCATACTGATCATGTGACCCACTGACGTAAGGAGCGACCATGCGCTACCGCAAGCTCGGCAGCTCGGACCTCGAGGTCTCGGAGATCTCCCTGGGGTCCTGGCTCACCTACTCCGGGGGCATCGAGGCCGACCGGACGCGCGCCTGCACCGAGGCGGCGTTCGAGGCGGGCATCAACTTCTTCGACACCGCCAACGTCTACGGACAGGGCGCCGCCGAGACGGCCTGGGGTGAGATCCTCTCGGCCCACCCCCGCGACTCCTACGTCCTGGCCACCAAGGTGTACTTCCCGATGTCGGACGACCCGGCCGACCAGGGCCTGTCCCCGGCACAGATCGCCAAGCAGATCGATGCCTCCCTCACCCGTCTGAAGACCGATCACGTCGATCTGTACCAGGCGCACCGCTTCGACCCCGCGGTGCCGATCGAGGACACCGTCGAGGCGTTCCGGAAGGTCGTCGAGCAGGGGAAGGCCCGCTACGTCGGTTTCAGCGAGTGGACCCCCGAACAGATCCAGGCCGCGGTCGACCTCGCCGGACCCGACCTGTTCGTCTCCTCCCAGCCGCAGTACTCCATGCTGTGGCAGGCTCCCGAGGCCGAGGTCTTCGGCCGGTGCGCCGCGAACGGCATCTCCCAGATCGTCTGGTCCCCGCTCGCCCAGGGCGTGCTCACCGGCAAGTACAAGCCCGGACAACCTGTGCCGGAGGGGAGCCGTTTCGCCTCCGCCGACATGGCCGTGTCCAAGGACCTGGTCTACAGCGAAGCCACTCTCGAAGCGGTCCAGCGCCTCGTCCCGATCGCCGAGCAGGCCGGGATGAGCATGCCCACCCTGGCGCTCGCCTGGGTCCTGCGCCGCAGCGAGGTCGCCTCCGCCATCACCGGCGCTTCTCGCCCCGAGCAGGTCCACGCCAATGCCGCCGCCTCCGGCGTCTCGCTGTCCGACGACCTGCTGGCCGCCGTCGACCGGGCGCTCGGCGACGCACCCGTCACCGAGCCCACCCTCGCCCCCGGCGCCCGGACCGGCATCAGGCACCGCTGAAGCCACCCTCGGCAACGGCGTCCGGATGCCGCCGCTCGGTGATGCCCTCGCCGACGGGGTGGGCGTTACGAGCCGGCGGTGAGCGACGGAATCCTGAGGCGGAGGAGGGGCCGGCCGGCCACCGCGGGTCCCACTCGACGAAGGACTGCGGCGCACCTCCGACCGGATCGCCGAGAACCTCCGCCTCTTCGGCGCCGACCGCTACCAGGTCGGAGGGCCCGGCAGGGCCGGCTCAGGCGTCCGCGATCCAGCTGCCGTGGAATCCCAGCGGCACCCGGCCCGGCAGTTGGACGCGGGCCAGCGGGTGACCGTCGAAGTCCTGGGCCGAGAGGATCACCAAGTCGGTCGCGCCACGGTCGGGGTCGTTCACGTACGACAGGACGTAGCCGTCGTCCTCGTCGCGCGCGCCGCGCCGGGGGACGAACACCGGCTCGCTGACCGCCGCGCCCCTGGGGAAGCGGTGGACGTGCCTGCGGCCCCGCAGCATGTCGTGCTTCACCAGGTGGTTGCTCAACTTCTCGTCCGGGCACGCCCCGTCGACGGCGTCGTACGCGCGCCACATCTCGGCCGCGCTCGCGGTGTAGGCATAGCGGTGTCGTCGTGAGACCAGGGACTCGTTGATGCGGGGGAATTCCTGCGGACGGTCGTCCAGCCGAGTGCCGCGGACCCGGTCGGCGCGCAGGTCGACCGTCCACCGGTCGAGTGTGGGGGACCCGGTCGCGGAGGGTCCGCCCCTGCCTCGCCCGGCTGCGTAGAACGGCGCCGGGAAACCGATGTACTCCACCACGACCGTGTCGCCGTGGTCGTAGGCGTTGAGGGTGTGCGAGTAGTACACGGGATCGATCTCGAACCAGCGCGTGGTGCCACCGGCGCGCGGCAGCAGCCCGATGCGCATGGGGTGCCTGTCGTTCCACACGTAGGGCACGATCGCGCCGGCCTCCGCGGCGGCACCGTCGAAGGTGATCGGAACGTCCACGATCACGACGTACTTCTCGGTGAGCGCGAAGTCGTGCATCATCGGCGCGTCCGCGACGGGGATCCGCGTGGCCGGCCTCGCCCTGCCGGTCCGGTCGATCATGATGTGACGCACATGGTCCCAGGTGGGGTAGTACGCGATCGCGTGCAGTTCGTCGGCCGCCGCGTCGTACTTGGTGTGCGCGGCAAGGGGGCCCTTGAGCGTGGAGCGGAAGTCGTACGGGCGCACGGTGCCGAGTTCGCCGTCCAGCTCGTACGGCAGTGGCCCGCCTTCCTGCATCGCGAGAATGCGGCCCTTGTACGGGATCACGTGCGTGTTGCACGCGAAGTCGTCCGGCGGTACCTGGCCGGGGTAGGTCTCCCCCAGCTTCGCCGTCACCTGCGAGGACCGTACCCAGCGATTGCGGTACCACTCCGCGCGCCCGCCGCGCAGCCGGACTCCGTGCACCATTCCGTCACCGATCATCCAGTGGTGTGCGCGGACGTCCTCGACGCCGAGCGCGTTCGGGCCGTTGCGCAGGTAGCGGCCGTCCAGGTCGCGCGGGATGCGGCCGATGACCTTGAGGTCGAAGGCGGTCAGTTCCTCGGTGACCGGTGCGAAGGCCCCTTCCAGGAACGGGGTCGTCCCGGTCCCGCCGCTCCGCGAGGCTTCGGGAGTCGTCTGCGCCGCAGCGGTGAAGAAGCCGGGCCCGAGGCCGCTCCCCACCACACTGCCTGCTGCCGCGACCGCGGCACCCTTGAGGACTTTCCGCCGGGTGTGACTGGCCATCATGTTTCCCCGTTCCATGGTCGGTGTCCGGCTGTGTTCCGGGTGGTTGGTGACGGGAGCAACCCTCCTCCACCGTCGCCGGTGAGGCAGGTGGCCCAGGCCCCGGATCAGGAGGGGTGCTGGCACCACCCCCGCGGCCGCCATGGCGTGCGGGCCACGGGACGGCACCGGGGCGCGTACAACCTTCGGGGACGTACGGATGTCTACTCGGTGAACGCGGTACGGTCCGTGCCCTCACCGCACTGCTCCACAGCGGGAGACGCACACGGTCCTCGCCCACACCCGCAGCGGCCGCCGGGCAGCCGTGGGCACTCGGAGACCAGGGAGGTCCTCCCGTGCATCACCTCAGACAAGCGGCCGTCACGGCCATCGCACTCCTCACCGTCGCGGGCGGCGCGCTCGTCGCGGCGCCCGCGGCACCCGCGGCCGAGGCCGTCGTGCCCTTTCCGTCCATCGGATGGCAGCAGCGCAACTGCGACTACGACGGCAACGGTTACGACGACGTGCTGACCGGCGCCCCGGGCGCCACGGTGGACGGTGCCCCGGGCGCCGGCTACGTCACCGTGCAGTACAGCTCGTCCAGCGGTCTGAGCACGACGAACAAGAGCGTGCTCCACCAGAGCGTTTCCGGCGTACCCGGCGGAGTCGAGACCGGGGACGGCTTCGGCGGGGCCGTCGCCTCCGGAGACCTGGACAACGACGGGTACGACGACGCCGTCGTCGGCATCCCGGGTGAAGACCTCACCGGTCTGACCGACACGGGCGGTGCCGTCGTCTTCTGGGGATCACCGACCGGACTGCACGGCTCCGACAGCACCTGGCTGGAGAACGACGCCCCGCGGGCGAACGCCCACTTCGGGCGTGCCCTCGAAGCGGCCCGGTACTTCGCCCCCGACCCGGCGGACCCGGACGCCGACCCGCGTGATTCCCTGGCCGTCCTGGAGGACGACGCCCTGCTGTTCTTCACCCTCACGCCCGGCCAGGCGGCGCGGCGCCCGACGCTGTCGGAGCACCGTGTGCGGGCGAGCGAGTTCGCACCGGCGGACACCGGCTTCGCGTTCCGCGGCCTCACCCACGGCAACTACAATGAGGACTCCTGGGCCGACCTGGCCGTCTCCGGTGTCACCACCGACGAGCAGCCGGGCACCGGCACGGTGCACGTGCTGCACGGCGCACCGGACGTCTCCGGTCTCGGCGACGGGGGTACGTTCCCGGGCGGCCCGGCCGTCGTCTCCGGCGACTGGGACGGCACGGGACAGGACGACCTCGTCATCGGCGACACCGCGGCCGGCGCACCGACGGGCGGCGGCATCACCCTCTACCTCGGGCGCGGCGACCTGTCCGGACTCGAGCCCGAGCCGGCGCAGCACTGGACCCAGGACTCCCCCGGCGTGCCCGGGACCGCGGAAGCGGGTGACCAGTGGGGCGCCGAACTGTCGGCCGGGGACACCGACGGCGACGGTCATCCCGACCTGGCCGTCGGTGCGCCCGGCGAGGACATCGGCACCGTGCCCGACGCGGGCGCCGTGTGGGTGCTGCGCGGCGACCGGACCGGGTTCAGCGGCATCGGGGTGAAGAGCTTCGACCAGCAGCTCGCCGACATCCCCGGAACGGCGGAGAAGTCCGACCGCTGGGGTGGCCAGGTCCGGCTGATCGACGCCAACAAGGACGGCCTCTTCGGCCTGCTGGCGGCGGCACCGGGCGAGAACACCGACGACGGCTTCGTCTGGGTGCTGCCCGCGTCGCCGTCCGGCCTCGTCGCCCGCGGGACATGGACCTACGACGGGGCACGTCTCGGAGCCCCGACGGCCAACGCGCGCTTCGGAGCGGCGATCGACGAGTAGCAGCACCGCAGCGGTAAGGGCCGTCATCCGCCGGGCAGATGCCGCATCGCTCGCACGGGTGCCGGCCCGCTCGCCGCTCCTCACCTGCCGTCGCGCGGTCCGAAACTCTTCAGCGCCTCGACGTCGTCGGCGGGCCTCCTGACGTAGTCGTGTCTAGGAGTTGCCGGTAGTCATCGAGCGGCCCCAGCATTCCATGTCCATGGATGCCGGACAGGACTGCCACTGTTCCCGTCATGGCCTGCTTCCTTCCCTCCGAGAGCGACCGAGCGGACCTCACCCGCCCGGTACGTATCGTCAGGGCATGACAGGCGCGTGCAGCCGCGCGGTCGGCCGGGGCGGCGTGTGCTCGTCCCGGGCAGCGAAGCGAAAGGAGCGTCTCCCTGTGGCGGACAGTCACGAGGAAAGAGTCCTGGCCCGGATCGCCGAGGGGCTCGTCTACACCGAGTCGGAAGCGGCCTTCCAGGCCCCTCTGCGTCGAACGGAGCAGATCTTCGAGTACAACCACACGCCGCCGAGCGAGGCGGAGAAGCGTCGGTCGCTGCTGACCGCGATCTTCGGCTCGGTCGGTGAACGGACCGTGCTCCTGCCGCCATTCCACGCCGGGTTCGGCAGTAACGTCCATGTGGGTGACGACTTCTTCGGGAACGTGAACCTGACGTTCGTCGACGACGTGGAGATACGCATCGGCCACGGAGTGATGATCGCCCCCAGCGTCACGCTGACGACGACGGGGCATCCGGTGCACCCTTCCCGACGCGTCGACTTCGGGAGGTTCTCCGAACCGATCGTGATCGAGGACAAGGTGTGGATCGGCAGCAACGCGGTGGTGCTGCCCGGGGTCCGTATCGGATACGGGTCGGTCATCGGCGCCGGCAGTGTCGTCAGCCGCGACATTCCCCCGATGTCCATCGCGGTCGGCACACCTTGCCGGGTGACCCGCACCATCACGGACGAGGACCTGACCACCCGTGCGGCCGGGCATTGAAGCGCCTCAGCGCACCAGGAGACCGACGGCGGCCGCCAGACGTTCGAGGTACGACTCCCTCGACGCGACCTGATGTTTGAGGCCGATCGATGCGCTGATCAACGTCTGTGCGACAGGGAGGGCCGCCTCTCGTCCTGACTCGGCGGCGATCGCGTCGGTGATCAGTTGCTCGAAACGTCGCGGCGTGGTCTCGACGATCTCTCCGAGGATGTCGGGATGGTCGTCGATGACCGTCGCGGCATCGTGCGTCAGCGGGCCGCCGACGTAACGGCCCGCCCACTGGTCGAACGCTTCGACGAGACGCTCCGACAGGGGGCGGCCACGGTCGGACAGGACCTGTTCGACCGCGGTGATGTCGCGGCCCAGCGCCTGGGTCACCGCGGCTCGGAACAGGGCCTCCTTCGAGGAGAAGAGGAAATAGAGCCCGGGCCGGGAGATGTGCGCAGCACGCGCCACGTCCTCCATCGACGTCTTCCGGTAGCCGAACCGTGCGAACGTGGCCATGGCGGACTCCAGGACCATGGTTCGACGGTCGGCATCGGCACCTGTCGAGGGCGGTCGGCCGGCGTCGGAACTGTTCATGGGGGCCAGCATACGAGCGCCAACCGCACTATACAAATATCGTCTAGTTCGTATAGTGGCGGCATGGATACCCGCCGGCTCATCTCCACGCCCTTCACTTCCTCCAGCACGGCGGACGAGGTGCTGGAGGACATCGACCTCGCCGGTGTTCGCGCGATCGTCACGGGAGCCTCCTCCGGACTCGGCATCGAGACGGCTCGTGCGCTGACCGCCGCGGGGGCGGAAGTGACGCTCGCCGTCCGGAACACGGCCGCGGGTGACACCGTCGCCGAGACGATCGGGAAGTCGACCGGTGGGTTCCGGCCCCGCGTCGTCCGGCTCGACCTCGCCGACCGGGACAGCGTCGCCCGGTTCGTCGACGTGTGGAGCGGCCCGCTCCACCTGCTCGTGAACAACGCCGGCGTGGTCACCGGCGGCCTCGAACGGACCTATGAGGGCTGGGAGTTGCAGTTCGCGACGAACCACCTCGGCCACTTCGCCCTGGCCACCGGACTGCACCATGCCCTGGCCCGGGGAGCGGCCGACCGCGACGGGGCACGGATCGTCTCGGTCAGTTCGACGGCACACATGCGGTCCGGCGTCGACTTCGACGACCTCCACTTCGAGCACCGCGACTACGACCCGCAGATCGCCTACGCCCAGTCGAAGACGGCGAACTCCCTCTTCGCGGTCGAGGCGACCCGTCTGTGGGCGTCCGACGGGATCGTGGCCAACGCGGTGAACCCCGGCGGTGTCGCGACGGGGTTGCAGCGGCACTTCACGCCGGAACAGAAGGCGTCGCTGGACGCGGCCGAGGCCGCCGGAGTCTTCACCTACAAAACGGTTGAGCAGGGGGCCGCCACCACGCTCGTCGCGGCCATCGCCCCCGAGTTCGCCCACTCCGGAGGCCACTATCTCGATGACGCGCAGGAGGCCTACACCGTGCCCGACGACGCCGACCTCGCGCGACACCCGCACGGTGTCAAGGAGTGGGCGCTCGACCCCGCCACCGCCGAGCGCCTCTGGGCCGTCTCCACCGGTCTGCTCCGCCTCTGACCTGCCGTCACCACACCCGCCCGCCCCGGACCGGGCGGCTTCGCACGATTCCCCGCGAGAGGCAGCCGGGCAAGCAGCGGACGAAGAAGTCAGTGGGCCCACACCTACCCATGCCGGGTCTCGGTCTGCAGCCGGAGACGGGCATCGAAGCACGGTACCGTGGCCGGCGCGTGTCGGCCCGCGCTAGCCTGCGCAGGTGCTGACGGCCAAGGACGTACTGTCCATCCTCGCCCTGCTGAAAAAGGTTGACGTCGACATCTGGGTCGGCGGCGGCTGGGGCATCGATGCCTTGGTCGGCCGGCAGACCCGCCCCCACCGTGACCTGGACCTGATGCACCGCGAGAACCAGGAACCGGCAGCCGTGGCAGCTCTCGCGGACGCAGGATTCGTCGAGACCCTCGACTTGCGCCCCGTGCGGTTCGTCGTCACCAACCCGCAAGGGCAAGAGGTGGATCTTCACCCGCTGGTCTTCGCTGCGGACGGCTCCGCGGTGCAGGCGTCTCCCGACCCTGAGCAGCCGTTCGTCTATCCCGCGTCGTGCTTCGTCACCGGCACGATCCTGGGTTCCACCGTCCCGTGCCTGTCACCAGAACAGCAGGTCTATTTCCACCAGGGCTACGAACCGGCTGACCACGACCGTCACGACATGGCCCAACTCCGGCAGGCTTTCGGAATCACCACCCATTTCTGACCTACTCGGCCACCCCCTCCAGCGGGCCACGCACCACACCTCCCTGGGTACGCGGTCGCACCGTTGTGGGCGTCGCCCTCGTGATGACCGCCCTGCTCGCGGGGCCAAGCGGACCGGCGGCAGAGCGCTACCGGTCGGCTTCCTGACGGTTGGCGATTGCCGTGGTCCGCGATGCGAGGAGGCGCAGGCGGTCATGACTGGTCGTGCCGGGCTCTGCGGTCAGCGTGATGAGCTGCTGGTCGGGGTCGTCGGTGGAGGTGAGGAAGGACCAGTCGAGAGTGAGCGGACCGACGACCGGGTGGTTCAGCACTTTCGTGCCTGACTTCTGGGCGGCGACGCGATGGGTCCCCCACCAGCGCCGGAAGTCGGGGTCCTGGAGCGACAATTCGCCCACCAGCTCGACGAGTCGTGGATCCTTCGGATCGCGGACGGCCTCCATGCGCAACTGCGCAAGGGTCATCTGCGCTGCCCACTCCCAGTCTTGATACAGCGCTTTGATGGCCGGCTCGCAGAAGACGAGGCGTACGAAGTTGCGGTTCTTCTCCGGGATCGGCGCGAAGTCGGTGAACAGGGTGGCCGCCATGGCATTCCAGGCGAGGATGTCCGTGCGTCGGCCAAGGATGACGGCCGGTGTGCTGGAGAGGTCGTCCAGGAGGCGCCGCAATTGCGGCTGGACCTGCTGTGCGGTGCGCCGACGCGGACGGGCGGCATCCCGGCCGGACAATTCGAACAGGTAGGCGCGCTCGCCGTCGTCGAGCCGCAGGACACGCGCGAGGGTGTTCAGGACTGGTTCGGACCCAAGGCGGCGACCCTGCTCCAGGCGTGTGTAGTAGTCGGGGCTGATCGACGCCAGCGACGCCACCTCCTCGCGGCGCAGACCCCTGACCCTGCGCCTGCCGGTCCCGTCAGGCAGCCCCGCTTCGGCCGGACTCAGCTCTGTACGCCGCGCCCTCAGGAAGGCGCCCAGTTCACTGTCGCGGGTGTTGCTGCTGCTCATGGGGACCAGTGTGGCAGCCCACCGGCCCTGTGACAGTGGGTCTGCCGTGTCCCAGGAAAGCGGGGTCCGGGGACAGCAGGGGCCACTTATCCACTCGCATGCCGCGTGCGAGTGTCGGTGCCACGGCCGCCGGACGGGCTGCCCGGCAGCGAATGACCTGGCACGGTCCGGCCGCAGAGATGCGTGCCGTCCGCGGTCGCATTCCTCACCCATCCTTCCGTACCAGGAGCCACAGTCCGTGAAAACCAGCGTCACCTTCCCCAGCAATGGTCTTGCTCTCGTCGGCATTCTCTTCGCCCCCGACGGGCACGTCGACGGACGACTGCCGGCCGTTGTCATCTCCCATCCGGGAGGCGGTGTGAAGGAGCAGAGCCCGAGTGTCTACGCCGAGCGTCTGGCGCGGGACGGATGCGCAGCGCTCGTCTTCGATGCCGGCTACCAGGGCGAGAGCGAGGGTGAGCCGCGTGGGATGGAGAACCCGTTCCAGCGAGCCGAGGACATCAAGTCCGCCGTGACCTACCTGACGACGCGTGACGACATCGACCCGGAGCGCATCGGGGCTCTGGGCATCTGTGCGTCCGGCGGGTACGTCCCCTACGCCGCCCAGACCGACCACCGCATCAAAGCCGTCGCCACGGTCAGTGCCGTGGACCTCGGCTCGGCCTTCCGTGAGGGACTGGGCCGCGACCAGGACCCGGCCGTCCTCCAGGTCCTGCTCGATCAGGCCTCGGCGGCGCGTACCGCCGAGGCATGCGGTGCGGCTCCGGAGACGGTGGCCTGGATTCCCGACAACGCCGGGGAACTGCTGGAGACTGCCACCACGCAGTTCCGGGAGACGTTCGAGTACTACTGCACCCCGCGCGGATACCACCGCCGGGCGGTCCAGGGATGGGTGCTGCGCAGCATCGACCAACTCGCCCAGTACGACTCGTACGCGATGATCCGGCTCATCGCCCCGCGTCCTCTGCTAATGATCATCGGTTCGGAGGCGGAGAGCGGCTACTTCAGCCGGGAAGCGATAGAGCGGGCGGCCGAGCCCAAGGAACTGGTCGTCATCGAGGGTGCCACCCATATCGACCTGTACGACAAGGACGAATACGTCACCCCCGCCGTCGCGGAGCTCGCCGGGTTCTTCGGCAAGCACCTGGCGGGGTGACCACAACCGAACGCGCTCCCTAAGGGCGGACGTAAGGCCGTGTCATGACCTCCATGTTGTGACCGTCCGGGTCGTCGAAATAGGCGCCGCGGCCACCGAACAGGCGGTTGATCCGGCCGGGTTCGGTGTGACCGGGGTCGGCGTAGTAGGTGACCCCGAGCGCCTCCAATCGGGCGATGACGGCGTCGAACCGCTCTTCGGGGACGAGGAAGGCATAGTGCTGCGACTGGATCGGCTCGTCCCTCTTCTCGTAGAAGTCGAGCGTCACGCCGTTGCCGAGATCGAGGGGCAGGAACGGCCCGAACGGGGCGCCGACCGTCAAGCCCAGGACCGCGGAGAGGAACTCGGCGGACAGGTGCCGGTCGTGCGCGTAGACGGCGGTGTGGTTCAACTGCACGCCACCAGGGGGCAGTTCGGGTGCAAGCGTGGGCTGCTGGTCAGTGGA
The DNA here is from genome assembly GCF_002939385.1 of Streptomyces sp. MH60. Lineage (GTDB taxonomy): Bacteria > Actinomycetota > Actinomycetes > Streptomycetales > Streptomycetaceae > Streptomyces. The sequence goes on along the minus strand of NZ_MULI01000001.1, from coordinate 276,303 downwards.
CATCAGAAGGTGTGTCTCCGGTCGTGGGAACCGCTGGAACGAGGCGCCCTGTGCGGGCGCCGGGCACTGGGACGCGGAGAGATGGCGGCGGGGCTCTTGCCCGCCTCGCGCTCACGCCGAGGCCGGGAACCCCACTCGTGCGTGGCCCATGGCCGACCCGGCAGTCACGCGACCGACTCTAGTGACCATGCCATACGGGGGCAACGTCGCTTCTCGGCCTACCCGGCGGGAACGCAGCGCACCGGCGCCCCACGCGCCCCGGCGCTGACCGGCTGGGTGGACATGCCTCCGACCCCGTCAGTGTTCGGTGAGGTGGGCCGTCAGCCGGGACAGCAGGGCGACGGACTCGCTCAGCCGCCGCCTTTCGTCGGGGTCGAAGGTCTCGCGGATGGCGGTGCCGAGGGCACCCGCGCGGAGGGTGCGTTCCCGCTGGAGGCGGGAGCGGCCGGCGTCGGTGAGGCGCAGCAGGAACTTGCGGCCGTCGTCGGGGTGCCGCTCGCTGTGGACCAGGCCGTCGGCGGAGAGGTCCTTGACCGACTTGGCGGCCGACTGGTGGGTGACGCCGCGCAGACGGGCGAGGTCGGCCGTCGTCAAGGGGCCGTCACGGTCGAGGTATCCGAGGATGGCGGCCTCGCCGGGAGGCATGGTGTCCACAGCTCGCACCGCACGGACCAGCTCCCCGATCGACCGCCGTAGTTCCTCAGCCAGCGCGTCTTCGTCCATGGGGTCACCCTAGCCGTATCTTCATCATCTCGTTGTACAGTTAGATTGTACAACTAGGCGATGGAAAGGAAGGACGTTGTCATGGAGCTCACCAAGTTCGGTCACGCGTGTGTGCGGCTCGAGAAGGACGGGCGCCGCCTGGTCATCGACCCGGGCGGCCTGACCGACCCCGGGGCGTTGGACGGCGCCGACGCCGTGCTCGTCACGCACGAGCACTTCGACCACTTCTCGGAGGAGGTGCTGCGCCGGGCGGCAGCAGCGCGTCCGGGGCTGCGTATCTGGACCGACGCCTCGGTCGCGAAGCGCCTGGACGGCCTCGGCACCCAGGTCGTCACCACCGGGGACGGGGACGCCTTCAGCGTCGCGGGCTTCGACGTCCGGGTCCACGGGACCTGGCACGCGGTCATCCACCCGGACGTCCCGCGCATTCCCAACATCGGCTTCCTGGTGGACGAGTCCCTGTTCCACCCCGGCGACGCCCTGACCGTCCCCGGCACTCCCGTCGACACGCTGCTGCTGCCCGTGCACGCGCCCTGGTCCACGGTCGGCGATCTGATCGACTACGTGCGCGAGGTCGCGCCCCACGATGCCTACGCCGTGCACGACGGCGCCCTCAACGACATCGGCACGACCATGGTCGAGGGCTTCCTCGGCGAACGGGGCCCGGGCGTCCCGGCCCGCTACCACCGGCTGGCCCCGGGCGCGTCGGTGGCGGTGAAGCCGGTGTCGTCGACGTGGCCGAGGTGATGGCCGGTCTCTTCCTGGGTGCGGTACACCCAGGAAGCTCACCGGACCATCGCCTAGCCTTGGGGCATGGACGACAACCACCTCGGGGAATTCCTGCGCGCGCGGCGCGCCGGACTGCGGCCGCAGGACGTCGGTATGGCGAGTCACGGCGTGCGCAGAGTGGCCGGGCTCCGCCGCGAGGAGGTCGCCGTTCTGGCCGGGGTCAACGCCGACTACTACACCCGGCTGGAGCAGGGCCGCGAGCGCCACCCCTCGCCGCAGGTGCTCGACGCTCTCGGCCGCGCGCTGCTCCTCGACACGGACGCTCACCTCCACCTGCACCGCCTGGCCGGGGTGGCACCGGCCACCCGGGGCTCGCTGCACGTCACCGAGCAGGTCAGTCCCGCACTGCGCCAGCTGATGGACGGCTACGCCCACACCCCCGCCTTCGTGATGAGCCGCACCCTCGACCTGCTGGCCGCCAACGCCCTGGCCGACGCGCTCTTCGCCCCCTTCACTCCCGCGGACAACCTGGCCCGCATGGTCTTCCTCGATCCGGCGGGCAGGCAGTTCTACCAGGACTGGGACCGGGCCGCCCAGGCCGTGGTCGCCAACCTGCGCCAGGCGGCCGGCTACGACTCCGACCACCCGCCTCTGGGCCGGCTCGTGGACACGCTCACCGAGCACAGTGCCGTGTTCCGGCGCCTGTGGGCGCAGCACTCCGTGCGCGGCAAGACCCGGGACGCCAAGCAGCTCCTCCACCCGGACGTCGGCGCCCTCTCCCTGACGTACCAGTCCTTCGACGTCCGCGACGCACCGGGGCAGCAACTCGTCATCTACCACGCCGAGCCGGGCAGCCCGTCGGCCCACGCCCTGGCCCTCCTCGGCTCCCTGCACGCCGGCGAGCGGCAGGCCGCGCCCGACTCCGCCGGACCGTGAGCCCCGCCGCCGTCGAGGCGCGCCGGAGCTAGGAGCCCGGACCGGCGGACGCCGTCCCGGAGGGTACGGCCTCCTCCGGTGTTTCCGCCTCCCAGCGCAGCAGGTCCCCCGGCTGGCATGCCAGTACCTCGCACAGAGCCGCGAGCGTGGTGAACCGCACCGCCTTGGCGCGGCCGTTCTTGAGCACGGCCAGATTGGCGGGGGTGATGCCGACCCGTTCCGCGAGTTCGCCCACGGACATCTTCCGCCTGGCCAGCATCACGTCGATGTCCACGACGATCGGCATCAGATCACCTCCGCCAGCTCGGCCCGCATCCGCGACGCCTCCACGTCCCGCGCGACGGCCTGGGCGAGCAGCATCCGCAGCACCAGGACGACGAGCGCCACCCCGAAGACGGCCAGCGCGGCTCCGCCCAGCAGGAGCACGATGCCCGGGGCGACGGCCTCGCCCGGGGCCAGGACGACCCCGAGCGCGAACACCAGCAGGGAGGCGGCCACGAACGCACCGATGATCAGGTGTACGTGCCGGAACGCGGCGAGGGAGAAGACGGTGCCGCGCCGCACCATCGTCACCAGCCGCCACACGCAGACCAGGACGACCTGGGCCGCCACCACGCCGAGGACCACGATCGTGAGGATCGGGACGAGCCGGCCGGAGAGGGCGCTGTCCTCGACGTCGACGGCCAGCAGGACCGCCATCACGGTCTGCACGAACACCGAGCCGGCGAGCAGTGCCACGAGCACGGCGCGCAGGGCGAGCACGGTCAGTTTTCCCATCATCACTCCTTCGATCGAACCACGATGGGAATCTATCGTTATTCGATAGGAGAGGCAAGGCGTGCCACGCAGAGGTCGCCCGTGGGGTCGCCCGCGGGGTCACCCTGGGGGCTGGCGTGCGTACGCGCTTCGTACGGTGTCCGTACGGCTTCCGGGTAGCGTGTCGGTCCGGAGGTGTTCCATGTCCGAGTTGTTCGACGCGGTCGACGCGCTGGTCGCGTCCCGCTCTCCGTTGCCGCCGGCGGAGGAGCGCAAGCGGCTGAGGGTCGCGCACGGTCTGACCCTGGACGAAGTCGCCGCCGCGTTGAAGGTGCGCCGGGCCACGGTGTCCGGCTGGGAGTCGCCCAAGAAGCCGACCGAGCCGCGCGGACCGGAGCGTGAGGCGTACGCGCGGCTGCTGGACAAGCTCGCGGAGCTCTACCCCGCACCGCCGGAGGGCAGCGTCCCCGAAGCGGCGGAGGTGCGGAAACCGTCCACGGGGCCGGACTCCGAGCCCGCGGTCGTCACGGCGGTCGAACAGGCCCCGCACCCCGCTCCCAGTGCCAAGCCCGTCCCGGGTCGTGCGCCCATCACTGCACCGTCGTCGACGGCGCGCCGTCGGAGTACGCGGCAGGCGGCTCCGTCCGGTGCCGCGGAGGACGGCCGCGACCCGCGGTTCGAGAACGGGCCACTGGCGGTCGTCGACGTGGACGGTGACGGACGGGTGCTGGCGTACTGCACCGGCGGTCTGGTGCTGGACGTGCCCGCCAGGAGCATCCCGGCCCTGGTGGACTGGACGCTGTCCGAGGCGAGGCTCGGCCAACCGAGGCTGTCGGGCCCCGGCAAGGACGCCGACCCGCTGCTCGTGCTCACCGAGGCCGCGCTGAAGCGCTACGGCCTCCCCGTCACCCTCACCGAGGAGGAACGGCTCGCCGGGCGGCTCCGCGAGGGCCACAAGGTGGTCAAGCAGCTGGCCCGCGCGGAATGGAAGCTGACCAAGCGCGGGTTCGGGCCATGGGCGCGGATCTACCGCCCGGCCACCGGGTCCGCGCGGGCCTGCGTGCAGCTGTGCATCCCGCCCTGGCACGCGCTCGACTCCCGGCACTGGGGCGAGGCCGGGCAGCTCCCGCCGGCCGAACTCGCCCGCGTCCTCGGCGTGTACGCGACGCGGGTGATGACGCCGCGCGGATCGACCGCGGTGACCGGCCTGGAGCTGATGACCGCGCTGCACCCGGCGACCCGCGCGTCCGGGCCCGACTCGACGGGCAAACGGCATCCCGAGCACAACCCCGGCTCGCTGGGCACGGATCCGGTGGACTGCGCGCCGTGCGAGGCACCCGACGGGCATCCACTGCTCAAGGGACTCCCCCGGTTCCATGTGCGCGAGCCCGGCGAGAAACTGTTCGAGGAGGCGTACGACTGGGCGCGGCCGATGACCGACGACGAGTGCACCCTGCGGCACCTGGTCGGCATCGACGTCAACATGGCCTTCGCCGCCGGGGCCAACGGCCTGGTCGTCGGCCTCGGCGGACCCACCCACGTCAGGGCTCCGGCGTTCGACCCGAAGCTGCCGGGCTCCTGGCTCGTGGACCTGTCCCACGTCGACCTGGCGCGGGTGCAGGTCGGCAAGGGCCGGTGGGCGGAGCTGGACGCGGATCTGCTGCCCAGCCCCTTCACCCCGAAGGGCGAGCGCCCCACGGGTCCGGCCTGGTACGCGACGCCCACCGTGGCGTACGCGGTGGAGCTGGGCTACGAGGTGCGACCGGTCGAGGCGTACCTCCGGTACGAGAACGGCCGCTACCTGGACGGCTGGTACCAGCGGCTGCGGGACGCCTACCTCGCCACCATGGCCGACCTCGGCGTGGGCACCGACCTGGCGCCCGCCGACTTCCTGGCGGCGATGGACGGCTACCGGCAACGTGACCCGCAGCTCGCCGTCGTCGCCTCCGCCATCAAGGCGACGGTCAAGGGCGGTCTGGGCAAGCTGCGCGAGCGGCCTCGCGGTGAGGGCTGGCGGCCCGGCGAACCGTGGCGTGCCCTGTCCCGGCCCACCTGGCGGCCGGACATCCGCGCGGCGGTCATCTCCCGTACCCGGGTCAACCTCCACCGGAAGATCGTCAAGCACGCGGCGTTCACCGGGCAGTACCCGGTCGCGGTCCTGTCCGACTGCGTCGTCTACGCGGCCGACGGCACCTCGCCGCTGGACTTCCTGCCCTACCGGGACGGCAAGCCCCTGCCGGGCGGCTTCAAACTGGGCGTCAATCCGGGGCTCGTCAAGCACGAGGGCACCCAGAGCGTGTTGTGGGGCGAGGAGGTCCGCGAGCGGTTCGACGCCCCGGAGCTCAACCTCGCCCGGTACATCAAGGACGGCACCGTCACCGACGTCGACAACGGGGAGTAGCGGACGATGAGTGTGTTCGGTGACGGCCTGGACGCCGCGGTACAGAAGGCGTTCACCCGACCGGCGCCCAAGAGCGCGCCCGCGCAGATGCGGTACCTGGTCAAGCAGCTCAAGGGCACCAAGGCGGTGGCCCAGTTGCTGCGGGTCTCCCAGCGCACCGTCGAGCGGTATGTGAAGGACCAGCTCAAGAGGCCCCGCCCGGATCTCGCCGCGCGCCTCGAACGCGAGGTGCGCAAGCGCTGGCAGCCGCAGGTCCGGGCCAGGGCACGGCAGCGGGCGGCGACCACCGACGGCATCGTCATCGACACCCGCGCCCGCATGGGTTACACGGCGCCGATCGGGTCGACGGACCAGGACCGCGTGCGGCACCTGACCGTCGCCCTGCCTCCGCCGTACGCGGCCCGCCTCTTCGAAGCCCGGGAAGCCGGAGCCGACGACGCCCGTCTCCAGGAGATCGCGGCCGAAGCCCTCAAGGAGGTGTACTTCCAGGACGGCGGCCGCCGCGCCGGCAGCCTGGAGGAGGTCCGCTTCACGGACATCGAGCACCTTGAGTTCGGCCTCTAGACCCCGGCACCCGGGCGTCTGGAGACCACGGTCTGCCGTATGGGACTTTCGGCAGTGCTCGGCAGACGTCCGGGTTACGTACCATCACCTCCGTGGAGAGAGGACTGAGGGGGTGTTCGTCGGTGGCGGCGCGGCATCGCGGCCTCACCCAGCTGTTCTCCAAGGCGCAGGACCGCTCCTCCGGACGGCCCCCTGTCCCGGCGCGTTCCCCGGGGTGGCCGGGTCGCCGGGCTAGTGTCGAGGCTCCGTCGTCCTGAGGGAGTGTGTTCGGCTTGGCACGGAATCGTCGCCTGATCCTGAGTACCCCGTCCGAGGTCTGGAGCCTGCTGGCCGACGGACACCGCTACGGGGAGTGGGTGACGGGCACCCAGCAGGTCCTCGCCGCGGACCCGCACTGGCCGCAGGTGGGTGCCCGGCTGCGCGTCAGGGTCGGTGTGGGTCCGCTGGTCCTCGACGACACCTGTGTCGTCCGCGTCTGCGAACCCGAGCGCCGCCTGGAACTGGAGGCGCGGGCCGAGCCGTTCGGCGCGGCCCGCATCGCCATGAAGCTGATGCCCTGGGGCGACGCCACGCTCTTCGTGCTGGACTGGCACGCGTTGCGGGGACCCGGCATCCGGATGCACGGACTGCCCGTGGACTACCTCGTCGAGGTCCGCAACGGCATGATGCTGACCAAGCTGGCCAGGATCGCCGTCCGGGAGCACGACCGCCCGCTGCAGCGGGGCTGACGGTGGATCTGCCTGGTCCGCGCCCATTGACACGCCACTTCGGGGCGTCCGAGGATGACCCCGTTGACAACGTTGTCGTCTGGTGAAGAGGACCATCATGGGCCCCATATCCGTCCCTCTCGGCCGCAGACACCTGCTGCGACTCCTCGGCGCGACCGGCGCCGCGGCCGCCCTCCAACCGGCGCTGGGGTCCCCTGCGGCCGCCGTCTCCTCCTCATCCTCCGGCTCCGCCCGGGCCGTTGACCCGCCGGACGACGTCGCCGCCACGTACCACCGCGTGCTGCTGCGGCACACCCGCTGGTCCGAGACGCAGTGGGACGAGGCCAAGGGCACCTACACCGACCGGTACTTCGGCTTCGCCGTCGTCCTCGGGCACGCCGTGCTGCTGACGCACGGGACCTTCGACGAGGACGCGGCCGGCATCGACCGGGAGACGCTCAAGCGCCGCACCCTGGCGACCCTGCGTCACTTCGCCGCCTCCAACCGGCTCACGGGTGGCACCCAGTGGGGCCGCACGCTGTTCTTCGACACCACCTTCCAGTCGTACTTCATCCTCGCGGCGCACCTGTTGTGGGACGAGCTCGACGCCGCCACCCGCTCCGCGGTGGACACCATCACCCGCGAACAGGCCGCGTACACGCACTCGCTGGGCACGGGCGACGACCCGGCCTCCGGCGACTGGACGCCGAACGGGCTCAAGGGCGGCTACGTCGGCGACACCAAGCTGGAGGAGATGGGTCTCTACGCGCAGACCCTCGCTCCGGCGCTGGCCTGGGCACCGGACGACCGGCGCCGCTCCGAGTGGGCGACCGACTACGGCACCTGGTCGCGCAACGAGGGCGGCCTGCCGCCCGCCGACCTCGCCAATCCCGCACGGGTGGACGGCGTCCCGGTCTCGCACAACACCGCGCACAACACGTACGACACCTTCATCGTCGAGAACCACGGCTCGTTCGGGCCGCACTACCAGGAGGAGATGTGGCGCACCTCGGGCCGTAACGCGGCACACTTCCTCGCGGCGGGCCGGCCGCTGCCCGAGGTGCTGACCAGGCAGCCCAACGCCGAGCCGCTGTGGCGGACGCTGCTGGGCGTCATGTCGGACGCGGGTGAGCCGCTGATGCCCATGGTGGACGACCGCGAGCACCTGTACGGCAGGGACGTCATCCCCCTGGCCTTCCTCTCCCGGGTCGTGGGAGACCGGGCGGCGGCCCGCGCGGAGACGGAGCTGGCCTCTCGGCTGGAGGCCTACCAGGCGTACCCGCCGGAGTACCGGCTGGCGAAGTTCTCGGGCGAGCCGAAGTACGAGCCCGAGGCGCGCGCGGAACTCGCCATCAGCTATCTGCTGCACGTGTGGCCGGATGCAGGGCCGCGGGTACGCCCGCTGTCGCGCGAGGAGTTGTTCGCGCACGCGTCGGGGGTCACCGATTTCGGGACCGGCCCCGGTCTGGTGTCCCACCAGTCCCCCGCGGCCTGGGCCGGTGCGGTGACCAAGCCCGGGTTCGTGAAGTTCGCCTGGCAGCCGGCGCACGACGACTGGCTGTTCCGGCTCGGCGGCGACACCCCGATGTTCCTGCCCTCGACCGCCGCGGAGGTCACCGGCAGGACGGTGCGGGTGCACACCGCGCTGCGGGACGGCTTCGACGGCAGCGCCACGGTGCTGCGCCTGGGCGAGAGCTTCGCCGGGTACGCGACACTGCCCACGGGCGCAGTCGTCTACGCGCCCGACGGGCCGGTCGCGGGCGGTTCGCGGCTCGACGTGCACAATCTCACGATGCCCGGGGTGGCGGGCCTGGACGGCAGCCGCACCTACCGGTTCGCGGAGGGTTCGGCCATGGTCCGCGCGCAGGACGCCACCGACTCGGCCGCGGGGCGGGTCGACGAACTGGCCTTCGCCCGGACGACGGTGCGGCACCTCCGCATGCTGGGCGTTCAGCCCGACCCGACGTACGGGTACTCGCTGTACGCGGTCGAGGTGCGGGACGGGGCCGAGAGCCCCGACCTGGCGCGAGGAGGCACGGCGACGGCCTCCTCCCAGTCGGCCGGCATGGGTCCGGGGCTGGCGGTGGACGGTGACGCCCGGACCCGCTGGGCGGTCTCCCGCGAGGACCGGAAGCGCGCGGACAGCTGGTGGGCGGTGGACCTCGGCGCCGAGCGTCCGCTGGACCGGGTCACGCTGCGCTGGGAGGCGGCCGCCGGCCGCTCCTATCGGATCCAGGGTTCGTCCGACGGCGAGCGGTGGACCGACCTGGCGACCGGGCCGGCCCCGGCGCTGCGCAGCCGCGGCGGCTGGCTCGACGTCGACGGCCGTGCCGGGCTGGTCGTACGCGGCGGGGACGAGCACACGCTGGCCGTGTACGGCGACACGATCGCCCCGGCCGAGGGGGCACGGGAACCGCTCGTGATCGAGGGGCACTGCGGTGTGTCCGCCGACGAGCTGCGCGCGCTGGCCGCCGGCGCCGCGCCCACCGCTGCGGACGGCCGGGTCCACGCGGCGCGGGTGGACGGGTACCTGGGCCTGTTCAACCTGTCGGCGGACGAGGTGGAGACGCGGGTCGTGGTCCCGCAACGCGGCGGACGCCGAGAGGTCTACGAGGGCGAGCAGACGGTGACCCGGGAGGGCGTCGACTACCGTGCGCGGCTGGACGCGGCGTCGGCTTCGCTGCTCGCGCCGCGTTTCGTCCTCACCGCACTGTCCGGCCGGACCCTGCCGTCCGGGCTGCGGGTCCGGGTGGCCGACGGGGCGACCCTGCTCCTGTCCGGCGCGCACTGCCGGCTGCGGATCGAGGCGCAGGGCCGCAGCACCGACGCCACCGTGCGGGACGGGCGCGAGACCCGCGTGACGCTGCGCGGTGCACAGCCCTTCCCGCACCACGACCACGCCCTGGGCCGGACGACCTTCCCGACGAGCCCGCTGCCGCCCGGGATGTCCCGTCCGGACGCCGGCGTGGACGGCGACCCGGACACGGCGTGGCAGCCCGGCCGGGACGGCCGCATGGTGGTCGACCTCGGCGCGCCCACCGAGGTGCGCTGGGTGGAGGCGCAGTGGAGGACCGGCGCGGCTCCGGCGGCCCGCGTGGAGTTCAGCACCGACGGGGTGCGCTATCAGCGTGCCGGGACCCTGGACGGCCGCGGACGCGTCCGCCGGCTCACCCGTGCGGGCTCGGCCCGGTACGTCGCGGTGACGGTGCAGGGCGCACCGCACGCGCACGACGGGCTGATCCGGCTCTCCGTGGGATGAGGCGGCGTCCTCGTCGGGCGCGGACGCTCACTCGGTCGGTGTGACGGCCTCCTCGTGCAGCAGGTCGTCCCGGCGTTCGGGCATGGCGTGCCGCGGCGGTGGTCCGTCCGAGCCGGCCGGGTACTCCTCCAGCGGCACCAGTCCCCTCTCCCAGGCGGACAGGACCGGATCGACGACGCGCCACGCCTCCTCGGCCTCGTCGCCGCGGAGGGACAGGGCCGGGTCGCCCCGGAGGACGTCCAGCAGCAGACGGCCGTAGGCCGGCAGGTCGGGGGCGTCCATGCGGGCCGTCAAGGAGAGTTGCGTGAGGGTTTCCGGACGAGAGCCGGTCGCGGTCAGATCCATGCTCAGGCTCTCCGGTTCCAGTCCGAAGCGCAGCACGTTGGGACGCACGTCCTGGTCCTGGCCGAACGGCAGGTGCGGGACCGAGCGGAAGCGCACCGCGACCTCCTTGCGGTCCTTGCCGAGGGCCTTGCCGCTGCGCAGCCGGAACCGGGTGCCCGCCCAGCGCCAGCTGTCGAGTTCCAGCACCATTTCGGCGAAGGTCTCGGTCCGGCGCCGCGGGTCGACGCCGGCCTCGTCGACGTAGGCGGGCACGTCGCGGCCGACGCCCCGCCCGCCCGAGTAGCGGGCGCGGCGCGTGCGCTGTACGACGTCGTAGTCGGTCAGCGGCCGTACCGACCGCAGGACGTCGACCTTGCGGTCGCGCAGGTCCCGCTCGCCGAGGGTGAGCGGGGGTTCCATGGCGACCAGGCACAGCAGCTGCAGCAGGTGGTTCTGCACCATGTCCTTCAGCGCGCCCACCTGGTCGTAGTAGCCCGCCCGTCCCTCCAGGGCGAGGGTCTCGTCCCAGACGATCTCGATCTCGGCGATGTGGGTGCTGTTCCAGATCGGTTCGAGCATCCGGTTGGCCAGCCGGCTGCCGAGCACGTTCTGGACGGTCGTCATGGCCAGGAAGTGGTCGACCCGGAAGACGGCGCGCTCCGGCACGAGTTCGCGGAGCAGCCGGTTGAGTTCCTGTGCGTCGGCGAGGTTCTCCCCGAAGGGCTTCTCCAGGACGATGCGGCTGCCCCGGGGCAGTCCGGCCCGGTGGAGCGCGGTCACCGCCGCCGGGAAGAGCGCCGGCGGGAGGGCGAGGTACACGGCCACGGGGCCGTCACCGGCGACGGCCGCGGCCACGTCCGCGGGGTCGGTGACGTCGGCCCTGCGGTAGTCCGCCGACGCCGTGACGGCTCGCCGGGCGTCGGCGGGGAAGCCGGTTCCGTGGCGGGCGAGCTGGCCGTCGGCCCACTCGCGGTACCGGGCGCCGTCCCACTCCTCCCGGCTGGATGCGCGCAGGCTGAACCGTTCGTCGAGGTGTCCCGCCGCGTACAGGGCGGCCAGGGCCGGCAGGAGGTAGCGGCCCGTGAGGTCGCCCGTCCCGCCGAACACGACGAGTCGTCGGATGGTCATCGCGAAGCGCTCCTCGCCCTTTCGAGGTTCACTCCGCTGGCGATGGTCCCGATATGGCTGAACGCCTGGGGCGCGTTGCCCATGAATACTCCCGTGGTGGGGTCGATCTGCTCCGACAGCAGCCCCAGGGGGCTCGCCCGCGAGCACAGTGAGTCGTACAGTTCCTCGGCCTCGTCGAGACGGCCCTGGCCGGTCAGGTTGTCGACCATCCAGAAGCTGCACAGGACGAAGGCGCCCTCGTCTCCGGGCAGACCGTCGGGGTGTTCGTCGTGCAGGTAGCGGTAGAGCAGCCCGTCGCCCGCCGACAGGCGTTCGGCGACGGCCCTGGTGGTCGCGACCATCCGCGGGTGGTCGACCGGCAGGACCTGGCGCAGCGGCAGGTTCAGCAGACTGGCGTCGACCACGCCTCCGCCGTCCATGTACACGCTGAGCGTCTGGGCCTGCTCGTCCCAGGACTGCTCCAGGATGAGTTCGCTCAACCGGCCCGCCTCCCGGCGCCACGAGCCGACGTTGCCGGGCAAGCCGTAGCGTTCAGCGATCCGGGCCGCCCGGTCCAGGGCCACCTGGCACAGGCCGACGGAGTAGGTGAACGGACGGCCCTCGCTGCGGACCTCCCACAAGCCCTGGTCCGGCCGGCGCCAGGCGTGGGCGGCCGTGTCGGCGAGCCCGGCCAGGCTGGCCCACATGGCGGGCTGGATCTCGCCGCCCCGGCGCAGCCACTGGTCGGCGCAGTCCAGGATCTCGCCGTACACGTCGTGCTGGCGCTGGTCGGCGGCGCCGTTGCCCCAGCGTACGGGCGAGGAGCCCCGGTATCCCTCCAGCCCGGCGTCCTCCGTCTCGTCCGGCACCCGGTCGCCGTCCAGGGTGTACATGATGAGTGGCCGGCGGCTGCGCTCGAACGCGTCGAGGACCCAGCCGAGGAAGGCGTCGGCCTCGCCGCCGAAGCCGATGCGGCGCAGCGCGAAGACCGCGAAGGCGGCATCCCGGATCCAGGCGTAGCGGTAGTCCCAGTTGCGGACGCCGCCGATGGGGGCCGGCAGCGAGGAGGTGGGGGCGGCGACGAGTGACCCGTTCGCCCAGTCGTCGCACAGCTTCAGGGTGATCGCGGCCCGCCTGACGAGTGCCTCCTGCGGACCCGCGTAGTCGCACGAGCGCATCCACCGCCGCCAGGCGTCCGCCGTCTGGCGCAGCATGGCGTCGGGGTCGAAGCGGTGGTGACGGTGGAAGCGTCCCCAGGACAGGACGAGGTCGAGCCGGTCGCCCTGTTCCAGGTCCTGCACGGTCCGCAGGCCGCTCAGGGGGCGGTTGGAGCGCAGGTGAAGGCGCAGTCCCTCGTTGCGGGCGGGCCGTACCTCCAGTCCGCTGTACAGGTGGTGGGCGTCGGCCCCGCCGCGCGGTTCCACCTCCACCCTGAGGCGTACCCGTCCGTCCAGAACCAGTACGGAGCGGACCAGTTCCCCGCGGCCGGACGGCGCGTCGTCCGACAGGTCGGCCCCGGAGCGCAGGGCCAGCGCGTCCGTGACGCGCACCAGCCCCGTGTCACTGCGCAGCTCCGTGTGCAGCACTCCGGTGTCGGGTTCGTACCGTTGCCGGGCCTCGCGCAGGTTCTCCGGCGTCACGGTGAAGTGGCCGCCCCCGGCACGGTCCAGCAGCGCGCAGAACACGGGGTCGGAGTCGAACCGGGGCAGACACATCCACGGGATGGTGCCGTCGAGGCCGACGAGCGCCGCGGTGGTGCCGTCCCCGATCAGGCCGAGGTCCTCAAGGGGCAGGTATCCGTCCGGTCGGCGAACCGGCCGGAACGGCGGGTCGGGATCGTACATACCGTTCGCTCCTCAGCAGCCACCTGCGCCTGGTGCTCATGATCCAGAGTCACCGAAGCCGTCCCGGCCCGCAAACCAGGCCGCCGGGTCGCACCCGCCCGCCGCACCGGCCGGACCTGGCCGCCGAACTGCGCGTACGGCGTGGCCGGGGAATACTGGGCGTGATCCTCCGGCCGCGGGACACCGATGCCCGCAGGCCGTGCGCCCCCGCCGAGTGGAGGAGCGTTCATGGTTGACCAGCGCGAGGAATCGGGCCGCATCGTGGTCGGAGTGGACGGTTCGGACTCGTCGAAACAGGCCGTCCGCTGGGCCGTACGCCAGGCGGAGGTCACTCGCGGTGCGGTCGAGGCGGTGACCGCGTGGGAGTTCCCGCAGTTCCACGGCGCACTCGGCTGGCTGCCCCCGTCGAGCAGCGATGAAGGCGCGCTCCAGGCCCGGGCCCACCAGGAACTCACCCGGACCGTCGAGGAGGCCGTGGGACCGCGGCCGCCGGCGGAGGTGCGTGCCGAGGCCCGTTACGGCACCCCGGCCGGGGTGCTGCTGCACGCCGCCCGGGGCGCGGCGCTGCTCGTGGTCGGGAGCCGCGGACTCGGCGGCTTCACCGGGCTGCTGCTGGGATCGGTGGCCCAGCACTGCGTTCAGAACGCGCCCTGTCCGGTCCTCGTGGTGCGTGGCGAGGACGGCTGAGGAGCCCGCATGTCACAGACGGACGGAACGCCGGGGCAGCTGCGCAGCCGGGCCTGGTGGGACAACACGGACAACCCGGAGATGACCGCCCTGTACCTGGAGCGGTTTCTGAACTACGGCCTCACCTCGGCCGAGCTCCGGTCGGGTCGGCCGATCATCGGCATCGCCCAGACGGGCAACGACCTGGTCCCCTGCAATCGGCACCATCTGGGTCTCGCCGACCGGGTCAAGGACGGGGTCAGGGACGGTGGCGGGATCCCGTTCGAATTTCCCGTCCACCCGTTGCAGGAGACGGGAAAACGCCCGACCGCGGCCCTTGACCGCAACCTCGCCTATCTCGGGCTGGTCGAGGTCCTGTACGGATACCCGCTCGACGGCGTGGTCCTGACGACGGGCTGCGACAAGACCACCCCGGCATGCCTGATGGCGGCGGCGACGGTGAACCTTCCGGCGATCGTCCTGTCCGGCGGCCCCATGCTCAACGGCTACCACAACGGGATGCGGACCGGCTCGGGACTGGTGATCTGGCAGTCGAAACGCCTGCTCGCCAGCGGGGAGATCGACCACGACGAGTACATGGCCCGCGTGACCGCGTCCGCGCCCAGCACCGGGCACTGCAACACCATGGGCACCGCGCTGTCGATGAACAGCCTGGCCGAGGCCCTGGGCATGTCCCTCCCCGGCTGCGCCGCCATCCCGGCCCCCTACGCCGAGCGGGCGCAGATGGCCTACGACACCGGCCGCCGCGCGGTGGCCGTGGTGCGCGAGGACCTGACCCCGCGCAAGATCATGACCCGGCGTGCCTTCGAGAACGCGATCGTCGTGGCATCGGCCATCGCCGCGTCGACCAACGCACCCATCCACGTCAACGCCATCGCCCGTCACGTGGGGGTGGACCTGTCCAACGAGGACTGGCAGCGCGTGGGCCGCGACGTTCCGGTGCTGGTGAACCTCGCGCCCGCGGGTGAGTTCCTCGGCGAGGACTTCCACCGCGCCGGCGGGGTCCCCGCGGTCATGCGGTCGTTGCTGGCGGCGGGACACCTGCACGGTGACGCGGTGACGGTCTCGGGCCGTACGGTGGCCGCGAATCTGGAGGACGCCCCGTCCGCCGACCCGGCGGTCATCCGCCCCCTCGACGACCCGGTGAGTGCGCGGGGCGGCCTCCTCGTCATGAGCGGGAACCTGTTCGATTCCGCGATCATGAAAACGTCCGTGCTCTCCGACGGCTTCCGGTCCCGTCGCCTGCCGAGCCCCGACGGCTCGTCCGTCTTCGAGTTCCGGGCGATCGTCTTCGACGGCCCCGAGGACTACCACGCCCGCATCGAGGACCCCGAGCTGGACATCGACCAGGACTGCATCCTCGTCATCCGCTACACGGGGCCGGTCGGATACCCGGGCTCGGCCGAGGTGGTGAACATGGAGCTTCCCGCCTCGTTGAGCCGGCGGGGCCTCACCGCGCTGCCCGCGCTCGGTGACGGCCGCCAGAGCGGCACCTCGGACGCGCCGTCCATCCTCAACGCCAGTCCCGAGGCGGCGGTCGGCGGCAACCTCGCCATCCTGCGTACCGGCGACCGGATCCGCGTCGACCTGGACCGGGCACGTGTCGACGTCCTGCTGCCGGACGAGGAGATCTCCGAACGGATGGCCCGGCACGAACCTCCGGCACTGGAGCACCAGACGCCGTGGCAGGAGATCTACCGTGCCACGGTCGGTCAGCTGGACAGCGGCGGCTGCCTCGAACTCGCCGTGTCCTACCAGGATCTCGTCCACACCAAGGGGATTCCGCGTGACTCGCACTGACCCCGGCCGAACGGTTCTGATCGCCGACTCGGACTTCGGCGACGTGGACATCGAACGCGCGATCGTCGAAGGCGCCGGGCTTCGGCTCGTCGCCGCGCAGTGCAAGAGCGAGGACGAGGTGATCGAGGCGGGCAGGGAGGCCGGTGGCGTCCTGACCCAGTACGTGCGCGTCGGTTCCCGCGCCATCGACGCGCTGCCCCACTGCCGGGTGATCGCCCGCTACGGGACCGGTGTGGACATCGTCGACGTCGACGCCGCGACCCGGCGCGGCATCCAGGTGACGAACGCGCCCAACGACTGGTGCGCCGACGAGGTCGCCGACCACGCCGTGGCGCTCTGGCTCGCGGCGGCCCGCAAGATCTGCCGGTACGACCGGGCGACGCGACGCGGCGCATGGCACTGGAAGACGGGCAGACCCGTCCACAGGCTCAGGGGGCAGGTGCTGGGCATCCTGTCCTTCGGCGCCATCGCGCGGCTCGTCGCCGAACGGGCCCGCGCATTCGGTGTGGAGGTGTGGGCGCACGACCCGTTCGTCGACGAGTCCGAGATCCGTGCCTGCCAGGTCCGGCCGGTGTCCTTCGACGACCTGGTGGAGGGAGCCGACCACGTGGTGGTCCAGGCGCCGCTCACCCCGCAGACACACCACACCTTCGACCGCGCGACGCTCCGCCGTATGAAGCCCACCGCCGTTCTCGTCAACACCGCACGCGGGCCCATCGTGGAGGACGCGGCGCTGTACCAGGCGCTGACCGAAGGGTGGATCGCCGGCGCGGCGCTGGACGACATCGAGGAAGAGCCCGCGAAGCAACGCGACTGGCAGCCCAGCAACCCCCTGCTCGAACTGCCCAACGTGATCGTCACCCCGCACGCCGCCTACTACTCGGAGGAAGCCGTCGGGACGGTGCGCACCATCGCGGCGGAAGAGGCCGTGCGGGTCCTGACCGGGGAACCGGCACGGTACCCCGTCAACGAACCGACCCGCGACTCCCGCTCGCACGGCGGGTGAGCGGGCCGCTCAGGGTCAGGGGCGCAGGCGGGCGAGTTCGTCCGCGCGGCGGAGGTCCTTCGGGCGGCCTAGGGCCCGCCGCATCCGGATCAGGTCGTCGAGTGCGGCGTAGCGGACGGTGAAGCCCACCGGGTCGCGCGTGGTCTCGGCCCGGGTCAGGCAGGGGGTCACATCCAGGTCGCCCCAGCGGAGGACGGGGGTGCACAGGCTCCGTCGGCGCCGGTGACCCGGTACCCGGTCTGTTCGCGGCCGAGATCGGGCAGTTCGGTGCAGCCGCAGGCGGCGAGGGCGGCACGCAGGGCGCGTGCCTCGTCAGGGGTGCCGTCCCACAACAGGTCCAGGTCTCCGGTCAGTTCGGTGGAGCCGTGCAGGAGGCCGGCGACCTGACCGATGACCACCGCCTGCGACCCGGCGTCGTGCAGTGCCCGGAGGAAGGGAAAGGGGTCGAAGCCGAGTGCCCCGTCCGTGGCGAAGGTGCCCCGCACGTCGTCGGCCGCCTCCTCCGGGCGGCACCCGGCGGGGGCGCGGTCTCGCGTTGCCTGCCGGGTCCGGGTGATCGCCCGCCGCAGGCGCAGGGCAGCAGCCGTTGTCTCGCTCATGCGCCCATCCAACGCCGCCCCGGCCACTGTAGGTTGAGGCGGTGACGGATGACTGGCGGAGGGATCGGATCGGGTCCGCGCTCAGGGGTGAGAACCCGACCGTGCTGCGCCGGTTGACGGCCGGATTCGCGGTGATCGGGGATGTTCAGTTCCTGCCGGGCTACTCGGTGCTGCTCGTGGACGAGCCGGGTGTGCAGCGGTTGTCGGACCTGCCGAGGGCCAGGCGGCTGTCGTTCCTGTCGGACCTGGACCGGCTCGGGGAGGCCGTCGAGCGCGCCTGCCGGCGGCTGGACCCCGCCTTCCGCCGGGTCAACCTGGAGATCCTGGGGAACACGGATCCGTTCCTGCACGCGCATGTCTGGCCGCGGTACGAGTGGGAGCCGGCGGAGGTGGTGGGTCTTCCGGTGTGGGTCTATCCGCGTGAGCGGTGGAGTGACGAGGAGTTCGGGCTCGGTCCTCGGCACGACGCGCTGCGCGAGGCCATCGGCGGCGAACTGGACCGGCTCGTGGCGGACCCCGTCGAGGGCACCGCGGTCGCCCCGTTCCGGTGAGGCGGCCGCGGTGACGCTGTGCCGGGTGCCGCTACGGGGCGACCGGACCGAGCACGTACCGGCCGCCGCGGTGGGTGCCGAAGGACACCACGCCCGGCTCGGGGCGGTCGGGCTCGGCCCCCTCGACACGCACCGGGTGCGGGGTGCGGATCCGTACGGGGTTGCCGAGCAGCGAGCGCACCTCCGCGCGGCTGATGCCGTCCGCCGTCCACTCCAGGTCGACCTCGAAGCCGCCGCGTGCCCGCAGCCCCCGGAAGGAGCCGGTCGGCCAGGCGTCGGGCAGCGCGGGCAGCAGCTCGATCTCGCCGGCGTGGCTCTGCACCAGCATCTCGGTGATGCCGGAGACACCGCCGAAGTTGCCGTCGATCTGGAAGGGCGGGTGCAGGTCGAAGAGGTTGGGCGCGGTGCGCGCCGGGGTGAGCAGGTCCGCCAGGTGCCGGTAGGCGCGTGCCGGGTCGAGCAGCCGGGCCCACATGTTGATCTTCCAGGCGAGGGACCAGCCCTGTCCCGCGGTGCCGCGCAGCTCCAGGCTCTTCTTGGCCGCCTCGGCGAGTTCCGGGGTGCCCCGGGGGGTGATCTGCGCGCTGGGGAAGACGCCGTACAGGTGGGACACATGGCGGCTTCTGACCAGGGCCGCCTCCTCCCAGTCCACGAGCCACTCCTGGATCTGGCCGAGGTAGCCGACGCGGGTGGGGGCGAGCCGGTCGCGGACCTCGGTGACGCGTTCGACGAGGCGGGCGTCGCGGTCGAGTACCTTGGCGGCCTGCCGGAAGGCGTCGAAGAGGTCCCGCAGGAGCTGCATGTCCATCGTGGGACCGGCGCAGATGCTGACGCTCTCCCCCTCGTCCTGGTGGTGGGTGACCTCGGGCGACTGCGAGGGGTTGGTGACGAGCCAGCCGGTCTCCGCGTCCACCTGGAGGGTGTCGAGGAAGAACTCCACCGCGCCCTTCATCACCGGGTAGTTGCGGCTGAGCGCGCCCGTCTCGCCGGTGAACCGGTAGTGGTCCCACAGCATCACGCACAGCCAGGCGCCGCCGGTCGGCCACATGCCGTACTGGGCGGCGTCCACCGGTGCCGTGCCGCGCCAGCCGTCGGTGTTGTGGTGCAGGACCCAGCCGGGGGCGTCGTACAACTCCTTCGCGGTGCGGGTGCCGGACTCGGCCAGTTCGTGCACCATCCGCACGGCCGGGTCCCAGCACTCGGCGAGGTTGCCGGGGCCGGCGGGCCAGTAGTTCATCTCGAAGTTGATGTTGACGGTGTACTTGGACTCCCAGGCCGGGTTCAGGCTGTCGTTCCACAGGCCCTGGAGGTTGGCGGGCTGTCCGGGCGACCGGGAGCTGGAGGCGAGCAGGTAGCGGCCGTACTGGAAGTAGAGCGCGGCCAGTTGGGGGTCCTTGCCGTCGGCGAACAGCGGGATGCGTTCGTCGGTGGGGAGGTTCGTGCGTTCGGAGGGGCCGAGGTCGATGGCGACGCGGCTGAACAGGCGCCGGTGGTCGGCGACGTGCCGGGCGCGCAGGTGCGCGTACGGCTTCCTCGCGGCCGGGGTCAGATGGTTGCGGGCGCGGGCCTTCGGGTCCGCGCCGGCGTCGAGGTAGTTGCGGTAGCTGGTCGCCATGGAGATCACGAGGGTGACGCTGTCGGCGCCCTCGACGGTGAGTGTCCCGCCGTCGGTGCGCACCCGGCCGCCCTCCGCCTCGGCGCGGGCCAGGGCCCGGAAGCGCACCGAGCCGGGCAGTCCGTACCAGTCGCCGCTGACGCCGTCGAGGGCGATGGTGCGGGCGTCCACGGCCGAGTCGCCGGATCGCTGCGGGCTGGTGAAGCGGGCGGAGAAGCCGACGGCGCCCGGGGTGTCGGTGCTCAGCCGGACGACGAGTACCTGGTCGGGGACGCTGGCGAAGACCTCGCGGACATGGCGTACCCCACCCCGTGTGTAGGCGGTGCGTGCCACGGCGGTCTCCAGGTCCAGCTCGCGCTCGTAGTCGCTCACCTCGCCCTGGCCCGCGAGGGTGAGTTCGAGGTCGCCGAGCACCTGATAGGCGGCCTGCTCCGAGGGGCTGCCCAGGAATTCGGCGTCGATCAGCCGCTGTGCCTGGTTCCACTTCTCCTCGACCACGAGGCGGCGGATCTCGGCCAGGTGCCGCACCGCGTCGGGGCGGGCGTAGTCGTGGGGGCCGCCGGCCCACAGGCTGTCCTCGTTGAGCTGGAGCCGTTCGGTGTCGGTGCCGCCGAAGACCATGGCGCCGAGCCGCCCGTTGCCGACCGGCAGGGCCTCGAGCCACTCCCCCGCCGGGGCGCGGTACCACAGCCGCATCGGGTTGGCGTCGTGGTCCCCTCGCCGCGCCACCGACGCGGTGGTGTCCCCCGTCTGTGGCGCGGCCTGTGCGGGAGCGGCGCTCAGCGCGGTCGCCGCCGCGGAGGCTCCGGCAGCGGCCAGGACGTTTCGTCGGGACAACTCGGGCATGGCTGTGCCTCCAGATACGTGTTGAGGGCGGTGAGTGTGCTGGGTGCTCTCGGCACGGGCCGGTTCGGGCCCGTGCCCACCGCACCCCGGGCAGCGGCTCGTACGGCACGCTGCCCGGGGGCGCTCATCGGTGGCGACCGGTCAGCGACCGCTCACTGGGTGTCCCCGTCGGGCAGCGGGTAGGGGAAGTCGGCGGTGACGCCGATCTTGTCGTACTCCATCCTGGAGGCGTCGTACCCGTCCTCCCAGTTGGCGTTCTTCACGTCGTTGCACTGGTAGCTCTGGTACGACTGGTCGGTGGTCTTGCCGACCTCGATGTCCTCGAAGGTGAAGCCGCAGCCGCCGGCGTCCATGTGGATGCCCCGGGTGCCGCTGTCGGGCATCGACTCGTCCGGGAGCACGTCGCCGACGACCATCTGGCGTACGTGGTTGTCCATCGGGTACGGCTCGACGTTGTTGACGCCGTAGGTGTAGAAGGCGCCCATGTCGCCGCTGTCCAGGCCGGCTTCGTCGATGCGCAGGTACTCGAAGGTGTTGCCGCGGGCGTAGTTGTCCTTGAGGGCCACCTCGGGGCGTACCTCGAGGCTGATGCCGTAGCGTGCGCTGTGCTTGACGTGGCTGTGGCTGACCGTGTTGTGCCCGGTGTTCATCAGCTCGATGCCGGAGGCGTCGCCGGGGTTCAGCTCACCGTAGTGGGTGATGTAGTTGTTGGTCAGCAGGTGGCCGTTGGAGGTGTTTCCCTCTCCGGGGTAGGGGCCCTCCACCTTGATTCCGTCGGCGCCGATGTTCTCCAGCAGGCTGTCGCGGACCGTCAGACGGTCGTTGGCGGCGAGGGCGTAGACGGCGTGGTAGCCGGTGTCGGAGATCTTCAGCCGGGACAGGGTGACGTCCTTGCTGTCGGTGACGGTGACGGCGCCGAAGCGGTTGCGCGGCATCTCGATCTGCCGGTCGTACTCCGGGTACTTGTGCACCTCGCCGGAGTCGCCGTCGCTGATCCACCCGTTGCGGTACCAGTCGACGAAGTCGCTGTACTGCAGGGCGAGTCCGTCGAACGCGACGTCCTGGATCCGCCGGTCGGGGGCTGTGCCGGCCAGCTCGAACAGGGTCGTGACCGTGGGACGCAGCACGGTGACGTCGTCGATGTCGCCGCGCGGCTTGTAGTAGAGCTGCCCCTTCTTGAAGTCCAGGTAGTACTCGCCCGCCTGGTCCAGAAAGTCGAGGGAGTTCTGGAGGAAGTAGCGTGAGCCGCCGCCGGAGTTGTTGAGCGCGTACCGGGTCCAGTACTTGAGCGTCATCTGGTTCTTGGCGGGGTTCCAGTCCCGGATCGGGACCGTGTCGGTGAACCAGCTCCAGCTGCCGCCGGACCAGACCACCGCCTGGGCGTTGCTCAGGTCCCACGTGGCGTCCCAGTCACCGGGGTGGGAGTACAGCCACTGGTGGACGGCCTCCTTCTCCGGCTCCGGCAGGGTGGACGTGAGGTAGGGGGCCCACTCGTCGTCGGACTTGCGGTTGGGGTAGCGGGCGGTGGTGGCGCGCTTGCCGTCCTCGAAGAGGGTGTAGAAGGGGTTCTCCGTGCCGACGTCGGCACGGTAGATGCCGTCCTTGTACTCCTCCCAGCCGGTCACCGGTGCGGCGCCCATCACCCGGGCCTTGCCGGGGCCGTCGTAGGAGCGGTAGACGACCTGGTGGCCCCCGGCGCCCGAGTCGCGGTCGTCGAGTTCGACGGTGCGGCTCAGCGGGTAGTCCCCGGCGCGCAGGTTGACGTGGATGTCGCAGCGCATCCTGCCGGGCCGGTTGAGGCCCTTGTCGCGGATGTGGTCGCGCGCCTTCTCGATGGTCTTGAAGGGCTTGCCTTCGGTGCCCTTGGCCGTGTCGCTCCCGTCGGGGGACACGAACAGCTCGGTGGCCTTGCAGCCGGCGGCCTGGGCGCTCGCGTCGGGCGTGTCCAGGGTCGCGCCGCCGACCAGCAGGGCGCCGGCCGCGAGCAGCAGGGGCAGTCTTCTGGTCCGTCGTCGTACTGGTCGTACCTGGGTGGTTGGCACGAGGTCTCCTTGCCGCGTGGAGTGCGTGAGGGGGCGTGATGTCGTGGTCCGGATCCGCGTGGGCCGGACGGTGTGTCCGGTGCCGTCACGGGCTCTGGTGCCGCGCGGGCTCGTGTTCCCGGTGCGGGGGCCTCGGCGTCGTCCGGCGGCTTCACGCCGTCCGCCGATGGACCCGGGGCCCGGAGGGGGCGGGGCCCGCCCCCGGGGTGCTCGTTCCGGCGGAGCCCCCGCACGGCATCGCCGTAGGTGACTAGTGGGTCACTGATCGAGCAACGATAGTTAATATGTTTGTGCCGTGGTGTCGTCAATACGCGTGGCTGAACCTGAAATTGATGACCCGAGGGGCGACGAACTCGCGGCCCGTGAGTCATAAGTTCACGCATCCCAGGAAGCGCGGTGCCATGACCGATCCCGACCTGCCGGCATTTCCCCAGCTCGGAGCGGAGGAGCGGGCGGCCCTGTCGGACCTCGCCCGGCAGCAGCCGGCGGGCCTCCGGCTGCGCGGCCGGATCGTGCTGGCCTGTGCCGAGGGGCTGACCAACGCGGAGGTCGCCCGGCGGCTCACGGTCAGCCCCGCCACGGTGGCCAAGTGGCGGGAGCGCTATCTGCGGCGGGGGGTTGCCGGGCTGCACGACGCCCCTCGTCCGGGTCGGCCCCGCAGCGCTGACCGGCGGCAGGCGGAGGCCCGGGTGGCGGCGGTGCTCGAACAGGCCCGCGCCGGCGCCCCGGTGCCCTCGACCCGTTCACTGTCCGACACGCTCGGTCTGTCGCAGTCCACGATCGCCCGGATCTGGCGGGAGCAGCAGGCCGGGCTGCCCGATCCGCCGGTCGCGCGCCCGGGCGGTCCGCGCGGGGAGGGGGGCGGGGACCTGGGCGGGGCCGAGGGCGGTCCGGCGCCGGTCACGCCCCGCATGCCGCGGCAGCTGCTCTCCGACCACGTGTACACCCTGCTGCGCGACTGGATCGTCGGCGGTCGGCTGGCGCCCGGTCAGCGTCTCGTCGAGTCGGAGATCGCGCGCGGTTTCGGCACCAGTCAGGCGCCGCCCCGCGAGGCGATCAAGCGCCTCGCGTACGAGGGCCTGGTCATCTCCCAGCCGCACCGCGGTACTTATGTCGCGCGGGTCTCCGAGCGGCAGGCCCAGGACGTCCGGGACGTCCGGGTGATGTTCGAGGAGTACGCGGCCCGTCGGGTGACCGGCCGGCTGGACGCCGAGCACACGCGGCTGCTCACCGAGGACGTGGACCGGCTGCGCCGGGCCGCGGCCGAGGACGACATCGGCGCCTTCCGCGACGCGGACATGTCCTTTCACCGGCATGTGTGCGAAGCGGCCGGCAATGCGGCGCTGATCCGCCTGTGGCGCATGATCGAGTCCAGTCTGTGGGACCTGCACGTGCTCGGCGACCCGCGCTACGCGGGCAGTTGGGGCGCGATGGCCGAGCACCACGCCGAACTCCTGGACGTCCTGCGCTCCGGCGACCCCGATGTCGCCGGTCCGATGTTCGCCGACCACGCCGCGGGCGAGGTCGCCCGCTACCTTCCCGACCGGTCCGGGCCCGCCACCGGCACCGGCACCGGCACCGGCACCGGCACCGGCTGGTGAAGCGGCCGCCACCTCCCCGGCATCACTTCACACCGCTCCGCCCATCCGCCCTACGACGCCCTTGATGAGTGCGGCCAGGGCCGCCACCCGCTCGGGCGTGGCCTGGGACTTGAGCAGCGAGGAGCTGACGGCGAAGGGCCGGCCGCCCGCGGGCGGTCCGGGCACGGCCGCCGCGACGCAGACGATGCCCTCGGCGGTCTCCTGGTCGTCGACGGCGTGACCGGCCGAGCGCGCGTCGCGCACGTCCGCGAGCAGCGCGTCGAGGGTCGTGATCGACCAGGGCGTGCGGGTCTCGAACGGCTCGCGGCCGGCCAGCAGTTCACGCACTCCGGCGTCGTCGAGGCCCGCCAGCATGGCCTTGCCCAGTGCCGTACAGGTGACCGGGAGCCTCGCGCCCGCCCGGCTGGTGAGGCGCATCAGGACGGTGCCCTCGTGCACCGCCAGGTAGACGACGTCCGTGCCGTCCATGGTGGCCAGTTGGAGCGTCTCCTCCCGGTCGCCCAGGCGGCCCACCTGCTCCCGGAAGGCGTGTACCGGATCGAGGGCGTCCAGGTAGGACTGGGCGAGCCGCAGCAGGCCCGGGCCCAGGGTGAAACCGCCCTCCACGGCCCGGACCAGTTCCCGTTCGTGCAGGGCCGCGCAGATGTTGACGGCCGACGCGCGCGGTATGCCACCCGCGGCGGCGGCCAGTTGGGCGGGCGACAGCGCACGGCCGCGGGCGTCCGCCAGCGCGTCGAGGATGGCGCCCGCCCGCAGCACGGCCGGTGCCGGTGCGGCACTGGCCCATACCGATCCGTCCCGAGTACTCATGGCGCCACACCCTAGTTGTCAGCCTGTTGACAGTAAAGCAGTCCATTGACAACAAGCGGTGCCGTACACCGATACTGGGCCCGCAAGCCCCGGAGCGGCGGCGCCACGAGGGCGCCGGTACCGCGGACCTCCGCGCACGCCCGGGAATCGGCGCCTGTCCCGTCCTGGTGACGACCGCCTTCGCCAGATCCGCACCCGGCCGCCGGTCAGGCGTGTTCGGCACGGCGGCCGCCACGGACCGACCCGGCCCTCGACCAAGGAAAGCGGCACATGAGACTCGTACGGCTCGGAGACCCCGGGCGGGAACGCCCCGCCGTCATCGACGACCGGGGCGTCACCCGGGACCTCTCCCCCCTCACCTCCGACATCGACGGCACCTTCCTCGCCGCCGACGGCATCACCCGCACCCGCCGGGCCCTGGCCGAGGGCACGCTGCCCGCGCTGGAGGCCGAGGGGCTGCGCTTCGGGCCGCCCGTCGCCCGGCCCGGCGCGGTGGTCTGCATCGGGCAGAACTACGCGGCGCACGCGGCGGAGTCGGGCAGTGAGCCGCCCACCCGTCCGGTGATCTTCTTCAAGCCCCCGAACACGGTGGTCGGCCCGTACGACGAGGTGGAGATCCCGCGCGGCTCCGCCAAGACCGACTGGGAGGTCGAACTCGCCGTCGTCATCGGCCGCACCGCGCGGTACCTGGACTCCCCCGAGCAGGCCCTTGAGCACGTGGCCGGCTACGCCGTCTCCAACGACGTCTCCGAGCGCGACTTCCAGCTGGAGCACTCCGGCGGCCAGTGGTCCAAGGGCAAGTCCTGCGCCACGTTCAACCCGCTCGGCCCCTTCCTGGTACCGGCCGACGAGGTCCCCGACGTCCAGGCCCTGCGACTGCGGTCCTTCGTGAACGGCGAGCCGCGGCAGGACTCCAGTACCGCGGACATGATCTTCTCCGTCGCGCGGATCGTGTACGACCTGAGCCAGTACCTGGTCCTCGACCCGGGAGACGTCATCAACACCGGCACCCCCGAGGGCGTCGCCCTGTCCGGCCGCTTCCCCTATCTGAAGCCCGGTGACCAGATGGAGATCGAGATCGAGGGGCTGGGGCGCCAGCGCCAGTCACTTGTCGCCGCCGAGACCTCTTCTCAGTCATCACTTGTATGATACGTTACGACTCAATGAGGGCCCGGTTGCGGAACTGATTCCGGCGGCCGCACCACGCCCGTTCCCCTGGCCCGACGGCACGCTCCCCCACCTCCCGCGCGCCTCGGTCCTCCCTGGCACGGGGCGGTGGGCCGGTGGGCGGGACGGCGAGGAGAGCTCGAAGAGGGGGAGCAGTTGAAGATCACCGGATTCCGGAGCCTGACGACCGTGCACCGCTGGGGGCGTCCCGTCGGGGACGCGAACGGCTTCGTCGCCCAGGGCGTCACCGAGGTCCCGGTCCTGCTGGTCGAGACCGACGGCGGCCTCACCGGAGTGGGCCTCGGCGCGCACGACGAGGCCCGGCGGGTCTTCCCCGCCCTCGACGGCCAGGATCCACGCGCCGTCACCACGCTCTACGACCGGATGCTGGCCCACACCTTCAAGAGCGGTCACGCCGGCACCGCCTTCGGCACCATCGGCGCCTTCGACATGGCGCTGTGGGACCTCAAGGCGAAGATGGCCAGCGAACCGCTGTGGCGCACCCTCGGCGCCGCGGACCGTTTCGTGCCCGGTTACGCGTCCGGTCTCGACATCGCGCTGGACGAGGAGGAGTTGGTCGAGCTGTACGCCGGCTGGGCCGCACGCGGCTTCACCGGCGCCAAGCTCAAGGGCGGCCTGGACACCGAGCGCGACATCGGCAGGCTGCGCGCGGTCGCCGGGGTGCTGCGGGCCAACACCCGCTCCCCCGCCCTGATGCTCGACGTCAACGAGTCCTGGGGCAGGCACCAAGCGGTACGGCTGCTCGCCCGGATCGAGGACCGGGTCGAACTCGCCTGGATCGAGGAGCCGGTGCGGCGCTGGGACGCGAGGGGGCACCGGGCCGTGGGCCGGGCGGCCCGCACCGCCGTGGCCAGCGGCGAGAACCTGACGGGCCTGGAGCAGTTCCGCCCCCTGCTGGCGGCCGACGCCCTCCAGGTGGTGCAGACCGCCGGTGTCTGGGGCATCACCCACTTCCTGCGGGTGGCGACCCTCGCCCACGGCCACGACCTCCCGGTCAGCCCGGTCGGCTACCACGCCAACCCGTTGGCGCACGCGGCCGCCGCCACCCCCAACCACCTGGTCACCGAGGTGCAGGACACCGGCACACCGGCCGGACTGACCGTGGACCAGACGATCGAGGACGGCGGCATCGTGCTCGGCGACGCGCCGGGGCTCGGCATCACGGTCGACGAGAGCGCGCTCGCCGCGCCGGAAGGGGCCGGCTGGGCCCGCTCCGACGGCCCGCACGTCCGCCCCCGTGCCGCCGGCCTGCGGCTCGTGCCCGAGTCCGGCCCCCCGGGTCTGGCCGGCCGTACCTCCGCGGGCACCGCCTCCCCCGCCGTGCCCGGCCCCGTCCACCGTCCCGCCCGCAGTGAGCGCACCGAGAGGGAGAGCACGCCGTGACCCGACCACGCGCCGTCTTCGCCATGAACCCCCGGCTGGTCCGCGCCGTCTTCGACGAGGACGCCCTGGCCCGGCTCCGCCGCGCGACCGACATCGACACCGAACTGGTCCTCGGCGAACTGGACTCCGCCCGCTCCCGCGACGCGCTGGCCGGTGCCGAGATCCTCGTCGCGGGCTGGGACGCGCCCGTCGTACGGGCCGAGCACCTGCCCCGCACCGGGCGGCTGCGGGCCGTGGTCTACGCGGGCGGGGTCGCCGCGACCTGTCTGGAGGACCCGGCCGCCTTCGCCGCCCGCGGCGTGGTCGCGGCCAACGCCCGCGCCGCCAACTCGGGACCCGTGGCCGAGTACACCCTCGCCATGATCCTGCTCGCCAACAAGCGCGTCCTCGCCGAGGAGCGCCGCTACCGCGCCTCGCGGACCCGGCCCGACCACTTCGGCGCGTACGCCGGGCGCGGCAACTACCGGCAGACGGTGGGCGTCGTGGGCGCCTCCACCGTGGGCCGCGCGGTGCTCGGCCTGCTGCGCCCCTTCGACCTGGACGTCCTGCTGTACGACCCCACGGTCACGGCGGAGCAGGCTCAAGCCCTCGGTGCGCGTCTGGTGCCGCTGGACGAGCTGATGGCGGTCAGCCGGGTGGTGTCCCTGCACCAGCCCCTGACTCCCGCGACCCGCGGCCAGATCGACGCGGGCCGGCTGGCGCTGATGCCGGACGGCGCGACACTCCTCAACACCGCGCGGGGCGCCGTGGTCGACCAGGACGCCCTGCTCGCCGAAGTGCGCACCGGCCGCATCGACGCCGTCCTCGACGTCACCGACCCCGAACCGCCGGACCCCGGCAGCGAGCTGTGGACGCTGGACAACGTGGTGCTGACCCCGCACCTGGCGGGTTCGCTCGGCGGGGAACTGCACCGCATCGGCGACGCCGTCGCCGACGAGGTGGAGCGGTTCGCGGCGGGCCGTCCCTTCGCCCATCCGGAGGACCTCGCGGCCTCCGCGCGGACGAGGGTGTGGTGAGGCGGATGCGATCCCGTACCCCCGCACGCGGCCCGGAGCTGACCGAACTCGGTCTGGGAGCCGCCCAGTTGGGCAATCTGGCCAGGGAGATCAGCGACGCGGACGCCCAGGGCGCCGTCGACGCGGCCTGGGACAGCGGCGTGCGCTACTTCGACACCGCCCCGCACTACGGGCTCGGGCTGTCGGAACGCCGCCTCGGCGCCGCCCTCGCCCGGCGCCCGCGCACCGAGTACACCGTGTCCACCAAAGTGGGCCGGCTGCTGGTGCCGAGCCCGGAGACCGCGCACCGGCAGGACGACGGCGGCTTCGCGGTGCCCGCCGCCTTCCGGCGCGACTGGGACTTCTCCCGGGACGGCATCCTGCGCTCCCTGGAGGGCAGCCTGACCCGGCTCGGCCTCGACCACGTCGACATCGTCTACCTGCACGATCCCGACGACCACTGGCAGCAGGCCTCCACCACCGGCGTCGACACCCTCGTCGAGCTGCGCGACCAGGGGGTGGTGAAGGCGGTGGGCGTGGGCATGAACCAGGCCGCGATGCTGACCGAGTTCGTCCGCCGCTCGGATGTCGACCTGGTCATGGTGGCCGGGCGTCACACCCTGCTCGACCAGTCCGCGGGGGACGGACTGCTGCCGCTCGCCCGGGAGCGCGGGGTCGGCGTGGTCGCCGCCGCCGTCTACAACTCCGGCCTGCTCGCGGCCGACCGTCCGCCGGCCGACGCCACCTACGACTACTCACCCGCACCCCGTGCGCTGATCGCCCGGGCCGACGCCCTCGCGGACGTCTGCGAGCGCCACGGCGTCACGCTGCCCGAGGCCGCGATCGCCTACCCGCTGCGGCACCCGGCCGTCGTGTCGGTGGTGCTCGGCGCCCGCGACGCGCGGCAGTCCCGTACGAACGCGGAGCGGCTCGCGGCCCGTGTACCGGACGCGCTCTGGGCGGAGCTGGCGGACCTGGGCCTGGTCCGGGACGCTCCCGACGCCCCGCCCGCGACGAGGGAGCCGTCATGACCGTCGTCGACGCCCATCTGCACGTGTGGGACCCGGGGGCGGCCGCCTACAACTGGCTGGGGCCCGCGATGGCGCCCGTCGACCGGGCCATGCGGTTCCACGAGGCCCGTCCGGCGCTGCGCACGGCCGAGGTCACCGCGGCCGTCCTGGTCCAGGCCGCCGACAACGACGCGGACACCGAGCACATGCTGGCGATCGCCGCCGCGAACCCGGAGGTCGTCGGTGTCGTGGCCTGGGTCCCGCTGGACGATCCGGACCGGGTGGCGGCCCGCCTGAGAGCGCTCCGTCGCGACCCGCACGTGGTGGGCGTACGCACCCTGCTCCACGAGCGGTCCGACCCGCAGTGGATCACGGGCCCCGACGCCGGCGCGGGTCTCGCGCTGCTCGCCGAGGCCGGTCTCCCCTTCGACTACTCGACCACGTCGCCCGCCGCGCTGCGCCACCTGCCCGAGCTGGCGGTCCGCCACCCCACCCTGCGCCTGGTCGTCGACCACCTCGGCAAGCCGCCCGTCGGCGGCGGCCGCGAGGACCGGGCCGAGTGGCGCCGCCTGATCGCCGCAGCCGCGAAGCACCCGGGCGTCCACGCCAAGGTCTCCGGGCTCTATTCGGCCTCGGGCCCCCTCGGCGCGTGGTCCACCGACCAGGTGCGGCCGTTCGTCGAGGACGCGCTGGAGCTGTTCGGCCCCGAGCGGCTGATGTACGGCGGGGACTGGCCGGTCTCCCTGCTGGCCGGGGGCTACGCGCGCACCTGGGAGTCCGTGTGCGCACTCCTGGCCCCGCTGCCTCCCGACGACCGCGCCGCCGTGCTCGGCGTCACCGCCGCCCGCTTCTACCGCCTCGACCCCGCCCTGCTGAACGCCGCGCGCGACGCGGCCGGGTGATCCGCTCCGGAAGGAACGCCAACGCCATGGAACACCAGACCACGACGCCGGACACGGCCGCGCTGGCCGGCTGGCTGCACAGCTGGGTGACGGACGAAGGGGCGGTCAACGGCTTCCACAACCACAGCGTGTGGGGCACCAACCCGGCCACCTTCCTGGACTTCACCAGCGGACACACCACGTTCGCGGGTCCGGCCGTCGGCGCCTTCGCGCAGGCCCTGGCCGCACGCCCCGACGAGCGCGGTGTCGCCCTGCTGCGGCGGCTACTGCGGTACCAGTGCGCCGAGGTCCAGCCCGACGGGCAGTACGCGCACATCGGCTTCCAGGTCGGCGAGTCGGCGACCACCGGCCTCATCCACAACGCCGTCGGCAGCCTCGGCATGCTGCTCGCCGTGCGCCACGCCGGTCACCTGCTGCCCCCCGACGAGGTCGCCGCCGTACTGGCCGCCGTACGGCGCAACCTGGACGCCTGCGAGGTCTACGGCGGCGGACGCCCCGGCGAGGACGGCACCTGC
Source organism: Streptomyces sp. MH60 (assembly GCF_002939385.1). Taxonomy (GTDB): domain Bacteria; phylum Actinomycetota; class Actinomycetes; order Streptomycetales; family Streptomycetaceae; genus Streptomyces. The sequence goes on along the minus strand of NZ_MULI01000001.1, from coordinate 245,403 downwards.
AACCAGGAGTACGCCCGGGTCTGGGTCAAGCAGCTCTACACGGAGCTGAGCGACGACAAGACCTACGCCGACGAGATCCCCGAGGACCTGGCCGCACTGGTCCGGCTCTTCCACCACCGGGGAGTGCCCGACGCGGAGAGCGCCGGGACGTTCCGCACCGTGCGCGACCGCGCCGAGGGCGGCATCCTGGAGCCCGCCGAGTACTACGGGCTCATGATCGTGCCGCTGGTGCTGGGGTACCGCGCCCAGGGCGATCCGGAACTGCTCGCCGAGGCGCGGCGGTTGTGCCTGCACGTGGCCCGCTCCGCCTGGACCGACGAGAGCGGCGCCACCCGCTACCACCGCTACTGGTACGTGCGGGACGAGCGCGCCCTGAAGACGGACACACCGATGCTGATCGCGGGCATGGGACTGACCCTGTACGGCATCCACGAGGTGCTGGCCGAGGGTCCGGACGCCGAGCTCGAGGCCTTCACCGAGGCATGCCTCGCCACCTACGCCCGCCACCAGACCCCGGCCGGGTACTTCACGTCCGCGAGCGGCTGGCACAACGAGGCGGACATCGCGCCCAGCACCGCCTGGCACGCGCACGACCTGCTGTTCCTGATGGCCCGGTACGGCCCCGACGAGGACTTCTGGGACCGGGTGACCGCGCCGCGCGCCCGGCAGTCGGTGCTGGTCGGCGATCGGGCGTACTGGGCCGAGTCCGGCGTCCACTGGGCCGTGCGCAGCCCCCTGACCGCGGGTGACCTGCATCTGTACGGCCGCAAGGACCGGGCCGTCTTCGCCCGGGAGTTCTTCGCCTGGACGGACCGCGAGCCGCTGCCCGAGGAGCTGCGGTACCCGGACGTCCCCGAGTTCTTCGTCGCCGACGACGGCATCTACCGCGTCGACCGCGGCGAGGCCCCCACCGACATCACGGCCGTCGGGCCCCTGCCCTACCGGGGGCGGCTGTGACCACCGAACGACACCGCCGGCTTTCCCCACCGAGGAAAAGAGAGATGACCATGACGTCAACCAGAAGAGGGAGCAAGGCACGCGGTGCCGCGCTCGCCGCCGTGGTTCCGCTGCTCCTCGTCGCGGCCTGTTCGTCGGGCTCCGGCTCGGCGGAGGGCGAGGACGGCGAGATCCGGATGATGGTGAACCTGACGGACAACCTCGACCAGGCCTACTGGGAGAAGCTGGTCAAGCCGTTCGAGGACGAGACCGGTCTGAAGGTGAAGATAGAGGGCCCGACCGGCAAGTCCGTCGCCGAGTCCTTCCCGCAGCAACTCGCGGCCGACACCGCGCCCGACGTCATCCAGTCGGTCTTCCCGGACGACGACACGGCGCCCGAGCTGATCGACCTCGGCGGCGAGGCCTGGGCCAAGGACACACCGATGTTCGACGAGTACGCCATGGGCGAGGCGCACTATGCGGTCGGCGTCGGCACCCAGACGCAGTCGCTGGTCTACTACAACAAGACCGCCTTCGAGAAGGCCGGGATCAGCGAGCCGCCCACCACCTGGGACGAGCTGACCAAGGACCTCGGCGACCTGAAGAAGGCCGGTTACACGCCGATGCAGACGGCCGGTGACTTCCAGACCGGCCTCCAGCTCCAGCAGATCTACCACCCGACGCTGAACCAGTCGCACCCGAAGTGGCAGACCGAGGTGTCCGACGGGAAGCTCAAGGTCGGGGACGCCTACCGGCCCGCCTTCCAGATGTACGCCGACTGGATCAAGGCCGGGTACATCAAGAAGAGCGACGTCGGGCTCAGCCCGTCCCAGGCGGACGGCAACTTCACCGCGGGCAAGGTCGGCCTCTACACCAACGGCAGCTGGTTCGCGGCCACCCTGAACAAGGCCGGGGACCTGCCCTTCGAGGTGGGTGTGTTCTCCCCGCCGGCCGCGGACGGCAAGGAGTACCCGGGCCCGCAGGGCGCCACCATGGCCAACCCGTACATGATCCGCAAGGGCATCGGCGACGAGGACGGGGCCAAGCGGCTGGTGGAGTACCTGGTCACCGACGCCAAGGCCATCGAGGCGCAGCTGGGCTCGGACGGGGTGTTCCGCAAGGGCTCCGAGTCGAAGCAGTCGGAGGTCGACGCGCAGATCCAGGGCATCCTCGACGCCGCCCCCGCACTGGTCGCGGTCGGCGAGGGCCAGGGCAACGTCCGGCTGCCCGTCACCGGGTTCAACCCGAAGTTCACCGAGGTCGCCCAGAGCCTGTACACCGGAGCGAGTCCCGCCGACGCGGCCGAGAACATCGACCAGTGGGTCGACGAGAACCGCTGACCCATGGAACGGACATCTGTCTCGAAGCCGCGAGCGTGGCGCGACCTGGGCGCCCGTGTCAGCATGCTCGCCCCCGCGGTGCTCATCTACGCCGCGCTGCTGGTCGTACCGGTGATCTACGCGATCTACTACAGCTTCACCGAGTACAACGGATTCCCCCACCGCGTCCCCGAGTTCGTCGGCCTGGACAACTACACGTCCATATTCGAGTCCGACGACATGACCGGCACCATGGTGGTCACCGCCGTGGTGGCCGTGGTGGGGGCGGTCGCGGTCAACCTGGCCGCGCTGGGGCTCGCGCTGCTGCTGCAGCGCACCAACCGGTTCAACACCTTCGGCCGGGTCGTCATGTTCTACCCGCACGTGCTCAGCGCGCTGGTCGTGGGTTTCCTGTGGCAGGCCATCCTCGGTCCGCAGGGCGTGGTCAACACGATGCTGGAGAAGGTCGGCACCGACAGCCTGCCCTTCCTCAGCGACCCCGACTGGGCCCTGTGGTCGATGATCCTCGTCATCGTCTGGTCGCTCTTCGGCGTCCAGCTGATCCTCTACCTGGCGGGCCTGCAGGCGGTGCCGGCGGACCTGCTGGAGGCGGCACGGATCGACGGCGCGAACAGGTGGCAGACCTTCCGTGCCGTCACCTGGCCCTCGCTCGCGTCCACCGTGACGGTCGCCGTCATCACCTCGGGCATCTCACTGCTGAAGACGTACGACGTGGTCGTGTCGCTGACCGGGGGCGGCCCGGCGGGGTCCACCAAGACCCTCGCCTACTCGATCCTCGCGGTCTCCTTCCCGCAGCGGGACATCGGCGTCGCCTCGGCCCAGGCCGTGCTGCTGATCGTCGCCGCCGCGGTCCTGGCCATCACAGTCCTCGTCCTGCGCAGGCGTGCCGAGGACGACGCGGAGTCCATCGGATGAAGAAAACACTCACCTCGGCCGCCACCGTCCGGGTCGCGTTCATCTCCCTGGTGTCCCTCGGCATGCTCGTGCCGATGTACCTCCTGGTGGTCAACGCCTTCAAGAGCCAGCAGGAGATCCTGGCCAACCCGTTCTCACCCGCCTTCGGCTCGGCGACCTTCCAGTACCTCGCCGACGCCTGGAACAATCCCGACTTCAGCATCCTGAAGGGCTACGGCGTCACCATCGCGCTGGTGCTCTGCGTGAACGCCCTCGCCATGGCGGTGTGCGCGCCGGCGGCGTACGTGCTGGCCCGCACTCCGCGGCCGGTCGCGCGGCTGCTGCTGTTCTTCTTCATCGCGGGCATGTTCATCCCCACCCAGGTGATCCTGGTGCCGGTCATCTTCGTGCTGCGCGCGGTCGGTCTGATGGGGACGCTGCCGGGGCTCATCCTCTTCATGACGGCGACCACCATCCCGTTCACCCTGTTCGTCTTCTTCGGCTACATCCGGGTGCTGCCCAGGTCACTGGACGAGGCCGCGGCCATCGACGGGGCCGGCCGGTACTACACGCTGTGGCGGATCATCCTGCCGTTGATGCGGCCGATCGTCGCCACGGTCTTCATCCTCAACTCGCTCAGCGTCTGGAACGACTTCGCCAGTCCGCAGATGATCCTGGGCCCGGGCAGCGGCGTCTACACCGTCACCACGGGTGTGTACGCGGCGGTCGGCCAGTACTCCACGGACTACACCAAGGTGTTCCCGACCCTGCTGCTCGCGGTGATCCCGATCCTGGTGATCTTCATCGTGATGCAGCGGCACATCATGAGCGGCCTCGCGGCGGGGGCGGTCAAGGGCTAGTCCCGCCCCGCTCCGCGCCGGGCCCACCGCACCGCGAAGTGACCGGCTCCCGAAGGAGTGACCAGCCATGCCCGCATCCCGCACCCCGCGCCGGGTCGCGTCCGTGATCCGGCTGCGCCCCGAACACGCCGAGAGATACCGGGAGTTGCACCGCGCCGTCCCGCGGCCGGTACGGGACGCGCTCTCGCGCGCCCATGTCACCAACTACTCCATCTTCCTGCGCGAGGACACGCTCTTCGCCTACTACGAGTACACCGGCGACGACTACGACGCCGACATGGCCGCCATCGCCGCCGACCCGCAGACCCAGCACTGGTGGACCCTCACCGACCCCTGCCAGCGGCCCCTGGACTCGGCGCAGCCCGGGGAGCGGTGGGTGACCGGCGAGGAACTGTTCCACCTGGACTGACCACCACCCCATGCGAAGGAACACCGCCATGCCGCACACCCCCTCTCCCCCGGCGCCCGAACTCGACGGTCTCGCGGCCGTCGTCACGGGCGGCGCGTCGGGGATCGGGCTCGCCACCGCCCTGCTCCTGGCCCGCCGCGGCGCCCGGGTCGCCGTCCTCGACCGCGACCCCGGCACCCTGCCGGCCGCCGACCGCGAAGCCCTGTCCCCCGTCCGGTGCGACGTCACCGACGACGCCGCGGTGCGGGCCGGTGTCGCGCGGGCGGTGGACCGGCTGGGCGGCCTGGACATCCTGGTGAACAACGCGGGCATCGGCGCCCAGGGGACGGTCGCGGACAACGACGACACGGAGTGGCGGCACGTGCTGGACGTCAACGTCCTCGGCATCGTGCGGACCACCCGGGCCGCCCTGCCCCACCTGCGCGCCTCCCGGCACGCCGCGGTGGTCAACACCTGCTCGGTCGCGGCGACCGCGGGGCTGCCCCAGCGGGCGCTGTACAGCGCCAGCAAGGGCGCCGTGCAGTCCCTGACCCTCGCCATGGCCGCCGACCACATCCGTGAGGGCATCCGCGTGAACTGCGTCAACCCCGGTACGGCGGACACCCCGTGGATAGACCGCCTGCTGTCGAGCGCGGACGACCCGGCCGCCGAGCGCACCGCGCTCAACGCCCGCCAGCCGACCGGCCGTCTGGTGAGCGCCGAGGAGGTCGCCGCGGCCGTCGTCTACCTGGCGTCCCCGGCGGCGGCGTCCGTCACCGGCACCGCCCTCGCCGTGGACGGCGGCATGCAGGGGCTGCGGCTGCGCCCCGAGGGCGGCTGACCAGCCCTCCCCCGAACCGCACGCCACGTCAGTCACCCGAGAACCGACGAAAGGGCACCTCCATGCTGAGAACACGGCACCGACCGGCCCGGATGCTGTTGGCCGCGGTCGCCCTGGCGCTGACGGCGGGCGCCGTCGGACCGGCCGCCGGGACCGCCGCCGCGACCGGCACCCCGGCCGCTCCCGGCGCGCTGACGGTCTACGTCTCCGCCACCGACGGGGACGACGCCAACAGCGGTGGCCGCAAGGACCCGTTCCGGACCATCGCCGCCGCCCGGGACGCGCTGGCCGGCCACACGTCGGCCAAGGAGCGCGGCACGGTGCTGATCCGGGGCGGCACCTACGTCCTCGACGACACCGTCGAGCTGAAGGGTGCCGCGAACTCCTGGGTCACCTACGCCCCGTACCGGAACGAGAAGGTGACGATCACCGGATCGCACGAACTGCCCGCCGAGGGGTGGAACAAGCTGACCGACCTCTCCGAGGAGACCCTCGCCCAGCCGCAGTACTCCTCCCACACCCGCCTGGACACGCCCGAGCTGCGCGAAGGCGTGTGGGTCTATGACCTCGGCGCCCGGGGCATCGACCCGGGCACGCTGTACAAGAACGGTTTCAACTGGGTGCAGGACCCCTTCGCCCCCGAACTCGTCGTCGGCGGCGACACCCAGGTCCTGGCCGAGTACCCCAACGGGAACTCCTGCGCCACGACGGAGACCGGCTGTCATCTGTGGGGCACGGGCGACAAGTGGGATGCCGAGGGCCCCCGCGACCTGGTGAACGTGGACCTCGACGCCCGCTTCGGCCTCCAGGACGACTGGAACTCCTCGGGCACGACCCCGCGCGCCCAGTTCGAGGACAAGAAGCAGCAGCTCGCCGGCCCGGAGCAGCGCGACACCTGGTCGCCGGAGGAGATGCGGCGCATGACACCGCAGATCTTCACGGTGGGCGGCCGGGCGGCGGCCGACGACCGCTACCAGGGCTGGGCGCCCGAGGCGGTGCCGACGGTGGACGACCTCGGCACCCGTGGCTTCGAGCAGTACGGCGACGTCCCGGTGCAGCTCGACCCGCGGTGGATCGAGGACATCGACAACACGAAGGCCGAGACGGAGGGATGGCTCTCGGGCTACTTCGGCAACAACTACGCCAACGACATGGTGCGGATCCTGTCCTGGAGCGACGACCGGATCTACACCAAGTACCCGTCGATGTACATTCCGCAGGACGCGTGGACCAAGGTCAAGGTCCTCAACGTGCTGTCGGAGATGGACACGGCCGGTGAGTACTACATCGACCGCTACGACGACAACGACGTCCTCTACTACCGGCCCGAGGGCGGGACGATCGAGGGCAAGGACACCACGCTCCAGACCTTCGACAAGAACTTCTTCCTGCTCGACGGGACCCGGGGCGTGACCCTGCGCGGCCTGACCATGACCGGGTCGCTGGTCAGCGGCGTGCAGCTGCTCGACGCCGTCGGCACACTCGTCGACGCGGTCGACATCTCCAACGTGAGCATGGACGCCGTCCGCATCGGCCGGACCACCGACACCATCACCGCCATGCCCGACTACCGGGCCCTGCGGGGCGGCCACGACAACGTCGTGCGGAACTCCTACCTCCACGACCTGGGCGGCGGCGGGGTCCTCCTCGGCGGCGGCGACCGGGCCACGCTGGAACGGGGGAACAACGTCGCGCGCCACAACGAGATCACGCGCTTCTCGAAGCTGGCCACCTACACCCCGGCCGGCTACCTGTACGGCGTCGGCAACTCCTTCGAGTACAACTACGTCCACGACGCACCGCACATGGCCGTGCAGATCATGGGCAACGACATGCGGGTCAACCACAACCACTTCTACGACGTGGTGAAGAACGCCGGGGACATGGGCGCGGTCTACGCGGGCCGGGACTTCACGTACCTCGGCAACGAGGTCGCGTACAACCACTTCGAGAAGATCGGCGGTTCCAACGACGCGCTCTACATGGACGACGGCGCCTCGGGGGTGCGCTTCCACCACAACGTGGTGAACGGCTCGAACTCCGGCGTCAATTTCAACTCCGGGCACAGCAACACCGCGAACGACAACGTGTTCATCGGGGTGAAGCACGTGGGCCACGGCGGCATCTACCACAAGAAGGGCGAGACACGGCTGCCGCTGGACAACAGCTGGGTGCTGCAGAGCAGGTTCAACTCCTTCCTCGACGTCCGCGAGGGCGAGAAGTACAGCGCGACGCCCGAGACGGTGGCGGCCTGGCGCGAGCACTACACCGGCGGGCGGTCGGCGTACTCCGACGGCAAGCCGATCGCCTACCCGCAGGTCGAGCGGTGGTACGTGCCGAGGGTGACCGCCACGGGCGAGGACTGCACCGCGGCGGACTACGCGACGGCGGGCACGAGCGGCTGCAGCCGGGCCACCGTGTGGGACGACGCGGACTCGCTCTATGTGCCGTCCGGTGTGGAGATCGACCACGCGGTGGTGGTCGGCGGCGGCTCGGGGTTCGTGGAGACGACCGCGACGTTCACGGAGCCGACGGCGGAGTACAAGCTGTCGCGCTGGAGCGACAAGGTCAACACCCGGGCCGTGGCGGCCGCTTCGGTGGCGGAGACGGGCCTGGACCTCGACACGCTGAAGTTCTCGGGTTCCGGCTCGGTGGCCGAGGCGTACGGGGCCGCGTGGGTCGCGGAGTGGAACCGGCACGTCGGCGCGGAGGGGATCGGACGGCCGTGACCGGCTGAACACGACGAGGCGGCCGAGGGACCCGTCACCGGACGGGTCCCTCGGCCGCCTCGTCGTGTCGTCCTACGCGTCCGGCACGTCGGCCGGCCGGCGGCGGGCCCACGACGACGTGATGTGCTCGCGCATCGCCTCGGCGGCCGTGTCGCCGTCCCCGGCGAGCACCGCGGCGGCGACCCGGGCGTGCGCCTCGTGGGTGAGTTCGATGTCCTCGCGGCTGGGGTCCCCGCTGTACTGCGGGGAGCGCACGGCCTTGCCCTGGATGCTGGAGACGATGGCCCGTCCGAACGCGTCCCGGGAGGCGCGGTGGATGATCTCGTGGAACTCGATGTCCGCGCGCGAGTAGGCCTCGGGATCGTCGATCAGGCCCGCGAGTTCGTCGAGCTTGGCGGAGAGCGCCGCCGACTGCTCCTCGTCCATGCGCCCTGCGGCACGGGCGGCCATCGCGCACTCCAGGGTCGTCCTGATCTCGATCAGGTTGTCCAGATAGACCAGGCGGTCCTCGCGCTGGAACAGCGCGTCGAGGACCAGCGGGTCGAGCAGGCTCCACTGGTCCTGGCCCAGGACGACGGTCCCCCAGCCCTGACGGGTCGCCACCAGCCCCTTCTCGGCGAGCGTCGTCGTCGCCTCCCGGATCACGGTCCGGCTCACCTCGTACTCCTCGCAGAGCTCACCCGCCGACGGCAGCGCCGTGCCCGGCGGGTACTCACCGAGCACGATGGCCGTGGCGAGGCTCTGGACGACGGCCGCAGCGAGCGGTGGCCGACGCCGTTGAGGTCGGGACACGGCGGTGGTGTCCGCGGATGGCTTGATCATCTGGTCAGAGACTCCCAATGTTCGTGCAGGTTCGCCCGGCCCCCGCTGTCCAATGACCCCAGGTTAGCCGAACATGCTAAGGTCATCACTCGTATCACAAGTTATGACTCAGTCGTGGGAGAGCGATGCGCATCACCGGATACCGGTCCCTTGCCACGGTCCACGAGTGGGGACGACCGGTGGGCGACGTGAACGGCGTCGTCGCCGGCGGCGTCACCGAGGTACCGGTCCTGCTGCTGGAGACCGACGAGGGCCTGACCGGTGTGGGCCTCGGCGGCCACGCCGACGTCGCGCGGGTCTTCCCCGCCCTGGAGGGGCAGGACCCCCGTGCGGTCACCTCGCTCTACGACAGGATGCTCGCCCACGTCTTCAAGTCCGGGCACGGCGGGCAGGTGTTCGCCACGATCGGTGCCCTCGACATGGCGCTGTGGGACCTCAAGGCGAAGATCGCCCAGGAACCGCTGTGGCGGACGCTGGGCGCCGCCGACCGCTTCGTGCCGGGCTACGCCTCCGGTCTGGACTACGCGCTCACCGACGACGAACTCGTCGCGTTCCACGAGCGGTGGGCGCTGCGCGGGTTCACGGGCGCCAAGGTCAAGGGCGGCCTCGACGTCGACCGGGACGTGCGGCGCCTGATCGCGGTCCGTGACGTGTTCCGGGTCAACAGCGAGCGCCCCGCGCTCATGTACGACGTCAACGAGTCCTGGGGGCGGCACCAGGCGGTGCGGCTGGCCCGGCAGGCGGAGGAGCGCGTCGAGCTCACCTGGATCGAGGAACCGGTCCGGCGCTGGGACGTGGCGGGGCACCGCGCGGTCGCGACCGGCATCCGTGCCGCCGTCGCGACCGGCGAGAACCTGACGGGCCTCGAACACTTCCGGCCGCTGCTGTCCGCGGACGCGGTGGGCGTCGTGCAGACCGGTGCCGTGTGGGGCATCACCCACTTCCTGCGCGTCTCGACGCTCGCCTTCGGGCACGGCCTGCCCGTGAGTCCCGTCGGGTACAACGGCAACCCGGTCGCGCACGCGGCGGCCGCCGTGCCCAACCACCTGGTGACCGAGGTGCAGGACCTGTCCTTCCCGGTCGGACTGCGGGTGGACCAGGAGATCGCCGACGGCGGGATCGTCCTCGGCGACGCTCCGGGCCTGGGTGTCGAGGTCGACGAGGAGCGGATCGTCGCGCGGGCCGCGTCGGGCGGGTGGTCCCTCCCGTCCGGGCCGCACGTCCGTCCTGCCGACGCCGGCCTCAGACTCGTACCGCAGGCGCGGTGAGAACGGGGCGAGGACGCACCGGAGACGCTGCGAGGGCCCTATGAGGAAGCGACGAGGAGGGAGCAGGACATGAGGACGCGCAAGGCCCTGGTGGTCCGCGGCGGCTGGGAGGGCCACGACCCGGTCGGCTGCACCGAGTCGGTCATGCCCAGCCTGGAGCGCGCGGGGTTCGAGATCGAGGTCGCCGACGACCTGACGGTGTACGAGGACCCGGGACTGCTCGCCGCCACCGACCTCGTCGTGCACTCCTGGTCGGCGGGCGGGCTGACGGCGGCCCAGGAGGCGAACCTGGTCGACGCGGTGGAGGCGGGCACCGGCTTCGCCGGCTGGCACGGGGGCGTGGTCGCCACGAACGTCGCCAACCCGCGCTACCTGCGGATGGTCGGGGGCCGCTTCCTGTGGCACCCGGACGGCTTCCAGCAGTTCACCGTGCGGATCGCCGCCGCACCGGACCGGGACGGCGAGATCACCGAGGGCGTCACGGACTACGCCGTGGAGACCGAGCACTACTGGGTGCTCACGGACTCCCTGAACACCGTCCTGGCCACGTCCGTGCTCACCCCGGGCGCGGCGGACCCGTGGCACGAACCCGTCGAGTTCCCCGTGGTGTGGACGCGCCGCTGGGGAGCGGGGCGGGTCTTCGTCTGCACCCTCGGGCACCGCGTCGCGGACCTGCGGGTCCCGCAGACGGCGGCGATCGTCGGCCGCGGCCTGGTGTGGGCGGCGCGCGCGTGACGAACGAGGGCCCCCGGAATCCCGGGGGCCCTCGCCGCGGTCGGCCCGGCACGCCGGCCTCGTCAGGTGCTCTCGCGTGCGACGACCCGGTACCCCACGTCCCGGTGCGGCACGTCGACCGGGGCGCCGCGCATCCGGGTGAGCAGCAGCTCGGCGCTCAACTCCCCGATCCGCGCGCTGGGTACGGCCACCGTGGTCAGCGCGGGAACCAGGTGCCGGGCCAGTTCGAAGTCGCCGAAGCCGGCCAGGGCGAGCGTGCCCGGCACCTGGATGCCGCGCCGCACGCAGGCCTGGAGGGCGCCGGCCGCGAAGACGTCGCTGGAGAACATCACGGCGTCGGAGTCCGGGTAGCGCTCCAGCGCCAGGTCCAGCAGGGCGACGCCGGTGTCCATCGCGACCGGCTCGGGACCGGCGTCCACCGTGCGCGGTTCACCGCCCAGCAGGTCGCGGACGGCGCCGGTGTAGCCGTCGAGGCGTTCCGCGGCCCGGGGGTCGCCCGAGGTGTGCCGTCCCGCGAAGGTGATCCGCCGCCGGCCGCGCTCGACGAGGTGGCCCACCATCGCCGCTGCCGCCGCCGCGTTGGAGAAGCCGACCAGCAGGTCCACCGGGTCCTCGGACCAGCCCCAGGTCTCCACGACCGGCACGTCGGCCGCCCCGAGCAGCGTCAGCGTGCCCGGCGTGTGGCGGGTCCCCACCATGAGCAGGCCGTCCGGCCGTCGGCCCAGGAAGCTGCGCAGCACCTCCTCCTCGTGCTCGGGCCGGTAGTCGGTGCTCCCGACGAAGATCTGGTAACCGTGGGCCGCCAGCGCCGCCGCGAAGGCGTGCACGGTGTCCGCGAAGACCGACGCGTTGATCTGCGGCACCAGGGCGGCGACCGTGCGGCTGCGGTTCGACGCCAGGTTGCTGGCGGCCAGGTTGGGCACGTAACCGGTGGCCGTGAGGGCCGCCTGGACCCGGGCGCGGGTCTCGTCCGGCACCGACAGGGGGTCGCGGACGACCCGGGAGACCGTCTGGGCCGACACCCCGGCGGCCGCCGCGACGTCCGACAGGGTCACCGAACGGGTCGCGGATCGTTTGCGGGGACGGCGGGGCGGCGGCTGGGTCACGCCGGAAACGATATCGGGCGTCACAGCGCTCCCCGTGCCACCAGCGCCCGCATCAGGTCCGCGATGCCGAACGTCCACGGCGCGCACGCGTCGCTCGGCCGGACCCGGTTCGCCAGCGTGCCGAGCTTCGGCGTGGCGATGGCGACGAGGTCGCCGTCGTGATGCGTGAACCCCTGTCCCGGCGCGTCGCGGTCCTCGACGGGCGCGAACATCGTGCCGAGGTAGAGCACCGCGCCGTCGGGGTACTGGTGGTGCGGGCCCAGCAACTGGGCGACGAGGTCCAGGGGGTCGCGGCTGATGGCGGCCATCGAGGACTCGGCGTCGAGCCGGTACCCGTCGGCGCCCTCGACGGTCAGGGTGACCGTGGCCCGCCGTACGTCGTCGACGCGGAAGCCCGGTTCGAACAGGCGCAGGAACGGTCCGAGGGCGGCCGAGGCGTTGTTGTCCTTGGCCTGGGGCAGCAGCAGCGCGGAACGGCCCTCGACGTCACGGAGGTTGACGTCGTTGCCGAGTGTGGCGCCGACCACCGCCCCGGTGGAGGAGACGGCCAGCACCACCTCCGGCTCGGGGTTGTTCCAGCGCGAGGCGGCGTGCACCCCGGCGTCGGCGCCGCTGCCCACGGCGGCCAGCACGGGCGCCTTGGTGAAGATCTCGGCGTCGGGGCCGATGCCGACCTCCAGGTACTGGCTCCACGCTCCCTGCGCGACCAGGATCTCCTTGAGCGCGGCGGCCTCCTGGGAACCGGGCCGCAGGGAGGCGATGTCGTCGCCGACCAGGTGGCGGATCCGCTCCCGGGCCTCGGCGGCACCGGCGGCGTCGCCGCGCACGCGTTCCTCGATCACCCGCTCCAGCATCGAGACGACGAAGGTGACCCCGGCGGCCTTGACGGCCTGGAGGTCGACCGGCGCGAGCAGCCAGGGCCGTCGCGGGTCGCGGGCGTCGACGGGCGTGTTGGCCAGCACCTCGTCGAGCCCGGCGATCCGTTCCCCGCGGGCGGCCCGCAGGCGTGCGGCGGGGTCCGGTGTCTCGCACAGGTCGCGCACGGTCGGGAAGGCCCCGGTGATGTCGTGCAGGCCGTCCTCGCGCACGGCCACGACGGACGGCCCGAGACCGGGACGCCAGACCCGGCCGACGAGCGCGCCCCCGGTGCCGTCGGCGGGCAGGGTGGTCGCGGCGTCGGGCCACTGGTTCATCGGATTCCCTTCGTGGTTGCCCCGACCCCCTCCCGAAGGATGCGAAGCGGTCGGGACAGGGGCGTTGACACTGCGAGCGGCGCCCGCCTAGCGTGCATGTTAGCGCTATCGCTAGCGCTAACAACAGTGTCTGGATGATGATCGCGCCTCCCCGGACGCGGTGCTGCCGCCCGCTGGCCCGCGCTCCCGTCCGGTCCCTCCCGCCCCGTCCGACGCCCGCCGTCCGTGCCGGTGCCGCCGCCTCCAAGGAGCCCCATGACCTCGCGCGACAAACCCGGTGTCCTCGCCGGGTACCGGGTCCTCGACTGTTCCATCGCCATGGCCGGCCCGTTCGCCGCCCAGCGCCTCGGCGACCTCGGCGCCGACGTCGTCAAGGTCGAACCGGTCACCGGGGAGTGGCAGCGCCACGCCGCGGCCGGCGGGGCGGCCGGCAACCGGATCAACGTCTCCTTCCTCTCCCTCAACCGCAACAAGCGGTCCCTCGCCGTCGACCTCAAGGACCCGGCGGGCAAGGAGGTCCTGCGCCGCCTCGTCGCCGGCGCCGACGTCTTCCTGCAGAACTACCGGCCCGGCGTCGCCGACCGCCTCGGCGTCGACTACGCCTCCCTGGCCGCGATCAACCCCTCCCTCGTCTACGTGTCCATCTCCGGGTACGGCGAGGACGGCCCCTATGCCCAGCGCCCGGGTCAGGACCTGCTGCTCCAGGCGATGTCGGGGGCCATGCTGTCCAGCGGCCGGTCGGGCGAGGCCCCGCGGGCGGCCGGCCAGTACCTCGTGGACGCCGTCACCGCCTCCACCGCCTTCGAGGGCGTGCTCGCCGCGCTGCTGCACCGCGAACGCACCGGTGAGGGCCAGCTCGTGACGGTGAACATGCTGGACGCCGTCACCACCCTCCAGATGCAGGAGCTGTCGGTCCACACCGTGGGCGGGCTGCCCCAGACCCGCTCCGCCGAACCGCACGCCCACGTGTACATCCGCTCCCCGTACGGTGCCTTCCAGACCTCCGACGGCTATCTCGTCCTCGCCTTCCCGCCGTTGAAGAAGCTCGGCGAGATCCTCGGCGAGGACGGCTTCCTGTCCATGGAGGACGAGGAGCACGGCTGGACCCACCGGGACGAGATCTTCGCCCGCACCGCCGCCCGGCTGCTGACCCGGACCTCGCGGCACTGGCTCGACGCCTTCGCCGCCGCCGGCATCTGGGCGGGCCCCGTCTACGGCTACGCCGACCTGGTCCAGGACCCCCAGATCCGCCACAACGGCACCTTCGTCACCTACGACCATCACACCGAGGGCCGTGTGACGGTGCCCGGCTTCCCCTACAGGTTCTCCGCCACCCCGCCCCGCATCGACCGCGGCGCTCCGCTCGTCGGGGAGCACACCCGCGAGGTGCTGACCGAGGCGGGCCTCGCGGAACGGGAGATCGAGGAACTGTTCGCCGCCGGTGCCGTGACGGAGACGACCTCATGACGCCGACCGGACCGGCGTACGCCGGACTGACGTGGGACCATCCCCGCGGCCACGACGCCCTCGCCGCCTCCGCGGGCGGCCTCGTCCACTGGGACGTACAGCCGCTGGAGGGCTTCGAGTCCCACCCGGTCGAGGAGTTGTGCGCCCGCTACGACCTCGTCGTCCTCGACCACCCGCACCTCGGCGAGGCCGTGCGCACGGGGTGCCTGCGGCCGCTCGACGGCCTGTTCACCCCGGAGGAACTGGCCCGTTGGGGCGCCGGCTCCATCGGTCCCACCATGCGGTCGTACGCCATGGACGGCCGCCAGTGGGCGCTCCCGCTGGACGCCGCCACCCAGGTCGCGGCCACCCGGACCGACCTCGCCGGCGAGCCGCCCGGCACCTGGGACGAGGTACGCCGCCTGGCCCGCCGGGCCCCCGTGGCCCTGTCCCTCGCCGGACCGCACGCCTTCCTCACCTTCGCCTCCGTCGCGGTCGCCCTGGGCGAGGAACCGGCCGCCGACCCGGACCAACTGATCGGCGACGACACGGGACTCGCGGTGCTCGACCTGATGGCGGGCCTCGACGCCCTCGCCCCGCCCGCAACCCGCGCGCTCAACCCGATCGGGTTGCTGGAACTCATGGCCGCCACGGACCGGCTGGCACACTGCCCGCTGGTGTACGGCTACGTCACCTACGCCGACCGCGTGACCTTCACCGACGCCCCCGCCCTGGCGCCGGGCGGACGGCCCGGCTCCACGCTGGGCGGCACCGGAATCGCGCTCAGCGCCCGCTGCACACCGTCCCCCGGACTCCTCGCCCACCTGCGCTGGCTGATGTCCCCCGAGGCCCAGGGCGACTTCCTGCCCCGGCACAGCGGGCAGCCCAGCGCCCGCACCGCCTGGACCTCGCCCGGGACCGTCGCCGCCGACTTCTACCGACGCACCACCGCCACCTGCGAGCGGGCCTGGGTCCGTCCCCGGCACGCCGGCTACATCGGCTTCCAGACCGCCGCGTCGGCCACCGTACGCGCCGCGCTCGCCGGAGAGACCGACCACCGTGCGGCACTCGACCGGATGCGCGTCCTGTACCGGGCGAGCCGGACACCGGAGGAACGACAGACATGAACGACACCGACACCACCCTCCCGCCGCCCGACCTCGGCACCGACCACGTCCTGCTGGACGTCGCGGACCGCGTCGCCACCCTCACCCTCAACCGGCCCGCCAAACTCAACGCCGTCACCCCCGACATGTCCCGTGCCCTGGTACGGGCGATCGAGTGGTGCGACACGACCGACGACGTCCGGGCCCTGGTCGTCACCGGGGCGGGCGAGCGCTCCTTCAGCGTCGGCTCGGACATCGGCGCGCTCGACCGGTACGCCACCCCGTGGGACTTCCGCAACCGCGTCGACTACTGCGACGCCATCCGCGCCGCCCGCACTCCCACCGTCGCCGCGGTCGGCGGCTACGCCCTGGGCGGCGGGCTGGAGACCGCCCTGTCCTGCGACATCCGCCTCGCCGCGGACACCGCGTCCTTCGGCGCACCGGAGATCACGCTGGGCTGGATCGGGGGCGGCGGCATGGCCGCCTTCCTCAGCCGCGCCGCCGGGCCGAGCAACGCCGCGATGATGCTGCTCACCGGCGAACGCGTCAACGCCGCGAGGGCGTTGGACTGGCACCTGGTGAGCGAGGTCGTGCCCCGCGCCGGGCTGCTCGACCGGGCCCGCGCCCTCGCCGCCGTGATCGCCTCCCGCGCTCCCGTGGCGGCCGAGACCGCGAAGATCAACCTGCGGGCCGCCGGAAACCTGCCCGAGGACCAGGCGCTCGCCTACGAGCGTGACCTGCAGACCATCTGCTTCGCCACCGAGGACGCCGCCGAGGGCCGCCGCGCGTTCGCCGAGAAGCGCACCCCCGTCTTCCGCAAGCGCTGAGAGGAACCCCATGAAGCAACCCCGGGCCGCACTCGTGACCGGTGCCGGAGGCGCCCTCGGCCGGGCCACCGCCGTCCGGCTGGCCGCCGACGGGCACGACGTCGCCGTACTCGACCGCGACGCCGAGTCCCTGGAGAGCACCGCCGCGCTGGTGGAGAAGGCCGGTGCGCGGGTCCTCGCGCTCACCACCGACCTGCGCGACGCCCAGGCGGTCGAGGCGTCCGTCGAGCGGACGGTGACCGAACTGGGCCCGCTGCGGGTGCTGGTCAACAACGCGGCCGTGTACCCGAGCCGTTCCTTCCTCGACGTGCCGCTCGCCGAGTACGAGGAGGTGGTGGCGGTCAACCAGCGTGCCTACTGGGTCGCCGCGCAGGCCGCCGCCCGGCACCTGACGGACACGGGCGGCGGGGCGATCGTCAACGTCGCGTCGATCACCCTGCACGGCGGCTGGGACTCACTGGCCGCCTACATCTCGACCAAGGGTGCCGCCGTCGCCCTGACCCGCGCGCTCGCCCGGGAGCTGGGTCCCGCCGAGATCCGTGTCAACTGCGTCTCCCCCGGCGCCTTTCCCACCGCGGCCGAGGACATCCACGAGGACCCCGCGGCCTACCGGCGGCACGTGCTCGACCACCAGTCCCTGAAGCGGCGCGGCCGGCCCGAGGAACTGGCCTCGGTGGTGTCCTTTCTCACCGGCCCCGACGCCTCGTTCGTCACGGGCCAGTGCGTCGAGGTCAACGGAGGGTGGGTGATGGCGTGAAGCTGTACGGACGTTCCCACGACCGGCAGTCCCTCGCCCGGCACGCGGGCGACCTGAGCGCGGCGGGCGGGGTGCGGTCCGTCGTCCTGGACGACGGCTCCGAGCGCGGCATCCGCACGCTGGAGTTCCAAACCGGCGCCGGACTGTCGTTCGACGTGCTCGTGGACCGGGCGATGGACCTCGGCGGGGCCGAGTTCGAGGGCCGGGGTTTCGGCTGGCGCTCGGCGACCGGCTTCAGGCACCCCGGACTGCACGAGTACCGCGACGACGACGGCCTGTCCATGATGCGCAGCTTCTCGGGGCTGCTGCTCACCGCGGGCCTGGACCACACGCTCTTCGGCGCCGAGGTGGACGCCTCGCAGTACCGCTATCCGCCGCGGCGCACGGCCGTGCACGCCCTCCACGGGCGGGTCGCCAATCTTCCGGCCCGGCTCACCGGGTACGGCGAGCGGTGGGAGCAGGACGGCCGCTGCGTGCTGTGGGCGCAGGGCGAGGTCCGCCAGGCCGCGATCTTCGGCGAGCACCTGCGGCTCACCCGCCGCATCGAGGCCGATCTCGGCGGCCGCGAGATCCGTCTGACCGACCGGGTGCGCAACGCCGGCTTCGACCCGACGCCGCACATGTACCTGTACCACGTCAACATCGGCTGGCCCTTCCTGGAGGAGGGCGCACGCTACGAGTTGCCGCCGCACCGCACCCTGTGGCGCAGCGACAGCGTCGCCGAGCAGGGCGTTTCCCCCAGCGTGATGCCCGCCCCGCTGCCGGGCTTCGTCGAGCAGGTCTACGAGCACGCGCTGGAGCCCGACGCCGCGGGCCTGGCCCGGCCCCGCCTGGTCAACGAACGTCTCGGCGTCTACTTCGAGTTGGAGTTCGACACGGCCCAGTTCCCGTCCTTCTTCCAGTGGCTGCACCTGCGCGAGGGCGCCTACGCGGTCGGTTTCGAACCGTCCACGCACCCTGTTCAGGGCGAGGCCGCGGCCCGGGAGGACGGGTCCATGACGTTCCTCGCCCCCGGTGAGGAGCGGGAGTACACGACCACGTTCCGGGTGGGGCACCTGGACTGACCACCGGCTGCGGCTCGTGCGGACACGGGGGCGCCGGGCGTCACGGCTTGGGCCGGGTCCCCGTCCGCGCGTGCGTGTTCAGCCATGCCGCCGTCACCAGCAGCGCGGGGAGCAGCGGGGTGGCGCCGGGCAGCAGACGCTCCAGCAGCGTGGCGGCGGCCGCGCCCAGGATCAGCAGCGCCGTCGTGACCAGGGCGGGCCACTGGATCCGCCGGGCCGTCACCGCCTCGGCGACGGCTCCGGTCAGCAGGCCCGTCAGGTACGCGGTCGGCACCTGCGCGCCCATCGCGACGCGCACACCGGCGTTCTGGCAGCCCATCGCGGCCGCCACCGTGCCCAGCATCGCCGTGCGCTCCGCGCCCGACGGGTCCCCGTGCACGGCGAGCCACCACCCCACCACGGCCCACAGCAGGAGGAGTTCGAGCAGCAGGAAGCCGGATGGGTGCAGGCGGCCGCCCCGTTGGGCGCGGCCGGTCACCCAGGCGGCCCCCGCCGCGCCGAGGACGTAGCAGAGCACCGCGACGGCGGCCAGCGCGCCGATCCTCAAGTCCGCGCCGCCCAGACCGACCCCGGTCAACGCCGAGTTGGCGGTGACCACGCTGGTGAAGACGCCGCCGAGGGAGAGGAAACCCCAGGCGTTGACGGCGCCCGCGGAGAAGGTCAGCAGCCGCGCGGTCCACGCGTCCGCGTGCTGCCCCGACCCCGGCGGGAGATCCCGGCACCGATTGCCCTCCGTGGTCCTCTCCTCGCCTCGTCGGGGCCCCGGACGGAATCCTCGCCGACCGCCCCGGCGGCACGGGCCGCGACATGCCGGGCGGGGCGACCGCGCCGTACGTCGGCCACGTGCACCGGGAACCTGGCCGGATCACACCGGATAGCATGCACACGGCTCCGGGGAAGGGCCCCGGAACCGTGTGATTCTCAGAGGTGGGGGGCACGTGGTCGCGGGTCGTGTGGTGCGTTTCGACAGTACGCGGGGCTATGGGTTCATCGCGCCGGAGGACGGCGGCGAGGACATCTTCCTGCACGTGAACGATCTGCTCATCCCCGAGGAGTACGTGCGTGCCGGTCTGGTCGTGGAGTTCGAGGTGGAGAGCGGTGAGCGGGGGCTCAAGGCCTCGGGCATCCGGCTCCCCGAGGGGGAGCGGCACAAGCCTGCGCGTCGCCACCAAGAGGCCGCGCCCAGGGCCGTGATGTCCGACGAGAACGGCCAGCCGCTGTGCGATGTGCTGAGTTCCGACGAGTACCGGCGTGACGTGACGGAACTCCTGCTGACCGCGAGTCCGCAGCTGACCGCGGAGCAGATCCTCACCATCCGCGGCGCGCTGCTGAAGTTCAGCGAGGGCCACGGCTGGATCGAGGACTGAGCCCGCCTTCCGTCACGGGGCGGTGAGGGCCTCGGCGGCCTCCGGTTCGTCCGTGTCCACGGGGGCCGTTCTTCCCGGCCCGCGGAACGCGACGTAGACGAACAGGACGCCCATGACGGCGACGCCTGCCCACATGGCCTGCTGCCAGCCGTCGACGAAGGACTGCTGGGCGGCGTGCAGCAGGTCCGGGCCGTGCGGGCCGGCGCCCCCCGCGGCCTCGACGGCGTTGGCCACGCCCTCCCGGGCGTCGTCCGCCGGCCCCTGGGGAATGCCGTCCAGCCGTCCGTCGATGGCACCGCGGTAGCCGCTGGCCAGCAACGCCCCGAGCAGGGCGACGCCGAGCGCGGTGCCGAACTCGCGGGTGACGTCGTTGAGTGCGGACGCGACGCCCTGCTTCGCGCGGGGCAGCGAGCCGGTGATGGCCTCCGTGGACGGGGTCATCGACAAACCCATGCCGGTGCCCATGGCCAGCATGCCGGGCAGGACGGTCAGGTATCCGTCGTCCACGGAGACGAAGAGAGCCATGAGCGCGAGGCCGACGCCGGCCAGGGCGATGCCCGCGGCCATGGTCGCGCGGGAGCCGACGCGTGCGGCGAGCCCGGGGGCCAGGCCGGAGGCCGCCATCATCGTGACGGCCATGGGCATCAGCGCCACCGTGGAGAGCAGGCCGGACCAGCCGAGCACGGCCTGGAAGTACGGGAAGAGCACCACGGCGATGCCGGCCTGGACGCCGAAGACCACCAGGAGCGTAATCGACCCGCCTGCCAGGCCGCGCTCGCGGAACAGGCGCACGTCCAGCAGTGAGGCGTCGCGGCGGCGCAGTTCCCAGGCGACGAAGCCCACGGCGGCGAGGATGCCGACGGCGAGGCCGGTCAGCGTCACCGGGGCGCTCCAGCCGCGTTCGGGGCCTTCCTGGAGGACGAAGATGAGGCCGGTCACGGCGACGGTGGAGATCAGCGCTCCGGCCGTGTCGAACCGGTGGGCCGGGGTCTCGCGGGAGTTGGGGACCGACCTCAGGACCATGGCCAGGGCCACCACGACCAGGACCACCGGGAGGACGAACAGCAGACGCCAGTCGGCGACGTCGACGAGGAGGGCGGAGAGGAACATGCCCAGGATGCCGCCGCCTCCGGCGACCCCCGTCCACACGCCGATCGCCTTGCCGCGCTGCTCCTCGGGGAAGGTGGAGGTGATGACGGCGAGGGTGACGGGCATGATCATCGCGGCGCCGGCACCGCCGGCCACGCGGGCGGCGAGCATGACCTCGGCCGAGGGGGCCAGTCCCGCGAGGACGCTCGCGCCACCGAAGACCCCCAGCCCAGCGACGAGCACGGGCCTGCGGCCCAGCCGGTCGCCGACGGCGCCGAGCGGGAGCAGCAGCGCGGCCAGGGCGAGCGTGTAGATGTTGATGATCCACAGGACCGTGTTCTGGGAGGCGCCGAACTCGACGGCCATGTGGGTCTGCGCGACGTTCAGACCGGACACCGAGGCGATGACGGCCATCAGGGCGACCGACACGGCGATCAGGATCGTGCGGAGCTGACGCGCGTCGGGGGTGTTCCCGCCGCCGGCTTCGAAGGCCCGTACGGGTGGGCTGGTGCTCATGGCTTCCTTTCGCAGGGCAGGCCGCCGCCCGACGGGGCGTGGAGGGTGTCGGGGAGGCGGCTCGACTGCGTCCGAAGCTAAGCCCGCTTTGCGCTGAAGGCATACGATATTGCTCATGACGCAAGAAGACGGAGATCTGGACAGCCTCGTGCGCAAACGCATCCGCGCCCTGCGGGTCGCACAGGGCTGGTCCCTGGAGGAGCTGGCCGGGCGCGCCAACCTCAGCCAGTCCTCGCTGAGCCGTATCGAGAACGGCCGGCGCCGCCTCGCCCTGGACCAGCTGGTCATCCTCGCCCGCGCCCTGGACACCACGCTGGACCAGCTCGTGGAGACCGCCGACGACGACGTCATCACCAGTCCGATGATCGACAGCGCCCACGGTCTGATGCGCTGGCCGGTGAAGGGCGATCCCGGCATGACCGTGGTGCGTCAGCGCATGACCCAGCCGCCGCCCGAGAATCCGGCGCGTATGCGCGCCCACCCGGGCCGCGAATGGCTCGTGGTCCTGTCCGGCACCGCGGTCCTCATGCTCGGGCACCGCCGTTTCCGCGTGGAGACCCACCAGGCCGCCGAGTTCCCCACGATGCTGCCGCACGCGATCGGCACCGCGGGCGGACCCTGCGAGATCCTGGGCATCTTCGACCGCGACGCCCGCCGCGGCCACCAGCGCGAGGGCGGCGACCTCGGCACCCGGGACACGGGCGAGTGACGGCGCGGGGCGTCAGGCCCCGTCGGGCAGGGCGTACGCGAGGAGGGTCCGGAGTTTCTGTTCGCGGGCGTAGGAGTGGGCCGTGCTGTCCGGGTCGGGGAACTCGGCCGCGGCGTCGATGAACGGGCAGCCGCGCACCGGTGTCCCGTCGGGCGCGGGCAGCTCGAACAGCGCGAGGATCCGCTCCCGCGGTGGAACGTCGTCGCGGGTCAGCACGCCGACGGTCGGCCGCGGTCCGCACCGGCGTGTCCACGCGGCCGACGGCCCTGCCGCCGTACGGGGAGGGAGCACACCCCGCTACTCGATCAGCGCATCCGCGGCGATGATCACCAGGCCGATCAGCATGTCCAGGAACCCCGCGCGGCACGAGGACAGCCGGCCGAGCCCGGCGGTGCGGGCCGCGGAGGTGCCGAGGGCGAAGAGCAGGACGGTGTTCAGCACCAGGGCCGTGTCGGCGGCCGTGTCCTCCGCCCACCACCCGGCCGCCGCGGCGAGCAGCATCGCCACGGTCGGCAGCACGGCGGCGGCCAGCGGCCACTCGGCGATCACCGCGCGCACCCTGCCCGGTCCGGCCCTCCCGCCACCGGACGCGCGCTGGGCGATGACGTGCGCGTACCCGTGGGCGGCGCCCGACGTCAGCGCCGTGAGCAGGACCCACAGCGCGTCCTGGCCGGGATTGGCCTCCTCACCCGGAACGTCCAGCGCGGCCACCAGCGCGCTGGCCAGTACCAGGCCGTAGATTCCCTTGAACAGCCACCCCTCCGGCCGGCGCCGCAGGATTCCCCTCGGCGCATCGTCCTCGGCGGGGCCGTGGCCGGCGCGCTCGGCCATTCAGGACAGCCAGTCGGTGTATCGGGTGGGGGCCAGATGGGCGTCCATGTCGGTGAGGACGTCTCCCTCGACCGCCGCGAACATGCCGGCGGCCGGATCGGTGACGACCGTACGCCCGTCGCCCTTGCGGGCGAGGGTCAGGCGGCCCAGGTCGTCGAGCGGGAACACCTCCGGTCCGCCGATGTCGCGGATGCCGTTCAACGGGGCGCCCACGGCGACTTCCGCCACCGCGGCGGCCACGTCCTTCGCGGCGATCGGCTGGATCGGCGTGGCGGGCAGCCGGACGGAATCGCCGTCCGCGGTCCAGGACAGGACGGCCTCCATGAACTCCATGAACTGGGTGGCGCGCACGATCGAGTACGGCACGGGGCCGTCCCGGAGCAGTTCCTCCTGGAGGAGTTTGGCGCGGTAGTAGTCCAGCTTCGGCACCCGGTCGACGCCGACGATCGAGAGAATCACGAAGTGGCCCGTTCCGGCCCGCTGCGCCGCGGCCAGGAGGTGGTCCATCGAGGTCCGGAAGAAGGCGGGCGAGGCGTCGTCGAAGGTCGGCGAGTTCGTCAGGTTGACCACGACGTCGGCCCCCTCGACCGCCCGGTCCACTCCCCCGCCGCCGACGACGTCCACTCCGGTGGACAGCGAGTGGGGCACCGCCTGGTGTCCGGCCGCGTTCAGCTTCTCGACGACCTGCGAGCCGATGAGTCCCGTACCGCCGATGACCGCGATCTCCACGGCGCGCCTCGCTTCCTTCCGGGTCCGTGTGGTTCAGGAACCACTGTGTCGGTACGCGCGGAGGACTGCGCTTTGAACGCCCCGAAGGGATGAGGGAGGACCGGGTCGCCGACGGCGTCAGGCGGCGCAGTCCGGGCAGATGCCGCGGTAGGTCACTTCGACCTCGGAGACGGTGAAGCCGAAGGACTCGGAGGCCGGGAGGTCCGAGAGCGGGTCGCCCGTCGGGTGCACGTCGCGGATCGAGCCGCAGCGCGCGCAGAGCAGGTGGTGATGGGGGCGATGCGCGTTGGGGTCGTAGCGCTTGGCGCGGCCGTCGGTCGACACCTCGAGGACCTCGCCGCGGTGCACCAGTTCACGCAGGGTGTTGTACACCGTCGCGCGGGAGATCTCGGGCAGTCGCTCCGCCGCGCGGGCGTGCACCTCGTCGGCGGTCAGGTGCACGTGGTCTCCGTCGAGGACCTCGGCGACCACGCGTCGCTGCGCGGTCAGCCGCCAGCCGCGCTCGCGAAGCCGCCCCAGGAGATCACTCATGCGCAGCACCCTAGCAGGGTTCCGCTTCAACTCAAGAGCGGATATGGCTCTAGATGGCACCTTGCCTTAGATCCTGTCCAAGGTAGGGTGGGGTCCGCGAAGAACCACACCGAGGAGCAAGCCTTGCCTGAGAACAACCAGAAGCCGCTGACCACGGTTGCCGGTGCACCGGTTCCCGACAACCAGAACTCGCTGACGTCCGGCCCGCGCGGTCCGATGCTCTTGCAGGATGTGTGGTTCCTGGAGAAGCTCGCCCACTTCGACCGGGAGGTGATCCCGGAGCGCCGGATGCACGCCAAGGGCTCGGGCGCGTTCGGCACCTTCACGGTGACCCACGACATCACGCGGTACACGAGTGCCAAGATCTTCTCGGAGATCGGCAAGAAGACCCCGCTGTTCACCCGGTTCTCCACGGTCGCCGGTGAGCGCGGCGCCGCCGACGCCGAGCGCGACATCCGCGGCTTCGCCGTGAAGTTCTACACGGAGGAGGGCAACTGGGACCTGGTCGGCAACAACACCCCGGTCTTCTTCTTCCGTGACCCGCTGAAGTTCCCGGACCTCAACCACGCGGTGAAGCGCGACCCGCGCACCAACCTCCGCAACGCGGAGAACAACTGGGACTTCTGGACCAACCTCCCCGAGGCCCTGCACCAGGTCACGATCGTGATGTCGGACCGCGGCATCCCGGCCTCCTACCGGCACATGCACGGGTTCGGCTCGCACACCTACAGCTTCGTCAACGCCGAGGGCGAGCGGTTCTGGGTCAAGTTCCACCACCGCACCCAGCAGGGCATCAAGAACCTGACCGACGCCGAGGCCGAGGCCCTGGTCGGCAAGGACCGCGAGTCCCACCAGCGCGACCTCTTCGACGCGATCGAGAACGGCGACTTCCCGAAGTGGAAGCTGTTCATCCAGGTCATGCCGGAGGCCGACGCCGAGAACTACCGCTTCCACCCCTTCGACCTCACCAAGGTCTGGTCGAAGAAGGACTACCCGCTGATCGAGGTCGGCGAGTGGGAGCTCAACCGCAACCCCGACAACTACTTCGCGGACGTCGAGCAGGCCGCCTTCAGCCCGGCCAACGTGGTTCCGGGCATCAGCTTCTCCCCCGACCGGATGCTGCAGGGCCGGCTCTTCTCCTACGGCGACGCCCAGCGCTACCGCCTCGGTGTCAACCACCACCAGATCCCGGTCAACGCCCCGAAGAACCCGGTGAACTCCTACCACCGCGACGGCGGCATGCGCGTCGACGGCAACCAGGGAGCCACCCCGGGCATCGAGCCCAACTCCTACGGGCGCTGGCAGGAGCAGCCGGCCTACCGCGAGCCGAGCCAGGCCGTGGGTGCCGTCGCCGACCGGTTCAACTACCGTGAGGACGACGACAACTACTTCGAGCAGCCCGGCAACCTGTTCCGGCAGATGAGCCCGGAGCAGCAGCAGGTCCTCTTCGAGAACACGGCGCGCGCCATCGACGGCGCCTCCGAGCAGACCGTCGCGCGGCACATCGCCAACTGCACCAAGGCCGACCCGGCCTACGGCGAAGGTGTCCGCAAGGCGATCGAGGCCCTGGCCGCCGACAACCGCTGACCCGGCCGGCCGGAACGACGAGCGGTACACCCGCACCGCGCCGGCGTGGGCACCCCCGAGGTGCCCGCGCCGGCGCGGGCGTACCGCCACGGAGACATCATGGACATGAACAACAGCGGTGGTCTGACTGCCGAGCAGACGGAGCGCGTCGTGGCCATCGCCATGGACCTGGCCCGGGAGGGCGGCACCGAGCAGCTGGTGGAGTTCGTGGCCCACGGGCTGCCGGTGGACGTACGCGATCCGGCGGGCAACACCCTCCTCATGCTCGCCGCGTACCACGGTCACGCCGACACCGTGCGGACCCTGATCCGGTACGGCGCCGACCCGGACCTCCGCAACGGCAGGGACCAGTCCCCCCTCGCCGGTGCCCTGTTCAAGGGCGCCGACGACGTGGTGACCGTACTGCTCCGGGCCGGCGCCGATCTGGACTCCGGTACGCCGACCGCGCGGGCCGCCGCGGCCATGTTCGGCCGCGACCACCTGCTCGCGAGCTGACCGGGCGCCGGCACCGGCTCCCACGAGCCCGAGGACCGCGAGGTGACCGCGGTGGAGCCGTCGGCGGTCATGCGAGCGCGGCGGCCCGCCGGCGCGGCACGGTGCGTGGCCGCCGCCGCGGAGAGCCTGCCGTTCGAGGACCGGTCCTCCGGCGCCGCGATGGCCTTCAGCACCGTTCACCACTGGCACGACCCGATCGCCGGGCTGCGGGAGACGCGCCGCGTCACCCGTCGCGTGGTGGTGTTCACGCACGACACCAGTGACACCGGCTGGCGGCACCGGTTCTGGCTGCCCCGGACTGCCTGCCCGAGGTCGCGGACGCGGTCGCGAACCTCATCGCGGACCGGCCCCCGGTGGACCGCCGGCCCGCGCGATCGGGGCCCAGCTCCGCGACGACCTCTCCTCCGGCCGCTGGACCGAGCGCGACCGCGCCCCCTGGATCTCGACGCGGCGGAACTCGGTCTCCGGCTGCTCGTGGCCTGAACCGACGCTGCGCGAACGCCCGGGCGGCGGCGGTACCACGGTGGGACCCGACAGCCCGGAGCACGCGGTGGCGGGAAGGCGCCCCCGGGCCCTTCACACGATGGTTGATCAACTCCCAAAGCTTGAGCACGAATTACACACATCCCCTCTACACGGTGGCCCCGATGGTCTAGATTGACCGTGCTTCAGCTGTTCAGGCACGAGGCGACCGGTAATGATCTTTAGGTCCGGGGCAGGGGGGTCTGCTGCATTCACTGTGCATGACTCGTATTGCTGTGACATAGCCGGAACGTTGTGCGCGGGCAGGCCGGGGGGCCGTCCGTGGGGAGGAACAGCGCGGCGCGGGAGGCGGGGGTCTCCCGAGGGGGAGGAACAGTGCTAGGCGAATACGTCGAACCACTGGGAACCTGGGGGGTTCTGTGCGGCAAGGGGGATTGGTCAGCCCGTTTCCGTCTGCCCGCGGGCAGTTGGCGGCCGGGGCAGCCAGCCGGCTCACGAGCGACTGGGAGCAGCGGTACCGCCGTACCGTGATCACCACCGATACCGTGACCACCGCCTTCGTGGTGGCGGGCATCGGCAACTTCTTCGGGGTCCGGGACGCGGCCAACTGGCACGAGAAATGGGGCATTCTCGCGTTCGGCACCGAGCTTCTGGTCCTGAGCGCGCTGGCGGTGAGCCGGTCGTGGTCACCGGCCGTGCTCGGCCAGGGCGCCGAGGAGTTCCGGCGGCTCGGACGCTCACTGTTCATGGCGACCGTCGTGCTGGCGCTCGGCGGAATCGCCCTCACCTCGCGCAACATCAAACTCTGGATCTTCGTCGCCGTCCCCGCGATCGCGATCGTCACCATGATCTCGCGCTACGCGCTGCGCGTCCGGCTGCACCGGAAGCGCAAGGAAGGACGCTGTCTGAGACCGGTGCTCGCCGCCGGCAGCCCGGCCACCGTGCGCGATCTGATCGCCCGGACCCGGAGGTTCCCGCACCTCGGCTGGCGCGTGGACGCGGTCTGCACGACGCTCGGCCCCGGGCTCGGAGGTGACCAGCTGGACGGAGTGCCGGTCGTCGGCCCACTGGAGGACGTCGCCCACCACGTCCGCCGCGACGGCTACCGGGTGGTCGCGGTCACCCCGGACCCGCACTGGTCACCGCACCGGCTGCAGCGGCTGGCCTGGAACCTCGAGGGCAGCGAAGCCGAGATGGTCGTGGCGCCCGTACTGATGGAGGTGGCCGGTCCGCGGCTGCACGTCGACGCGGTGCTCGGGATCCCGCTGCTGCGGGTCAGCATGCCGACCTTCACCGGGGGCCGCCGGGCCGTCAAGGCCGTGGTCGACCGGCTGGGCGCGGCGATCCTGCTGACGCTGTTCGCGCCCCTGATGGTGTTCGTCGCACTGCTCATCCTGGTGGACAGCCGGGGCGGGGCGTTCTACCGCCAGCGCCGGGTCGGCAAGGGCGGCCGCGAGTTCACCATTCTCAAGTTCCGCACCATGGTCGCCGGGGCCGACCGGGCGCGGGCCGCGCTGGCCGACCGCAACGAGGGCGCGGGCCTGCTGTTCAAGCTCCGCCGGGACCCGCGGGTGACCCGGGTCGGGGCGGTGCTGCGCCGGTACTCGATCGACGAGCTGCCGCAGCTGTTCAACGTGCTCACCGGATCGATGTCGCTCGTCGGTCCGCGGCCTCCGCTGCCGGAGGAGTCCGCGGCGTACGGCCCGGACATCCGAAGACGGCTGCTGGTCAAGCCCGGACTCACCGGCCTGTGGCAGATCAGCGGACGCAGCGACCTGCCGTGGGAGGAGGCGGTCCGGCTGGACCTGCGGTACGTGGAGGACTGGTCGCTCGCGCTGGACACAGTGATCTTGTGGAAGACGCTGCGCGCCGTGGTCCACGGGCAGGGGGCGTACTGATGCGCGGGGGCCGCCGGGCCGACGCGCGGATCGCAGGCCGTCGGGGCCTGCCTGGGGGGAGGAACGGGTCATGAGGGTGAGCGTTTTCGGCCTCGGCTATGTGGGCTGTGTGTCGGCCGCGTGCCTGGCCGGCATGGGGCACGAGGTCATCGGGGTGGATGTGAACCAGGTGAAGGTCGACCTGGTCAACGACGGCAAGGCCCCGGTGGTCGAGGAGCGGATCGGCGAACTGATCGCCGAGGTCGTGGGCACCGGAGCGTTGCGCGCCACCGGCGACGTCCGCGAGGCGATCATGGAGAGCGAGATATCCCTGGTCTGCGTGGGCACCCCGTCGGAGCCCAACGGCAGCCTGTGCACGACGTACTTGGAACGGGTCACCGAGGAGATCGGCGCCGCGCTGGCGGACCGCGGCGGGCGCAGTGGGCGGCACACCGTGGTGTTCCGCAGCACCATGCTCCCGGGTACCTGCGCGAACCTGCTGGTGCCGATCCTGGAGAAGTACGTCGGCGGCACCGCCGGGGTGGACTTCGGGGTCGCGGTGAACCCGGAGTTCCTGCGCGAGGGCACAAGCGTGCGGGACTTCTTCGACCCGCCCAAGACCGTCATCGGCGAACTCGACCCGGCCAGCGGCGACGCGGTGCTGGCCCTGTACGACAGCCTGCCCGGCGAGGTGTTCCGGGTGCCGGTCGCGACGGCCGAGGCGATCAAGTACGCGGACAACGCCTTCCACGGCCTCAAGATCGGCTTCGCGAACGAGCTGGGCGCGGTGTGCCAGGCGCTCGGGGTGGACTCGCACCAGGTGATCGACGTCTTCCTGGCCGACCGCAAGCTGAACATCAGCCCCGCCTATCTGCGTCCCGGCTTCGCCTTCGGCGGTTCCTGCCTGCCCAAGGACCTGCGCAGCCTGGTCCACGCGGCGCAGCGGGCCGACGTGTCGGTGCCCATCCTCGCCCACGTGCTGCCCTCCAACTCCGCGCACCTGGAGCGCGCGGTGGAGCTGGTGGAGCGCACCGGGAAGCGCCGGGTCGGGCTGTTCGGGCTGTCCTTCAAGCCCGGCACCGACGACCTCCGGGAGAGCCCGCTCGTCGAACTGGCGGAGCGGCTCTTCGGCAAGGGCTACGACCTCAAGATCCACGACGCCAACGTGAGCCTGTCCCGGCTGCTCGGCGCGAACCGCGAGTACGTCGAGACCCGGCTGCCGCACCTCGCCCAGCTGCTCGCGGACTCCGTCGACGAGGTCCTCGAACACGCCGAGGTGTGCCTGGTCGGGACCAAGGACCCGGCCGTGCTGGCGGCGCTCCCCCACAGCGGGGGGCCGCTGCTGATCGACCTCATCCACCTTCCCGACGCCGACACGCGCCGGACCGAGCCGGGGTACGTGGGCCTTGCCTGGTGACACGACGTCCGGTGCCACGCCGCTCGGCGGCGCCGGCGACCGGCCGGGACGGCGCGCGCTGATCCTGGTGGAGAACCTGTCGGTGCCCTTCGACCGGCGGGTGTGGCAGGAGTGCACGACCCTGCGCGACGCGGGCTGGGACGTGCACGTCATCTGTCCCACGGGCACCAAGCGGGACACGGAGCGGGAAGCGGTCGTCGACGGGGTGCGCATCCACCGCTACCCGCTGCGCGCGGCCACCGGAGGACCGGCCGGCTACCTGCGGGAGTACGGGGCGGCGCTCTGGCACACCTTCCGGCTGGCCCGCAGGGTCGGCCCGGTCCACGTGGTCCACGCCTGCAACCCTCCCGACCTGCTGTTCCTGCCCGCCCTGTGGCTCAAACGGCGCGGCGCGCGGTTCGTCTTCGACCAGCACGACCTGATACCCGAGCTGTACCTCTCCCGCTTCGGCCGCGGCAAGGACCTGCTCTACCGCGCCGTGTGCGCCCTGGAACGGATGACCTACCGGGCCGCGGACATCGTGCTCGCCACGAACGAGAGCTACCAGGACGTCGCGATACGCCGGGGCGGCCGCCGCCCGGAGGACGTCTTCGTGGTGCGCAGCGCGCCCGCCACCGAACGCTTCCAACCGGTGCCCGCCGAACCGGACTTGAAACGGGGCAAGCCCCATCTGCTCTGCTACCTCGGCGTCATGGGCCCCCAGGACGGCGTCGACTACGCCCTGCGGGCCCTGGCGAAACTGCGCGACGAGGTCGGGCGGACCGACTGGCACGCGGTGTTCGTCGGCTCCGGTGACGCCTTCGACGCGATGGTGGAGCTGTCCCGGTCGCTGGGGCTCGGCGAGCAGGTGCGGTTCACCGGGCGCATTCCGGACGCCGATCTGGTGCGCTACCTGTCCACGGCGGACGTGTGCCTCTCCCCCGACCCGCGCAATCCGCTCAACGACGTGTCGACCATGAACAAGGTCCTGGAGTACATGGCGATGGGCCGGCCCATCGTCTCGTTCGACCTCCGGGAGGCGCGCGTCTCCGCCGGTGACGCCGCCCTCTACGCCCCCGCCAACGACGAGGGCGAGTTCGCGAGGCTCGTCGCACGGTTGCTGGACGACCCCGACGAGCGCGCCCGGATGGGCAAGATCGGCCAGGAGCGCGTCAACGGACAGCTCTCCTGGCGCAACTCGCAGACGGCGCTGCTCGCCGCGTACGCCGCCGCCTGCCGCACACCAGCAGGGAGAAGGCCGCGCCGTTGAGCGATGACACGATACGCCTGGTCACGGTCGGGCGGATTCTCCGTCGGCGCCGGCGGCTGCTCGCCGTCCTCGTCGTGGTGGGCGCACTCGTCGGCTACGGCGTCTCGGTGCTGTTCCCGCCGCGCTACACGGCGTCCGCCTCGGTCCTGCTGCCGGGGCAGTGGGAGGAGCGCGAGCTGGTCACGCAGGTGGAGATCGCGACCAGTTCGTCGGTGGTCGACCGGGCGGGCGAGGCGCTCGACTGGAGCGGGGTCAGCGACAGCGAGCTGCGCGACCGGGTGAGCGCCGAGACCGCCGACGGGAACGTCATCAAGATCTCCGGGACGGCCGAGACCCCGGAGCGTGCGCAGCGGCTCTCCGACGAAGTGGCCCAGCAGTTCGTGACGTTCGCGGCACGGATCGCGAGCGGCAGCACCGATCCCGACGAGGCGGCGGGGCCCGAGGCGCTGCGGGAGCAGGTGAAGCGGACCAACCAGCGCATCACCGACCTGGCCAACGCGGCCGATCCGGGGCAGACCGTGGAGAGCGTGCAGGCCCGCACCGAGCTGGAGAAGCTGCGCACCACGTTGCAGGAGGCCATGCAGAAGCTGGAGGAGGCCGACCCGGCGAACAACCGGGCCGGCCTGGTCGTCATGGGACCGGCGCCCCGACCGGCCGGCGAGGCTCCGCCAACGAGGCTGCAGCTCGTCGGCGGCGGCGCGCTGCTGTTCTTCGTGCTCGCGGTCGTCGGTCACCTGGCCGCGGCGCGGGTGAACCGGCGGCTGCGCTCCGAACCCGAGATCGCCGCGGCGCTGCGCTCGGCAACGCTGGGCACCGTCGACGTACCCGGTGACCGGCGCGCCCACCGGCCGAAGGCACGCGGCGCGCGGGCCCGGCTCCGGCGGCTGCTGGGCACCGACGTCCGGTGGGACCTGCCGGCCCCGCGGTCCTCCGGCGACGAGGCCGGGCGGCGGATCCGCTACCGGCGGGTGTGCGCGCGCCTGCGGGAACGGCTGCCGGCCGCCCGGCGGCTGCTGGTCGTCGTACCCGACGACGACGGGGTCGCCCGACGGGCCGCCGAGCGGCTCGCCGCCGAGGCCGAGGGCGAACCGCTGCTGCGGGTGGTGGAGGTCTCGGTGTCCCGGCCGATGGTGCCGGACCGCGACACCGAGTCCGGTGTCCTGGTCGTGCTCGGCGCGGGCAGCCGCACCGCGGAGGAACTCGCCGGCCTCGCCGAGGCGTGTGCGGACGGCGGACACGAGGTCGTCGGCGTCGTCGTCGCCGACGCGGTCCGGGCCCGTACCGCGGACTCGTCCGACCGCCCTCCGGAGAACGCCACCCCGGTGACTCCGGTGCCCGAGCGAGCGACGGGAGGTGCCGCATGACGACGAGTACGGCTTCGCCGTCGGCCACCTCCGCTCCGCTGCTGGACCTGCAGGCACTGGTCGTGGCGGTGCGCAGGCGGCGGCGCCTGTGGGCCTCCCTCGCGCTGCTGGGCCTGCTGGCCGGCGCGGCGGTGGCGGTCCTGCTGCCGCCCCGGCCGACCGCGGTGACCAAGGTGCTGGTCGCGCACAAGGACGACCAGCCGAACGACACCGGAACGCTCATCCGCACCGATGTCGAGCTGCTGGACACCACGCGGATCGCCGCCGCGGCCCTGCGGTCGCTCGGCTCCCGGGAGGACCCGGAAGACTTCATGCAGGACTACCGGGGCACCGGACTGACCAACAACCTGCTGCAGATCGACGTGACGGGTGACAGCGACGCGGACGCGGTGGCCCGGGCCAAGGCGCTGGCCGAGACGTTCGTCACGGACCACGTGCGGCGGATGCGGGAGGCCGCCGAGGCCGAGTCCGAGTCCCTGCTGGACCAGCGTGACCGCATGCGCAAGGAACTCGCCGAGGTCAACAAGTCGATCGGGGACCGCTCACCGGACGACGAACCGAACGCGTCGGCGAGCATCGAGTCGCTCTTCGCCCGCCGGGCCGAGCTCGACTCGCGGATCGCCGAGTTCGACCAGCGGGCCGCGGAGGCGCTCACCGGCACGCCCGAGGTCGTCGCCGGCACGAAGATCGTGGACGCCCCGCACGCGGTGCGGCACTCCCTGCCCAGGGCCGTGGGCACCGACGCCGCGATCGGGCTGGTCCTCGGGCTCGTTCTCGGGCTCGCGCTGGCCGCGGTCGGCGCGGTGGTGGCGGACCGCCCCGTGCTGCGCCGGGAGATCGCCGCGAACCTGGGCGCCTCGGTCCTCGCCGAGCTGCGCCGCGGGCCGCGCCGGTCGGCCCGGTCGTGGCAGCGCCGGCGGACCCGGGCGGCACGCGAACGGCTCACCACCACCCTGGCCCGCATCGTGCGCGGCTCCGCGGAACCGGTGTCCCTGCTGGAACTCGGCTGCGCGCGCGGCACCGGCCTGATCGCCCTGGACGTCGCCGGAGCACTGGAGGCGGACGGGCCCGTGGTCGTCGTCGACGCGCTGCCCGGCACGGACCTCGCGGGCGCCCGCCGGAAGTCCGCGGGCCCCACCGTGCTGAGCGGCGAGCGGGCCGCGGCCGAACCGCACCATGTGCGCCGCCTCGGCGTCGGCTCGGTGGCGCCCGGTACGGCGTGGACCGACCTCCACTACCTCGGCAGCAGGACGGTGCTCGTCGTGCGGGCCGGGCACGGTAGCGCCGCGTGGCTGCACACCGTGGCGCGGCAACTCGCGGACCAGCGCATCGCGGTGATCGGGGTGGTCCTGATCGACCCCGATCCGCGTGACCGGACCGACGGCACCCTGTGGGACGGCCCGCACCTCACGCCGCGCGGCCACGACGAACGGCCGAGACGGCACAACGGGACGGGGAGGCTTCGCGCGGAACGGCCGTCGATGCCGGCCACGACGGTCCCGGACAGCGATCAGGAGGCGCGGTAGCACATGTGTGGCATCGCAGGCACGTACCACTGGCCGGACGGCAAGGCCGTGACCGACCGGCTCACCGACGTCCTCGCGCACCGCGGTCCGGACGGGGCGGGCCGCTACAGCCACCCCGCCGGTGACGGCGAGGTGCAGCTCGGGCACCGTCGGCTGGCCATCATCGACCTGTCCGGGACCGGCGCCCAGCCGATGGTCTCGGACGGTCTCGCCCTGACGTACAACGGCGAGCTGTACAACGCGCCCGAACTCCGCGGCGAGCTGGAGTCCGCCGGGGTGCGCTTCCGCGGCACCTCCGACACCGAGGTGGTGCTGGAGGCCTGGCGGCGCTGGGGCACCGGCTGCCTCGCCCGGCTGCGCGGCATGTTCGCGTTCGCGGTGTTCGACGAGCGCACCGGTGAACTGGTGCTCGCCCGCGACCAGCTCGGCATCAAGCCGCTGTTCCTGCTCCGGCGCGGCGGGGGTCTGGTGTTCGCCTCCGAGCTCAAGGCGCTCGCCGCCGTGACCGGCGGGAAGCTGGAGGTGGACCACGCGGCGCTGGTGGCCTCGCTGCTGTACTACTGGGTGCCGGACTCGCGCTGCGCGTTCCGCGAGGCGGAGAAGCTGCCGCCGGGGAGCTGGCTGCGGTGCCGGCCCGACGGCCGGGTGGAGCGCGGCAGGTTCTGGAACCTCAAGGACGTCGCCGCCGAGGGCCGGGAGCGGGCCCTGAGCGGCGAGCGGCCGGACCTGGCCGCCGTGGTCGAGGAGTCGACCCGGCGCCACCTGCTCTCCGACGTGCCGGTGGCGACGTTCCTCTCCGGTGGGCTGGACTCCAGCTATCTGACCGCGCTGGCGGCCCGCGAGCGGCCCGGGATCTCCGCCTACACGATCGGGTTCCGCGCCGAGGACGCCAAATTTGAGGCGATGCCCGACGACCTGCGCTACGCCCGGCAGGTGGCCGAGCGGTTCGGCGTCGACCTGCACGAGATCGAGATCGCCCCCGACGTGCTCGACCTGCTGCCGCGGATGACGTACCACCTGGACGAGCCGATCGGCGACCCCGCCGCGATCAACACCTTCCTGATCTGCTCGGCCGCCCGGGAGGCCGGGGTCAAGGTGATGCTCTCGGGGATGGGCGCCGACGAACTGTTCGCCGGTTACCGCAAGCACCTGGCCAACGTGCTGGCGCTGCGTTACCAGCGCGTCCCGCGGCCGCTGCGGCGCGGGGTGTCCGCGGCCGTGGACCGGCTGCCGGTCGCGACCAGCCGCCGGGGCTACCGCTCGGTGCGCTTCGCGAAGCGGTTCCTCTCCTTCGCCGATCTGCCGGAGGAGACCGCCTTCCGGCGCAGCTACACGATGTACGACCGCGAGGAGCTGCTCGCCCTGATCGACCCGGACCTGGCGGGGACGGTCGAGGACGTGCTGACCGAGCACGCGGACGTCTACCAGGACAACGACCTCGACGACTTCGTGAACCGCATGTGCCTGGGCGACGCCCGGATGTTCCTGCCGGGCCTGAACCTCGCCTACACGGACCGCTCCAGCATGGCCGCCTCGACCGAGGTCCGGGTGCCGTACGTGGACGTCGAGGTGGTGAAGGCGGCGTTCGCCTTCCCCGGCGACCGCAAGATCGTCGGCCGACAGGGCAAGGCCGTCCTGAAGGAGGCGGCCACGTCGGTCCTGCCCCGGGAGATCGTGTACCGGCCCAAGGGCCTGTTCAGCGCCCCGCTGCGGGCCTGGATGAGCCGGGACCTGGCGCCGCTGGTGCGCGAGGTGGTGAACGACGGCGAGCTGGTGCGGTCCGGTTTCCTGCGGCGCGACGCGCTGCGGCGGCTGGTCGCCGAGGACGCCGCCGGGCAGCGGGACTTCTCCAAGCACCTGTGGCACGTGCTGACCCTCGAGTACTGGTACCGCGGCGCGACCTCGGGGGCCGACCAGAACTCTCCATCGACGGTGTAGGGCCTCCCGGCGCACCGACCGGCACCGAGACAACCGGCACAGAGACGCGAGGACTTCGGGTGAAACAGGTTGTGCAGAACTACAAGAGCGGCGAGCTGGCGCTGCTCGACGTGCCGGTGCCGGGCTGCAAGCCGGGCGGTGTGCTGGTGCGGACCGCCTACTCGCTGATCTCCACCGGCACCGAGCTGATGAAGGTGTCCGAGGCCGGCATGTCGATGCTGGGCAAGGCCCGTTCCCGGCCGGACCAGGTGGCCAAGGTCGTGCAGAGCGTGGCCACCAACGGGGTGCCCGCCACCTACCGCAAGGTGATGGGCAAGCTGGACTCCTACACACCGCTCGGCTACTCGCTGTGCGGGGTGGTCGAGCAGGTCGGCGCCGGGATCGACGACGTGAAGGTCGGCGACCTGGTGGCCTGCGCGGGCAACGAGCACGCCCTGCACGCCGAGTTGAACTGGGTCCCGAAGAACCTCTACGCCCCGGTGCCGGACGGCCTCGCGCCGCGGCACGCGGCCTTCGGCACCGTCGGGTCGATCGCGCTCCAGGGGGTCCGCCAGGGCGAGTCGCGGCTGGGCGAGGTGGCCCTGGTCATCGGTCTCGGGCTGATCGGGCAGCTGGTGGTGCAGTTGCTCGCCGCCTCGGGCGTCCGGGTGGTCGGCGTCGACCCCGACCCGGTGCGCTGCGAGCTGGCCGAGCGGCTGGGCGCGGCGGCCTGCGGTGACCCGGCGTCCCCGGCCGTGGAGAGTGCCGTGGCCGAACTCACCGACGGCCACGGGGTGGACCAGGTGTACCTGGCCGCCGGCGGTGGCAGCAACCAGCCGGTCGAGCTGGCCGCGCGGCTGTGCCGGGACCGCGGCCGGGTCGTCGACATCGGCAAGTGCCGTCTGGACCTGCCGTGGAACGCGTACTACGAGAAGGAGCTGGACGTCCGGTTCTCCCGCTCCTACGGACCCGGGCGCTACGACCCGGAGTACGAGATCGAGGGGCGGGACTACCCGATCGGCTACGTGCGCTGGACCGAGCGGCGCAACCTGGCGTGCTTCCTCGATCTCGTCGCCCGGGGCCGCGTCGACGTGGAGCCGCTGATCACCCGCACGGCCGCCTTCGACGACGCAGTGGAGACCTACCAAAGCCTCAAGGACGGCGATCTCAAGGCCGTGGCCGTGCTGTTCCGGTATCCCGAACTCACCGAGGAGGAAGGGGCGTCGGCCGAGGCCCCGGCGCTGACCGTGCCCGCGGTGCCGAGCGGCGCCAAGCGCTCCGCCCCGCTGCGGGCGGCGAAGAGGCCGGTGCGCCTCGCGTTCGTCGGCGCGGGGAACTACGCGACGTCGATGCTGCTGCCGCACCTGGCACGGCGCGACGGCGTCGACCTGTCGACGGTCGTCACCACGACGGCCCTGTCCGCGGCCAACGCGCAGCGGAAGTTCGGCTTCGGGAAGGCGACCACCGATCTGGACGCCGTGCTCGGCGACGCGTCCGTCGACGCGGTGTTCGTCGTCACCCGGCACAGCTCGCACGCCGAACTGACCCGCAAGGCGCTGCTGGCCGGCAAGGCCGTGTTCGTGGAGAAGCCGTTGGCGCTCACCGAGGACGAGCTGACCGGCGTGCTCGCCGCGGTGGAGGAGTCCGGCAACGACCGGTTGCAGGTGGGCTTCAACCGCCGGTTCGCGCCGCTGCTCCAGGAGGCCAGGAAGCGGTTCGGCGACCGCACCGGACCGGCGAGCCTGCGCTACCTGGTCAACGCGGGGCGGCTCGACCACGGCAGCTGGTACCTCCAGCAGGGCACCGAGGGCTCGCGGTTCGCCGGTGAGGGCGGGCACTTCGTCGACACGGCGAGCTGGCTGCTGGGCGCCGACCCGGTCTCGGTGTACGCCCTCGCGCCGTCCGGCAACGAGGACCTCCAGGTGGTGCTGGGCTACCCGGACGGGTCCACCGCCACCCTCAGCTACGTCACCGCCGGCGCGGCGGGCTTCCCCAAGGAGACGCTGGACCTGGTCGCGGACGGCAAGGTGCTGCAACTCGACGACTTCGTCCGTACGTCCGTCTACGACGGGCGCAAGCGCTGGGTCAGTTCGCGGCTGCCCAAGGCCCGGGACAAGGGCCAGTCGGCCGAACTGGCCGCGTTCGTCCGGGCGGTGCGGACCGGCGGGCCGATGCCGGTGCCGCTCGGGTCGCTGGTCGCCACCACGACGGCCACCCTGGCCGTGCGGGCCGCGCTGACCGGCGGCGCTCCGGTGACCCTGGCGGAGGCGCGATGACCGTGACCCCGGGGAGTCCGGGCTGGTACCTGCGACGGCTGTCCCGGATGGGGCCGCGCGAGGTGGGCGGCCGGGTGGGCGACACGGTGCGCAGGCGGCGGTGGCGGTCGGTGCGGCCGGACGTCCCGGGCGTGACCGGTGCCCGGTTCACCGCGGCCCTGCCCGCCGGGACGCTCGCCGCGGTGCCGCCGGACGCCGCGAAGCGCCTCGTCGCGGAGGCGGACCGCCTGATGGCCGGGCACGCCGAGTACTTCGGCGTGGCCCGCGACGACCTGGCCGACCCGGACTGGTGGTACGACCCGAAGACCGGGCGCCGGGCGCCGGGCGGCTACGCCTTCGACGTGCCCTACCGCGACGAGGACGCGGTCGGGGACGTCAAGCAGATCTGGGAGCCGTCCCGGCACCAGTACCTGACGGTGCTCGCCGCCGCCTACGCGGTCACCGGGAACGAGCGGTACGCCGAGCGCGTGGCCGAGCACCTGCGGTCGTGGTGGGCGTCCAACGCACCGCTGCGCGGGGTGCACTGGGTCAGCGGCATCGAGCTGGGCATCCGGCTGCTGTCGTGGGTGTGGATCCGCCGGCTGCTCGACGGCTGGCCGGGCGCGGCCGCCCTCTTCGAGGACAACCCGGCGGCCCTGAAGCAGATCTGGCACCACCAGCGCTGGCTGGCCGCCTTCCCCAGCCGGGGATCGTCGGCGAACAACCACGTCGTGGCGGAGGCCGCCGGTCAGCTGGCCGCGGCCTGCGCCTTCGACTGGTTCCCCGCCTCGGCACGCTGGCGGGACGACGCGCTGCGGTCGCTGGAGCGGCATCTGCGCGGCAACACGTTCCCCTCCGGTCTCAACCGCGAGCTGGCCACCGAGTACCACGGTCTGGTGCTGGAACTCGGCCTGGCCGCGGTGGCGGAGGCGGACGCCGCCGGTGTGCCGGTGCCCGCGACGGTCCGGCTGGTGCTGCTGCGGATGACCG
The DNA here is from genome assembly GCF_002939385.1 of Streptomyces sp. MH60. Lineage (GTDB taxonomy): Bacteria > Actinomycetota > Actinomycetes > Streptomycetales > Streptomycetaceae > Streptomyces. Next base: position 206,159 of record NZ_MULI01000001.1, on the reverse strand, counting down.
ACGCGCTCGCCGCCGTCGTGGACGACTCGCTGCGGCCGCCGCGCCAGGGGGACGCGGACGACGGACACGGCCTGGTGGTGGACGGCGCGGGCACCGACCGCTGGGCCTCGCTGCTGGCCACCGGGGACGCCGTGTTCGGCGCCCTGTCCTGGTGGCCGACGGTGACCGGCACCGATGTGCGCACCCCGCTGCTGGCCGCGCTGATCCGGCCGTACGGCAAGGGGGACGCCGGTCCGGCCGTGACCCGTCCGGCGCGCAGGCCGGCCCACTTCGCGGACGCGGGGCTCACGGTCCTGCGCGGTCCGGCGGGGATCTGGTGCCGCTGCGACGGCGGTCCGCACGGCTTCCTCTCCATCGCCGCGCACGCCCACGCGGACGCGCTCTCGGTGGAGGTGCGGCACGACGGGGTCGACGTGCTCGCCGACCCGGGGACGTACTGCTACCACGGGCAGCCCGTGTGGCGGCGGTACTTCCGGTCGACCCTCGGCCACAACACCGTGGAGCTGGACGGCACCGACCAGTCCGTCTCCGGCGGCCCGTTCCTGTGGACCCGGCACGCCCGCAGCCGCGTGCTGGCCGTGGACACCTCCGACGAGGGGGTGTCCCGCTGGTGTGCCGAGCACGACGGGTACGGGGGTTCCGTGCACCGCCGCCGGGTGGAGCTGACCGCCGCGAGCCGTGAGCTGCGGGTGGTGGACGAGGTGCGCGGCCCGCGCCGGGCCGTGCGCCTCGCGTTCCACCTCGGCCCGGCGGTCTCCGCCGACCTGGCCGGGAGCCGGGCCGTGCTCACCTGGGCCCGGGACGGCGAGGAGCGCTCGGCGGTGCTCGACCTGCCGGGCGGGCTGTCCTGGCGGGCGCATCGCGGGGAGACCGACCCGCCGCTGGGCTGGTACTCCCCCGGCTTCGGGCGCAAGGAACCGGCCACCACGCTGGTCGGCACCGGTTTCACCGACGGCGCGCAGGGCTTCACGACCGTACTCGGGTTCCGCGACTAGGCACAGGAAGGGGGAGGACGCATGGGGATCACCTGGCGGAGCGGGGCACGTTCGGCCGCGGCGGCACTGGCGCTGGCGCTGCTGGCGGGCGGCTGTGTCGGCACGTCGGACGCGCCGTCGCCGGGGCCGTCCGCGTCGTCCGCCCCCTCGGACGGGCCCCCCGGGGCCCGGGTGTGCGCGAAACCCGAGGCCGGACCGGCGAAGGCGCCGGCCGGTGCGGTGACCGTCGATCCGGCGGTCGTCGGCGACCTGGCCGCCAAGACCCGCAACAGCCCCGCGCACACCACCTTCTGGCTGCGGCCGGGCAGGCACCGGCTCGAACCCGACCGGTACTCCCAGGTCGTGCCCAAGGAAGGGAACCGCTACCTCGGCGCGCCGGGCGCGGTGCTCGACGGGCGCAAGACCAACCGGTACGCGTTCGGCGGCACCGCGCGCGACGTCACCATCAGCCACCTCACGGTGCGGGGTTTCGTCGCGCCGCACGACGAGGGCGTGGTCAACCACGACTCGGCCGACGGGTGGGTGATCGAGCACGCCACGGTCCAGGACAACTCCGGCGCCGGGCTGATGGCCGGTGACCGCCAGCAGGTCCGCGCCAGTTGTCTGCGCGACAACGGCCAGTACGGCCTGAACGCGTACAAGGGCGACGGCACCATCAACGACCTGGTGGTCGAGGGCAACGAGATCACGGGCAACAACACCGGCGACTGGGAGCGCAAGCGGCCGGGCTGCGGCTGTACCGGGGGCGTCAAGTTCTGGGCCGTCCAGGGCGCCGACGTACGCGGCAACTGGGTGCACCACAACCGCGGGACCGGCCTGTGGGCGGACACCAACAACAACGACTTCCTCATCGAGGACAACGTGCTGGAGGGCAACGACGGTGCCGCGCTGATCTACGAGACCAGCTACAACGCGGTCGTGCGGGGGAACACGATCCGGCGGAACAACTGGGTCGAGGGCCGGGAGAACACCGACGGCGGCGACAACTTCCCGTTCGCCACCGTCTACCTCTCCGAGTCCGGCGGTGAACCGCGGGTCGAGGCCCGCACCGACAAGATCGAGATCTACCGGAACGTCCTGGAGGACAACTGGTCCGGCATCACCCTCTGGGAGAACGCCGACCGGTTCTGCAACAGTCCGGCCAACACCTCCTCCGGCGACTGCACGCTGCTGGTGAAGGACATCGGGCGCTGCGCGCGCCCGGCGATCGCCAAGGCACCGCTGTACGCCGACTGCCGCTGGAAGACCCAGCGGGTGGACGTCCACGACAACCGCTTCGTCCTGGACAAGACCGTCGTGGAGTGCACGTCGAACTGCGACCGCATGGCGCTGCTGGCCAACTACGGCACCTATCCGGACTGGTCCCCGTACCAGGGCGAGCGGGTGGCCGAGGCCGTCACCCGCCGGCAGCACAACCGCTGGCACGACAACGTCTACGTCGGTCCGTGGAAGTTCGTCGCCCACGACCCGAGCCGGGTCCTCGACTTCGGCCAGTGGCAGGGCGCGCCCTACCGGCAGGACGCGGGCAGCACCCTGCGCGCTCGGGACGGTGGTTGAGATGGACGCGGAGCGCACGCCGAGACTGGTCGGGACGGTCTGGGGGCTGCTGGTCCTCAACACCCTGGGTTCCGCGGGGGCGGAGACCGTCGTCCCCCTCCCCCGTTCGCTCATCCAGATGGTCACCATGGGCGCGCTGGTCGCCGCGTTCTCGCTGGCGCTCGCGCTCAATCTCCGGCTGCGGGTGCGCGCCAGTGCCTTCCTGTTCCTGCTCACCCTGCTGCTGGTGCCGAGCCTGATCTCCAGCGCGGACCTGCAGTCCGGGCTCGGCGCGCTGTTCCGCTGCGCCCGGATGGCCCTCTTCGTCGGCACGCTGTGGCTGCTCAGCCGGTGGTGGGACGGCGGCCAGACGTTCGTCCGGCACCACATCCGGATGTACTTCGTCGTCCTGTGCTCGGTGGCCGCCGGCGCGCTCGTCTCGCCGGGCGCGGCCATGCCCGACCTCTACGGCGGGCGGCTGGTCGGCGCGTTGTGGCCGCTCACCCCGCCGCAGATCGGACAGTACGCAGCGGTGATCATCGGGCTCGCCGTGCTGCTCGTCCTGGGCCACCGGACCGACCGGCGCAGCGCGGCGCTGGTCATCGTGCCCTCGCTCGTCCTGCTCGTGCTCACCCACACCCGTACGGCCACGCTCGGCCTGCTCGTCGGTCTGACGCTCGCGATCGGCTCGCTCACCCTGACCAGCGCCGCCGCCCGCCGGTTCTTCTCCTGGGCGGTGCTGTGCGCCGCGGTGGCCGCCGTGGTGTTCGCCTCCGCGCTGCAGGCGTGGTTCCTGCGCGGGCAGAGCGAGGAGAACTTCAGCAACCTCACCGGCCGGGCCAAGGTCTGGGACGCCCTCCTGGCCGCGCCCCGGACGATCGGGGAGAAGGTCTTCGGGATGGGCCTGGGCGACAAGTCGTTCGACGGGCTGCCGATCGACAACAGCTGGCTGGCCGTCTACCACGAGCAGGGCCTGATCGGCGTCGCCCTGGTGGCCGCGGTCTTCGTGGTGCTGGGCGGTGTCGCGCTGCTGCGGCCGCCGTCACTGGCCAGGGCCTGCGCGATCTTCCTGATCAGCTACTGCGCACTCGCGTCGTACACCGAGGCGGGTCTCGGCGACGCCTCGCCGTACCTGCTGCACCTCGCCGTGGCCGCCTCCCTGCTGGCGGAGCCCGCCGCGGCCACGCCCCCGCCGATCCCCGACCCCCCTCGACGACGCGTCCCGCGCTGGGCGCGGACCTCGGAGGTGATCTGAGCATGCACGTGCTCGTGGTGCACAACCGGTACAACTCGGCCCAGCCGAGCGGCGAGAACAACGTCGTCGACCAGGAGGTGGAGCTGCTGCGCACGGCCGGCCACCGGGTCGGGGTGTTCGAGCGGCGCAGTGACGACATCGCCGCCCGGTCGCTGCCCGGCAAGGCCGCGCTGCCGCTCCTCGTACCGTGGAACCCGGCGGTCCGCAGGGAGCTGGCGGCCCGGCTGCGGGCCGAGCGGCCGGACGTGGTGCACGTCCACAACGTCTTCCCGCTCCTGTCCCCGGCGGTGCTGGCCGCCTGCGCCGACGCCGGGGTGCCCGCCGTCGCCACGCTGCACAACTACACACAGGTCTGCCCGCCCGGCACGCTGCAGCGCGAGGGGCGGCCCTGCACCGAGTGCGTCGGGTCGACGCCGTTGCCCGCCGTGCGGCACGGCTGCTACCGCGGCTCCCGCCTGGCGACGGTGCCGCTCGCGGTCAGCCTGTCGGCCAACCGGCGGCGCTGGTGGTCCGGTGTGGAGCGGTTCTTCTGCATCTCCGCGGCGCAGCGCGAGGTGCTGGTGCGGTCCGGGATGCCGGCCGGGCGGCTGTCGGTGAAGCACAACTTCGTGCCCGAGCCGGAGGAGCGCCGTACGGGTGCCGGCGAGCACCTGCTGTATCTGGGCCGGCTCGCCGAGGCCAAGGGCGTGCGGCTGCTGATGGCAGCGTGGGACGAGCTCGCCGCGGCCAAAGGTGTGGGTGTCCCGCTCGTCATCGCCGGCACGGGGCCGCTGGAGCGCGAGGTGACCGCCTGGGCGGCCGGGCGGGACGACGTGCGGTACGTCGGTCTGTACGACCCGGAGCAGTGCAGGCGGGCGCTGGCCCGGTCGGTGGCCGTGGTGGCGCCCTCGACGTGGCTGGAGGCGTTCGGCCTGGTGGTCGTGGAGGCGATGGCGGCGGGGGTCCCGGCCGTCGCCGCCGGGCACGGCGCCTTCGTGGAACTCGTCGAGGACCAGGTGACCGGGCTGCTGCACCGGCCGGGCGAGCCCGCCTCGCTCGCGGCGTGCCTGCGCCGGATCACGGCGGAGCCGGACCGGAACCAGGAGATGGGCCGGGCGGCCCGGCGCCGTTACGAGCAGGGGTTCAGCCCGGCCGTCGGGCTGGAGCGCCTGCTGGAGGGGTACCGCACCGCGATCGCGGGGCGGTCGGCACAGGCTCGTGGCGGGGACACCCGCGCGGGCAAGGGGGATGGGGGCAGTAGATGACACGATGCCGACTCTGCGGTTCGGCGGCGATGGAGAGCGTCGTCGATCTCGGAGCGACTCCGCCGTGCGAGAGCTTCCTCGCCGCGGACCAACTGGACCGGCCCGAGCCGGCGTACCCGCTGCACCTGCGGGTGTGCACCGACTGCTGGCTGGCGCAGATCCCCGCGCTGATCACGCCGGAGGAGACGTTCACGCAGTACGCGTACTTCTCCTCCTACTCGACCTCCTGGGTGGAGCACGCGCGGACCTTCGTCACCGGCGCCGTGGAGCGGCTGGGCCTCGGCCCGGACGCCTTCGTGGTCGAGGTCGCGAGCAACGACGGGTACCTGCTGCGGCACATGGTGGACCGCGGGATCCGCTGCCTCGGCGTGGAGCCGTCGGTGAACGTCGGTGCCGCGGCGCGGGAGGCGGGCGTGCCCACGCTCACGGAGTTCCTGAGCCCGGACACCGGCGCGGCCGTCCGCGCCGAGCACGGCCCGGCGGACCTGGTCGTGGCCAACAACGTGTACGCGCACATCCCGGACGTCGTCGGCTTCACCAAGGGGCTGCGTGCCCTGGTCGCCGACGACGGCTGGGTCTCGATCGAGGTGCAGCACCTGCTGACGCTGATCGAGGAGAACCAGTACGACACGATCTACCACGAGCACTTCCAGTACTACACGGTCGCGTCCGCGATCCGGGCGCTGGCCAGTGGCGGACTGGCCCTCGTGGACGTCGAGCTGCTGCCCACGCACGGCGGTTCCATCCGGCTGTGGGCCCGGCCGGCCGAGGTGGCCGGTGAGCCGGGCCGGCGGGTGGCCGAGGTGCTGGACCGGGAGAAGGCGGCCGGGCTGCGGGAGCTGTCCGGGTACACCGAGTTCTCCGCCCGGGTGGCCAAGGTGCGCCGGGACCTGCTGCGGTTCCTGATCGAGGCGGCCGAGCGCGGCGAGACGGTGGTCGGTTACGGAGCGCCCGGCAAGGGCAACACCCTGCTCAACCACTGCGGCATCCGGCCCGACCTGCTCGCGTACACGGTCGACCGCAACCCCTACAAGCACGGCAGTTTCACGCCGGGCACCCGCATCCCGATCCTGCCGCCGGAGCGGATCGCCGCCGACCGGCCGGACTACGTCCTCGTCCTGCCGTGGAACCTGCGGGCCGAGCTGGTCGAGCAGCTCTCGTTCGTGCACGAGTGGGGCGGCCGGCTGGTGTTTCCCATCCCGGAACTGAGCGTTGTCGAGGTTGCGTCCCGAGAGGTCACAGCATGAAGGTCGTACTGTTCTGCGGCGGTTACGGGATGCGGATGCGCGAGGGCGCCTCCGACGACGTGCCCAAGCCGATGGCGATGGTCGGGCCGCGGCCGCTGATCTGGCACGTCATGCGCTACTACGCGCACTTCGGGCACAAGGAGTTCATCCTGTGCCTCGGCTACGGGGCCCACCACATCAAGGACTTCTTCCTCAACTACGAGGAGACGACGTCCAACGACTTCGTACTGCGGGGCGGGCGGACCGAGTTGCTGTCCGCCGACATAGCCGACTGGACGATCACCTTCGCGCAGACCGGCATCGAGTCGCCCATCGGGGAGCGGCTGCGCCGGGTGCGGCACCATCTGGACGGAGACGAGATGTTCCTCGCCAACTACGCCGACGTGCTCACCGACGCACCCCTGCCGCGGATGATCGACGCCTTCGCGCGGCGGGACGCCGGGGCGTCGATGATGGTGGTGCCGCCGCAGTCCTCGTTCCACTGCGTGGACCTGGGCGAGGACGGTCTGGTGGGCGGCATCACTCCGGTGAGCGACCTGCCGCTGTGGGAGAACGGCGGCTACTTCGTGCTCCGTCAGGAGGTCTTCGACCACATACCGGAGGACGGGGACCTGGTGGCCGACGGCTGCACCCAACTGGCCAAGCGAGGACGGCTGGTGGCGCACCAGCACCGCGGCTTCTGGAAGCCGACGGACACCGTGAAGGAGCGGGCCGCGCTCGATGCCGCCTACGCCCGGGGCGAGCGCCCGTGGGCCGTGTGGGAGCGGGACGGTGCCGGTGGGCGCGCCGGGGTGAGGACCGCGTGATCCGGCTCGGCGCCGGGCGCCCGGACCGGATCGTCGCGGTGGGCGCGCACTGCGACGACATCGCCATCGGCGCCGGCGGCACCCTGCTGACGCTGTGCCTGGCACGCCCGGGCGTCCGCGTCGACGCGCTGGTGCTCTCCGGCGGTGGCGGCGAACGGGAGCAGGAGGAGCGGGCCGCGCTCGCCGCCTTCTGCCCGGACGCCGATCTGCGGCTGACGGTGCTCAAGCTGCCGGACGGCCGGATGCCGGCCCACTGGGAGGAGGCGAAGACGGCGGTCGAGGAGCTGCGGGAGCGGACCGAACCGGACCTCGTCCTGGCCCCGCGCACCGACGACGCGCACCAGGACCACCGCGGCCTGGCGAAGCTGATGACCACCGCGTTCCGCGACCACCTCGTGCTCCGCTACGAGATCGTCAAGTGGGACGGCGACCTGGGCCGCCCGTCGGCGTACCAGCCGCTGTCGCCGGAGGTCGCCGAACGGAAGGTGCGGCTGCTGCAGGAGCACTACCCCTCGCAGCGGCACCGTCCCTGGTACGACCGGGAGGCCTTCCTGGGCCTGGCCCGGATCCGCGGCATCGAATGCCACGCCCGCTACGCCGAGGCGTTCGACGTCGCCAAACTCACTCTCAACCTGGGGGGTTGAACCTTGCGCGTACTGCTCACCGGACACCAGGGCTACCTGGGCACCGTGATGGCACCGGTCCTCACGGCCGCCGGACACGAGGTCGTCGGGCTGGACGCCGGCCTGTTCGCCGACTGCGTCCTGGGACCGGCACCCGCCGACCCCCCGGGACGGCGGGTGGACCTGCGCGACCTCACGGCCGAGCACGTGGCCGGGGTGGACGCGGTGATCCACCTGGCCGCGCTCTCCAACGACCCGCTGGGATCGCTGGCACCCGAGCTGACCTACGACATCAACCACCACGCGTCGGTGCGGCTGGCCCGGCTCGCCCGCGACGCCGGGGTGCAGCGCTTCCTGTACGCCTCGACGTGCTCGGTCTACGGCGCCGCGGGCGGCGGCGACCTGGTGACCGAGGACGCCCCGCTGCGCCCGGTGACGCCGTACGCGGAGTCCAAGGTGCGGGTGGAGGACGATCTGCACGCGCTGTCCGACGGCGACTTCAGCCCGGTGTACATGCGCAACGCCACCGCCTTCGGCTACTCGCCCCGGCTGCGCGCGGACATCGTGCTGAACAACCTGGTGGGCCACGCGCTGCTGTCGGGTGAGGTGCTCGTGCTCTCCGACGGCACCCCGTGGCGTCCCCTGGTGCACGCCGCCGACATCGCCCGGGCCTTCGCCGCCGCGCTGGTCGCCCCGCGCGAGGCGGTGCACGACCGGGCGTTCAACATCGGCAGCGAGGTCAACAACGTCACGGTCGCCGAGATCGCCGAGGAGGTGGCCGCCGCGGTGTCCGGCTCGAAGGTGGTGATCACCGGGGAGACGGGCGCCGACCCGCGCTCGTACCGGGTGGACTTCTCCCGGTTCCGGGCCGCGGTCCCCGGCTTCGACTGCGAGTGGACGGTGAAGCAGGGCGCGCTCGAACTCGCCGACGCCTACCGGAAGCACGGGCTGACCCGGGAGGACTTCGAGCGGCGTTTCACCCGCCTCGCCGTGCTGCGCGCGGCCTCCGAGACCGGCGCCGTCGACGACACCCTGCGGTGGCGCCGATGACCGAGCCAGGAGAGGAGATGTACGCCCTGGTGGAGCGGATGTACCCGCTGTGCCGGAGCATCACCGGCGACGGGGTGCGCGCCACCCTGCGGATCGTCGACGAGTACATCCCTCTGCACGTGCACGAGGTACCGACCGGGACGCAGGTGCTCGACTGGACGGTGCCGCAGGAGTGGAACATCCGGGACGCGTACGTCGCCGACGCCGCCGGCCGCCGGGTCGTCGACTTCGCCGCGTCGAGCCTCCACGTGCTCGGCTACAGCGTGCCGGTGTCGGCGACCATGCCGCTGGCCGAGCTGCGCCCGCACCTGCACACCCTGCCGGAGCAGCCGTCCTGGGTGCCGTACCGCACGAGTTACTACCAGCGGGAGTGGGGGTTCTGCCTGGCCCAGGAGACGCTCGACGCACTGCCGGAGGGCGACTACGAGGTCCGCATCGACTCCACCCTGGCGGACGGCCACCTCACCTACGCCGAGCACGTGGTCCCCGGTCAGGTGCCGGACGAGGTGATCGTCTCCTGTCACACGTGCCACCCGTCGCTGGCCAACGACAACCTGGCCGGCATCGCGGTGGCGACGTTCCTGGCCCGGGAACTGGCGGAGCGGAACCCTTACTACACCTACCGGTTCATCTTCGCGCCCGGCACCGTCGGGGCGATCACCTGGCTGGCCCGCAACCGGGAGCGGGTCGAGCGGGTCAAGCACGGCCTGGTGCTGGCCTGCGCGGGCGACCCGGGACAGCTGACGTACAAGCAGAGCAGGCGCGGCGACGCGGAGATCGACCGGGTGCTGCGGCATGTGCTGACCGCGTCGCAACGCCCGCACCGCGTCACCGAGTTCACGCCGTACGGCTACGACGAGCGGCAGTACTGCTCGCCCGGGTTCGACCTCGGCGTGGGCTCGCTCACCCGGACCCCGTACGCGGGCTACCCCGAATACCACACGTCGGCGGACAACCTGGACTTCGTCTCCCCGGCGGCGATGGCGGACACGCTGGCCGTCTGCCGCGAGGCGTTCGCCGTACTGGACCGCAACCGGCGGTACGTCAACCTCAGTCCGTACGGGGAGCCGCAGTTGGGGCGGCGCGGCCTGTACGACTCGCTGGGCGGCCGCAGTGACGCGAAGCAGGCCCAGATGGCCATGCTCTGGGTGCTCAGCCTCTCCGACGGCGAGCACGGTCTGCTGGACGTGGCCGAGCGCTCGGGGCTGCCGTTCGACACCGTCACCGCGGCGGCCGACGCCCTGCACGGCGCCGGACTGATCAAGGCGTGACGCCGATGACCGTCGAAGGGGAGAAGACGACGACACCGGCGGGGGCCGCCCGGCGGGGCGTCGTCGGCAGGCTGTCCTGGGGGCTGGCCGACCAGGCGGCCTCCAGCCTGTCCAACTTCGTGGTGGGCATCTACGTGGCACGCTCGCTCGGACTGACCGCGTTCGGGGTGTTCAGCCTGGCCTGGGTCACCTACGGAGTGGTCCTCAACGTCTCGCGCGGGCTGGCCACCGACCCGCTCGTGGTGCGCTTCAGCGCCGTGCCGGAGTCGTCCTGGCGCGGGGCGGTGGCCCGGGCCTCCGGTGCGGCGCTCCTCGTCGGCGCCGGGATCGGCATGGTGTCCCTGGCCGCCGGGCTGGGCATCGGCGGCCAGGTGGGGGCCGCGTTCGCCGCGCTCGGCATCGTGCTGCCGGGGCTGCTGCTCCAGGATGCCTGGCGTTACTCGTTCTTCGCCGCCGGCGTCGGCCGCAAGGCGTTCGTCAACGACGTGGTGTGGGCCGTCGCGCTGGTCCCGGCCATGGTCGTGGCGGCCCGGGTGGGCACGGTGCCGGCCTTCCTGCTCGCCTGGGGCGGGTCCGCCGCGGTGGCGGCGGTGTACGGCTGCTTCCAGTCCGGCATCCGGCCCCGGCCCACCGGAGCGCGCGAGTGGCACCGCGACCACCGCGACCTCGGCTACCGCTACCTGGTCGAGAACGTCGGTGTCAGCGGCGCGGGCCAGATACGGGCGTACGGGCTCGGCGCGATCGTCGGCGTCGGCGCGGTGGGCGTGATCCGCGGCGCGGAGCTGCTGCTCGGGCCGTTCCTCGCGGTGCTGATGGGGCTGTCGCTGGTCACCGTGGCGGAGTCGGCGCGGGTACTGCGGCAGGCCCCTCAGCGGCTCGGGAAGTTCTGTTTCCTGCTCGGCGCCGGGCAGAGCGTCGCCGCGCTGCTGTGGGGCGCGGCGCTGCTGCTGGTGCCGGACCGGCTCGGCGAGTTCGTGCTCGGCGACGTCTGGAGCGGTGCCTCGGAACTCATCGTGCCGGTCACGCTCAGCGTCGCGGGCGCCGGGCTCGGCACCGGCGCGGCGGCCGGACTGCGGGCGCTCGCCGCGGCCCGGCGCAGTCTGCGCTGCCAGTTGTTCGCCTCCGCCTGCTATGTCGCCGGCGGGCTCGGAGGCGCGGTCGCGGGCGGCACGGTCGGTTCGGCCTGGGGCGCCGCCGCCGCGTCCGTCTGCGGCTCGGCCGTGTGGTGGCTGCAGCTGCGGGCCGCCCTGCGCGAGCGCCACGACCATCCCATCCCCGAAGTGAGGAACACATGACCCCCCACCCCCGGCTGAGCATCGGCCTGCCCGTCTACAACGGCGAGGAATACCTCGCCGAGGCGCTGGACGCCCTGCTCGGCCAGACCTACGAAGACTTCGAACTGGTGATATCCGACAACGCCTCGACCGACGGCACCCAGGACATCTGCCGCCGGTACGCCGCGCGGGACTCCCGCATCCGGTACCTCCGGCTGACCCGGAACATCGGCGCCGCCCCGAACCACAACCACGTGTTCACCGAGTGCCGCGGCGAGCTGTTCAAGTGGGCCTCGCACGACGACCTGTACGCGCGGGACCTGCTGCGCCGCTGCGTCGAGGCGCTGGACGAGCGGCCGGACGTGGTCCTGGCGCACAGCGGCCAGGCGGTCATCGACGGCGACGGCAAGGTGAAGGTCCCCTACGAGTACGGGCTCGCCACCGACTCCCCGCGCGCTCCGGAGCGCTTCCGCAGCCTGCTGTTCGAGCCCGGGGGCGACGACTTCTACGGGGTCATGCGGGCCGACATGCTGCGCCGGGTGAAGCCGCACGACAGCTACCACCACGCGGACCGCACCTTCGTCGCCGAGATCACCCTGCACGGGCCCTTCCACCAGGTGCCGGAGCTGCTGTACTTCCGCCGCGACCACCCGACCCGGGCGGAACGGGCGAACCCCTCCAAGCGCGCCCGGTGCGTCAACCTGGACCCGCGCCGGGCGGGCCCGCTGCATCCGACGCCACGGTTGCTCGCCGAGTACGTCTGGGGCTTCGCCTCGGCGATCGGGCGGGCGCCGCTGTCCTCGGCCGACCGGCGCGCGTGCCACCGTCATCTGGCCGCCTGGCTGACCAGCCGCGTCCGGCCGGGCGCCGGCGAGCGGGTCGAGGACCGCGCCCCCGTCGACCCGGACCGGCTCACCGTCTGCGTCGACGACCTGGTCGCCGGCCGCAAGGGAGGGCAGGCATGACGTCCCTGCGCGAAAAGCCTTTGCACATCGGCGTGTTCGGTCTGTTCGGCGCCGGCAACAGCGGCAACGACGGGTCGCTCGAGGCCGTGCTCGACCATCTACGGGCCGCCCGTCCCGACGCGGTCCTGGACGCGATGTGCGGCGGACCCGAGACCGTCGCGACCCGGTACGGGATTCCCGCGACGCGGCTGAACTGGTACCGCGGGGAGTACCGGACCGCGTCACGCGTGAGCGCCGTCGCGGCCAAGGCCCTGGGCAAACTCGTCGACGTCTTCCGGACCGCCGCCTGGGTGCGCCGGCACGACGCGGTGATCGTGCCGGGCACGGGCGTGCTGGAGACCACGCTGCCGCTCAGGCCGTGGGGCTTCCCGTACTCGCTGTTCCTGCTCTGCCTGACGGGCCGGCTGCTCGGCACCCGCGTCGCGCTGGTCAGCGTCGGCGCCGGTGCGATCGGGGTCCGGCCGACCCGGGTGCTGACGCGCTGGTCGACGCGGCTGGCCGCGTACCGGTCGTACCGGGACGAGCAGTCGCGCGACGCCATGCGGGCGATGGGCGTGAACACCGCGCGGGACGAGGTCTACGCGGACCTCGTGTTCGCCCTGCCGGCGCCGTCGGCGAGCGAGCCCGCGGGCACGCGGGGCCCGGTCTGCGTCGGCGTCATGGACTTCCACGGGAGCAACGACGAACGCGACCGGGCCGAGGAGATCCACCGGCGCTACCTCGACGGGACGACGCGGTTCGTGCGCGCGCTGGTAGAGGAGGGCAGGCCGGTCCGGCTGCTCACCGGGGACGAGCTGGACCGGCCGGTGGCCGCCGCGATCGTCGACGCGGTGGGCTCGCCGCTGGTCACCGTCGCCGAGGCTGCCTCGCTGGCCGACCTGATGAAGGAGACGGCGTGCGCCGACAGCGTGGTGGCGACCCGCTACCACAACCTGGTGTGCGCCCTGAAGGTCGGTACGCCGACCCTCGCGCTCAGCTACTCGGCGAAGAGCGACGTGCTCATGGCCGAGATGGGGATGGGCGCGTACTGTCATTCGGCCCGGGAGGCCGACGCCGACCGGCTGCTGGAGCAGTTCCGCGAGCTGGAGCGCCGGTCGGCCGAGGTGCGGCGGACCCTCTTCGAACGGAACCTGGTCGTCGCCCGGCGCGTCGAGCAGCAGTTCGCCGCCCTGGCCGCGGCCCTGTTCCCCGCGGCCGGTCACACCGACGCCCTGCGGGAGGCACCATGAAGGCGACCGAAGTACCGGAGATCGCCGGCGCGTACCTGTTCGAACCGACGCCGCACGCCGACGAACGCGGCTTCTTCTGCCGCACCTTCGACGCCGACGTGGTCCGCTCGGTGGGCCTCGACCCGGCCTCCTTCGTCCAGGACAGCGTGTCCCGCTCGGTCCGGGGCGTGCTGCGCGGCCTGCACCTGCGCTCCGGCGCGGGCGAGGCCAAGCTGGTGCGGTGCTCGTACGGGAGGATCTTCGACGTCGTCGTGGATCTGCGGGCGGACTCGCCGACGTACCTGGGCCGGGCCTACTTCGAGCTGTCCGGCGAGACGCAGGCGACCGTGTACGTCCCGGCGGGGTGCGCGCACGGCTTCCAGTCGCTGACGGAGACCTCCGACGTGTCGTACCGGATCGACCGCCCGCACGATCCGGCCGAGGACGTGACCATCGCCTTCGACGACCCGGAGCTGGCCGTCCCCTGGCCGCTGCCGGTCACCTCGACGTCCGCGCGGGACCGGCGGGCGCCGAGCCTCGCCGAGGTCCTGAAGCACCTGGAAGGGTGAGGCCGCAGTGCACACGGAAGAGCCCGACCTGCCCCGGTCGCGACGGGCGAACGAACGGTTGCACGCCATGGTCCCCGGGGGCGCGCACACCTACGCCAAGGGCGACGACCAGTATCCGGAGAACCTGGCCCCGGTGATCAGCCACGGCCGGGGTGCCCATGTGTGGGACGTCGACGGCAACCGCTACATCGAGTACGGCTCCGGCCTGCGGTCGGTGAGTCTCGGCCACGCCCATCCGCGGGTGACGGAGGCCGTGCGGCGGGAGATCGACCGGGGCAGCAACTTCGTCCGGCCGTCCATCGTGGAGGTCGAGGCCGCCGAGCGGTTCCTGGCCACGGTGCCGACCGCGGAGATGGTGAAGTTCGCGAAGAACGGCTCCGACGCCACCACCGCCGCGGTGCGTCTGGCCCGGGCCGCCACCGGGCGCCCGCGGGTGGCCGTCTGCGCCGACCATCCGTTCTTCTCCGTCGACGACTGGTTCATCGGCACCACGCCGATGTCCGCCGGTGTCCCGGCGGTGACCGGGGAACTCACGGTGGCGTTCCCCTACGGCGACCTGGCCGCCACGGAGGAACTGCTCACCCGCTACCGGGACGAGGTCGCCTGCCTGATCCTGGAGCCCGCCGCCCACTCAGAGCCGCCGCCCGGGTACCTCGCCGGTCTGCGTGAACTGGCCGACCGGCACGGCTGCGTGCTGGTCTTCGACGAGATGATCACCGGCTTCCGCTGGTCGGAGGCGGGTGCCCAGGGTCTGTACGGCGTCGTCCCCGACCTGTCCACGTTCGGCAAGGCGCTGGGCAACGGGTTCGCGGTCTCCGCGCTGGCCGGGCGCCGCGAGCTGATGGAGCGGGGCGGGCTGCGCCACTCCGGGGACCGGGTGTTCCTGCTGTCCACCACCCACGGTGCGGAGACGCACGCGCTGGCCGCCGCGATGGCCGTGCAGACCACCTACACCGAGGAGGGGGTCACCGCGCGGCTGCACGCGCTCGGCGAGCGGCTGGCCGCGGGTGTCCGCGACGCCGCGGCGAGCATGGGCGTCGGCGACCACGTCGTCGTCCGGGGGCGGGCCAGCAACCTGGTCTTCGCCACCCTCGACGAGAACCGGCAGCCGTCGCAGCCGTACCGCACCCTGTTCCTGCGCCGGCTCCTCGCGGGCGGGGTGCTGGCACCGTCGTTCGTGGTGAGCAGCGCGCTCGACGAGGACGACATCGAGCACACCGTCGACGTGGTGGCGCAGGCCTGTGCGGTGTACCGGAAGGCGCTGGACGCCGCCGATCCCACGCCCTGGATGGCCGGACGAGCGGTGAAGCCGGTGTTCCGCCGCCTGGCGTGAGGCGCCAGTGCACGGCGCGCCGGGGAGTGGACGACGCAGGCGAGCCGGCGCCGGGTCAGCGGCACTCCTGCCGGCCCGCGTCGGCTCTCCGGTCGGCGGGTCCGTCCGCCGGCCGGTCGGCCGTCGCGCGGTCGGTCAGCCGGTCCGCCGTCCGGTCGACCAGCCACGCGCTCACCGGCAACACCGCCAGCGCGGTGCACCAGCCGCCGAGGGTGTCGGTCGCGTAGTGCGAGCCCAGGGCCACCTGCGCCCAGCCCATGGCGGCGCCGGCCACCAGCCCCGCGGCGAACACGAACGCCGTGCCTGCCGCCCTGCCGAGGCCGAGGCGGCCGGCCGCGAGCAGCGACACCATGAGGGCGAGTGCGGTGAGGAAGGCGGTGTGCCCGCTCGGACAGGAGAGGTTGTCGCCGTGGATGGTGCGGCCCACGACGGGCTTGAGCAGCGTCGTCGTCCCCACGGTCAGGCCGGCGCCGGTCACGACGAACACGGCGGCGCGCGGGTGCCGGAGCAGCAGGCAGCCCGTCACGACGGCCGCGACCAGCAGCACCGCCCCCACGGGCTCCCCCAGGAAGTCCGTGACCAGGGCGACGTGCCGCCACGGCGGCCCCACCCCGTCCACCACCGCCGAGATCCGCGCGTCCGCCGCGCCCGGCTCGCTGTCGTCGGCGTACGTGGCCCCGAGGACGAGGACCACCAGCGCGGCGAGGGCGGCGATCAGCCCGAGCCACACGCGCAGCGACGACGGCAGCACCGCGGGCCCCGGCCGACCGGTCACCCGCGCCCCGCCCCCGGGCGGCCTGCCGTACTCTCCCACGTCCTCGCCCACTCCCCCGCTTCGCCCGGGCCGCCGGCGGTCGCGCTGATCAGCCTCGGGTCCAGCCCACCGTAGTCGTTCCGACTGGCCTGATAACAGCCGATTCGGGCCATTGCGTGGCCTACGGCTTGCGGGCCATCCCGGCGGCGATGAGCCGCTCCCAGACGGTCAACTCCCGCTCTCCGCCCAGGTGCTGCGGATCGCCCGCGGTCCCCGGACGCCACCGGGGGGCCGGAACTATCCCCGGTTCGAGGAGCTCCAGGCCGTCCAGCAGGGCCTCGATCTCCGCGTCCGTCCGCCACCGGCCGCGGCCGAAGGTCCCCTGGAGGACCTTCTCGGCCTCCGCGGTCTCCGGGTTGTTCCCGGAGCGGAAGTGACTGACGAAGAAGTAGCTGCCGGAGGGCACTCGGTCGCGCCAGTGGCGGACGATCCCGGCGGGGTCCTCCTCGTCGTTGACGTGGTGGAGGATGGCGCTGAACACGACTGCGACGGGACGGTCGAAGTCGATCAGCTCCCGGGTGTCCGGGTGGTCGCGGATGCCCTCGGGATCGCGCACGTCGACCGGTACGACCCGTGTCCGGTCGTTCTCCTCCAGCAGCGCCCGCCCGTGGACCAGTACTTGGGGGTCGGTGTCGACGTAGACCACCCGGGTCTCGGGCGCCGTGCGCTGCGCGACCTGGTGCACGTTGTCGGCGGTGGGAAGGCCGCTGCCCAGGTCGATGAACTGACGCACCCCGGTCGTCGTCACGATCTCCCGCACCGCCCGGGTCAGCGCCGCGCGGTTGGCGAAGGCGATCGCCACCGAACCGGGAAGGTCACGTTTGAACACGTCACCGATCTCCCGGTCCACCGCGTAGTTGTCCTTGCCGCCGAGCAGGTAGTCGTAGACGCGGGCGATGCTGGGCCTGGTGCTGTCGATGGAGGAACTCTCTCCCGTCATGGCCCCCATTCTCGCCCGCGGCGAGGAGCCCCGGCCACCACTTGTTTGACCTTGACACGGTGACAAGGTCTTCACTGCGGACCAGGAGGTGGTCCCGATGACCATGACGAGTCAGGACGCGGATCCGATGCGCGCACTCAGGGCTCTGGAGGACGGGCGTGCGTCCGTGCGGCTGCGGGCGGCCCTCGCGGTCGGCTCGGCGCCGGACCCGCGTTTCGTGGACAAGCTCGTCGAACGGTCCGCGATCGAGCCGGAGTTCTTCGTCCGCGACATGCTGACCTGGGCGCTCACCCGCCATCCGGTGTCCCTGACGCTCGACCGGCTGGTCGGTGAGGTCCGCTCGGAGCGCCCGCAGGCACGCAGCCAGGCGCTGCACACGCTGTCCAAGATCGGGGACCGGCGGGCGTGGCCGGCCATCACCCGGGCGGTGCTCTCCGACGCCGACGACGAGGTGGCGCGCAGTGCCTGGCGGACCGCGGTCGTCCTGGTGCCCGACGGCGAGGAGCCCGCCCTGGCCGCGGTGCTGGCGACGCAGCTGGGACGTGGTGACCGGGAGACGCAGCTGAGTCTCAGCCGGGCGCTGGTCGCGCTGGGCGAGCCGGTCGTGGAGGTTCTCGACGCCGCGACGACCGCCCCTGCCCCGCACGTGCGTGCGCACGCCCTCGCCACGCGGCAGCTGCTGCGCGACCCCGACGCGGGGTTCGCGGCGGCGATCGAGGAGGCGAAGCGCGTCGTGGCCCTCGGCGGGTCCGGTCCCGGGGGACGATAGAGCGTGTTGATCGGTGAGGTGGCGCGACGGTCCGGGGTCAGTGCCCGCATGCTCAGGCACTACGAGTCGCTCGGCCTGGTGCGGCCTTCGGGCCGCACCGGCTCCGGTTACCGGGAATACTCCCGGGAGGACATCCGGCGGATCTTCCATGTGGAGAGCCTGCGGTCGCTGGGGCTGTCGCTGCGCGAGATCGGGCGCGCGCTCGACGAACCCGGTTTCGAGCCCTCGGCGCTCGTCGGCGACCTCATCCGCCGGACGCGCGAACGCATCGCGGCCGAGACCGAGTTGCTCACCCGGCTGCGCCGGATCGATGCCGCGGGCCCCGGCGGCTGGGAGGACGTCCTCCAGGCTGTCGCGCTCCTCCAGGCGCTGGGTTCCAACAGCGCGGACGCGCGCCAGCGGGCGGCCCTGTCCTCGGTCCACGAGACGGCGGTGCCGGTGGAAGCCCTGGTCGAGGCGGCACTGAGCGAGACGGACACCAACGTCGCCGGAGCCCTTCGGTGGGCGCTGGCGCGGTCGGGCGACGACGCCGCGGAACTGCTGGCGGAGGGCCTCGGGTCGCCGGTGGCCGCGGTGCGGGTGCGTGCGGTCCAGGCGCTCACCGAGCTGCCCGGCGATGCGGCCGCCGCGCAGCTGCGGCACGCCCTCGCGAGCCCCGACTTCGTGGTCCGCGGGTACGCGGCACTGGCGCTCGGGACGCAGGGGGTGGCCGCCGCGGTCCCGACGCTCATCGACATGGTCGTGGCGGGCCGCAACGACACCGACGCGGCCGACGCGCTGAGCGTACTGGCGGGCGACACCGCGACGGCGGACCGGATCGCGACCGCTCTCGTCGGCCGTCTCGCCCACGACACCACCGCGGCGCCCGCGCGCGGCCGGCTGACCCAGGCGCTGGCGGGCATCCCGGGCACGAGGGCGTCCCGTGCGCTGGTGGAGCTGTCGCGGGACGAGGACCGTGCCGTCGCGCTGACCGCGGCGTACCTGCTCCGGCTGCGCGAGGCGCGGTGACGTCACGGGCGTAAATGCGTCGACAGCGCACGCTCGTGCCCGGCAGGATGTCCGCCCGTGACGAGCAGCGAACTGTGGACCCGTGAGACCGCCGACCGCTACGACGCCGAGGAGACCGAGACCGGGATGGCCTCCGCCGCCGTCCTCGGACCGACACTGGACTTCCTCGCCGGACTCGCCGGTGACGGCCGGGCGCTGGAGTTCGCCATCGGTACCGGACGCGTGGGCGTCCCGCTGCGGGAACGCGGTGTGCCGGTGGTGGGCATCGAGCTTTCCGAGCACATGGCGGCGGTCCTGCGGCGCAAGGCGGACGAGGAGACGCTGCCGGTGTCCCTCGGGGACATGGCCACGACCGTCGTCCCCGGCGAGTTCGCCCTGGTGTACCTCGTCTACAACACCATCACCAACCTGCTCACGCAGGACGAGCAGGTCGAGTGCTTCCGGAACGCGGCTCGCCATCTGGGCCCCGGCGGCCGGTTCGTCATCGAGCTGGGCGTGCCGCCGCTGCGGTTCCTGCCGCCCGGACAGGTCGCGGTGCCGTTCGACGTCTCCGAGCGGCATCTCGGCTTCGACACCTTCGACCTGGTCGAACAGGTTCTCGTCTCGCACCACTTCACCCGCGACCCGGCCGACGGCACCTACCGCCGCGACGACTCCCGGCACCGGTACGCCTGGCCCGCGGAGCTCGACCTGATGGCACGGATCGCCGGGCTGGAGTTGGAACGCCGGGTCGGGGACTGGGACGGGGCCCCGTTCACGCAGGACTCCGCGAAACACGTCTCCGTGTGGCGCAAGCCGGCCTGAGGACGGCGCCACGCCTGAGGGAGAGTTCTCGTTGAGGGGGCTCCGCCGTGCGGAGGAGCCCCCGGTGGGTCACCGGCGCGCCGTCTCAGCGTTGGCCGGCGAACCAGTCCTTGTGCGAGGCCTTGCCCGCGAGTGAGCCGCAGTTCGAGCCGTAGTTCCAGGCCTGGAGGTTGTCGATGACGCCGCCCCACTCCACGCAGGCGCCGCGCCCGAACGCGTACACCGGCCCGGCGTACGACGTGTAGTTGCCCGCGTCGGTCTGGTCCTCACTGCTGTCGACGTTGCGCACGTAGGCCACCATGTACGTCGGTGTGCCCGTCCTGTTGCGGATGGTCACGGTGCAGTTCTTGCCCGTGGACGAGTTGTAGGTGAGGTACACCGTGCCGGTGGTACCGATCGGCATGGAGTTCACCACCTTGTAGCCGGAGCCGCAGACCCCGTTGTACGACGCGGTCGCGCCGGTGGTCGCCGCGCCGGCGGCGGGAGCCGACACCAACAGCCCCGCCCCGATGGCTCCGACGGCGGTCAACGTCGCCCCTACGGCTTGCATGGAACGCTTCATGGCACCTCGATCCGTGAATCGGTCGGCTCCCCCATGGTGTTGCTGAAGCCACCTGTTGAGACCTTTGCACCCCTTCGGGGGTTGTACGCCTTTGACGGATGATTACCTGTTTTCGCGAAGAAGATCGGCGGCGTCAGTCCTCGGCCACCGGCACCGGCATGGCCAGATGGGCGAGGTCTCCCGGCGGGGGCGTGCTGACCGGCCACAGCGGGGCGGGCGTGCCGTCGGCGACCGCGGCCGGGGCGTCGGTCAGCCGCATGCGGTCGCGCAGTCGGCCGTAGAAGTCCATGGGTCCAAGCCGCACCGCCCGCAGCCTTCGGGGAGCGGCGTAGACGCCGAGCCAGTCGCCCGGATCGAGCACGCCCCGCAGCTGCCCGTCGATGCTCACGGCGGCCCGGCCGGACCGTTCGAGGATCCGCATGCCGACGGGCTCGTCCGGCGCGGTGACCACGGAGCGGTCGAACGTCATGTGCGGGGCCACCGCGGTGAAGACCAGTGCTTCCGCGCGGGGCGAGACGACCGGGCCGCCCGCGGCGAAACTGTAGGCGGTGGAACCCGTCGGGGTCGCGACCAGCAGCGCGTCGGCGGAGTACGAGGCCAGCAGACGGCCCGCGATGTAGACGCCGACGGAGATCTGCCGGTCCCGTGACAGCTTCTCGAGCACCACGTCGTTGAGGGCCGTGACGTTCAGGGCGATGCCCCACTCGTCACCGCTCTCGCAGTCGGTCCGCACCCGCGGGGGAGGCAGCAGCGGCCCTCGCCCGTACCGCAGGAGCGCCTCCATCTCCGACGGGATCTCCAGGAGCCGGGAGGCACGCAGAGTGAGCAGCATGCGGCTCTCCGGGTCCAGGTGGTCCCCGCGGACGGCGTCGAGGGCGGAGCGCACCGCCGGTGCGGGGACCTCGGTCAGGAACCCGACCCGCCCCAGGTCCACGCCCAGGATCAGGGCGTCGTTCTCCGCGGCGAGCCGGGCGCCGCGCAGAAAGGTGCCGTCACCGCCCAGGGTGACGACGAGGTCCGGGTCGCCGGCCGCGTCCACCTCCTCCCGGGCGCTGCGCCGCCCCCCGCCGCTCCACACGTCGATGTCCGTGCACGCCACGGCGTTCTGGTCGCACCACTCCCGGACCTCCCGTGCCGCCGCGGCGGCGCCCTCGCGACCGCCGTGCACCACCAGTCCGACCCGCTCGATCGTCACCACTGCCTCCCTGCTCCCGGGCCGCGCTCCGGGGACCGCGAACGACGGAATCCTCGCCGACCCTCGCGGCGGGGCGGGCCGCGACATGCCGGGCGCCCTCCTCGGTCCGGCGAGTCGCACATCAGGTACCGAGTAGGTACCATGCTGGTATGCCATCACTCAACGTGACCTTCACCGAGGAAGAAATGGAAGGCGTCCGCGCTGCCGCCGCGGCCGAGGGCAAGAGCCTCAAGCAGTACATGCACGACCTCGGTGTCCGCGAGATGCAGCGCAAGCGGTTCGTCGCCGGGGCCGTCTCCTGGGCGGACCGGCTGCGCGCCGAGTTCGACGAGGCGTTCCCGGACGAGATCCCCCCGTCCCAGCGTGGCGAGGGAGTCAGCGCCGCCTGATGAGCGAGCCCCTGTACATAGATGTCCCCTGGCTCCTGGACGTCCAGGACGCCGCTCTGGACAACGAGGACGTGTCGGTCACGGACTACTCGGCGCTCGTCGCGGCGGTGGCACGCCACAAGACGCGCATGCCGACCCTGGCCGCGTCGAACCCCGACAGCGCCTGGCGCGCGGCCGCCCTCCTGCACACCGTGGTGCGGCTCGAACCGCTCCCCCACCGCAACAGCCTCTTCGCGGCCTTCGTCACCGGTCAGTACATGGACCAGTCCGGGGAGGGCATCGATCCGCCCTACGGGGCCCTGTCCGACCTGATCAGAAAGGTCCGCGAGACCCGGCTGAGCATCTACGAGATCGCCGACGTGCTCCGTTCCTGGCGCATCTGACGGGCGCGGCCGTCACCGCGCAGCCGTCACATCCCCCGCCAGATGTTGTCGAACGCCGCTTCCTCGATGCTGCGGCGCTGCCGGGTGGCGGCCAGTTCCACCACGGCGTCGTGCACCGCGGCGAGGACCGTCGCGATCCGGTCGTCCTCGGGATCCGTCGGCTGGTCGGCCGACTCGTGCCGGAGGCCCACCGCGGCCGCGAGACCCACCAGCACCGGATCGCCGCCGGCCCAGCGGTCGGTGGCGCGCCGGCGGGCCGACGGATCGGCCGGGGCCGGCCGGTCGGCACCGCGCCGTGCGCTCCGCCACGGGCGCCCGCGGCCACCGTCGTCCGCGCCCGCGGCGGCGAGGTACTGCGCCGCCAGGCCGTCTCCCCGGCGCCACAGCCAGTCCGTCACGGACTCGGCCGGCTCCCGCCCGGCCAGGGACGCCGCCGCCGCGTCGAGGAGCCGGTCACCGGAGCCGCTCGGCGACACCGGCCGGAGCAGGAGACCGTCCAGCGCGACCGTCCCGGCTTCCAGCAGGTCGATCAGTTCCGCTCCGGCCAGGGCCAGTGACAGGTCGCCGCGCTCGACCGGGTAGTCGGAGGGGACCTCGAGAGAGACGATCGTCAGGTCGTGCGCTGTGGTCATGGCGGAACTCCCCATCTGTCACATCAGCTGCGACACGCCTGCCGCGACCCTGCTCAGCCTACCCACGGCCGCAGCTTCTCGGGGTTGCGGACCGCCCAGATGCGGCTGACGCGGCCTTCACAGACGTCGAAGGCGGCCACCGTCAAGACGACGCCGTCGCGCCGGGCCACCAGTCCCGGTACTCCGTTGACCGAGCGCTCCAGCAGTTCGAGGCCCGGGGCCCTGTCGGCGATGGCGGCCATGTACTGGGCGATGCGGGCACCGCCCTCGACCGGCCGCAGGACGGTGCCCACCATGCCGCCGCCGTCGGCGGTCATGACGGCGGCCGGGTCGAGGAGGTCGACCAGCGCCGCGATGTCCTTCGTCTCCCACGCCGCCTTCACCTGCCGCACGACGTCCGCCTGCACCGCGGGGGCCGCCCGGACCCGTGCGTCGCGCACCCGGCGCCGGCCCGAGGCCGCGAGCTGCTTGCAGGCCGCGGGGGTACGGCCGAGGATGCCCGCGATCTCGGCGAAGGGATAGCGGAAGACGTCGTGGAGTACGAAGGCGACCCGCTCCGCGGGGGTCATCGACTCCAGGACCACGAGGAAGGCCATGGTCACCGACTCGTCCAGGACCATCTGGTCGGCGGGGTCGGCCCCGTGTCCGCGGTCCCGCTCGGCCTGGGCGGGCAGCGGGTCCGGCAGCCACGCGCCCACATAGCGTTCGCGCCGGGCCCGCGCCGAGCCGAGCACGTCCAGGCAGACCCGGCCGGTGACCGTCGTCAGCCAGGCGCCCGGGGACACGATCTCCTCCTGCCTGCCGGGCGGCAGCGCGTACCAGCGCGCGTAGGCCTCCTGCACGGCGTCCTCGGCCTCGGCCAGCGAACCGAGCAAGCGGTAGGCGACATTGATCAGTTGGCGCCGCTCTCCGACCGTCGCGTCGGTCCTCGCCCCCGCCGTCCCCATGCCCGACCGCCCCCTCGCCTTACCTTTCGCCGACCCGCTTCGTCGGGCTGGTGAAACCCTACCGATCTACTGCCCCCCGGGCGGAAAAGGGGACCGCGGCATGGCAACCCAGGCGACGGCGCAGCACCGGATCTCGTTCCTGCGGATCGCGATCGCACTGCAGACCCTGACCATCTTCCTCCAGGCGGTCTCCGCCGGACTGCTGCTGACCGCCTCCTACGGGGAGACGCTGCACAGCGTGGGAGCCCGGGTGATGTACGGGGCGACGATGCTGTACGTGCTCGCGGCGGTGCTGGTGTGGAAGCCGGGCGGCGGCCCGCTCCGGCCCGTCTGGCACTCTTGCGGCTTCCTGGTCCTCGCCTCGGTCCAGGTGGTACTCGGCATCGCGCACGTCCCGTCGGTCCACCTTCCGCTGGGCGTCCTGATGTTCGGGCTGAGCGTGCTGGCGCTGGCGCGGCGGTGAGCGCCCCCGCGCCGCGGGGATCACGCGCGCTGCCGGGCGTGGCGAAGACAGGAGGCGGCCACCACGAAGGGCCACAGCGACTGGAGCGAGGTCACCACGCGTTCCGCGACACCGGCGTCGCCGTGCCGCCCCATCTCGATCAGGAACCACACACCGCCGGCGGCCATCAGGGCCGTCGCGACGACCGAGGGCGCGAGACGCAGCGCCCAGGGAGCGGCCGCACCTCCGTTGACGGCCAGCACCGGCCACACCGCCAGGAGGGTGAACCCGACCACCACCACCGCGCCGTGGCGCAGGGAGCCCCCGCTGCTCGGCGCGGGGAGCGCCACCAGGACCAGCGCGGCGAGCCCGCCACCGCCCAGCGCGACGCGTCCGGCGGTGGCGGCGGGCCGCAGTCCCCAGGCGGTCAGCAGATGGCAGACCCCCAGGGCGAGGAAGGCCGTCGTCATCACCCAGAACCCGGCGGCTCCGTAGGACCCCAGCACGCTGATGGTCTGCGTGACGGGATTATAGGAGGACCCTTCGACATACGCCGCGCCGGTCCAGCCTGCGACCAGCAGCACGGGTGCACATCCCGACGACAGCAGGACCCATCTGGGGACAAATCGCATCAGACAACCATAGAGCGCACGCCCGTGCGAAGCCGCGCTCACGGCTCTCACACGGGCGGGTTGAGGGTGCGGAAGTACGTCCAGCTCGTCTCGTTCGGCTCGCTCCACCGCTCCGGTGCCCGCGCGAACCGCGGGTGGTGGTCGGCGATGTGGGCGCGGGTGCGCTCGGGCACCTCGGCGTACGAACCGAGCTTGCGGCCCCGGCAGTGGAAGGTGAGACCGCCGGGCCGTTGCCCCCGGGCCATCCACGGGAGCCACGGGGACATCCGGGTCCACGACATGGTCGCCGGGACACTGGGGGCCGGGCCGGCCAGGTCCGCGCGGTGGGCGAAGAACTGGAAGAGCTCCAGGGCCTTGTACGTGTCGTCGGCCGAGTGGTGGGGGTACTGGGCCACCGGCAGGGGGGAGGGGTAGGCGAGCGGGATCTCCAGGCTGAAGCAGACCTGGTCGCCGAGGTCGGTCGTCGGGACCGGGAAGGGGCGCCACTTCTGGTTCGCCGGGTCGTTCCAGACGTGCACCACCGGCAGGTCCCGCCAGGTCTCCAGGATCTCCCGGGTGACGGGGTCCAGGTAGAAGGCGGCCTCACGGGTGAGCAGCCGGTAGGCGTCCGGGCCGTCGTCGGCGTCCTGGACCAGGCGGGCGACGTTGACGCCCTCGAAGCCGAAGACGTGCTCGTAGGGCTGGTCGGGAGCCCACGCGTACACGTTTCCGGACCACCAGTACGTGACCTCTTCACCGTCGAGGGAGGCCCGGGTGCGGGCGAGGGAGCGGAGCGACTGCGCGGGTGTCGTCATGGGAAGTACTCTGCGCGACCGCCACCCGCACCGGGCGGGAAATGACACGGCCCGCCCCCGAAACGGCCGGAAGCATCCGTTCCGGGGGCAGGGCCCGTCCCGGTCAGCCGCGGACGGGTGACGGCGCCGGGGTCCGCCGCTCCAGCGGGACGACCGCCGGACCCGCGTCCTGGCCGAGGAAGAATCGGCGCACCACGCGCTCGGCGGCGTGGCCGTCGTCGTACTGGCAGAAGCGTGCCCTGAAGGCGGCGCGCAGGGCGGCGGCCTCGGAGCCGCGCCAACGGCCGCTGCGGAAGGTGTCGATGAGTTCGTCCTCGGTGGTGGCGACCGCTCCCGGAGTGTCGCCGGGCCGGCCGGAGAGGAGGTCGAAGGTGACGCCGCGGACCTGGGAGTAGATCTCCCAGTCGTCGGCGTATATGACGATGGGCCGGTCGAGGTTGGCGTAGTCGAAGGTGAGGGACGAATAGTCGGAGACGAGCGCGTCCGCCGCCAGGCAGAGGTCCTCGACGCAGGGGTGACGGGAGACGTCGAGGACGGCGCCCTGTTCGGCGAGGCCCCTCAGCTCGGGCGTCAGGTCGTCGAAGTGGTGGGTGCGGACCATCAGGACGAAGTCGTCGCCCAGGACCTTGGCCACCCGGGCCAGGTCGAAGGACGGGGTCCAGTCCGTCCGGTATTCGCGGTGGGTCGGCGCGTACAGCAGGGCGGTCCTGCCCGGGGCTATGCCGAGCCGGGCGCGGACGGCGGCGACGTCCTCGGCATCCGCGCCGTAGTAGCGGTCGTTGCGCGGGTAGCCCGTGTCGAGGGACGCGTAGGAGCCGGGGTAGGCGCGCTCCCACTGCTTGGTGGAGTACTGGTTGGAGGAGACGCTGAGGTCCCAGCGGTCCACGTGTTCGAGGAGGCGGTCGAAGTCCGTGCCCCTGGCTGCCGCGGGGTAGGCGCGCTGGTCCAGGCCCATGCGCTTGAGCGGGGTCCCGTGGTGGGTCTGCAGGTGGAGCTGTCCGGGGCGCTTGACGACGTGGTCGGGGAAGTCGACGTTGTTCACGAAGTACCGTGCGCGGGCCATCACCTCCCAGTAGCGGCGTGAGTCGCGCACCACGTGGTCGATGCCGTCGGGGACCCGGCCGGCCAGTTCCTTGCGCACCACCCACACGCCGTGCACCTGCGGGGCGAGTTCCCTGGCCTTCTCGAAGACGGCGAGCGGGTTGCAGGACGGCAGCCGGTCCCAGTACGAGGTGTAGACGGCGAGGCCGGGGTCCGGGGTGCGCCTGCGCTGCAGGGTGTACAGCCCGGCGTACGCGCGCTTGCCGGCCTTGTTCTTGGCCCTGACGACCTTGTTCGGCCCCACCCTCTTGGCGCGCGCGGCGAGTTGGGCGGCCTGGTAGGCGCGGTAGAGCCGTTTGGCCACGGCCCGCATGTACACCCCGGTCGGCCCCCCGGGCAGCGTGAAGCCGGCCGGGACGTGCCGCGCGTAGAAGTCGGCGGTGCGGTCGAAGAACTCCCTGCGGTCGGCGGCCCTCACCCGCTCGGGGCGCTTGAGCGTGAACAGCATGTGGAAGACGGCCCGCTCGAACAGCATGGGCGCGGCCCAGGCCAGCTCGGGCCGCTCGGCGAGGAACGCGAACAGCCCCTCGTACTGCGTGAAGATGTCGAAGTGCTTGCGCCCGGGGGTCTTCGTGATCGCGCCCTGGCGGCGCTGGCGGTACTCGATCCCGACCCGGTTCAGACAGCCGATGCGCTCGGCCGTGACCATCGCCATGTGGGTGACGGGCGCGTCCTCGTACAGGCCGGGTGCGTACTGGAAGCCCTGCCCGACGAAGAACTCGCGGCGGAACGCCTTGTTCCAGGCGACCAGGAACAGGTGCACGTACTCGGGCCGTTCCTCCAGGCGGAAGACGTCGGTGCCCGCCCGCTCGATCAGGTCCGCGGCCTGACTGCGGCCGCCCTTGCCCCACCAGTAGGTGCGCACATGGTCGAAGACCAGGATGTCCAGGTCCCCGACGGCGTCCAGCCGGGCGGCCAGCGCCTCCAGCAGACCGGGGGTGTAGGAGTCGTCGCTGTCGAGGAAGAGGACGTAGTCGCCCCGCGCCTGCCGGAGCCCCGCGTTGCGCGCCCGCCCCAGGCCGACGTTCTCCGGGAGGTGCACGGCCTTGACGCGGGCGTCGCGGGCCGCGTACTCGTCGATGATCGCGCCGCAGGAGTCCGGTGAGCAGTCGTCGACGGCGATCACCTCGATGTCCCGGTAGGACTGCTCCAGGACCGAGTCCAGACATTCGCGGAGGTATCCCTGCACCTTGAACACGGGGACGACAATGCTGAACCGAGGCATGCGGACAACTCCAGGTGAAGCGTGGGTGAACCGTGGCTGGACAGGGAGACCGGCGACGCTTGTGAAACGTTGTACAGGCACGGTGAATGTCTCGGGAAGGACGGTTCCGGCATTCGCCTCGCGCGGGAGCGATGAGTTCGGGGAACGCATCGGGTCCACCCTGTATGACTCGGATCATCGCGGACATCTCGATCTCCCTCGACGGCTGTGTGACCGGACCGGATCCCGGCCCGGGCAACGGTCTGGGGACCGGCGGCGAGGCGCTGCACACCTGGGCGTTCTCGGACGACCCGGAGGAGCGCCGGATCGTGCGGGAGACCACCGCCCGCTCGGGCGCCGTCGTCCTCGGCCGTCGGCTCTTCGACCTGGTCGACGGGCCGGGCGGCTGGGACGACACCGTCGGTTACGGCGCCGCGGAGGTCGGCAAGCCCCCGTTCGTCGTCGTGACGAGCGCGCCCCCGGCCTCGGTCCGGCTCACCGGCCTCGACTGGACGTTCGTCACGACGGGGCTGCCCGACGCCGTCACCGCGGCGCGCGAGCGGGCCGAGGCGGCTTCGGCGGACCGTGGCACGGACCTCGACGTCGTCCTCATGGGCGGCGGCGCCCTGATCGGCTCGGCGCTCGACGCCGGGCTGGTCGACGTGCTGTCCCTGCACCTGGCTCCCGTCGTGCTGGGCTCCGGAACACCGCTGTTCACCGGCGGGACGCCGCGCACCCTGGTCCGGCGGAGCGCGAACGCCACCCCCAACGCCACCCACCTGCTCTACGAAGTCCGCTGAGTCCGCCGACCTGCTGCGGGACGAACGGCCCCCGGGGGCCGAGCGGTTCGGGGACGATGAGGCATGCGACCGGACGGCTGGTACCTCACCGAAGACCTCGACGACTTCCTGGCCCGGGCCTGGGACTTCCTGTGCTCGCGCCCCGCCCCGCACACCACGCCCCTGACGGCGATCGAGAAGCTGCGCAGGCAGGGCGGGGGCGCGGCCGCGGCCGGAGCGGGAGCCACCGTCTTCGGGTGGCTGGAGGAAGGCGGCGAGGTCCGCGCCGCCTTCCTGCGCCCGCCGACCGGACGGCTGACCCTCACCGCCCTCTCCCCCGGGCAGGCCGGCCGTCTCGCCGTCCACCTGGTGGGCCTCGGCGTCCGTCCCTCCGGCGTCCTCTCGGACGAGGGGACCGCCACCGCGTTCGCCGGGGCCTGGCGACGGCACACCGGCGCCGGGCCCGTGCGCGGTTGGGGCGCCCGTCTCCACCGGCTCGGCACCCTCACCCCGCCGCAGCCCGTTCCGGCGGGCCGGAGCCGGCCCGTGGGCGAGCGGGAGCACGGGCACCTCATGCGCTGGTGCCGTGAGTTCGCCGCGGACGTCGGCGAGGCGGTGACCGTCGACGCCGCGTCCTGGGCCGGCACGCGCTTCGCCGAGAAGCAGTACACCTTCTGGGAGACCCCGGACGGCACGCCCGTCGCCATGGCGGGCGCGAACCCGCTGGTCGGCGGGCAGGTCCGGATCGACCCCGTCTACACCCCCGCCCGGCAGCGCGGGCGCGGCTACGCGGGCGCCGTGACGGTCGAGGTCAGCCGGGCCGCACTGGCGGCGGGCGCGACGGAGGTCGTGCTGTTCACCGACCCCGCCAACCGCACCAGCAACGCCCTCTACCGGCGTATCGGATACGTGCCGCTCGCCGACTTCTGCGCCTACGACTTCACCTACGCCGGCCGGCACCCGTAGGCGCCCGGTACGGCCATTGACGGCGGTGGGCCGCGCCCCTACGGTGCCCTCACCGCGCGACCCGCGATCGGTCCGGAGAATCCCCGAGGGGATGGTGGCAGGGCGATGAAGGCAGTGGTCCAGGAGCGGTTCGGCCCGCCGGACAGTCTGCGGGTGCGGGACGCCGACCGGCCGCGGGCCGGGGCCGGCCAGGTGCTGGTGCGGATGCGCGCCGCCGCGGTGAACCCCTACGACTGGCACATGCTGCGCGGAGACCCGTACGCGGCACGGCTGTTGGGCGGCATGGGGCTGACCCGGCCGAGGTCCCGGGTGGCCGGCATCGAGGCGGCGGGGGTGGTGGAACGGGTCGGCGCGGGCGTGCGGGGGCTCGCCCCCGGCGATCCGGTCCTGGGCTTCTGTCCGGGTGCCTTCGCCGAGTACGCGTGCACCTCCGCACCGCTGCTGGTGCCGGTGCCCGCGGGCCTGACCTTCGAGCAGGCCGCGGCAGTGCCGATGGGCGCGGTGACCGCCCTGCGGGGCATCCGGACCGTCGGCCGTGTGCGGTCCGGGCAGCGGGTCCTGGTCAACGGGGCGGGCGGCGGAGTGGGCACCTTCGCGGTGCAGATCGCGGCGCTCCTGGAGGCGGAGGTCACCGCGGTGTGCAGCGCAGGCAACGCCGACCTGGTGCGTTCCCTGGGCGCGGCCCACGTCCTGGACTACGCCCGGCAGGACTTCACCGACGGGCGCGAGCGCTACGACGTCGTCCTGGACAACGTGGGCAACCACCCGCTGGGCCGGCTGCGCCGGGCGCTCACCCCGGCGGGCGTCCTGGTGGCCAACGGCGGCGGCTCCCCCGGCCGCGTGTTCGGGGCGGTCGGCGCCATGCTGGAACTGGCGGCGGTCAACGCGGTCACGCGGCAGCGGCTGCGTCCGATCCTGCCCGCGACGCCGGACGGACCGGCCCACGAGGACCTGCTCGCCGTCACCGCGCTCGTCGAGGCCGGGCAGCTCACGCCCGTGGTCGGCCGGACCTTCGCCCTGGCCGACACCGCGCAGGCGGTACGGCACGTCGAGGAGGGCCACGCCCGCGGCAAGACCGTGATCACCGTGTCGTGAGGGTCCCGCGAGGGCGGTCGCCGTGCCCGCGCCTCAGTGAAAGCCCGTGCGCGGTGCCGTGACCTCGACGGTGTCCTTCACCAGGGCCAGCGCCGCGCCCACCGGGCTCGACCGTCCGCCGCTGACGGTCACGTCGCCCGCGTCCGGACAGCCGAAGACGACGGCCTTCTCGGGCCCGGTCAGTCCGTGCAGCGGGTCCCCCGGCTCCGTCTCCTCGAGCCGTACGCGCACGATGCCGGGCTCGGCCACCGACGCACCGGCGACCGCCCGCAGCCGACGGGACCGGGAGGCCGCGTCCAGGGCCCGGCCGGCGGTGCTCCCGTCCACGGGCTGCGCCCGCACGCGCACGTCGGCCGGGTCCCAGCCCCAG
This sequence comes from Streptomyces sp. MH60, assembly GCF_002939385.1. Lineage (GTDB taxonomy): Bacteria > Actinomycetota > Actinomycetes > Streptomycetales > Streptomycetaceae > Streptomyces. The sequence continues at coordinate 174,957 of NZ_MULI01000001.1, read as the reverse complement.
GCCAGCGCGGCCAGCAGCCGCACCTTGGTGGCGGCGTCCGCGCCCGACAGGTCCGCCGACGGGTCCGCCTCCGCGATGCCCCTCAGCCGCGCGGCGCCGATCGCGTCCTCCAGTGTGTCGCCTTCGGCGAGGCGGTCGAGGACGAAGGTGACGGTGCCGTTGGGGCAGGCGCGGATCGTCCGGCAGTCCAGGCCGCGCAGGGAGGTCCGCGACAGGTCGCCCGCCGGGAGGGCCGCCCCGGTGGCCCCGGAGATCCGGATCATGCTGCCGCCCGCCCGGGCGGCCGCGTCGAGCTGCCGCCAGTGCGTGAGCAGGTGGCTCTTGGTGGCCGTCACCACGTGGACGCCCCGGCGCAGTGCGGTCACCGCCTCCCGCGCGGCCCGCTCCCGCCCTCCGGGTGAGGACGGCACGGCCTGGACGAACACCCGCGCGCCGGTGCGGTCGAGGGTCTCCTCCAGCGGCCGCACGGGACCCCACTCCGCGCGCGGCGGCAGCGACCCGTCCGCGCCCGCTCCGCACTGGGCCGCGCTCGCGCGTACGGCGGCCACCCGCGGCCGTACGCCGTGACGGCGTGCGAGCGCGTCGCCGTCCCGGGCCAGCCGGTCGACGAAGGCCCGCCCGACCGGGCCGTACCCGGCGAGGACCACATCGGTCCCTGTCGCTTCCGCAGCTTCACCCATGGACCCGGGATCCTCTCACATCACCGGCCGTGCCGGGCCGTCAGCGGGGCGGCCGTACCAGGCCGGAGCGGTAGGCGAGGGCGACCAGTTGGGCCCGGTCCCGGGCGCCGAGCTTGGTCTTGGCACGCTGGACGTGGGTGCGTACGGTCAGCGGGCTGAGGAACAGTCCAGCCGCGATCTCCTGGTCGGACTTGCCGTCCGCGACCAGGGCGGTGACCTCGCGCTCGCGGGCGGTGAGGGCGGCCAGGTCCTCGGGCGGCACGGGAGAGGCAGCGGGGTCGGGGGAATCGAGGAACCGGGTGATGAGGCTGCGGGTGGCGGCGGCGGACAGGAGGGCGTCACCGGCCGCCACCGTGCGGATGCCGTCGAGGAGTTCCTCCGCCGTGACGTCCTTGCCGAGGAACCCGCTCGCGCCGATGCGCAGGGCCCGGGCGACGTGTTCGTCGGTCTCGAAGGTGGTGAGGACGAGGACCCGGGTGTTCCGCAGGTCCGGGTCGGCGCAGATGGCGGCGGTTGCGGCGAGTCCGTCGGTGCCGGGCATACGGATGTCCATGAGGACGAGGTCGGGCCGGTGGGCGCGGGTCAGCGCCACGGCGTCCCGGCCGTCGGCGGCTTCGGCGACCACGGCCATGTCCTCGCTGGAGTCGATCAGGATGCGGAAGGTCGCCCGCAGCAGGGCCTGGTCGTCGGCGAGCAGCACGCGGATGGTCATCAGGACTGTTCCCTTGGTGGTGGCGGGGCGGGGAGTTCCGCGGTGACGGCGAAGCCGCCTTCCGGCAGTGTGCCCGCGCTGAGGCGGCCGCCGGAGGTCCGGGCGCGTTCCCGCATGCCGATCAGGCCGTAGCCGCCGCCGGGGCCGGGCGGCCGCGGGGTGGCGCCGCCGTCGTCGGTGACCGTGAGGGTGAGGCGGTCGTGGGCGTAGGCGAGGTGCACGTCCGCCGTTCCGGCGTCGGTGTGCTTGGTGACGTTGGTAAGGGCCTCCTGCACGATCCGGAAGGCGGTCAGGTCCACTCCCGGCGGCAGGGAACGCCGCGTGCCCCGGACGGTGACGGTGACGTGGAGCCCGGCGGAGCCGAACGCCGAGACCAGTTCGGGGAGCCGGGCGAGACCGGGCGGGGGTTGCAGGTCGTCGGCGCCGTCGGCGTCTTCGGGCCTGCGCAGGAGGCCGACGGTGGCCTTCAGTTCGCGCAGTGCCGACCCGGTGGTGCCGGTGAGGTGCGTGAGGATCTCCTGGGCCTGCTCCGGGTGGGTGCGGGCGAGGTGGGCGGCGGTGGCGGCCTGGGCGTTGGCCAGCGCCATGTGGTGGGCGACGACGTCGTGCAGTTCCCGGGCGATGCGGATGCGTTCCTCGGCGACGCGGTGGCGGGCCTCCTCCTCGCGGGTGCGTTCGGCGTGCTCGGCCCGGGTGTGGACGGCGTCCAGGTAGGCGCGTCGGCTGCGCACCGCGGTGCCGGCCAGGACCGGGAGCAGGATCCAGAACACGGGGCCGACGCTCTCGTCCACCCGCGGCTGGTCGTTCCGTTCGAAGAGCAGGGCGGCGGGGACGACCAGCGCGAGGGTGAGGCCGTAGCAGGCGTACGCGGTCCGCTGCGGGGTGCGGACGGCCAGCTCGTAGAGCGCGATGAGGACGGGCAGCAGCAGGAGCGGGAAGACCAGGTAGCCCAGGGCGACGGAGACGGCGGCGCAGACGGCGGTGACGAGGACGGCGGCGCGCGGGTGGCCGCGGCGCGGGACCAGGCCCGCGGCGGCCGCAAGAGCCAGGGGCTGGCCCGCCCACCAGCCGAGGTCTCCGTGTACGTACTGCCGGCTGGTGACGGCGAGCACCAGCAGCAGGAAGGCCGTCTCGACGAGGTGCGGGTGGCTGTCGGCGTACCGCCGGCAACTGCTGAGCATGGTGTCCTCCTGGGACCAGGATCGCCGATGCGCCGGGCGCGCGTCGGGAGGGCCGCCCGTGTCCCGCACGAGCGGCCCTCCGGCGGCGCGGGTCAGGCGCGTACCGTGTCCTGGCGGTCGGTGCCGGGCACGGCCGCGAGCCCGGGCGCGGCGGCGGCCCGGCGGCCGAGGGCCTCGCCCTCCACGTCGACCCGCGGCAGCAGCCGGTCCAGTCGGCGCGGCAGCCACCAGGCCCGCTTGCCGAGCAGGACGAGGACGGCGGGCACGAACGCCATGCGGACGACGAAGGCGTCGAACAGGACGGCGACCGCCAGGCCGAAGCCGACCATCTTCAGCAGGGTTTCGCCGCCGGTCATGAACCCCCCGAAGACGGACGTCATGATGACCGCGGCGGCGGTCACGACCCGGCCGCTGTGGCGGAACCCGGTGACGACGGCCTCGGCGGGACGCTCTCCGTGGATGACGGCCTCCCGCATCCGGGACACGAGGAACACCTGGTAGTCCATGGCAAGACCGAAGACGATGCCCACCAGCATCAGCGGCATCGTGCTCATGATCGGTCCGGTCTCGTCGACGCCCAGGAGTCCGGAACCGTGGCCGTTCTGGAAGATGGTGACCAGAACCCCGAAGGACGCCCCGACCGACAGCAGGAAGCCGAGGGCGGCCTTGAGCGGTACGAGCACGGAGCGGAAGACGAGGAGCAGCAGGAGGAAGGCCAGGCCCACCACGACCAGGAGGTAGGGGATCAGCGCGTCCGTCATCTTCCGGGCGACGTCGATGTTCAGGGCGGTGGTACCGGTCACCTCGAAGGTCGCGCCGGTGGCGGACTCGGCCGCGGCGCGCTCGGCGCGGATGGTGCGGACGAGTTCCTCGGTCCGCTCGCTGGTGGGCGCGGTGGACGGGACGGCCTGGATCACCGCGGTGTCCCCGGCCGCGTTGAACCGGGGCGGCGACACGGACACCACGCCGTCGGTGCCGGCGACCCGCTCGGACACGGCCGCGACCGCGGAGCGCGGGTCGTCGGCCCGCCGGGCGTCCACCACGAGGGTCAGCGGGCCGTTGAACCCGGGCCCGAAGCCGTCCGCGAGGGCGTCGTACGCCCGGCGCTCGGTGGTGGAGGTGGGCTTCGCCTCGTCGCCCGGCATGCCGAGCCGCAGGTCCAGCGCCGGTACGGCGAGTGCGCCCAGGAGGATCACCGAGCCGAGCAGCACAGGCACCGGGCGGCGCCGGACGAACCGGGCCCAGCGGGCGCTCCACGCCCCGGCCTCCCGGACGGCTCCGGCGCCCGGACCCTTGCGGAAGCGGCGGGCGGGACGCGCGCTCGGCCCCTTGCGGACCCGGCGGGCCAGCAGGGCGTCGGGCCAGAAGCCGCACAGCGCCGGGACCAGGGTGAGGGTGATCAGCACCGCGAGGACGACGGCGCCGGCGGCGGCCAGGCCCATCTTCGTGAGCGACGGCACTCCGATCACCGACAGGCCGGCCAGCGCGATGACGACGGTGAGCCCGGCGAAGACGACCGCGGAACCGGCCGTGCCCACGGCCAGCCCCGCCGCCTCCCGGGGTTCGTTCCCCTTGGCGCGCTCCTCGCGGTAGCGGGAGACGACCAGCAGGGCGTAGTCGACGCCGACCGCGATCCCGATCATCATGGCCAGGTCAGCGGTGGCCGTGGACATGCCGAGGGCGCTGCCCAGCGCGATGATCGAGGCGAGGGTGAGGGCCACGCCCACGACGGCGGTGATCAGCGGCAGTCCGGCGGCGGCCAGCGAACCGAAGGTGATCAGCAGGACCACCGCCGCGACGGCGATGCCCAGGAACTCACCGATCCCGGCCGGCGGCTCACCGGCCACGGCGCCCCCGCCGGCCTCGACGGTCAGACCGGAGGCCCGGGCCTTCTCCACCGCCTCGCCGAGGTCCTTCCGGCCGGCGTCCGTCACGTTGTCGTCGGTCACCTCGTAGGTGACGGTGGCGTACGCCGTGGTCCCGTCCTCGCTGACCGTCGACGCGTCGAGGGGATCGGACACGGCGGCGACCTGCGGCCCGTCGGCCACCTCGGCCACCAGGGTGCCGATCGCCGCCCGGTACTCGGCCGCCGTGACCTTCCGTCCGTCCGGTGCGACGAGGACGATCCGGGCGCTCGCGCCTTCGGCCTCGGCGTCCGGGAACCGCTCGTTGATGAGGTCGAACGCCTGCTGGGACTCGATGCCGGGCATCGAGTCCGAGTCGTCGGCCGCCTCGCCGGCGCTCATCGCGGCGAGCACGACGCCGAGGAGGACGGCTGCCCAGGACAGCGTCACCCAGCGGCGCCGTCGGAAGGCACCGCGTCCCAACCGGTACAGCAAAGTTGCCATGGAGAGGTCTCCGCATCTGATCTGGGGAACCTCTCCAGCCTCACCGGGCGGGCCCCGCCCCGTCGTCGTCCGCGCCGACCATCGCGTGTACTCACTTTCGAGTACCGCCGCCCGCGGCCGGGCCCCTCCCCTCCCCCGTGCAGCGCAGGTCCACCACGGTGGCCGCGAAGGCCAGCGGGCCGGGAAGGAGGGGGATCAGGACGGGGATCGACCAGGCGAGCAGCGCGGCCAGGACGACCGCGCCGGCCAGCAGGAGGGTGCCGCGGAGGTCGGCGAGGGAGCGGAGGAGGCCCTCGCGCGGGGACAGTGCGTGCGGTGCCGGCAGCGCGGTCGTGCGCAGGGCCAGTACCGCGATGCCGAGGGTGAGCAGTGTCAGCGCGGGGGCCATGACGTCCGCGCCGGGCAGGGTGGTGCGGGTCAGCGCGGAGTCCACCAGCAGGACGGCGACGAGGAGCGGTACGGCCAGTCCGCCGGCGAGTGAGCCGCGGGTCAGCCGGGCGCGCAGGTGCCCGGCGTACGTACCGGTGTCGACGGGCACTCCGTCCTCGGCCGCCCGGCGCAGGGTGGCCGAGGCGGCGGCGAACGCGGCCGGTGCGGTGACGACGGGCAGGCAGGCCACGGCGGTGAGCAGGCCCACCAGCAGCATGTCGGCGAAGAGGGTGAAGCCGGACGAGAAGACCTCGCCGGGTCCCCCGCGGTCGTGCGGCGGCAGTGCGGGCACCTGGGTCATGGGGTCAGCCCTTCAGTCCGGAGGTGGCCATGCCCTGCACCAGGTAGCGCTGGAACACGAAGAAGAACAGCACGATCGGCAGTACGGAGAGCACCGACATGGCGAACATGGGGCCGTAGGCGGAGGTGCTGGACTGGTCGACGAAGCTGCGCAGGGCCAGGGTGATGGTGAACTTCTCCGGGGCGAACAGGTAGATCATCTGCGTGAAGAAGTCGTTCCAGGTCCAGATGAACGTGAAGATCGCCGTGGTGATCAGCGACGGCCGGCTCAGCGGCAGGGTGAGTGACCAGTACGTGCGGAAGGCGCCGCAGCCGTCGATGCGGGCCGACTCCTCCAGTTCGCGGGGCAGTCCGCGCATGAACTGGACGATGAGGAAGACGAAGAACGCCTCGGTGGCCAGGAACTTCGGCAGGATCAGCGGCCAGTAGGTGTCCACCATGCCGAGCCGGTTGAAGATGATGTACTGCGGGATCAGCACGACGTGGTGCGGCAGCATCAGGGTGGCGACCATGAAGGCGAACATCGGCTTGCGCATCCGGAAGCGCAGCCGGGCGAAGGCGTACGCGGCCAGGGAGCAGGACAGCACGTTGCCGACGACGGCGCCGCCCGCGATCAGCAGGGAGTTCCACAGCAGCCGGCTCACCGGGACCCCGGAGACTCCGTCCAGGGCGGTCGTGTAGTTCGACCACTCCAGGTGGCTGGGCCACAGGTCCAGGCTGGTCACCACCTCGTCGGCCGGTTTCAGGGTGGTGGCGAGCAGCCAGGCCAGGGGGTACAGCAGGACGAGCAGTCCCGCCAGGGCGATCGTGTGCGGCAGCCATCGCCGGGTGGTGGGGTTCATCGTCCCTCCTCGTCCGCGTAGAAGACCCAGGACCTGGAGGTCCTGAACAGGATCAGGGTGATGACGCCGATGGCGATCAGCAGCAGCCAGGCCATGGCCGCCGCGTAGCCCATGTGGGAGGCGGTGAAGCCGCGTTCGTAGAGGTAGAGCGTGTAGAACAGGGTGGAGTCGGCGGGGCCGCCCTCGCCGCCGCTGACCGCGAAGGCCGGGGTGAACACCTGGAAGGACTGGATCATCTCCAGGACCAGGTTGAAGAAGACGACCGGGGACAGCATCGGCACGGTGACGGACACGAACTGCCGCCATCGGCCCGCGCCGTCCAGTGCCGCCGCCTCGTACAGTTCGGGCGAGATCTGCTGGAGCCCGGCGAGGAAGATGACCATGGGTGCGCCGAACTGCCACACCGTCAGCAGGACGACGACGTAGACGGCGAGGTCCGGGTCACCGACCCAACTACCGGTGTCGATGCCGAGGGAGCCGAGGACCTCGGAGACCGTGCCGCCGTCGTTGAACAGCGCCCGCCACACCAGCGCGATCGACATGCTCGCCCCGAGCAGCGAGGGCGCGTAGAAGGCCGAGCGGTAGAAGGCGCGGCCGCGGCCGAGGTTCTTCAGGAGCAGGGCCGCCCCGAGCGCGAGGGCCAGTTTGAGCGGTACGGCGACGACGACGTACAGCAGCGTGGTGCCGACCGACCGCCAGAAGCGGGGGTCCTCGGTGAGCATCTCGGTGTAGTTGCGCAGGCCCACCCAGTGCGGCGGGTCGAAGAGGTTGTAGTCCGTGAAGGACAGGTACAGCGACACGGCCATGGGCACCAGCGTGAGCACGGCCGCGCCGATCATCCACGGGGTGAGGAACACGTAGGCGGGCCACTGCTGTTCGCGGCGGCGCCGGCGCCCGGCCGGTGGCCGTGGTGGCGCAGTGCGGTCGGCGCGCGCGGGCGCCCTGGTCGACACCGTGCTCATGACCGCAGCTCCCGGTTGGCCTCGTCGATGAATTCCCGTGCCGCCTCGCGCGGGGAGGTCAGGTCGTACATCACGCGGTGGTAGGCGCGTTTGAAGGCGGTCTGGAGGGCGACGTCGCCCCGCGGTGGCGCGGCGGGCGGGGCGTCCAGGCCGTACTCCTCCATCTTCTGGGCGTACCGGTAGATCTCCCGCTCGGCCCCCTCCAGGGTCTTGGCGACGCGGGCGGCGATCTTCCGGTTGGGAGGTGTGGAGCGGGTGAAGCCGAGGATGTCGCCGGCCCGCTCGTCGTTGAGGAGGAAGTCGACGAGCGCGGTCGCCTCCTCGGGGTGGTCGGTGTGCGCGCCGACGCCGAGGAGCATGGAAGGCTTGAAGTACGCACCCTGGCGCCCGTCGGTGGTGGGGACCGGGGCGAAGTGGACCTGGTCGCCGAGCAGCGCGGGGTACCCGGGGAACGGCGCGTCCCAGGTGAAGTCGGCGGCGGCGAGGCCGCGGCCCATGGGTGACATCTCGGTGGTGTTGGCCTGTGCGGTGTCCGGGGCCTCGGCGACCGCGCCTTCCTCACGCAGCCTGTCGCAGAAGGTCCAGAACTCGGTGAGGTCGTCCTCGGTGAAGCCGAGCTTCGTCTGGCTCGCGTAGAGTCTCCCGCCGCGGCCGCGCAGCCAGTCCTCGAAGATGTCCTCGTTGACACCGTTGTCGTTGGCGCCCACCACGGCGCGTCCGTCCGGGGCCTTCAGCCCGAGGGCGGTGATCTTCCGGTTGGCGTCGGCCCATTCCTCCCAGGTCCAGCCGGGCTCGGGGGCGGGGATGCCGGCCTGTGCGTAGATCTCGGAGTCGTAGGCGTAGCCGGTGATGCCGCGGCCCATCGGCACGGCGTACTGCCGGCCTTCGTAGGTGCCCGTGCGCAGGAACTCCTCGTCCATCTCGGAGGTGCGGACCGTGCCGTCCCCGACGGCGTCGTCGAGCGGCAGGAGCGCGCCGCCGCCCGAGTACTGGGAGATCTGGCGGTAGTCGAGCTGTGCCACGTCCGGGATGCCGCCGCCGGCGGCCTGGGTGGCCAGCTTCTGCATGTAGGAGCCGAAGTCGGCGTTCGAGGTGCGGACGGTGACGCCGGGGTGTTCCTGCTCGAAGAGTCGCACGGCCTTCTCGGTGCGTTCGGCGCGGTCGTCGTTGCCCCACCAGGAGAAGGTGAGGGTGACGCCTTCGGACGACACGTCGCCGGAGGAGGTACGTGGCTCGGGCTCAGATGCCCGGGTAGACGGCCAGCCTGCCGCACATTCCGAAGCGTCCGCGGGCCGCGGGCCCCGTCGCGGACACCCGGGCCGCGGTCAGGTGCCCCGCGTCCTCGCCGCGCAGGGCGTCGAGTTGGGCCCGGGTCGCCTGCGCGGCCGCGTGCGCGCCCTCGCGCCAGCGCCGTTCCCACGCGTCCAGCCGGGGCCGCACCAGTTCGGCGGCGGCCCGCTGGAACGCGGCCAGCGGTTCCGGGTCGCCGTTCTCGGTGGCCTCGCGGAGTTCGAGGAAGCGCCGGGTCGCCACGTCGCGGCGGGCGCGCGCGATCCTCGCCTGTTCGGCCTCGGGCAGGTCGGCGGGGACGTGGACCGCGTCGGCGTACGTGTCGGGGTCGGTGAGGCGGTCCTGGGGCAGGGTGAGGACGGCGTCGCCCGCCTCGGGCAGGCCGCTGTTCTGCATCACGACGGTGATCTCCAGGCCGCCGTCGTTGACGAGGCGGTGGATCGTGCCGGGCGTGAACCAGGCCACCGTGCCCGGCTCCAGGGGTGTCTGCTCGAAACCGGAGGTGGTCAGGGTCTGCACCGCGCCCCGGCCCGCGGTGACGACGTAGCCCTCGCTGCACGTCAGGTGCAGGTGCGGGGTGCCGCCGCCGGGCAGCCCCTCCACGGTCGGCCAGTCGTACACCGTCAGGCGGGACACGCCGACCGCCGCCGGGAAGCCGTCGTAGGTCCGGCTCACCACGCGAGTCCCGCCAGGTGTGCGGCGACCCGCGCGCGGTCCCAGGCGCCGTCGGCGACGACCACGCGGTAGGTCCGGGCGAGGGTCTCGCCGGGCGGCAGGACCAGTTCCTCGTGGAAGGCCCAGGACGGCGCGACCGCGGCGAAGGGGTCGCTGCGCACGAACCAGTGCGCCGGGTGGGTGCCCTTCTCGCCCAGGTGGTCGTTGGAGGGGGCGTGTTCGAAGACGAGCGTGGCGTGGCCGTCCCGTCCGTCGTGCTCGCCGACGTAGGCCAGCCAGGGGGCCTGGGAGCCCATCGGGTCGGCTTCGGAGGACTCGCCGGAGTCGGCGGACTCGGCGGATTCGGCGGTGAAGACCCGGCCGCCGCGGAAGGCGCGGGGCCCGCGCCAGAACAGTCCGGTGTATCCGGCGGCGGGGCGTCCATGGGTGGTGGGGCTGCCGAACCGCAGTGGTTCGTCACGCCGGTTGGTCACCGCCGAGGTCCAGGTGAGGGTCCAACTGCCCGTGCCGGGGTCGACGTCGCGGACCTCGATGCGCCGCTCCTCCTCGGCCCACAGCTCGCCGCCGTGCGGATGCCAGGTCAGCCGCTCGGCGATGACGGCGCGGTCCCCCTCCGCGCCGACCTCCTCGAAGGCCACGTGGGCCATCGAGCCGACCCTCTCCGGCAGCGCGAGGTAACCCTCGCCGTGCACATAGGTGTTGCCGCCCCACAGGTTCTGTCCGGACAGGTGGGAGGCGGTCAGCTGGAGCCCCTTGTGCCAGCGGTGGTCGTTGGGCCGGTAGTCCGTGACGAGTCCGCCGGACAGGGTCCTGACCGGGTGGAGGTACGGCTTGGGCGCCTCCCAGTCGGCCTCGGGGCGGTACACGTAGGAGAACAGCTCGGTTCCGGCCGCCCCGTGGGCCACGGTGACGCGGTCTCCGTGGACGTGGGTCAGTGAGAGCGTCATGCGTGGTCCTCTTCCTCGCGGGTGCCGGCCGGCGCCCAGCCCGGGGCGCCGCCGTGCAGTTCGGTGTAGTACGGGTCGCCGGGGCCGATGTCTCCCGCGTGCACGGGCGTGCCGGTGAACGCGGACTTGTACAGGGCGGTGATCAGCTCCAGGGTCCGCCGGCCACCCGCACCGCTGGTCGAGTGGCGGCGGCCGTTCCTGATGTCGTCGACCAGGACGCGCAGTTGGGCCTGGTGCGAGCTGGGTTCGTCGGCGCCGAAGTCGCGCCAGGCCGCGACGGTCTCCTCGGGGACGCCGGGCGCCGGGATGATGCGCCAGTCCGCGTTGCGGTAGCCGTACAGGTGGGTCAGTTCGACCGTGGCCAGTTCGCAGTCGATACGGATCCGGCTCACCTCGTGCGGGCTCAGCACGCTGTTGACGAGGGTGGCGACGCCTCCGTCGGCGAAGCGGACCAGTGCCGTGGAGACGTCCTCGGTCTCCACGTCGTGCACCAGCCGGGCGGCCATGCCGCGCACCTCGGTCCACGGGCCCATCAGGTCCAGCAGCAGGTCCGTCTGGTGGATGCCGTGTCCCATGGCCGGTCCGCCGCCCTCGGTGGCCCAGCGCCCGCGCCAGGGCACCGCGTAATACGCCTGGTTCCGGTACCACGTGGTCTGGCAGTGGGCCACCAGCGGCCGGCCCAGCGCCCCGCCGCGCAGCAGCGCGCGGACGTGGCGGGCGCCGGAGCCGAAGCGGTGCTGGAAGACGACGGAGGCGTACGGCCCCGTGCCGTCGCCCTGTTCGGCCGCCTCGACGGCGTCGTAGTCGGCCAGTGAGGGGCAGGGCGGCTTCTCGCACCACACCCAGGCCCCGGCGGCGAGCGCGGCCACGGCCTGCTCGCGGTGCACGGCGGGCGGTGTGCACAGCACGACGAGGTCCGGGCGCGTCTCGGTCAGCATCGTGTGGAGGTCGGTGGACGCCTGCGGGATCCCGAACTCGTCGGCGAACGTCCGCACCGCCGTGCCGTCCACGTCGACCGCGGCGACGACCTCCACCTCGCCCTCGGCGGCCAGTTTCGTCAGGGCGGGCAGGTGACTGGACCGGGCGATGGACCCCGTGCCGACCACTGCTGTGCGCAGCGGCGTGTTCGGTACGTGCGAAGACATGCGGACCCTCTCGTGAGCCGGACGGGGGCTGGGCGCCGCGCTGGAGGCGGTGGTGGGATGCGCGGGCGGCCGGGGGATGGCGGCGCCACCTCGCAGCAACCGCTTGCTATCGTGGTGTTCCAACGTTGTAACCGGCGTGCGTCCGCAAGGTCAACCCTCTGTCCGCAAAAGAGTCGGTGCCCGGTTCACGTACTGACAGGGGCGGCGCACAGGGGCATAATCTGCGGAAACTTCGGCAAGGGGGCGGGCTGTGGCCGCGGTGAGACTGAAGGACGTGGCGGAACACGCGGGGGTGTCGATCAAAACGGTGTCCAACGTTGTACGCGGCGCTCCGCGGGTGTCCGAGGCCACGCGCGCACGGGTGCTGCGGGCGGTGGACGAGCTGGGCTACCGGCCGAACCCCTCGGCGCGCAGGCTCCGTACGGGGCGCAGTGGTCTCATCGCTCTCGTCGTCCCGGACCTGGCCACGCCCTACTTCGCCGAACTCGCCCACCATGTGCGCGGCGAGGCCACGCTGCTGGGCCTGACCGTCCTCATCGAGGAGTCACTGGGCGACGCCGCCGAGGAACTGCGGCTGGCGGGCGGGGTCGGCGCCTCGCTGCTCGACGGTGTGATCCTCTCCCCGCTGCGCGTCACGCCCGACGACCTCGCCTCCGTCACCGACGAGTTCCCGCTGGTGCTGCTCGGCGAGCGCACCTACGGGCGCAACGGTGTCGTCGCCGACCACGTGCTGATCGACAACGTGGCGGCGGCCCGTGACCTCACCGCCCACCTCATCGGCCTGGGGCGCACCCGGATCGCCGCGATCGGCGTGGACCGCCAGGGGTCCGCGACCAGCCGTCAGCGCCTGGAGGGATACCAGCGGGCCCTGCACGAGGCCGGGTTGCCCTTCGATCCCCGGCTCGCGCCGCGGATCGAGGAGTTCGACCGCCGCAACGGACTGCTGGCGATGCGCCGCCTCGCCGCGCTGCCCGCCGACGAACGGCCCGATGCGGTCTTCTGCTTCAGCGACCTGCTGGCCGTGGGCGCACAACGCGCCCTGCACGAGGCGGGGCTGGCCGTTCCCGACGATGTCGCCGTCGCCGGCATCGACGGTTCCGAGGAGGGCCTCTACAGCACGCCGTCCCTGACGACCGTGGTCCCCGACAAGGCCGCCATCGCCTCACTCGCCGTCAAGTGCCTGGCGGCCCGGATACGGTCCCGGGCGCCCCTGCCGTTCGAGGTGCACGTGGCGCCGCACTGGCTGGAGGAGCGGGAGTCCACGACGGGCGGGCGACGCGCGGTGGACGCCTGAGGTACGACGGGCAGCGGCGAGGGCAAAGACGACTGCCCCCGCTGGGAGCGAACCGCGTTCGACCGGCCACTGAAATCCATGATCATCGCTCCTAGGCTCGTCACCATGGACATCCCGAGACGCCTCATCGAACTCCAGCGAGCCGTCGAAGCGGCTGACAACCGCTACCGCAGCAACGCCGGCGAGAACGCCACGGTCGCCCTGGCGGTCTGGTCGGACGCCACCGCCGCCCTGGTCCAGGGCATCACCGACTGCGCGGAGGAACAGGGCGTGCCGCGCCGCGAGGTGGAACGGGCCCTGGAGCAAGCGATGCGGCCACCGCTCCCCCTGGACTGAACGGCCACCCGCCCTCCTCGGCCCTTCGGCCGGTCCTTGGTCTGTGCAAAGGTTCAGACGTTGCCGACGTCGTTCCACGACCGAGAGGTGAACATGCGGAACGAGGACACGGAAGCCGGCCGGCCGCCCCTGCCCGAGGGCTGGCGACGCAAGCTCGCCCGGGCGCCCGTCCTCCTGTTCCGCGTCGGCCTCGGCCCGCTCCTCGGCCGGCGCTTCCTGCTGCTGCACCACACGGGACGGGTCTCGGGACTGGACCGCCGTGTCGTCCTGGAGGTGGTGGCCTACGAGCGGGATTCCCGCGCCTGGACGGTCGCGTCCGGCTTCGGCCCGCGGGCCGACTGGTACCGCAACCTGCGCGGACAGCCGAAGACGGTCCTGCAGTTCGGAAACCGGCACCACGCGGTCACCGCCCGCTTCCTCGCCCCCGAGGACGGTGCCGCGATCATGGAGAAGTACGGCGCGCGCCACCCCCGCACCGCACGCCGGCTGTGCGCCTTCATGCGTCTGCCCTCCGACGGCAGCGTGACGGCGTTGCGCCGGGCCGGGCGCGCGATCCCCTTCGTACGTCTCGAATCCGAGTCGTGCCCGCGGGAGGCAGCCGACCGCTCTTGACAGGTTTGGCTAATGAGAATAGCTTTTAGCTAACTTCATTAGCCGCATCTGGGGGTTGCCATGACCGAGTACCTTGCCGTCGACGGCGGAACGATCGCCTACGAGGTAGCGGGGTCCGGCCCGCTGATCGTGCTCGCGCACGGCGTGGGCGACAGCCGCGAGGCCTATCGCGCCGTGATCCCCGAGCTGGTGACGGCCGGCTACCGGGTGGCCGCGGTCGACCTGCGCGGCTGCGGCGAGTCCAGCGTCGACTGGCCGGCCTGGAGCCGCAGCGACATCGCCGGCGACCTGCTCGCCCTGATCCGCCACCTCGGCGGCCCGGCCGTGCTCGTCGGCCACTCGGTCTCCGGCGGCGCCGCCACCATCGCGGCGGCGCGGGAGCCCTCGCTCGTCACCTCCGTGGTCGAACTGGCGCCGTTCACCCGCAAGCAGTCGATCCGGCTCGGCGACCTGCGGGTGCGGCGGTTCCGGCGCGGCATGGTGCGACTGCTCGGCGCCGGGCTCTTCGGCAGTCTGCCGCTCTGGCGCTCGTACCTCGACGTCGCCTACCCCGGGGTGAAACCGGCCGACTGGACCGAGCGGCTGGGCCTCATCGAGACCCGGCTGCGCGAGCCGGGCCGGATGAAGGCCATGCAGGCCATGGGCCGCAGCGCTCCGACCGACGCCGGCGCCCGGCTCGGCGACGTGCGCTGCCCGGTCCTGGTGGTGATGGGCACGCTCGACCCCGACTGGGCCGACCCGCACGCCGAGGGCTCGGCCGTCGTCGACGCGCTGCCGTCCGGCCTCGGCCGCCTGGAGATGATCGAGGGCGCCGGCCACTACCCGCACCACCAGTTCCCCGACCGGGTGGTGACGCTCCTGCTCGCCTTCCTGCGCTCGGACTCCGCCCGTGCCTAGGGCGGGCCTGGACCGGGCGGCCGTGGTCGGCGCGGGGGCGGCCCTCGCCGACGAAGTGGGCCTCACGAAACTGACGATGGGCCTGCTGGCCGACCGGCTCGGCGTGCGCACCCCGTCCCTGTACAAGCACGTGGCGGGTCAGGACGACCTGATCCGGCGGATCGCTGCGCTGGCCCTCGACGAGACCGCCGGCGCCGTCGGCAGCGCCGTACAGGGCCGGGCGGGCAGTGACGCGCTGGGGGCCGCGGCGCGCGCCTTCCGCGCCTTCGTCGTGGAGCACCCCGGCCGGTACGCCGCGACGATCGGGCAGGAGCCGTCCGGCCCGGACGATCCCCTGGCCGCGGCGGGAGAGCGGCTGCTCGTCGCGTTCACCGCCGTCCTGCGCGGCTACGAGATCGAGGACTCCGACGTGAACCACGCCCTGCGCCTGCTGCGCAGCCTCTGCCACGGCTTCGCCACCTTGGAGGCGGCACACGGCTTCCAGTGGAGCACGGACATCGACGAGAGCTTCGACTGGCTCGTCGCCTTCGCCGACCGGGGCCTGCGCGCCCTGTGAGGCCGGTACCGGAGACCGTGCCGTCCCGCCCCCCGGAGGTCACACTCGCGTCCGCCCCGAGAGACGCGTCCCAGTCTCAGCCGAGCCGCACATGGTCCGCGGAGCGGCTGGGCACGGCGTCGAGCGCGGCGAGGTCCGCTCCGTCCAGGGCGAGCCCTCCGACGGCGATGTTCGCCTCCAGGTGGCCGGGGTCAGCCGTACCGGGGATGAGCAGGACGTTCGCGGCGTGGTGGAGCAGCCAGGCGAGCCCCACCTGGGCCGGCGTGGCACCGAGCGCCCGTGCGGTGGTGTGGACGGCGGGCTCGTCGGCGACCTTGGGCATGCCCGGGAAGGCGCCGCCGAGCGGGAAGTAGGGCACCCAGGCGATGTCTTCGGCGGCACACAGCCGGAGCATGTCCTCGTCCGCACGGCTCACCAGGCTGTAGGAGTTCTGTACGCAGGCGACGCCCATCGGCAGCGCGCGGCGCAGTCCGTCCAGGGTGACGGCGCTGAGCCCGACGGCGCCGATCTTGCCCTCGTCCCGCAGCTCCGTCAGCACGGCGAGCTGGTCGTCGATGTCGACCAGCTGATCTCCCTCGGCACGCAGCCCGGGCCCGGTGTCGGCGCGGCGCAGGTTGACGACGGCGAGGCGGTCGGTGCCCAGGCTCCGGAGATTGGCCTCGACGTCGGCCCGCAGCTCCTCCGGCCGTTGCGCGAGACGCAGGGGAAGGGGACCGCCGGAGTCCGGGGTGGCGCCGACCTTGGTCACGACCACGGCGTCGTCCGTGGCGCCCAGTGCCTCGCGGAGGACCTCGTTGACGAAGCCGTCGCCGTAGAACTGGGCGGTGTCGAAGTGGTCGACGCCGAGTTCCACCGCGCGGCGCACGAGTGCGACGGCGGCGCCGCGGTCCGCGCGCAGACGCTCCAGCTGCATCGCGCCGTACCCGATCCGGGAGACGGTGCGGCCCGCGAGCGCCCTCGCGCCACCGGGGCGGGGGGTGCCCTCGGCCGTGACCGGGACAGAGGTGCCGTTTGACGTCATGGGAAGTCCGCCCTCATGAGAAGATGGCAAAAACGGAGGAGCCTCCGTGAAGCCGACTGTAGCACTACCGGAGGACCCTCCGCTTTGAGTCCGGACCAGGAACCGATGCCCCCCGCCGCCGACCGGCCCCAGCAGCCGACGAGCGCGGGCGGCCGCCCGCTGCGCGCCCACGCGCGGCGGAACCGCGAGAACCTCGTCGCCGCCGCGCGCGCCGCCTTCACCGCCGCGGACGACACCGTTCCGCTCGAAGGCATCGCCCGTGACGCGGGGGTCGGCATCGGCACGCTCTACCGCCACTTCCCCACCCGAGAGGCGCTGGTCGAGGCCGTCTACGCCGCCGAACTGGACGCCGTCACCGACAGTGCCCCGGCCCTGCTGAACGAACTGCCGCCCGAGCGGGCCCTGCGCGCCTGGATGGCGCGCTACGCCGAGTTCGTCGCGACGAAACGCGCCATGCTCAACACCCTCCACACCGGCTGGGCCTCCGGACGCCTCGCGACACCCGCCACCCGGGAACGCATCACGGCCGCGATCGGCGCCCTGCTCGCGGAAGGAGCGCGGACGGGCTCGCTGCGCGCGGACGTCGAACCCGACGACGTCACCGCGATACTCCTCGGGGTGTTCCTCTCGACGGCGGCCGACGACGAGCCGGAGCGGACGGGCCGCCTGCTCGATCTCGTCGTCGACGCGCTCCGGCCGCCGGGGAGTTCATGAGCCGGGCCGGTGGATCAACGGGTCACCGGCGGGCCGACGCCGCCAGCATCGGGAGCGAGACGATGTCGGCGAGGGCCTGCTGGCCCGCGATGTTCGCGTGGACCCCGTCACCGGTGTCGTACGGCGGGTAGATGCTGTTCGGCCGCACGGGGTCCTCGAGTACCTGGTCGAAGGGGAGGATCCCGTCGCAGGTGCCGCCGCAACTGTTCCACTTCGAGACGAACGTGCCGACGGCGTGCCGGTCGCGGTTGTGCTCGTCGGTGTAGCCGGGGCGTGGGGTGATGGGCGTGACGTACACCTTGATGCCCGCGGCCCGCAGTCGCTGGAACACCTCGCGGTAACTCGCCTGGATCCGCGCGGCGTCGCAGCCGGCCGGGAGGTCGTTGGTCCCGTAGTAGTAGAGGACTCCCGTGACCCCGTGCAGGGCCAGCACGTCGCGCTCCAGCCGGGCGGCGGCGTCCAGGCCGCGCACGGACTCACCGATGCCCGGGCAGGTCGCGGCGCTCGTGGTGCCGCCGATACCGGCGTTGGCGAGGGCGAACTGCCGGGTGGCGGGCAGCTCCGAGGTGATCCGCCGCGCGAGGTCGTCGGTCCACCTCAGATTGGCGCCCGGGCGGTCGCAGTCCGGTCCGCAGTTCGTCGACCCGGTGCCGTCGACGACCGAACTGCCGTAGGCGACGAGGCTGCCCCGCAGTCGCGGGTTGCGCACGTCGACGGCGCTGACCAGGTAGGTGGAGCCGGTGGTCTCGGTGAACGCGGTCCCCGCCGGGTCGGCGGTGTGGTCACCGGCGCCGGACGGGGTCAGGTAGTTGGTGCGGAAGGCGCTCTCGTGCCGGCCGGGCAGCACCGTACCGGTGACCGAGAGCGACACCGCCACGTCGTCCTGGGCGGCGGTCCTGAGTCCCGCGGGGTCGCTCCACACCTCGCCGCCCGGCGGGACGACGACCTCGCGCCGGCCGTCGAACGTGACGGGGCGCGGCCGGCCGGTGGTCGCGGCGTCCTCTCCGCTGCTGTGGGCCACCGTCGCGGCGTCCACCGTGAGCGGAGTCCGGCCGAAGGTGTTCTGGACGCGGATGCGCAGGGCGTCGCCTCCCTGGCTCAGGTGGGTGATCATGCGCACCGACCGGTCGCGCAGCGGGGTGGGGGCGAGGTTCTGCTGGGAAGCGGCCCAGGAGGTGAACCAGGCGCCGGACTTCGCGGGCCGTCCCGACGCGGCATCGGCGGGGGCGGACGCGGCCGAGGCGGCGAGGACCGTCGATGCCAGGGCGAGGGCCAGCGCGGCCGCTGCACCTCTGGCCCGTGGGACCTGTGCGGGGTCGAGTACTCGGGCGACTCGGGCAAGGGGACCGCGCATACGTGCCTGCCTTCCGACATGTCTGGACGGGACGTCGGTCGCGGCGGGGAGGCGGTGTCCTGTGCTCGGTGGCGGCCGCTTCGGTACGCATGTGGGGCGCCGGCCTTGCGCCCTCGCCCTCCGCCGCTCCGGTGCCCCGCATCGTAGGCACGATCACCGTCCCTTCGGAACCACGCGGTTGACGCGCGAGGACGGCTGTGACCGGCGGGCGGGACACCGTGGACAGTCACCGACCCGCTGTGATGTGATCCCTGCGGCGGCATGTCCTCAGCCGCTCGTACCGCCCGCCGGCCCGCCCCCCATGTCGTCACGACCGGCGGACGGGCCCCTCCCCCAGGCTCGAAAGTTCCGTACACATGCAGAAGACCAAGGCCGCCCTCTGGGAATTCCTCCAAGGGCTCGGCAAGACGTTCATGCTCCCGGTGGCCCTGCTCGCGTTCTGCGGCATCATGCTGGGCATCGGCTCCTCGCTGTCCAGCGACGCGGTCACTGACAACGTTGCCTTCCTGAAGGGCGAGGGCTTCCACCTCGTCTTCACCTGGATGGCCAACACCGGTCTGGTCGCCTTCACCTTCCTGCCGGTCCTCTTCGCGATGGCCATTCCCCTCGGCCTCGCCCGGGAGGACAAGGGCGTGGCCGCGTTCTCCGGCTTCGTCGGTTTCGTCGCCATGAACCTCGCGGTGAACTTCTATCTCACCGCCAAGGACGTCGACTTCGAGGACGAGAAGGCGATCGAGCACTACGGCATCGCCGACGTGCTGGGCGTGCAGTCCATCGACACGGGACTGCTCGGCGCCGTGGTCGTTGGCATCGTTGTCAGCCTGCTCCACCAGCGCTTCCGCACCCAGCGGATGCCCGACGCGCTGGCCTTCTTCGGCGGGCTGCGCTTCGTACCGATCGTCTCGGCCCTGGTCCTGAGCGTGCTCGGCCTGCTCATCCCGCTGGTGTGGCCGACCTTCAACGGCTGGATCAACGCCGTCGGCCGGGGCATCGGGCACACGGGGGTCTTCGGACCGTTCTTCTTCGGCATGGGCGAGGTGCTGCTGCGCCCGATCGGCCTGCACCACATCCTCGTCGCCATGTTCCGCTTCACGGACGTCGGCGGTTCGGGAACCGTGTGCGGCGACCACGTCTCCGGCGCCCTGAACCTGTTCTACGCCCAGCTGGACTGCTCGGCGGCGCCCAACTCGGCCGTCACCGACGCCACGCACTTCCTCTCCCAGGGAAAGATGGCGGCCTACCTGGGCGGCCTGCCCGGCGCCGCGCTCGCGATGTACCACTGCGCGAGGCGCCGGATGCGTCCGGAGATCAAGGCCCTGCTGGTGTCCGGCGTGGTGGCCTGCGTGGTCGGCGGCATCACGGAGCCGCTGGAGTTCCTGTTCCTCTTCGTCGCCCCGTGGCTGTACGTCATCCACGCGGTCCTCGTGGGGCTGGGCTTCCTCACGGCGGCCGTGCTCGGCGTGTTCATCGGCAACACCGACGGCAACGTCATCGACTGGCTCGTCTTCGGTGTGCTCCAGGGCTCGACGACCAAGTGGTACCTGGTGCCGGTGATCGCGGCGGTGTGGTTCGCCGCGTACTACTTCCTGTTCCGCTGGGCCATCACCCGCTTCGACCTCAAGACACCCGGCCGGGAGGACCCGCCGACGGACGACGCGCACGAAGAGGCGCACGGCGAGGCACATGACGAGGAGCAGGACGAGGGGCACGACGAGGACCAGGGCGAGGCTCCGGTGCGGCCGCGCGAGCTGGTCGCGGGGAAGTACGACGCCGTCGCCATGCTCGACGCGATCGGCGGCGCCGGCAACATCCGGTCCCTGGACAACTGCATCACCCGCCTGCGCATGACGGTGGCGGACGCCGGACAGGTCGACGAGGCACGGCTGAAGAAGCTGGGGGCCGTGGGTGTCATCAAGCTCGACGGGCACAACGTACAGGTCGTCATCGGCCCGCAGGTCCAGTCCGTGAAGGACGCCATCGCGACGATGATCCCGGTGGGCTGACCGTGACCGCGCACTCGTCCCCGGCCGCTCCGACGCCCACACCCCCGTCCCCGTCCTCACCCTCGCCCTCGCCGTACGACTTCGACACGCCGGTGGACCGGCGCGGCACCTGGTGCACGCAGTGGGACTACGTCCAGGACCGTTTCGGCGTGCCGGACCTGCTGCCGTTCACGATCTCCGACATGGACTTCGAGACCGCCCCCGGGGTGCTGGCGGCGCTGCGCGCCCGTCTGGACCACGGAGTGCTCGGCTACTCCCGCTGGCGCCAGGACGACTTCCTGTCCGCGATCGTCCACTGGTACGCGTCGCGGCACGGCACGGACGTGGACCCCGGGTCGGTCGTCTACGCCCCCTCCGTCGTCTACCAGGTCTCGCGGCTGCTGCGGCTGTGGTCGCGGCCCGGCGACGGAGTGGTCACCCACACCCCGATGTACGACGCGTTCCCCAAGACCGTGTCGGCGAGCGGCCGGCGGCTCCTGGCGTGCCCCCTGGACGACTGGGCGGAGCTGGAGCGGCTGCTTGCGCTGCCCGACACGGCCGTGCTGCTGCTGTGTTCGCCGCACAACCCGACGGGCAGGGTGTGGTCGGCCGGTGAACTGGACCGGATGGCCCGGCTGTGCGCACGGCACGGCGTCGCGGTCGTCAGCGACGAGATCCACTCCGACCTGGTGCACGCCCCGCACGTCCACCGCCCCTGGGTGCGGCACGGCGGCGACGGCCGCTGGGCCGTGGTCACCTCGGCGTCCAAGTCCTTCAACATCCCCGCGCTGACCGGGAGTTACGGCATCATCGGCGACCCGGTCTCGCGCGACGCCTACCTGCGGCAGCTCAAGGACGCGGACGGGCTCTCCTCCCCCGCGGTGCTGTCGCTGGTCGGTCACATCGCGGCGTACCGCGAGGGGGCGCCCTGGCTGGACGCGCTGCGCACGTATCTCGCGGGCAACCTCGCGCTGGTCACCGATCGTCTCCGCGAGGCGTTCCCGCTCCTCGACTGGCAGCCTCCGCAGGCGGGTTACCTGGCCTGGATCGACCTGCGCCCGCTGGGCGTCGACGACGAGGAGCTGCAACGGGAGTTGGTGGAGGTGGAGAAGGTGGCGGTCATGCCGGGGTCCGCCTACGGCTCTCCGGGACGGGTGCGGCTCAACGTCGGCTGTCCGCGGTCGAAGGCGGAGGCGGGCGTCGGGGCGCTGGTGCGGGCGCTGCGACGGCTCGGTGCCGAGGAGCGGTCATGAGCGGCACCGTTCGGAGCGGAGCAACGTCGTAGTCGCCACCGCCGGGCCCGGTAGAAGGCGGGTGTGCCGGACCTGGTGCCCGTGACGGTGGACGGGGTGACCCTGCGGGTCCCGCGGCACCTGGTGCCCGCGTACCGGCGCGGCCCGATGCGCCCGGAGGGCCGACCCTCCTCCCCCGCGTTGCGGGCGTGCGGGTCCCGGCGGAGACTGGCCGTGAGCGACGGCGGCCGAGAGGGCCTGGGCGATGGGCGAGTACGCGGACCTTCCTGGGGTCAGGACCTGGTACGAGACCGAGGGGACCGGCGAGCCGCTGGTCCTCCTCCACGGCGGTCTGTGCACCAACGACACGTGGGGAGCGCAGCGCCCCGATCTCGCCGCCGCGTACCGGCTCTTCCTGCCCGAGCGGCGCGCGCACGGCCACACCCCGGACGTGCCGGGCCCGCTCACCTACCGGGACATGGCCGAGGACACCGTGGCGTTCGTCGAGACCGTCGTGGGCGGGCCCGCACACCTGGTCGGCTGGAGCGACGGAGGGGTCGTCGCCCTGCTCGTCGCCGTCGCCCGGCCCGACCTGGTGCGCAAGGCCGTGGTGATCGGAGCCAACTTCCGTCCCGGGACCGAGTGCTTCGCCGAGCCGGGCATGCTCGACGCGATGACGCCCGAGGGGCCGGACCTGGCGTTCTTCCGCGAGCTGTACGAGGCCGTCTCGCCGGACGGCGCGGACCACTGGCCGGTGGTGGCGGCCAAGGTGCTCGACATGTGGCGCACCCAGCCGACGCTCACCACGGACGATCTCGCCCGCATCCAGGCACCGACCCTCGTGATGTCCGGTGACGACGACCTGATGACGCTGGAGCACACCACCGCCCTGTACCGCGCCGTTCCCGGTGCCCAGCTCGCCGTCGTGCCCGGTGCCTCCCACCTGGTGCCGCTGGAGAAGGCGGCCCTGGTCAACGGGCTGATCCGGGACCACCTCACGCAGGGCGAGGTCGAGACGATGCTGCCGGTCAGGCGGGCGCACGCGCGCGGGTGACTCGGCGTCAGGGACGTGCGGCCACCGGGGCCACCGGGTCGAGCGCCAGGGCGGCGAAGGTCGCCAGCCAGTGGTCGGTGGTGAAGTCACCGCGCTCCACCGCCGGCAGGCCCGCCGTGAGATGGGCCCCGGCCGCCTCGTCCAGGCGGGCGCGGACCGGACCGTCGGGCAGGGCGTCGGCGAGGGAGCGCAGCGCGGCGGCCCTGCTGAGCGCCAGGCCGAGCAGATGGCCGATCTGCGGGTCGGCGTGGTCGGAGACGACCGGCACCTCCAGCAGGGCGCAGGGCGCACCGGCCCCGAGTGAGGGCAGGAAGCGGTCGAGCCACCGCGCGAGCCGTTCCGGCGTGAGGACCCTGCGCATCGCGTCGGCCTCGGTGAGCGCCGGGGACAGGAAGTCCTGCCCCGACGGTTCCCAGTGGGCGGGCGCGTCGTGGTCGTCGGCGAACCAGCTGAGCAGCCGTTCCCGTACGGCCCGGTCGGTGCCGGCCGACAGCGCCCCCGAGTCGAGCGCGAGGCCCAGCGCGAAGGCACTGTTGGGGTGGTTTCCGTGGCGCACGGGATAGGTGGCCTTCGGCAGCCAGTCGGCCAGCAGCCGGTCGACGACGTCCACGGCCGGCTGCAGCGCCCCGGCCCAGCGCTCGCCCTCCGCACCCCCGTGCGCCCGGCACTCGGCGGCGAGCGCGAGCAGCCACGCCCAGCCGTAGGGGCGCTCGAAGGAGGGCCGGTCGCGCAGGTAGGCGGCCTCGGTGGCGAGGTTGTCGGGGGTGAGGTGCCGGTCGAGCGCGGCGACGGCCGCCGCGGTGTCCGGCAGTGCGGGGGTGCCGCCGTGGCGGCGGAGCAGGCGGACGAGCAGCCAGTGCATGTGCACCGAGGAGTGCCAGTCGTAGGCGCCGTAGAAGGCGGGGTGCAGGGAGCGGGGTGCGAGGTGCTCGTCGGCGGAAGTGATCAGGTGAGCGGGGAAGTTGGGGTACTCGCGGGTGATGTTCGCCAGGGCGAGCTGGGCGAAGGGGGCCGCGTGGGCGCTGAGCGGCATCAGTGGGTGGCTCCTTCGGTGACCTTGAGGTCCTGCTCGGCGGGGGTGCGGGCGGCGGTGGCCAGCAGGGCGCGCAGGCCGTGGGCGACGGTGGCGGGCGGGAGGGCGGGCGCGGTGCCGTCGGGCACCTGTTCCGGCGCCCAGGGCACGTGCGCGAACCCGCCGCGTATCTGCGGGAACTCGGTGGCGATGAGGTGGCCGAGGCCGTAGGCCACGTGGTTGCAGACGAAGGTGCCGGCCGTGTTGGAGACGGCGGCCGGGACCCCGGCCTCGCGCATCGCGGCGACGCATGCCTTGACGGGGAGGGTGGAGAAGTAGGCGGCGGGGCCGTCCGGGACCACCGGTTCGTCGATGGGCTGGGCGCCGGCGTTGTCGGGGATGCGTGCGTCGTCGACGTTGATGCCGACCCGCTCAACGGTGACGCCGGGGCGTCCGCCCGCCTGGCCCAGGCAGAGCACCAGGTCGGGGTGGACCGCCCGGACGGCGTCGCGCAGGGCGTCGAGTGCCGTGCCGAAGACGCAGGGCAGTTCGGCCGCGGTGACCGTGAGCCCGGCGGGCGGTTCGGCGGCCACCAGGGAGGCCGCCTGCCAGGAGGGGTTCACGCGCTCCCCGCCGAAGGGGGCGAAGCCGGTGATGAGGACACGGGTCATGGGCGTTCCTTGCCGTGCGGGTCGGATGGCGGCGATCGGAGGCGGGATCAGAAGGCGAAGAGCGCCATGATCACGGTGCAGCAGCCGAGCAGGGCGACGCCCGTCGGCAGCTGTGCCTTGATCGGCCCGTACTGGTCCTTCAGTTCGAGCAGGGTGGCCGGGACGATGTTGAAGTTGGCGGCCATCGGCGTGCACAGGGTGCCGGCGAAGCCGGCCAGCATGCCGATCGCGAGGACGGCGGGCTCGTTGCCGTGCATCTGCTGGATGAGGACGGGCCAGCCGATCGCCGCCGTCATCACCGGGAAGGCGGCGAAGGCGTTGCCCATGATGACGGTGAACAGGAACATGCCGACGCAGTAGGCGAGTACGGCGAGGTACTTCGAGTCGTCGGGGAGGACCTTGTTCATGATGTCGCCGACCTGGTCGCCGACCCCGGCGGCGGCGAAGATCGAGCCGAGCACGGCCAGCAGCTGGGGCAGCAGCAGGGCGGAGCCCATCGCCTCCAGCATGGAACGGCC
Organism: Streptomyces sp. MH60; assembly: GCF_002939385.1. Classification (GTDB taxonomy): domain Bacteria; phylum Actinomycetota; class Actinomycetes; order Streptomycetales; family Streptomycetaceae; genus Streptomyces. The sequence goes on along the minus strand of NZ_MULI01000001.1, from coordinate 150,193 downwards.
GGAGTGGATCGGGACGGAGACCTTCTTCTCGCCGGTGACGAGCATGCCGACGACGAGCGCGGCGACGCAGCCGAGGCCGAGCCCTAGGAGGGTGGCCTTGCCCGTCTCGAACAGCCCGGACTCGTCGAGGACGGAGGCGCAGACGATGGCGACGAGCGGGATGGTCAGCGCCGGGATGAAGATCTTGTTGCCGAGCCGGGCGGCGGCGGCCTCGCGCTGCTCGCCGGTGGTGGTGACCGGGACGCCCTTGCCGAGGAAGTTGAAGCCGGCCAGCACGATCAGGGCGAGGACGGCGACGCCGAGCGGTTCGGCGGGCAGGGTCCAGCCGCCGTTGTCCGCGGTGGCGTTGGCGACTCCCGTGCCGTAGGGGAAGGTGAGCCCGAGCAGGCCCCAGAACGCGGCGGACGTCCACCGCTTGGGGTTGCTGCGGTCCGCGGCCATCTGCACGGCCATGACCACGAAGACGAGGCCTATCAGCCAGTACAGCCATTCGACCTTGATCACTTGTCGGCCCCCTCGGGAAGCGGCAGGTCGTGCTCGGCGGCGGCCTGGGCCATCTCGCGCTCGAGCTGCCTGTCCATGAGCAGCAGCCGGGCGCCGTGGATGACGAAGGCGCAGACGGCCAGCGGGATCGCCCACAGGGCGAGCTGGGTCGGCTCGATGTCCTGGTGGTACGTGGAGTTCACGAAGCCGGTGATCAGCAGGATGGAGCCGATCGCGATGAAGCAGTCCTCGCCGAAGAAGACGCCCACGGTGTCGGCCGAGGCCGAGTAGGAGCGCACCTTCTCGCGCAGCCTGTCGGGCAGCTTGGCCCCGGTGGAGCGTTCGGCGGCGGCCTCGGCCATCGGTGCCACCAGGGGCCGCACGGTCTGTGCCGGGCCGCCGATGCTGTTCAGGCCGAAGGCCGCGGTGACCTGCCGGACCAGCAGGTAGACGGTGAGGAACCGGCCGGCGCTGAGCTTGCCCAGCCGGCCGATGAGATTGCGGGCCTGCTCGCGCAGGCCGTAGCGCTCGAGCAGCCCGATCACCGGGAGCACGATGGCGTAGACGGTGACCGAGCGGCTGTCGGCGAACGACCGGCCGAAGGCCGCGAGGACCTCCAGCGGGTTCATCTTGCCGAGCAGTCCGGTGACGATACCGGCGACGCCCACCACGAGGACGGGGTTGCGGCGCGTGACGAATCCGAGGATCACCACGACCACACCGAGGAGAACGATCATTCGGTGGCCTTCTTCAGGCATGAGGGGGCAGGGCACGGATCCGGAGCTTCGGAACGTGACTCATCGGTCCCGGGGACCATAGCTCCAGATGTGTGGCAGATGCACGGACACTAGCGATCGTTGAACGATCTAACAAGAGGCGAATTCTCTCGCCCCCGGAAGCGGTCACGCGAGGCAGTCTCTTGTCGGATCGTTCAACGATCGTCTACTTTCAAGGTGTGATCGACCTCAACGCAGATCTCGGTGAAGGCTTCGGCCGCTGGACCCTCACCGACGACGACGCCCTGCTCTCCGTCGTCACCAGCGCCAACGTCGCCTGCGGATTCCACGCGGGCGACCCCTCGGTGATGCGCCGCGTCTGCGACCTCGCCGCCGAGCGCGGGGTGCGGATCGGAGCGCAGGTGTCCTACCGCGACCTGGCGGGCTTCGGACGGCGTGCCATGGACGTGCCCGCCGACGAGCTGGCCGCCGAGGTGGCGTACCAGATCGGCGCCCTCCGGGTCTTCGCCGAGGCCGCCGGGGCCACGGTCGCCTACGTGAAGCCGCACGGCGCGCTCTACAACCGCACCGTCCACGACGACGAGCAGGCCCGTGCCGTCGTGGCCGGGGTGAGCCTGGCGGGCGGCGCGCTGCCCGTGCTCGGGCTCCCCGGCTCGCGGCTGCTCACGGCCGCCGCGGAAGCGGGCCTCACCGGCGTCCCGGAGGCCTTCGCGGACCGCGCGTACACCGCGCGGGGCACCCTGGTCCCCCGCCGTGAGGCCGGCTCGGTGGTGACGGACGAGGACGCGGTGGTACGCCGTGCCGTGGCGTTCGCCGTGGCGGGCTCCGTCGAGGCCGTGGACGGTACGACGGTCGCGGTGGCCGCCCGCTCCCTGTGCGTGCACGGCGACACCCCGAACGCCGCCCGGATCGCGGCCCGGGTGCGCGAGGCGCTGGAGACGTCCGGGGTCGGGATCGGGGCGTTCGCATGACGGACGACGGCCGCACGGCGCACGCCGGGGCACTCACGGCGCGTCCCGCCGGTCGCCACGCCCTGCTCGTCGAGCTGCCCGACGCCGAGCGCACCGCCGCCTTCCACGCCGAGGTGCTGCGCCGGCGCGCGGCCGGGACGCTGCCGCCGGTCGAGGAGATCGTGCCGGGGGCGCGGACCGTGCTGCTGGACGGGGTGCCGGACCCGGAGGCGCTGGCCCGCCGGGTCACCGACTGGGAGGTGCCGCCGGTCGCGGACGACACGGGTGACGTGGTGGAGATCCCCGTGCGCTACGACGGGCCGGACCTGGCCGACGTGGCGACCCTGTGGGGGGTCGGGCCCGACGAGGTCGGCGCCCTGCACGGCTCGCACACCTACCGGGTCGCGTTCTGCGGCTTCGCGCCCGGGTTCGGCTACCTCACCGGACTGCCCCCTCGCCTGCACGTCCCCCGCCGGTCCACGCCCAGGACCCGGGTCCCGGCCGGGGCGGTGGCCCTCGCCGGTCCGTACAGCGCGGTCTACCCCCGCGCCACCCCGGGCGGCTGGCAGCTGATCGGCACCATGCCCGACCCACGGCCCCTGTGGGACCCGGCGCGGGAGCGTGCGGCGCTCCTCGCGCCGGGGACGCGTGTGCGGTTTGTCACGGCGGGCGGCGCGACGGCGGCGGGCACCGCGAGGGGCACGGCGACCGGCAGCACCGCGACGGTCGGGACGGGGCCGGAGGCCGGGGCATGACGACCAAGCTCACGACCGTGCGCTCCGGGGCGCTCACCACGGTGCAGGACGCGGGCCGGCCCGGCCACGCCCACCTGGGCGTACCCCGCTCCGGTGCGCTGGACGCGCCCGCGATGCGGCTGGCCAACCGCCTCCTCGGCAACGCACCTGGCGCCGCCGTGCTGGAGACGACCCTGACCGGCTGCGCCCTGCGGCCCGACCAGGACGTCACCGCCGTGGTCGGCGGTGCGCCCTGCCCGGTGACGGTCGACGGCAGACCGGCCGCCTGGGGCGCCCCGGTGCGGGTGCCCGCGGGCTCGGTCCTGGACGTGGGGGCGGCGACCGCGGGCGTCCGCTCGTACGTGGCCGTCGCGGGCGGCATCGCCGCCGAACCCGTCCTCGGCAGCCGCTCGACGGACCTGCTGTCGGGCCTGGGCCCGGAGCCCCTGCGGGACGGGGAGGTCGTCGCGGTGGGCATCCCGGCGCGGCCGGTGCCGCCGCCGGTCGCCGCTCCCTGGCCCGGACCGCCCGCCGAACTGGTCCTGCCGGTACGCCCGGGCCCCCGCGCCGACTGGTTCACGCCGGCCGCGCTGCGCACGTTCACCTCGGCCACCTACCGTGTCTCCCCGCACAGCAACCGCATCGGCCTGCGCACCGAGGGACCGCCGCTGGAACGCGCGTCGGCGGGCGAACTGCCCAGCGAGGGCATGGTCCTGGGGGCGGTGCAGGTCCCGCCGGACGGCCGGCCGGTGCTCTTCCTGCACGACCACCCGACGACGGGCGGCTACCCGGTCGTCGCGGTCGTCCCGGAGCCCGCGCTGGCCGCGGCGGCCCAGGCCGCGGCCGGAACCCCGCTGCGCTTCACGCTCGCCTGACGGCCAGTGGGCCGGTCGCCGCGCCGACCGCGTACCAGAACAGGTCCGGTGCGTTGAAGGTGGAGCCCAGGACCAGGCGGGCCGCCGTGCTCTGCCGGGCGAGGTGCGCGGGCACGTCGGTGAGCTGGAGGAACTCCACGCCCCAACTCACCGCCAGGGCCACCGCGGCGGCCTTCACCGGTGCCGTCCTCGGCGCCACCACGAGGACGAGGGCGAACAGCAGCAGGGTGTACAGCGCGTCTCCGCCGTACTTGGCCACCTCGCCCGCCGCCACGGCCCTGAGCGCGAGTCCGGCGCCGACGATCACCGCTGCGGCCACCGCGGCCCCCAGGCGCGTGCGCGTGCCCGTCGGCGCGGGCGTCGGATCGTCCCGTACGGCGCCCCGGGTGGAGGAGGAGGTCATGCGTCCATTGTGCGGTCGGTTCCGCCGCCGGTCCTCCACGGCAGGCGACCCGGGTGCCGAGCTGCTGGAGGGTCAGCAGGTGGGGACGTCCGAGAGCCAGGCGTCGGCCACGTCGATGAAGATGTTGGAGACGTAACCGCCGTAGTCGGGCAGGTAGGACCAGGCGTCGTTGCTGTAGCCGTCGTAGGTCACGAGCCCGCCGTGGACCTGGCACCGTACCCGTACGGTCGTGGGCCCGGGCAGGGTCGCCACGCTGGTGGAGGTGGTCGTCGCCTGCTGCCGGACGCTCACGTCCGTTCCCCAGGTCGGGAACGCCGTGGTGTCACCACCGCCCTCGGTCCACAGGTAGGTGACGGTCACCCAGCCGTTGTCGTCGAGACCCACGTTGTAGAAGGTGCCGTCGGCGAGGTCGATGCCCGCCGGGTTGGCGACCTGCCGGCCGAACTCGTCGCGTCCGCCGTTGTACCCGTCCTCGTAGGCGGCCTGCGCCTCGGGAAGACCTTGCGGAAGGTCCTTCCACTGCTCGCGCACCGACGAGGGGTTCCAGTGGTCGTCGTGCGTGTTCCACGGGCCGACGTCCCACACCGGCGCCGTCTCGCAGCGGGCGGGCCCGCACACCTGCACCGAGTACTGGCCGCTGCCGTTCGGCGACAGGGCGCGGCGGGAGGGGAGCGCCACGAAGTGGTCGTTGGTCTGGATGACGTGCCCGTTGGCGGTGGTGTGCCCGACGAGGCCCTCGCGGGTGGCGTGGACGCGGGCGGAGAAGGCGGCCGCCCTGGTCGCCGGAGCGGGCTCGGCGCGGGCACCGCCCGCGTCGTCCGCCGTCAGGGTCACCGCCCGTACGGCCGCGGTGGGTTCGCCCTTGGCGTTCCACAGGGTGAGCCGGGCCTGGACGTCGACGACGTCACGGGGCAGTTCGGCCGGGGCGTCGGCCGTGGCCCGTCGCCACTCGGTCCAGGTTCCGTCGGCCGCGCGTCCGCGCACGTCGACCTCGACGCTCGCCGTGTCGGGCACCGTCGCGTCGAGGTGCACGGCGATCCGGTCGACGGGCCGGTCCACGTGGTGCGGCTCCAGTACGGCGGAGGCGTAGCCGCGGTCCCGGCCGAGGGAGGCGAGGCTGACGGAGCCGTCCCGTACCCGCAGGGCGCCCGCGTCGTAGCGGACGTTGACGTCGTCGGCGCCGGTCGACGTCAGGTCGGCACGCCAGGACACCTCGGCGGGCGGGCTCGCGGCGTCGGCGGCGGGGGCGGGCGTGGCGGCGAGGGTCGTACCGGCGAGGGCGAGCAGGCACACCGTGCCGCTCAGGACGCGGGTGGTGCGGGGTCTGCGGCGCGGGGCACAGCCGCTGTGCCGGAGGGTGGGGGTCAGCATGTGGGCACTCCTGAGAGCCAGGCGTCGTCGACGTCGACGAACATGTTGGAGACGTAACCACCGTGGTCGGGCAGGTACGCCCAGGCGTCGTTGCTGTAGCCGTCGTACTCGACGAGGCCGCCGTGGACCTGGCAGGCCACGCGGTGGGACGCCGGTCCGGGCGGAGTCGCCACCCGTGCGGAGTCGGTCGTCGGCCGCTGACGGGCGCTCACGTCCGTGCCCCGGGTGGGGAAGGGGCGGCCGGGGACGGCCGGCGGTCGGCGGCCTCGCGGGCACCGAAGGCGTGGCCGACCGGGCGTGCGGGACGAACACGCCTGCGGGAGGAAGGAGTTGTCCGCACTGGTCGTCACATGATGAATCGCCGGACTTGACGTGGGCAAGTCATTGCAGTCTGGGCGAAGGACCCGCCCGCCGCGCTCACCTCGGCGGGCTGATGCCCCGGACGGTCAGCGCCAGCAGGCGTCGCCCCTCGGCGGCGGGGTCGGCATGGCGCTCCGTGGCCAGAGCGATGCCCGTGACCAGCGCGAGAAGGTCGGCGGCGGTGACGTCCGGCGCCACCACCCCGCTCTCGACCGCGCGCCGCAGCAGCGGCTCGACAGCCCCTTCGAGCTTGACCGAGCAGGCACTCACCCGCTCCGGTTCGACCAGCCGGTCCTGGGCCAGCGCCTCGGCCATGCCCCGTGCGGACGCGGCGTACTCGGTGAAGGCCTCCAGCCAGTCCAGGAGGGCGGCGCGGGCGTCCACCGTGTCCGCCGACGCGGCCGCACGGGCGCACAGCGCCTCGATCCGCTCGCGGAACACCGCTTCCAGCAAGGCGCTTCGCCCGGGGAAGTGCCTGCGCACCGTCGCCGAGCCGACACCCGCGACGCGGGCGATCCGCTCCAGGGAGGCCTCGGCGCCGTGCGCGGCGACCTCATCCTCGGCGACGGCCAGGATCCGGGCGTAGTTGCGCCGTGCGTCCGCGCGCTGGTGGTGGGGCATGGCGTCCTCTCGGCATTGCTAAACGGCGGGGCCCTCCGTATCGTACCCGGCAGCTAAGTGGCGGACCCCGCCACTTATTCCACCCCTCATCCGGGAGGCTCACCCATGCCCGACTCCTCCGCACCCGTCCTCGTCACCGGCGCGACCGGCAAACAGGGCGGCGCGACCGCCCGCGCCCTGCTGAAGTCCGGCGTTCCGGTCCGGGCCCTGGTCCGCGACCCCTCGGCCGAGCGGGCCGCGGCGATCGCGGCACTCGGCGCCGACCTGGTCGTCGGGGACCTGGACGACCGCGACTCGGTGGTCCGGGCCGCCGAAGGGGCCCGCGCCGTCTTCTCGGTCCAGATACCCGACTTCGACCGCCGCGGCTTCGAGGGGGAGGTCGCCCAGGCCGTCCACCTGATCGAGGGCGCGCGGGAGGCCGGGGTGTCCCAGTTCGTGCACACCTCCGTCTCGGGCGCCGGACAGCACACGAGCTGGGTGAAGGACCGCTGGGGATGGATGGAGCCCTACTATGCGGCGAAGGCCGGGATCCAGGACCGGGTGCGCGAGGCGGGGTTCACGCACTGGACGATCGTCAAGCCGAGCTACTTCATGGAGAACCTGCTCCCCTCGGAGGCCATCGTCTTCCCCCGGGGAGTACAAGGCGGCCTGGTGAGCCTTCTGAAGCCCTCGACCCGGCTGTCCCTGGTCGCGGTCGACGACATCGGTGCGACCGCCGCGGCCGCCGTGGCGGAACCGGAGCGGTTCGACCGGGTCGAACTGGAGCTGGCGAGCGACCTGCTGACGATGAGGGAGATCGCCGAGATCCTCTCGGCGCACCTGCGCACGACCCTGACCCCGCCCGACATGACCGAGGACGAGGCGGTCGCCGCCGGGATGCCGGACATGGGGTTCGGACAGGCGTCCCTCAACGAGTTCCCCCAGCCCGCCCTCCCGCGGTTCGCCCATGACCTGGGCATTCCCCTCACCCCCTTCAGGACCTGGGCAAGGGCGCACCTGCCGACGTCGGACTGACGCCCGGATCTCGGGGCGACACAGAGTCAGCTGTACAGTTCAACCTGTACAGCTCATCCTGTGAAGCTTAGTCTGGGGGCATGAGCGAGAACGAGAGCCTCTCCCCCTCGGCAGTCCGGGCCTCGCGGGAGGTCCGGGCGGTCATCAGCCGGCTGCGCCGGCGCATCCTCAAGGCCTCCGAGGTCGAGGACCTCACCCTGGGCCAGGCCTCGGTGCTGGCCCGGCTGTCCGACCACGGGGGCGTCACGGCCAGCGAACTCGCCGCGACCGAAGGGGTCAGGCACCAGTCGATGACGGCGACGGTCACCGCGCTCGCCTCCATGGGGCTGGTGGAGCGGCACCCCGACCCGCACGACGGACGGCGGCTGCTCATCACGCTGACCGCGGAGGGCGTCCGTCGCGTGGAGGAGAGGCGGCAGGCCCGCACCGAATGGCTCGCCGGGCGGTTGCAGGACCGGTGCACCGAGGAGGAGCGCAGGACCGTGATCGCGGCCATGGCCGTGCTGGAGCGGCTGCACCGTGACTGACGCGGAGGCAGGGCAGTGACTGACGCTCAGGCGGGCCCGCAGGTCGGCACCGAGAAGCCCGGATTCGACCGCGGACTGCTGCCGCCGATGCTGCTGGGTTCGGTGCTCAACCCGATCAACTCGACGATCATCGCGGTCGCCCTCGTCCCGATCGGCAGGGCCCTGGGCGCACCGGCCTCGCAGACCGCCTGGCTCGTCTCCGCCCTCTACCTGGCCACGTCGCTCGGGCAGCCGGTCGTCGGCCGGCTCATCGACGTCTTCGGGCCGCGTCGGCTCTTCCTCCTCAGCACCGGCCTGGTCGGCGTCGCCGGCGTCGTGGGTGCCCTCGCGCCCGGCCTGGGGGTCCTGATCGGCGCGCGGGTCCTGCTCGGGTTCGGCACCTGCGCGGGCTATCCCGCGGCGATGGCCCTGGTGCGCAGCGAGGCCGAGCGCACCGGACGGGACAGCCCCGGCGGGGTGCTCACCGCGCTGGCGGTGGCCAACCAGACCATCGCCGTCGTCGGCCCGCTCCTGGGCGGCCTGCTGATCGCGGTGGGGGGCTGGCGCGCCACCTTCGCGCTGAACGTGCCCCTGGCCGTCGCGGCCGTGCTGCTGGGGCTGCTGCGGCTGCCCAAGGCGGAGCCCAAGGCGGAGCCCACGGAGGAACCCACCGCGCAGCCCACGGAGGAACCCACAGCGGGGCCCGCGAACGGGCCCGCGCGGCGCGGGAGCCTGGCCGCCCGCCTCGACCTGCCCGGCATGGCACTGTTCGCGGCGATGCTCGTCTCACTGCTGCTCTTCCTGATGAACCTGCACCTGCGCGACTGGTACCTGCTCGCGCTCTCGGCCGCCGCGGGGGCCGCGTTCGCGGTGCGGGAACTGCGGACCGCCACCCCCTTCATCGACCTGCGGGTGCTCGGCGGCAACACTCCCCTGCTGGCCACCTACGGGCGGGCCCTCGTGGCCTACGTCGTCGCGTACTCCTTCCTCTACGGCTTCACCCAGTGGACCGAGGAGGGCTTCGGACTGTCTCCCTTCCACGCCGGCCTGGCCCAGATACCCATGTTCCTGCTGGCGATAGGGGTCTCGATCGTGTCGGGGCGCAGCACGAGCGTCCGGGGGAAACTGCTGCTCGGCGCGGTCGGCCAGATCTCCGCGTGTCTGGTGATCCTCACGCTGGGCGGGGACAGCCCGCTGTGGATGCTGCTGCTGGTCGCGCTGATCTTCGGCGTCCCGCAGGGGCTCAACAACCTGGCCCTGCAGAACTCCGTCTACTTCCAGGCCGATCCGGAGCGCACCGCCTCCTCGGCCGGGCTGCTGCGCACCTTCGCCTACATCGGCTCGATGGTGGCTTCCTCCGCGACCGCCGCCTCCTTCGGACAGCACGCGGACACCGGCGGCCTGCACCGGCTGGCCTGGGTGATGCTCGGCGCCGGCGTGCTCTACCTGCTGCTCACGCTCTTCGACCGCACACTCGGCCGAGCGGCGGGGGCGGGCACGGGGGCATCGGTCTGAGCGCCCCCGGGGGGACATCGACGACTACGACGTCTGACGGCCGCCCTCACGGCCCCGGGTTGCCTGAGCCGCCCGCGTTCAGGTGCTGCAGCGCCTCGACCAGTTCGTGGCAGGCGCGCTCCACCGACCGTCTGGTGTTGAGCTGTTCGCTGATCACGGCGGAGAGCAGGAGAGCGGTCAGCCCCAGGCTTCCGTTGAAAGCCTGGAGTCTCATCATCGTCTCGATCTCGGTCAGCCTGCCGAAGGAGCCGGCCTCCTGCCGGGCCACGACGGTGGCCGTCACCGACATGAACAGGGCGCAGGGGATGCCGCCCGCCAGCTGGAAGCGCAGCGCCGACCAGATCAGGATCGGAAAGCCCAGGAACAGCAGGCTGACCGAGCTGTACATGATCAACGGCACCAGGGCGCACACGACGACGGTGAGCCCGACCGCCTCGGTCCAGCGCACGGAGGGGGGCGGCAGGCGAGTGCGGTACAGCAGGAGCAGCAGCGGGGTGACGAGGACGACGCCCATGGCGTCGCCGACCCACCAGGCCAGCCAGACGATCCCGAGATGGTCGGTGGGGAGCTTGTCCGACAGCACGAGCATGCCGACGCCCGTTCCCGAGCTGATCAGCATCGCGGTCAGCGCCCCCAGGAAGACGAGGGCCAGTCCGTCGCGCAGGCGGCTCAGGCTCACCCGGAACCCCACCGCGCGCAGCATCAGCCAGGCGCAGACGGGGGCGACGGTGTTGCCGGCCATGATGCCGACGCCCTCGGCCCCGAGGGTTCCCAGGGAGAGCATGACCAGCAGCGCGCCCAGCGCGATGCCGGGCACGCACCACGGCCCGAACAGGAGGAGACAGGCCACCGCGAGGCCGGTGGGCGGCCAGATGGGCGTCACGACCGCCCCGTCGGCGGTCAGCTGCTGCGACAGCCCGAGCCGCCCCGCCGCGTAGTAGCAGCCGGCGAGCAGCAGCGTCCCGCAGGCGAGGACGACCGGTCGCGGCCATGCACGGATACCCACCACAGCAGCCATCAGACACCGGTGCGGCCGGGTCAGCGAGGTGAGAGGCGCACCGTCCCGCCCTCCGGCGTAACGCCCCGCCCGTCATGGCCGACGACGAGCACGGCCGCGTCGTCCTCGTGTCCGATCAGCTCGGCGTTCTTGAGCACGGCGGCCGCCAGCGCGTGCGCCTCCATGCCGACGGCGGCGGCGAGGCTCGCCAGCCGCACCACCCGTTCCAGACCCTCGTCCACGTTCAGCGACGGTCCCTCCACCACACCGTCCGTGACCAGGACGAACACCCCACCGGTGCCGAGCCGGTACCGGGTCACCGGGTAGTCGGTGCCCTCCAGGACGCCCAGCGGAGGTCCGCCCTCGTCCCGGCAGACCTCCGCCCTGCCGTCCGCCGTGGCCCGGACGCAGGGGACGTGGCCGGCCCGGGCGCTCTCCAGCAGGCCGGTCGCCGGGTCGTAGCGCATGAAGGTGCAGGTGGCGAACAGGTCCTTGTTGAGGGAGAGGACCAGTTCGTTCGTGCAGGCGAGGAGGTCACCGGGTTCGCTGGTCACCGAGGCGAGCGCCCGCAGGCCGACCCGGACCTGGCCCATGAAGGCCGCCGCGTCGATGGCGTGCCCCTGGACGTCTCCGACGGAGAGGCCGATACGGCCGTCGGGGAGGGTGAAGGCGTCGTACCAGTCGCCGCCCACGTTGAGTCCGGCGTACGCGGGTGAGTAGCACGCGGCCAGGTGGATGCCGGGTACGACGGGCAGGTCCGCGGGGAGCATGTCGCGCTGCAGGGCGATCGCCAGCTCCACCTGCGACCGCCGCAGCTCGGCCAGCTCCTTCGCCTGGGTGGTCAGCGAGGCCAGCCGGGCGAGCAGCTCTTCACCGTCAGGTGCGGGATGCTTGCGGAACATCGACCACTCCCCGCCAGGCCGCCCCCCGGAAGGAGCCTCTCGGCCCCCTGGACAGTGCAAGTCTGTCACCCGGGACGGAAAAGGTCATGCGGGAGGCCACGGGGACGCCCCGCCGGGCAGCGCGCCCCCTGGCAGCAGGCGACCCACGGGCTCGCCCCGCCCCGCCGGAAAGCGCGGCGGGTTCCGTACCCTTGCCGCATGCGCATGCGGCCCACTTTGAGCTGGACCCCGGGAGCGGACCTGCCGCCGGGCACCACCGACCTGGCACCCGTCGCCGAGGCGCTGCGCGCCGGGGGTGCGCTGGTGCTCAGCGGGGCGGGCATCTCCACGGAGTCGGGCATCCCCGACTACCGGGGCGAGGGCGGGAGCCTGAGCCGGCACACGCCGATGACCTACCAGGACTTCACCGGCTCGCCCGAGGCCCGCCGCCGGTACTGGGCGCGCAGCCACCTCGGCTGGCGCACCTTCGGCCGCGCCCGCCCCAACGCGGGACACCGGTCGGTGGCGGCGTTCGGGCGGCACGGTCTGCTCACCGGCGTGATCACCCAGAACGTCGACGGACTGCACCAGGCCGCGGGCAGCGAGGGCGTCGTGGAGCTCCACGGCAGCCTGGACCGGGTCGTCTGCCTGACCTGCGGCGACCTCAGCCCGCGCCGCGAACTCGCCCGGCGCCTGGAGGAGGCCAACGCGGGCTTCGCGCCGGTGGCCGCCGGCATCAACCCGGACGGCGACGCCGACCTCACCGACGAGCAGGTCGGGGACTTCCGGGTGGTGCCCTGCACGGTCTGCGGCGGCATCCTCAAACCGGACGTGGTGTTCTTCGGCGAGAACGTGCCGCCGGAGCGCGTCGAGCGCTGCCGCGAGCTGGTGCGCGGGGCGTCCTCGCTGCTGGTCCTCGGCTCCTCGCTGACGGTGATGTCCGGGCTCCGCTTCGTCCGCCAGGCAGCCGACGCGGGCAAGCCGGTCCTGATCGTCAACCGCGACGTCACCCGCGGCGACCGGCTGGCCGTCACCCGGGTCGCGCTCCCGCTGGGACCGGCCCTGACGACCGTGACCGACCGGCTCGGCGTCTCCGTGGAGGCCGCGGCGACGGCCTGACCAGGCAACCCGGGTCCAGCGGGGAGCGGAATCTCCCCGCGCCACCCCCTTGACCGTGGTCCCCGCACTCCATACAGTCCTCGCACCTCACGAGGTACATCGATTAACCAATCGTTAACCGCTTGGTTGGAGACCACCCCTGTGCGCTCATCGCTGACGCGGCGCGAACTGCTCGCCGCCGGTTCCGGTCTGGCCGCGGCCGCTGCCCTGCCCGCTCTGTCCGGCTGCTCGTCGTTGGCGTCGGCGGACTCCGACCCGGACACCCTCGTCGTCCACACCCAGCTCGGCACCACCGCGCCGGGCTCCCCCACGTATCTCGCGGCCGTGGACCGCTTCCGCGAGGAGAACCCGGGGGTGAAGGTCAAGAACCTCGTCAACGGCGACGACCTCGCCCAGGTCTACGAGACCTCACGGCTGGCCCGCAAGGAGGCCGACGTCGTGATGGTCAACCTCTACGACAAGACGCTGGCCTGGACGGACGTCGGCGCGACCGTCGACGTCAAGGCCTACCTCGACGACTGGGGGCTGCGCGGGCGCGTCCTGCCCGCCGCGCTGGCCGACTGGACCGACGACGCGGGCCGGGTCCGGGCCTTCCCCTACTTCGCCACGAACTGGCCCGTGGCCTACAACCGCGCCCTGCTCGACCGGGCCGGGGTCGACGCGATCCCCATCACCGGGGACCAGCTGATCGCCGCTGCCCGCAAACTGCGCGCCAAGGGCATCGCCCCGGTGACGGTGGGCGGCAACGACTGGACCGGCCAGAAGCTGCTGGCGCAGATCATCCAGACCTTCCTCTCCCAGGACGAGGCCCGGCACGTCTACACCACCGGTGACTTCGGCGGGCGCGGCGCACGCCTGGGCATCGAGTACTTCACGCACCTGCGGGACGCCGGTGTGTTCGCGGACAAGGCCCAGGGCCTCACCTCCGACTCGATGACCACGCAGTTCAACACCGAGGAGGCGGCCGTGCAGTCGGCGATGTCCTCCGCCCTGGCCAAGGTGCCCGAGAAGGTGGCCCGGCACACGGAGGTCGGCGGCTGGCCGCTGGCCGACGGGGCGGCGCACGACGGTCCCACCGTCATCCGCGCCTACACCCTCATCGGCTTCTGGATCAGCCCCAACGGCGTCCGCAAGATCGAGCACGTCGAGAAGTTCCTGAGGTTCATGTACCGCCCGGACATCGTGGCGCGGTTCGTGACGGAGAGCGGCCGGGACATGGCCCTGCGCACGGACGCCGTCTCCACCGGCTTCCCGCTGGTCGGGGCGGCCCAGCGGCTCGGCTCCGAGGTGAGCCAGGTCCTGCTGCCCGACGTGTACGTGCCGCCCGCCGCCGCGCAGTCGCTGATCACGGCGACCAGCACGTCGTTCACCCGGGGCACCAGCCCGGCCCGGGTGCGCGCCGCCCTCGAGTCCGCGTACCGGTCCGCATGAGCGGCCCGGACACCCCCGGCTGCGCCGTCCGGTTCCCCCTCGTCCCCCTCCCCCGTTCCACCCGTTCTCCGGGAGTCACCGCATGACGACGCTCACCACGACGCCGGACGGGAGCGCGGCCCCGAGGTCCGCCCCGCCCGCCTCTCCCGTCCCGGCCGCGCGCCGGCCCCGGCAGGGCGGCACCGTCCTCGCGGTGCCCGCGCTGGTGTGGTACCTGGTCTTCATGGTCGGGCCGCTGCTCGCCATCTTCGTGATCGCGGCCCTGCGCTGGCCGGGCATGCTCCAGCCGGTCTCGTTCGCCGGTCTCGACAACGCCCGGGTGGTGCTGGACGACCCGGTGTTCTGGGACGCGGTCCGCAACACCGCCGTGCAACTGGCCGTCGCCGTCCCGGTGATGATCGTCTGCGCGTACATGCTGGGGTACTACGTGGCCCAGCGGCCGCCCGGTCACCGGGTCATCCGGTATCTGCTCTTCATCCCGGGGCTGATCTCGACCCCCGCGAAGGCGATGGTCTTCTACGCGGCCCTGTCACCGGACGGCCTGCTCAACGGCGGGCTGGAGAGCGTCGGCCTCGGCTCCCTCGCCGACGCCTGGCTGGCGTCGCCTTCCACGGCCCTGGCGTGTCTGATCGCCCTGGACATCTGGGCCGGCATCGGCTTCACCGCCGTACTGTTCGCCGCGCGGCTGGGCAGTGTGCCGGACGAGCTGGGGGAGGCCGCGCAGCTGGACGGGGCGGGGCACTGGCGGACGATGTGGTCGGTCCACTTCCCCGTCATCCGCGACTACGTCGGCGTGGTGACGATGCTGCAGTTCCTGTGGACGCTGTTCGGCTCCGCGCAGCACGTGCTGCTGCTCACCCAGGGCGGTCCGGGCACGTCGTCCACCACGCTGTCGTTCCTCGTCTACCAGAAGGCGTTCATCGCCGCCGACCTCGGCTACAGCCAGACCGTCGGCGTCCTCCTCTTCCTCGTCGGACTCGTCGGGCTGCTGACGATCCGCCGTGTCTTCCGCCAGAACTACTGATCGGAGCAGCACTGATGAAGCTCGGCAAACGCTGGCTCCCGGCCCACATCCTGGTGTGGACGTACGCGGTGCTGCTCGTCGTCCCGCTGTACTACTTCCTCGCCTCGGCGTTCAAGTCGAACGACGAGATCTTCGCGCACCCCTTCGCCCCGCCGTCCTCCCTGGGGCTCGGCAACTTCCGCACCGCGTTCGAGAGCGCCGACCTCGGGCTGGCGGTCGTCAACTCGGCGCTGGTGACGGTGTTCTCGCTGGCGCTCACGCTGCTGCTGGCGATCCCGGCCTCGTTCGCGCTGGCGCGTTCGACGGGACGGCTGGCGGGCGTGGTCGAGAAGGTCTTCTCGCTGGGCTTCCTGATCCCGACGTTCGCGGCGCTCTTCCCCACCTTCCTCCTGGCGGCGGCCACCGGACTGTTCCACACCCGCGTCTTCATGGTGCTGTTCCTCCCGGCTACGGCGCTGCCGCTGTCGGTGGTGATCCTGGTGCAGTTCATGCGCACCATCCCACCGGAGATGGAGGAGGCCGCCCGGCTGGACGGGGCGTCCACCTTCGCGGTGCTGCGGCACGTGTACACGCCGATGTGCCTGCCGGGCATCGCCACCGTGCTGCTGCTGAACTTCCTGACCTTCTGGAACGAGTACCTCTACTCGCTGGTCATCATCGGCCCCGACCCGGCGCAGCGCACGGTCCAGGTGGCCCTGCCCACGCTGAAGTCGATCACCGGCACGGACTACGGCGTGCTGACGGCGGGCACGGTGCTGACCCTGGTGCCGGTGTGGCTGGTCTACACCCTGCTCCAGAAGCGCATGCAGCAGGCCCTGGTCAGCGGGGCGGTGAAGATGTGAGCGTCTCCACCGAGCGGTCGGGACGCCGGCCCACCATCAAGGCGGTCGCCGCGGCGGCCGGGGTGTCGACGGCCGCCGTGTCCCAGGCCTTCAACCACAAGGGCCGGCTCTCCGAGGCGACCCGCCGCCGGATCCTCGACACCGCGCTGGAGCTGGGCTGGTCGCCGAGTGCCTCCGCCGCGGCGCTGCGCAACGCGCGGACCCGCAGTCTGGCCCTGGTGGTACGGCGCCCCACGGACGTGCTGGGCTCCGACCCGCACTTCAGTGAGCTGATCACCGGCATAGAGGGCGAGTTGGCGCCGCGCGGTTACGGTCTGCTGCTGCACCTGGTCAGCGGCCACCGCGAGGAGAACGCGCTGTACGAGCGGCTCGCGGCCGAGGGCCGGGTGGACGGCGCCGTACTCACCGACGCCCGCGACGACGACGCCCGGCCCGCGCTGCTCGCCCGCCTCGGACTGCCCGCCGTACTGCTCGGTTCGCCCGACGACACGGCCGTCGTCCCGCGCGTCGGACTGCGCGACCAGGGCGCGGGGATCGCCGAGGCCGTCACGCACCTGCTGGGCCTCGGTCACCGGCGCGTCGCCTACGTCAGCGGGCCGCCCGAGCTCCAGCACACCCGCGTGCGCCGGGCGGCCTTCGAGGGGGCCCTGCGCGCGGCGGGGCTGCGCCCGTTCGCGGTGCTGCCCACCGACTTCAGCGAGCGGCGCGCCGTCGGTGCCACCGAGGCGCTCCTCGACTCCGCCGACCGCCCCACGGCGATCGTGTACGCCAACGACTCGATGGCGGTCTGCGGCATCGGCACCGCGCAGCGCGCCGGGCTGGTCGTGCCCCGGGACGTGTCCGTCGTCGGCTACGACAACCTGCCGCTCGGCTCCTGGCTCCACCCGCGGCTGACCACGGTCGACCAGCAGGTGCAGCGGGTGGGCGCGGCCGCCGCGCGCATGCTCCTCGCCCTGTGCGGCGAGGAGGTCGAGGACACCGCCCTCGCCGAACGGCCCCGCCTGGTCGTACGCGAGTCCACGGGCCCCGCCCTCCCCTGACCACCACCCCCGGCCGCGGCGCCCTCCGCACACCACGGCCACGCTCCCTCCGCACCCCCACCACCCGAGAAGGACCATGCGACGCCACAGCGCCCAGCTCACCCACCGGACCGACGTACTGCCCTGGCTCGGCGCCAACTTCTGGTCCCGCACCGGCGGCCCGCTGATGTGGCGGGACTACGACCCGAAGACCGTCCGCGAGGAACTCCGGGTGCTCGCCGACCACGGCCTCAACACCACCCGGTCCTTCTTCTACTGGCCGGACTTCCACCCGGAGCCCGACCGCATCGACGACGAACTGTGCGCGCGTTTCGAGGACTTCCTCGACGCGCACACGGAAACGGGCATGGGGACCATACCCACCTTCATCGTCGGCCACATGTCCGGCGAGAACTGGGACCCCGCCTGGCGCGGCAACCGTGACCTGTACGAGGACGTGTGGATGGTCGGACGCCAGGCGTGGTTCGTCTCCCGCATGGCGCGCCGCTTCAAGGACCACCCGGCGGTCACGGGCTGGCTGATCACCAACGAGATGCCGGGGTACGGGCGGATCTACCAGGTCGACCCGCCGTCCTCGGACGTGGTGACCGCGTGGGCGCAGGCGATGTGCAACGCGGTGCGGGCGACGGGCGCGACGCAGCCGGTGTCGCTGGGCGACGGGGCGTGGGGCATCGAGGTCACCGGCCGCGACAACGGCTTCTCGCTGCGGGAGACGGCCGAGTACGTCGACTTCGTGGGCCCGCACGTGTACCGCTCGGACACCGACCGGCCGCGGCAGCACTACCGTGCCGCCTTCGAGTGCGAGCTGGCCTCGGTGACCGGACAGCCCGTCGTCCTGGAGGAGTTCGGGCTGTCCACCGACACGGTCTCGGCCGCCAACGCGGGGATCTTCTACCGGCAGACCCTGCACAACTCGCTGCTGGGCGGGGCGACCGGCTGGCTCGCCTGGAACAACACCGACTACGACGACCTGTGGGACCGGTCCCCCTACGACCACCACCCCTTCGAGATGCACTTCGGCATCACCGACTCCGCCGGGGCGCCCAAGGAGCCGCTGCTGGAACTGGCCGCCTTCGCCGAGGTGTTGAAGGCGGTGGACTTCCGGCGCTGCTCCCGCACGGACGCGGACGCCGCCCTGGTCGTCCCCGCCTTCCTCGAACGGGGCTATCCCTACAGCCGCCCCGCCGACCGGCCGCTCATCTTCACGTCCCTGCACCAGGGTTACGTCACCGCGCGCGCCGCCGACCTGCCGGTGGCCCTGACCCGCGAGGCCGACGGACTGCCGGGCGAGGCGTCGCTCTACCTGCTCCCCGCCACCCGGCAGCTCACCACCCGCACCCGCAGGGAGCTGGCCCGCCGGGCCGCCGAGGGCGCCACCGTGTACCTGTCCTTCTGCTCCGGCGAGCACCCGGCCACCCGCGGCCCCTGGTTCGACGACCTCGACGGCCTCTTCGGCGTGGAGCTGCAACTGTCGTACGGCGTCGCCGAGCCGATCGAGGACGACGTGCTGGAGATGACGTTCACGGAGGACTTCGGCGACCTGCGGGCCGGCGAGGTGCTGCGTTTCCCGGTCGCGGGGAACGAGGACAGCCGCGCCTATCTGCCCGTCGAACCGCGTGCGGGCCGGGTCGTCGCGGTGGACGCCCACGGGCGGCCGGCCCTGATCGTCCACGAGACGGGGGTGGGCCGGACGGTGCTGGCCACGTATCCGCTGGAGCACATGGCGGCCCGCACCGCACGCGTCAACCCCGATGTCACGCAGCGCCTCTACGCGGCCCTGGCACAGGTGGCGGGCGTGCGGCGGCCCGTCACGGTCGCCGATCCGCATGTGTCGGCGGACGTCCTCGTCCACGCCGACGGCCGCCGTTTCGTGTGGCTGGTCAGCCAGAGTCCGCAGCGGCTCGTGGTCCGTCCGGCCGCCGAGGGGACGCTGCACGGCCTGGCCGACGGCACCCCGGTGGAGGACGTGGCGCTCGACGCGTACGGCGTAGCGGTGCTGGAGCTGCGATGACCCCGCCCCGCTACCGTGATCCCGCCGCGCCGGTGCCGGACCGCGTCCGCGACCTGCTGGGCCGCATGACCCTCGCGGAGAAGGTGGGTCAGCTCAACCAGCGCATGTACGGCTGGGACGCCTACGAACGCGCCGGGGAGGGGCACCGCCTCACCGACGCCTTCCGCGCGGAGGTGGCCGCCTTCGACGGCATGGGCGCGCTGTACGGGCTCCAGCGGGCCGACGCCTGGTCCGGCGTCGGCTTCGCGGACGGCCTCGACGCCCGGGACGGGGCGCGCACGGCGGCGGCGGTGCAGCGGTACGTCATGGACCACACCCGGCTGGGCATCCCCGTCCTGCTGGTGGAGGAGATGCCGCACGGCCACCAGGCGCTGGACGGCACGGTCCTCCCGGTCAACCTCGCGGTCGGCGCCACCTGGGACCCGGAGCTGTACGCGGACGCGGTGGCCGGTGCGGCCGCCGAACTCCGCGCGCGGGGCGCGCACATCGCGCTGGTGTCGGCACTCGACCTGGTGCGTGATCCGCGCTGGGGGCGCAGCGAGGAGTGCTTCGCCGAGGACCCGTACCTCGCCGCGCGGATGACCGGGGCGCTCGTCGAGGGCGCGCGGCGGGCGGGGGTGGCCGTGGTCCTCAAGCACTTCGCCGGGCAGGGTGCCACGGTCGGCGGCCGCAACAGCGCGGCGACGGAGCTGGGACCGCGCGAACTGCACGAGGTGCATCTGGCGGCGGCCCGGGCCGGGGTGGCGGCGGGAGCGGCCGGGGTGATGGCCGCCTACAACGAGTTCGACGGGTTGCCCTGCGTCGCGAACCGGTACCTGCTGACCGACCTGCTCCGTACGGAGTGGGGGTTCGAGGGCGTGGTCATGGCGGACGGCACCGCGGTGGACCGGCTGGTGCGGCTGACCGGCGATCCGGTGTCGGCGGGGGCGCTGGCCCTGAACGCCGGCTGCGATCTGAGCCTGTGGGACGACTCCTTCACCCGGCTGGGCGAGGCGGTGGAACGCGGGCTGGTGTCCGAGTCGGCGCTGGACGCCTCGGTGGCGCGGGTCCTCGCGCTGAAGTTCCGCCTGGGCCTGTTCGAACAGCCCCTGCCGCCGGCCCGGTCCGAGGCCGTGGGTCTGCCGGACCCCGCCGAGCTGGGCGAGCGCGTCGCGCGTGCGTCGGTGACCCTGCTCGCCCACGAGGGCGGTGTGCTCCCGCTGTCCCGTGCGGCGCGGCGGATCGCGGTCCTCGGCCCGAACGCCGACTCGCTGTCCCAGCAGATCGGCGACTACACGGCGCCGCAGCGGCCCGGTGCGGGGATCACCGTCCTGGAGGGCATCCGGGCGGCGGTCGCGCCCGGTACCGAGGTGGTGCACGGGCGGGGGTGCGGCCTGGTGGGTGACGAGGTGTCGGACGTGCCGGCGGCCGTCGGTCTGGCGGCCGGCTCCGACGTGGCCGTGCTGGTGCTGGGCGGCTCCAGTGCCCGCTCCGCGGACACGGTCTTCGACGCGAACGGGGCCGCCGTCACGGGCGCCGGAACGCCGTCCGGCATGACCTGCGGCGAGGGTGTCGACCTGGCGGACCTTGCGCTGCCGCCCGCGCAACGGGCCCTGCTGGCCGCGGTGTCGGCGACCGGGACCCCGGTCGTGGTGGTGCTGGTCCAGGGCCGACCGCACGCCCTGCCCGAGGTGGACGCGCCCGCGGCGGCGGTGCTGAGCGTCTGGTACCCGGGGCCGCGGGGCGGGCGTGCCGTGGCCGAGGTGCTGTTCGGCGACGCCGAGCCCCGCGGCCGGCTGCCGGTCTCCGTGCCCCGGTCGGCCGCCCAACTGCCCGTCCACTACAACGGCAAGGACCACCGCTACCGCGGTTACGTCGACCAGAGCGCCGGCCCGCGCCACGCCTTCGGGCACGGCCTGTCGTACACCAGCGTCGCGTACGGGGCGCCGAGACTGTCGCGCTCCCGGGTCGGTGCGGGCGCCCCGCGTCTGACCTGCCGGGTCACGGTCCGCAACACCGGGGCCCGGCCGGCCGAGGAGACGGTGCAGCTGTACGTGCGCCGGCTGTCCGGGGGCACGTCCTGGCCGCGGGTGCGCGAGCTGCGGGGCTTCGTCCGCCTGGACATCGCGCCCGGCGACGAGGCCGAGGCGGTCTTCGAGGTGGGCCCGGAGACGCTGGCCTCGGTGGGGCGCGACCTCCGGCTCGCCGTGGAGCCGGGGGTGGTCGAGCTGGAGACGGGCCCGTCGTCCGACCGGACGACGGGCGCCCGCCTGGAGATCACCGGCTCGGAATCGAACGCAACTTAGGATAGCCTTACCTTCATGGCGAAGGTTCGGCGGCTCACCCCCCAGCACCCGGAGATGTTCCGCGCCCGCGTGGTGCGGACCGAGCGGGTCTCCCCGTCCATGCAGCGCGTCACGGTCACCGGACCGGGGCTCGGCGGCTTTCCGTGGTTGGAATACGACCACTGGTTCCGCCTGTTCCTCCCGCTCCCCCACCAACGGGGCCTGCGCCTGCCGGAGTTCACCGGCTCGCAGTGGTGGCAGCCCTACCTCGCCATCGCGGAGGACGAGCGGCCGCACTGCGCCAACTACTCCGTGGCCGACTACCGCCGGACGACGGCCGAACTGGACATCGACTTCGTCGTGCACCGGGGCCCCACCGGCGAGGTCGAGGGCAGGGCCGCGCTCTGGGCCTGCGGTGCCCGGCCCGGGGACGCGCTCGCCCTGCTCGACCAGGGCATCCTGTTCGACTGCCCGCGGGACGCCTCCGAGGTCACCGTGGTGGCCGACGAGACCGGACTGCCCGCCACGGCGAGCATCATGCGCTCGCTCCCCCAGGGCACCGTGGGACGCCTCATCCAGGAGATCCCCACCGACGCCGACCGCCGCGAGCTGAACGCCCCGGCCGGTGTGACCGTCTCCTGGGTCGTACGGCGGGACAGCACCTCGGTTCCCGGCGCCGCCGCGCTGCGCGAGCTGCACCGGCTGACCCGCGCCGACGCGGCGGGATACGCCTTCGTCGTCGGCGAGTCGACCCTGGCCACCGAGGGCCGCAGGCACCTGCACCGCCTGGGACTGCCGAAGGAGCGCATCACCTTCTCGGGGTTCTGGAAGCACGAGGCGATGGCGGCGGCCTGACCCCGGCCGTACTCGCTACGCCTGGGCGCCCTTGACGCGCTGGTAGTGCCGTCGGGCCTTCATCCGGTTCCCGCACTCGGCCATGGAGCACCAGCGGGCGCTGTTGGGCTTGCTCCGGTCGAGCAGGAAGCGCCGGCAGTCCGGGTTGCCGCACGGCTTGAGCCGTCCCGGCCGGGTCGCCTCGACGTGCGCCCAGGTCAGCAGCAGTTCCACGGTCAGCCGGTGGGCGTCGGGGACCCGGAGGGTCCATTCCAGGCTGCCGCCCTCGAAGGCCGGCACCCTGCTGACACCGTCGAGGAACTCGCTCAGGCACTCGGGGTCCCGCCGCCCCCGGACGACGTCCTGGAGGACGTCCCGCGCGGCGACCAGGAAGGCGACCTCCTCGTCCGACCCGCTCCCGCCGTGGCCGCGCGCCCACGCGCGACCCTCCGCGGGCGTGCCCAGGGCGTCACTCACCGCGCCCCGCACGACGGGGGTCGTGTTGAGCAGTTCCAGGAGGACGTCCTCCGCGGCCGTGTCGGCCACCGCCTTCACCCCTAACCGTTTCGTCGACATTGGCAGGTTACAACACTCTTATCTAACCCCTTAAGTCCGCTTGACAGGTTATCCCAGGAGTGCTGGACTCTACCTAACCACCAAAGGCAACTTAAGGGGTTTCAATGAGTGTCGTCGTGCACCACAGGACCACTGCCGTCGACGGCCTGGACGTCTTCTACCGGGAGGCCGGTGACCCGCAGGCGCCCACCGTCGTGCTGCTGCACGGCTTCCCGACGAGCAGCCACATGTTCCGCGACCTGATCCCGAAGCTCGCCGACTCCTACCACGTGATCGCACCCGACATGATCGGCTTCGGATACTCGTCCATGCCCGCGGCAGACGCGTTCGACTACGGCTTCGACTCCCTCACGGACGTGACCGTCCGCCTCCTGGACCGGCTCGGTGTGGAGCGCTTCGCGGTGTACGTGCAGGACTACGGGGCACCGGTGGCATGGCGCATCGCCCTCCGGACCCCGCACCGCATCACCGCGATCGTCACGCAGAACGGCAACGGTTACACCGACGGCCTCGTCAAGGAGTTCTGGGACGGACTGTTCGCCTACACCGACGACCCGACCCCCGAGATGGAGGGTCCCGCCCGGGCCGCGCTGTCCCCCGAGGCGATCCGCTGGCAGTACCTGAACGGGGTCCCCGACCAGAGCCTCGTCAGCCCCGACGCCTGGACCCTCGACCAGGCCCTGCTCGACCGGCCCGGCAACGACGCCGTCCAGCTCGCGCTGTTCCGCGACTACCCGTCCAACGTCGCCCTCTACCCCCGGCTCCAGCAGTACTTCCGCGACACCCGGGTGCCGCTGCTGGCCGTGTGGGGCGCGAACGACGAGATCTTCGGCCCCGAGGGCGCCCACGCGTTCCGGCGCGACCTGCCGGACGCCGAGATCCACCTCCTGGACACCGGTCACTTCGCCCTGGAGACCCACCTGGAGGAGATCGCCGGGCACCTGCGGGACTTCCTCGCCCGGGCCGGGAAGTAGGGCGCCCCGGCGGTCAGGATCCGGCCGGCCGGCCCGGGACGTACGGCGCGAGGATGTCGGCCACCGTCCGGTTGCGCGGGACGGGGACGCCCAGCCGGTCGGCGAGGTCCACGACTCCCCCGCTGAGCCAGGGCAGTTCGAGGCGGTTGCCCTTCTCCAGGTCGTTGTGCATGGAGGAGGTCATGTCCGCGGGGAGCGTGTCGCAGAAGTCGAGCCGGTCCTCGGCGAAGCCGCTGTCCAACCGCACCCCCGACGCCCGCGCCACGGCCACCGTCTCGGCCATGACGTCGTACAGGAGCCGTCGGCTCCGCTCGTTGGCACGGACGACGCCGATCGGCCGGCGGACGGCCGTCGTGGTCGCCGACAGACCCACGAGGAACACGAACTTCTCCCAGATCACCCTCTCGATGTCGTCGCTCTCCTCGACATCGATCCCGGCGTCCCGGAACGCGGCGAGCACGCTCCGACTGGTCGCCGACCGGCCGGACCGGTAGGGGCCGAGGACGACCTTCTGCAAGGTGCTGTTGTGCCTGACCACCCCGGGTTCCTCGATGAAGGCGGAGATGAAGCAGACCCCGCCCAGGACCTGCTCGTCCGTCAGCCGACCGCGCAGGACGGCGTCCTTGTGCACCCCGTTCTGCAGTGACAGCACCGGAGCCCCGTGCGCCGCCGAGGACCGCAGCTGGTCGGCCACGGCCTCGGTGTCCCACAGTTTGACGGCGACGAGGACCAGATCGGTGGGGCCCAGCTCCGAGATGCTCCCCACCACGGAGTCGGGCGAGGTGCGCAACTCGCCCAGGGGGCTGTGGACGACCAGGCCGGTCCGGCGCACGGCCTCCAGGTGCGCACCGCGGGCCACGAAGGTGACCTCGTTCCCCGCGGCGGCCAGCCGGGCCCCGAAATAGCCTCCGACGCCGCCCGCCCCGATCACCGCGATACGCATGGCTCCGCCCCCTCTTGGTAACCGTTAGAACGGTTACCATCAAACCATGGATGCCGTGCGGCACGAGCCCCGCAGAAGAGTCACCGCGCAGGCGCGGGAACTTCGCTTCGACGCCGGAACCCTGTGCCTGGACCTGGTGGCCACCGTGGGCCGCAGGCCCGAGGCCCCCGTCGAGCGGATGGGCGACGCCTCACGCCTCCAAGCCTGGTGCCGGGGCGTCGGGGTGACGCTGGAGGACGGGTACGACCCCGAGGACGTCCTGCGCTCGCTCCACGCGCTGCGGGCGGCCGCCCACGACATCGCCTCCGGCGCCGTCGACGCGCACCGGCCGCGGCAGCAGTCGGTCGACCTGGTCAACCTTCTGGCCAGGACCGAACCCCCGGCACCCCGTCTGGAGTTGACGGCCGACGGCGCGTGGGCCCCGAAGGGAAGCCGGACGCTGACCAAAGAGGCCCTGCTGTCGCTGGTCGCGCGGGACCTGATCGACCTCATGACCGACGGCGCACGCCGGTCCCGGCTGACCGCCTGCGCCTCCGAGGCGTGCCGGATGCTCTGCCTCGACTCCGGTGCCGGACGGCCCCGGAAGTGGTGCTCCATGCGCCGCTGCGGCAACCAGGCCAAGGCGGCCGGCCACCGCCGGCGGGCATCGGCGCCCTGAGGGCGCCGCGCCGCCGCACCGGGGCTACGACTTCACGAAGGCCAGGAGGTCGGGGTTGAGGACCTCGGGATGGGTCGAGAGCATGCCGTGCGGAAGCCCTTCGTACGACTTCAGGGTGCCGTTCGCCAGGAGTTCGACCGACTTCGGTGCCGCGTCCGCGTAGGGCACCACCTGGTCGTCCGTTCCGTGCGCGACGAGGACCGGGACGTCGATCCGCTTGAGGTCCTCGGTGAAGTCGGTCTCCGAGAACGCCGCGATGCACTCGTAGTGGGCGTTGGCCGCGCCCATCATCCCCTGCAGCCACCAGTGATAGATCAGTCCCTGGGAGACCGTCGCGCCCTCCCGGTTGAAGCCGTAGAAGGGACCGGACGCCACGTCGATGTAGAACTGCGCGCGATTGGCGGCGAGGGCCGCGCGGAACTCGTCGAAGACCTCGATCGGCAGGCCCTCGGGGTTGGCCTCGGACTTCACCATCACCGGGGGGACGGCGCTGACGAGCACGGCCTTGGCCACCCGGCCCGGCTCGGCGCGCGCCACGTAGCGCGCGACCTCGCCGCCGCCGGTGGAGTGCCCGATGTGCACGGCGTCCCGCAGGTCCAGGGCCTCGGTCAGCGCCGCGACGTCCGCGGCGTAGGTGTCCATGTCGTGGCCGGTGGACGGCTGGTCCGAGCGTCCGTGGCCACGGCGGTCGTGGGCGATCACGCGACAGCCGTGGGAGAGGAAGAACAGCATCTGGTTGTCCCAGTCGTCGGCACTGAGTGGCCAGCCGTGGTGGAAGACGACCGGCAGGCCGTCGCGCGGGCCCCAGTCCTTGTAGAAGATGTTCGTGCCGTCGGTGGTGGTGACCGTGCCCATGGCTGATCCTTCCGCGTGTACGACGTGTACGACTGATCCCCGCCAGCCACGTTACGCCGATAACCGGCATACCTCATTTTTCACTCATACTGACCAGATCGCGAGGGACCGGATGACGGAGGAAGCCATGGCAGCGGGGCGGCACGGGGTGGGCTTCCTGGTGTTCGACGGCATGAAGCTGCTCGACCTGTCGGGACCGGCGGAGGTCTTCGGCGAGGCCAACCGGTTCGGCGCCGACTACCGGCTGGGCATCGTCTCCGCGGACGGGTCGCCGGTGTCCTCGTCCATCGGCATGCGCGTCACGGCGGACACGGACGCGCGGGCCGCCGCCTACGACACGCTGGTCGTGGTCGGCGGCGACGCGTTGCCCGACGCCCCCGTGGACCCCGCTCTCCGCGCGGCCGCGAAGGCACTGGCGGGCCGGGCGGGGCGCGTCGCCTCGGTGTGCACCGGCGCCTTCGTCCTGGGCGCGGCCGGGCTGCTGGAGGGCAGACGCGCGACGACGCACTGGCAGCACACTTCGACGCTGGCCCGCCGCTGTCCGGCGACGCGGGTCGAGGCCGACGCGCTCTTCGTGCGGGACGGCAGCACCTACACGTCCGCCGGTGTGACCGCGGGCATCGACCTCGCCCTCGCCCTGGTGGAGGACGACCACGGTCCCGCCCTGGCCCGTGAGGTCGCCCGCTCGCTGGTGGTGTACATGCAGCGGGCCGGCGGCCAGTCGCAGTTCTCCGCCTCGCTCCAGGGCCCGGCTCCCCGCACGCCGGTGCTGCGGCTGGTCCAGGAGGCGGTGCAGGGCGACCCTGCGGCGGACCACGGCCTGGAGGCGCTCGCCGCCCGTGTGCGGGTCAGTCCGCGGCATCTGACGCGCATGTTCCGGGCCGAGCTGGACACGACGCCGATGAAGTACGTGGAGCTGATCCGCTTCGACATGGCCAAGGCCCTGCTCGACGCCGGGCTCAACGCCACGGAGGCCGCCACCCGATCGGGCTTTCCGAGCTACGAGAGTCTGCGCCGGGCCTTCTCCCGGCACCTCGGGCTGTCCCCCATCCGCTACCAGCAGCGTTTCGCCACCACCGCGCGGGAGTCATGACCGGTTCCGAGGGGTTCATGGCCATCGGGCAGCGGACGCGGCCCGGCCGTCCGGCGCAGGGTGGGACCGACACGACAGGCACCGTCCCGGGAGGACCACCATGGCCGAGACCATCGCCGGAATCGACATCCCCGACAGCTCGCTGGCGCGGGAGGCGACCGAACTCGTCCGCGACACCACACCGTCGCTGCTCTTCCACCACTCGCGCCGCGTCTACCTGTTCGGCAGTCTCCAGGCCGCCGCCCTCGGCCTGCGCCCGGACCCGGAACTGCTGTACGTCGCCGCGCTCTTCCACGACACCGGTCTGGTGCCGCCCTACCGCGGCGAGGACCAGCGCTTCGAGATGGACGGCGCGGACCAGGCGCGGGCGTTCCTGCTTGCCCACGGCGTCGCGGAGGCCGACGCGGGCACCGTGTGGACGGCCGTCGCACTGCACACCACGCCGGAGGTCCCCTACAAGCTGGCGCCGGAGATCGCGGCGACCACCGCGGGGGTCGAGACCGACGTGCTCGGTCTGAACCTGGCCCGCCTCACCCGGGCGGAGATCGACGCGGTCACCGCCGCCCACCCCCGCCCGGACTTCAAGAAGCAGATCCTCCAGGCGTTCACGGACGGGTTCCGGCACCGCCCGGACAGCACCTTCGGCACGGTGAACGCGGACGTCCTGGAGCACTTCGTGCCGGGCTTCCGGCGCACGGACTTCGTCGAGGTGATCGAGAACTCCGCCTGGCCGGAGTGACCCTTCCCCGGGGCTCCTAGGGCCGGGGGTTCCTGCGCGGGGAGAGGGTGGCGTTGGGGAGCACGGGCGCCGGAAGGCGGTCACCGGGGTAGCCGTCGACCCGGCCGAAGCGTCCGGAGTCGTTCTCCCAGTCCGCGCGGGCCCGCACGATCTCGTCGTGCGACCGTCCGACGAAGTTCCACCACATGACGATCTCCTCGGGGAAGGGAGGACCGCCCAGCACCAGCAGCCGGGCGGCCGCGGGCGCCTCGTTCGTCAGGGTGAGGGCCCGTCGTCCCGGTGCGGCGTACGCCAGTTCGGCGGGGCCCACGACCGTTCCGTCGAGGCGTACGTCGCCGCTGTCGACGAGGACGCCGTGCTCGAAGCCGGGGTCGACGTCGAGAACCACGGTGGCGCCCGGGTCCAGGGTCACCTCGGCACCGAGCAGGGGCGTGAAGGTGTCCACCGGCGAGGTGTCCCCGGCGAGCGAGCCGAGGAAGACGCGCGCCTCGCCGCCGTCCAGGGCGACCGGGGCGGGCACGTGGTGCTGGAAGTCCGGGGCGGTGTCGCGGTGCTCCGAGGGCAGCGCCACCCAGAGCTGGACGCCGTGCAGGACCGTGGTGTCCGGCGTGGACACCTCGGAGTGGCTGATGCCGTGGCCGCCCGTCATGAGGTTCACCTCACCGGGCCTGACGAACGCGTGGCTGCCCAGGCTGTCCCGGTGCTCGATCACCCCGCCGAACAGCCAGCTGACCGTCTGCAGGCCGATGTGCGGGTGGGGCGCGACGTTCATGCCGCCCGACTCCGGGACCGCGTCGGGGCCGTAGTGGTCGGCGAAGCACCAGGCGCCGATCAGCGTCCGGGCCCGTTGGGGCAGGGTGCGGCGCACCTTCATGGCGCGCGGACCGCCGAGCGGGACCTCCCGCGCGGTCAGGATCTCCACGCCGGCGGCGGGCGCTCCGTCCTCCGGCGCCCCGCACCTGACTTCGGCGGGATGCGCTTCCGTGTTGCTCACCGCTTCATCCTCCCACTCGGCCCTGAAAGTTTCACTTTCAACTTCTATGGTTCGATGATAGGACGTGACAAACGCCGGCGCGCAACGGAGGCACCCCGACATGACGCAGACGCCTGTACGCACCGAGGCAGACATCCCCAAAGGCGCTGACGAGCGGCGCGTGTTCATCGACAAGCAGAGCCCCGAGGCCTACACCGCACTGCGCGCCACGGCGGAGGCGGTCCGGGGGGTCGCCGACGCGGCCGGGCTGGACCGGACCCTCGTGGAACTGGTCAACATCCGCGTCTCGCAGCTCAACGCCTGCGCCTACTGCCTCAACGCGCACACCAGGGCCGCGTTGCGGGGCGGCGAGACGACCCAGCGGCTCGGGGTGCTGCCGGCCTGGCGCGACACCGAGCTGTTCTCGCCCGCGGAACGCGCCGCGCTCGCCCTCGCCGAGGCCACCACGCACCCCGCCGACGCGGGCGCGCAGAGCGCCGCGTACGCGCAGGCGCGGGGCGTCCTGTCGGACGACCAGATCTCCGCCGTGATCTGGGTGGCGATCAGCATCAACGCCTTCAACCGGCTCTCCGTCCTGAGCAAGCACCCGGTGCGCGGCGCCGCACGCGCCTGACCCTCGGTGCGCCCGACCGCCGGTGCCTGCGCCCCGTGCGACGGGTCCGGCGACATTCGTACAAGACCCGTGACCGGCACCGGGCGCACCCTTGCGGCATGAGTCAGTACGACGCCGATCTCTCGCACGGCATGCACGTGGTGCACGACGGCCCGCCGCAGGCGCCGCCCGTCCTGCTCATCCACGGTTCCGGTGCCTCGGGCGCCTCATGGGACCCGGTGGTCCCGGCGCTCGCCGAGCACCGTCACGTCCTGCGCGTCGACCTCCCGGGCTGCGGCAAGTCCCCGCCCGTCCCCGCCTACGACGTGCCGCGGCAGGCGGGCCGGGTGGCGGCGCTCCTGGACGACCTGGGCCTCGGGGCCGTGACGGTGGCCGGCCACTCCAGCGGCGGCTACGTCGCCACGGCGCTGGCCGAGCGGCGCCCCGACCTGGTCGGGGCGATCGCCCTGGTCAGTACGGGCCCGGGTCTGGACGCGCTCCTCCCTCAGCCGGTGATCCTCCGACTGCTGCTGGCCCCGCCCTTCGGCCCGCTGCTGTGGCCGCGGCGCACGGACGCGATGCTCCACAAGGCGATCGCCGCGACGGCCGCCGGTCCCGTGGACGTCCCGCAGGCGATGATCGACGACGTGCGGGACATCTCGTACCGCTCCTTCAGAACGGTGGCGCGCGGGAACACCGCCTATCTCGCCGAGCGCGGCGTGCCCGAGCGCCTCGCCGCCCTCACCGTCCCGGTGCTGGTGCTCTTCGGTGCCGCCGACCCGCGCTGGGATCCGTCGTCGGCGCACCGCTACGAAGCCGTGCCGAACGCGCGGCTCGAACTGCTGCCGGGCGTCGGACACCTGCCGCCCCTGGAAGCACCCGGGCCGACCGGCGAGTTGCTGCTCGGTTTCACCGCCCGGGACGCGGACCTCCCGGCCCTCGGCCCCGAGACCTAGACTGGTCGCGTGTTGTCCACCGAGACATCGACCGGGGCGCCGCCCGACTGGTCGATCGTGGACGTCGCGGTCCCGCGTCCCCCGGCCCGGCTCGCGGGAGTCGGCATGGCCGGGTTCAGTCAGCACGTGTCCGCCTTCGTGGACATGGCCATGGTCGCGCATCCGTCCGTCACCCTGCTCATCGACCTGAGCGACGGGGACGGCATCGTGTACGGCGCCCGGGGCCGGCACGGGCACGGCAGCTTCGTCGTCGGGCTCGCGCCCGGCGACCTCAGGGTGGCGGGCCGGGTGGGCGCGTGCCTGCAGATCCGGCTGGAACCTGCGGTGGCGGCCGCGGTGCTCGGCCCGTCGGCGGCGCTCGGCGGGAGGGTGGAGTCGTTCGAGGACGTCTGGGGCCGCGAGACGGAGCGGGTCAAGGACGCGTTGCGTGCCGCCGGATCGTGGGACGAGCGGTTCGCGCTCGCGGCGGACCTCCTCCGCCGACGCATGGCGGACCGGGCGCCGGTCGATCCTGAGGTCGCCCACACCTGGCGGACGACGCTCGCGGGCCGCGGGCGCGTACGGGTCGACGCTCTGGCCGAGCAGGTCGGCTGGAGCCGCAAGCGGCTGTCGGCCCGGTTCCACGCCCAGCTCGGCATCACACCCAAGCGGGCGGCCCGGCTGGTCCGGTTCGACCATGCCGCCCATCTGCTCGCGGGCGGACTGGCCCCGGCCTCCGTCGCCTTCGAGAGCGGCTACGTCGACCAGTCCCACCTGCACCGGGAGGTCAGGGCGTTCACCGGGCTGACCCCCACGGCCGTGGCCGGCGCACCGTGGCTCGCGATCGACGAGGTCGCGTGGCCGGGCTCGTCACCGGCGCGACCGATGGGCTCCACGGGGTCCGCGGGGGCCGCACCGCGTCGAATGGCACCTCCGGGCCGGGCGTGGAATCGTGGACGGACGGCATTCACGGATGCCCGCTGACCCGGACGCGCACGGAGCAGACGTCTTCCGAAGGAGGCACACATGTCCTCGAAACGACGCCGGAAGAAGAAGGCACGCCGCAACCACCCCGCCAACCACGGACGGCGGCCCCAGTCCTAGGGCACCCGTCCGGTACGTCCCCCCGGCCCGCGGGCCGGGGGGACGTGGCCGTCAGTGGCCCGCGACCGTTCCCGACAGCTCGTTGGTCCCCTTCGGCAGGGTGACCGAGGTGCGCTTCTCGCCGGTGTCGAGATCGATGGCGTGCACGGCCCTCTTCCCCGGTTCGGACACGTACGCGGTGTGGTCGCGGACGAACAGGGTGGGCCGCGCCTGCTGCCAGTCCAGGGGCTCCTGCCACTCCCCCACGGCCGGAATCCTCTTCCGCACCGTGCCCTTGTCCGGGTCGATGACGTGGAGGGCGCCGTCGGTCCCGAGGACCAGTGCCTCGCCGTGCGGTCCACGGGCGAGGGAGCGGAACGAGTAGCTGGTGCCCAGCTCCACCAGGCGGAGCTTCGCCGTCTCGGTGTCGATCAGGGACACGCGGGTGGGCCGCTCCAGCTCGGCGTCCGGGTCGGTCTTGTAGTCACCGAGGAGTACGGGGGACGCGTCGCTGCCCGCCTGGTTGCCGATCCGGCCGTAGTCGTCGGGGGCGTCGACCTTGGTGAACCGGCCGTCCTGGTAGATCAGGACGCCGTCCTCGCAGCCCAGGGCGACCGCCTCGCCCCGGGCGGCTGCCTCCCCGTGCACGCCCGGGCAGTTCTCGTCGCGGGCGATCTCCTTGTTGTCCTGGTCCAGGACCAGGGCACCGGTCCGCTTCTCCTCGTCCCCGAGAGTGGTGAGGAGTCGCCCGTCGCTCAGTTCGACGGCGACGCCGTGGTGGGCCCGCGCGGACGTGTAGGTGCGTCCGTCCGGCTTCCCGCCGGCGCCCAGGTCGCCCGGTTCGAAGACGTTGACCTCGCCGGTGCCGTCGGTGAAGAGCACCGTCTTCCCGGCATGGCGGACGACATGGCCGGGCTTCGCGCCCTTGTACTCGACGCCCGTGAGGGTCTGTCCGGTGGCGTTCAGGAGGCGGAAGCCGCTGTCGGTGGAGACGACCACGTGGTCGTCGTCCCCCGCGGGGTTGACGCGGTTGAAGCCGGGCAGGTCGATGGTGCTGGTGAGTTCGAGGGTCTTGCCGTCGAGGACGTACAGGCCGCCGTCGAAGGTGGCGACCAGCGGGTCCCGCACCGAGGCCGTGGGCGTGGCGCCCCCGGCGTCCTGGGACGTGGCGTCGGACGAGGAGGTGTCGTCTCCTCCGCACGCGGTCAGGACCGTGGACACCGCGAGGGCGAGTGCCGTCCCGGTGAGGGCCCTGGTGCGTATGGACGTGTTCAACTGTGCGTTCCTTTCGGGCTGCCGACGGCCAGTCCGTCGGTCATGGCGGTGGTGTTGGCGCGCATCATCCGCAGATAGGTGGCGGCGCCCTCGTTCTCGGCGGTCAGGGACTCGGAGTACAGCTCCACGACCCGCACCCCGCCGCCGAGTTCGGTGCGCAGGACCTCGGCGAGCCGCTTGGGCTGCGAGGAGTCGGCGAACACCGTCCGGACCCCGGCCTTCTCCATGGCCCGGGTCAGCGAGCGCAGGTCGGAGGAGCTGGGGGAGGCCAGCGTCGTGCCGCTGGGGATCACGGCGCCGATGACGCGGAAGCCGAAGCGGTCGGCGAGGTAGCCGAAGACGTGGTGGTTGGTCACCAGGCTGCGCCGGTCCTCGGGCACCCGGTCGAAGGACTGCTCCATGAAGGCGGTGAGGTCCTCCAGTTGCTCGTCGTAGCGGGCGGCGTTGGCCCGGACCGCCGCGTCGTCCACGCCCTTCACGTGCTCGCTCACGCGGTCGGCGATGAGGCGGGCGGCCGTGCGCACGCGGTCGGGGTCGGTCCAGAAGTGCGGGTCGGGCTGCCCCGACTCCCCCTCGGGTCCGCCGTCTGCCCCGGTGCGGAAGGTGAGGGGGTCGACGGCCCTGCCGGCCTCGAAGGTCGCCACTCCCGCCTCGCGGGCGGCGGCCACGTGCCGCAGGACGTTCTCCTCCAGGCCGAGACCGTTGAAGACCACGAGGTCCGCGCGCTCCAACTGGGCGGCCTGCACGGCCGACAGCCCGAAGGAGTGCGGGTCCGCGTCGGGCTTCATGAGGACCGTGACCTCGGCCTGGTCGCCGACGACCTGGCGGGTGATGTCGCCCAGGATGTTGGTGGTCACGACGACGCGGGGCTGTTCCTCCGTGCCGGTGCAGGCCGTGGCGGTGGCGGCCGCGACGAGGGCGAGCAGGCCCATCAGGAGGCGGCGCAGCCGTGCGACCCGGATCCGTGCGCGCGTCGTCGCCCTCATCGGCCGGTCTCCGCCATCAGGCCGGGTGCGATGTCGAGGCCGAAGGAGCGCGCGACGCGCAGGTCGTCGTTGTAGTCGATCTCGTACACGCGTCTGCCGGTGCGGTCGTTGACGTAGGCGCGACTGCGGTCGACCTCGACGACGGGTGCGCCCGCGCCGGTGGCCGCCTTCCCGGCTCCGGTCAGGAGGGGCTCGGTGCGGGCCGTGTGCCTGCCGGTGGCGATGTCGTAGCCGTGCAGGGCGCCGTCGGTCTCCAGGACGAGGAGCGGAGAGCCCTCCCCGGCGGTGTTGGCCGCCAGGACCGGCCCGGTCCTCACCCGGGTCCAGGCGCGGTCGGTCACGTCCAGCACCCACACGGCCCGCTCGCCGGCGGGCGCCGTCAGGGTGTCGCTGCCGGCCCGGTGGCGGAAGGCCGTCGCCCGTTCCTTCTCGGGCACGTCCTGTCCGTACGGGATCCGCTCGGCCGTGAACGCCCCGTCCTCGGCGCTCACGAGCAGGGCCCCGTCGGCGCACCCCAGGACGACGCCGCGGCGGGTGACGGCGTCGCCCCGGGGCCGCTCGCACGTCGCGTCCGGCGAGGCGACGGGGCTGCCCTCGCGGTCGTACACCGTGACCTCGGCGGAGTCGTCGTCGCCGGTGAGCGCGACCAGGTGTTCAGCGTACGGGACGACGGCGCCGGCGTGCACCCCGGCGAGCGTCCGGGCGGGCCCGGCCTCGCCCTCCTCCAGGGCCGTCCGGTCGTACAGCGTCGTCCGGCCGTCCCGGTCGGTCGCCGCGGTCACCGTGGCGTCGCTGCGGATCTCGGCGTCGCGGCCGGCCGGGAGGCCGCCGACGTCGCGTATCGCCGCCCGGTAGTAGTGCGCGTGGTCGCCGTGGTCCACCATCCAGGCACCGCCGTCGACGACGTGCACACCGTGGTCGGTGTGGAAGAAGCCGAAGCGGCCGTCGGTGCTCAACCCGGCGGCACCGGTCACCGGCGCGGTCTCGTGCACCTTGCCGGTGACGAGGTCGAGCACTCGGCTCGCGCCGGTGCCGGGGTCGCCGAGGAGCAGCCGGGACTGTTCCTCGGCCGCTTCCCGCGCTCCTTCGACGTAGCCGTGCGGGGTGGCGGACGACTCGGTCGCCGCCGGCTCCGGTCCGTCGTCCGCCCGCCCCGAACAGCCCGTGGCGAGCAGCGCGGCGGTGAGGACGAGCGCGGTCGGGAGCCGACGCGTGGTGTTTGTGCGGATGGTGGGGTCCATCGCCTCGGATTTCCTTCAGTCGACTGTCGGGACGGGGGCGGCGGGGCGGGCACGCAGGTGCCGCAGGCCGGACGCCGCGTGGGAGAGGAAGAACAGGGCCACCGCCACGGCCGAGACGGTCGCACCGGCGGCGGTGCTCAGATGCCAGGACAGGAGCAGCCCGGCGAACGTGGCGGTGACGCCCAGGAGTGCCGCGAGGACCATGACGCCGCGCACGCCGCGCGCCCAGGGCAGGGCCGCGGCCGGCGGTGCGATGAGCAGGCCGAGGACGAGCAGGGTGCCGACGATGTGGAACGAGGCCACGATCGCGAGGCCCAGCAGGACCAGCAGCACCGCGTGGGCGAGCCGGGGACGCAGGCCCAGGGTGTGGGCCTTGCGCGGGTCGAACGCGAGGACGAGGAAGGCCCGGTGACCGAGCACGGCGACGAGCAGGGCCACCAGCAGTGCGGCGCCCAGCAGCAGCAGGTCCTGTTCGCGGACGGCGAGGACGTCACCGAAGAGGAAGCCGGTCAGGTCCACCGCGAAGGACTGCGACCGCGACACGATGATCACGCCGAGCGAGAGCATGCCGACGAAGAGCAGCCCTATGCCGGTGTCCTGGGAGAGCCGCGGCGTGCGGCCGAGCACGGTGACACCGGCCGCCATGACGGCCGCGCTCGCCACCGCTCCCAGCAGCAGGTTGCCGCCGGACAGCGCCGCCAGCGCGACCCCGGGCAACAGCCCGTGGGACATGGCGTCACCGAGGAAGGCCATCCCCCTGAGCACGACCCAGGTGCCGGCCAGCGCGCAGATGGCGGACACCAGGATGCCGCCCCACAGGGCTCGTTGTACAAAGGTCACTTCGAACGGGGCCGTCAACCAGTCCATGCGGAGGACACTACAATGAAAATCATGTTCAACAAATCCCGTCCTTCGCCCTCCGCCACTCCGGGGCGGACGTCGCACGCCCGGCTGACCGGGCTCTGCGCCGGCTATCCGGGGCGACCCGTACTGCGGCAACTCACGTGCGAAATACCGGCGTTGGCCGTCACGGCGCTCGTCGGCCCGAACGGCAGCGGCAAGTCGACGCTGCTCGGCGTGCTGGCCGGTGTGATCCGTCCGACATCGGGAGACCTCCACCGGAACGGCGAGCGGCCGCCCGCCTTCGTGCCGCAGCGGGGCGCCGTCGCGGACGCCCTGCCCCTGACCGTCCGGCAGGCCGTGGAGATGGGGCGGTGGGGTGAGCGCGGGCCGTGGCGCCGGCTGAACCGCCGGGACCACCTGGTCGTGGACTCGGCGCTCGACCGGCTCGGCGTCGCCGACCTCGCCCCGCGTCAGCTCGGGGAGCTGTCGGGCGGTCAGCGACAGCGCGCGCTCATCGCCCAGGGTCTCGCCCAGCAGTCCGACCTGCTCCTCCTGGACGAACCGACCACCGGCCTGGACCCGGAGGCCCGGGAGCGCATCACCGCGCTCCTGGCGGAGC
Organism: Streptomyces sp. MH60; assembly: GCF_002939385.1. Taxonomy (GTDB): domain Bacteria; phylum Actinomycetota; class Actinomycetes; order Streptomycetales; family Streptomycetaceae; genus Streptomyces. Next base: position 113,775 of record NZ_MULI01000001.1, on the reverse strand, counting down.
TGGTCTCCGACGGCGTGACGGTCGTCCACGCCACGCACGACCTGGCGGCCGCACGCTCCGCCGAGGCCTGCCTCCTGCTGCGCGAGGGCGGGCTGGCGGGACACGGCCACCCCGGCCGCGTACTCACCACCTCGGCCCTGGCCGAGGTCTGGGCCGTTGCCGGACACGCGGGCCCTTGATAGGCAGGTGGTGTCCCGGAGGGTTTCGGCCCGCCCGAGCACCTCGTGACCCGACGGCCCGGAACCCACGCACCGGAGATGACCCCATGAAGATCCACCTCACCAGCGTCTTCGTCGACGACCAGGCGCATGCCCTGCGCTTCTACACCGAGGCGCTGGGCTTCCTGAAGAAGCACGACGTGCCGGTGGGGGCGGGCGGGGACCGGTGGCTGACCGTGGTCTCGCCCGAGGCCCCCGACGGGACCGAGCTGCTGCTCGAGCCCTCCGCCCATCCCGCGGTGCGGCCGTACCGGACGGCGCTGGCCGAGGACGGCATCCCGGCCGCGTCCTTCGCCGTGGACGACGTACGGGCCGAGTACGACAGGCTGCGCGGTCTCGGGGTGCACTTCGCCCAGGAGCCGCTGGAGATGGGCGCGGTCACCACGGCTGTCCTCGACGACACCTGCGGCAACCTGATCCAGATCATGCAGGTCCAGTAGCGTCCGTCCAGGCGGTCGGTCGCCTCCAGGAGGGCACGCGTCCGCACACGGTCGGGACCGCGTGACCGTCCCGCCGACGTCATCCGCGGGGCGGGCGGAACTGGGGTCCGTAGTTGCCCCGGGCGCCCGGGATGCCGGTTTCCATCAGCTCCAGGGCGGGGCTCTCCAGTCCGCGCATCGTCCGCACGGCCGAGCCCAGGGTGCGCGCGTCGCCGTGCGCCCAGGCCGCCTCCAGGGTGCTCAGCACCTTGGCGTAGGCGGTGTCGAACCGGTCGAGGAGGTCCGCCACCCGCTGCGGCGGATCGGGCCAGCCACCGGCCGGGACCCGGGCCATGGGGCGTGCGTCGGGGAAGGGCACGGGGGCGCCGGTGAACCGCCAGCCGTCGTCCTCCTGGCGCAGTTGCCGTCCGTGGTAGATCTCGCCGAAGGCGTAGTAGTGGGCCGGATAGTCGTCACCGAAGGCGTCCTCGGGGGAACTGGCGGTGCCCTCCCCCTGTTCCTTGATGATCTCGATCGCCCGCTCGACGCCGTCGAGGTCGGTGACGGGTTCCAGGACGTCGGAGCCGATGCGCTGGGACAACTGCCCACGGGCCGACAGCGCGGGCGCGGTGGACCGGAAGGCGCGCAGCAGGTCGTCGTAGAAGTGGCCGATGCTGGGCGAGTTGTCCAGGCCGCGGGCGAGGGGCTCCTCCGGGGCCTCGATCGCCATCATCACGTCGTGCACGAAGGGCCTGGTGAGGCCCGAGAGGTAGACGTTCACCTCCTCGCGCACCCCGCCGGGGAGGGGGCCGGGGTAGGCGAGGGCCGCGTCCGTGATCCGCGGCCGGCCGCCCACGGCCGCCAGCAGGTTGCAGACGACGCCCATGTGGTACATCTCGTCGCCGATGATGCGCCGGATCAGCCGTGCGACGTGGCTGCTGCGGTCCCCCACGGACCACCATCCGCACAGGTAGGGCGGGATCGTGGCGAGTTCGAGTGCGACGGCGACCTGGAGGGCCTCCCGCAGCCAGTCGACGCCGCGGCCCCCTTCGGGGACGGCGAGCAGCCGTGCCACGGACCGGCAGCCGGACACGGTGCCCTCCGGCCGCCCGGCCGCGCGGGCGGGGGCGGCGGCCGAGACGGGGGCGGCCGCCGTCAGGACGGCCGACGCCATGAAGGTCCTTCGCCCGAACGGACCGCCCGTCCCCGACGGTTCCTCGCGCACACCAGTCACCCGTACTCCCTCTCCAAGCCGACGCCCGTCTCCTACCGAGACGTCCGGATTCCTCCGACGGCTGGCGAAACTAGCAGCGACGAGGTCGTTTGCCGGGCGGGCAGCACCGAACGGGTCATCCTCTACCCGGTCGGCCCTACCCGCGAGGGCGCGGGCCGGGACGGTCCGGATGGACGCCGTGGGGCTCACGGGTGAGCGGCTCAGGAGGTTCCGGCGCGGCAGGGCCGGCCGGTGTCGAGGTTGCTCGTGGCGCCGGTGATGACGGAGTCGAGTCGGTCCCGGGTGCCGACCAGTGCGGTGATCCGGCCCTCGACGCGGTCCCGCTCCGTGGACAGGCGGTCGAGCAGTTCCGGCGTGGCCCTGCCGTCGACCGCGTACGGCATGAGTTCGACGATGGTCCGGCTCGACAGGCCCGCGGCGTAGAGCCGCTGGATCAGTCGGACGTGGTCGACCGCGCTCTCGGGGTACTGCCGCTGGCCGCTGTGGCTGCGCTCCGCGACGAGCAGTTCCTGTTCCTCGTAGTAGCGCAGCGCCCGCACGCTGACGCCCGTTCTGGCGGCGAGCTCCCCGATGCGCATCCCGCGCCTCCTCTCCCGGTCCGGGCCGTGCGACTTGCCCCTCACGTCAACGTCAGGTTTTAGCGTAACTCCCGAGGGCCCCGCCCAGTCCCGGGCCCTTCTCCCCCACTCCCTGGGGCCGGCAGAAAGAAGGGCACCTTCATGAGCGCACCCGTCAGCGCGACGGCCCGCGTCGTCGCCACCACCACACCGGTCGTCTCGGTCAAACCCGTCGTGCTGCACGTGCCCGGGCGGGGCGAGGAGCTGCGTGTGCGTGTGTCGGCGCCGGTGACCGGGCACGGCCTGCCCGTCGTCCTCCTCGCGCACGGCTTCGGCTCGTCGCTCGACGGCTACGGCCCGCTCGCCGACCACTGGGCCGCCCACGGCTTCGTGGTGGTCCAGCCCACTCATCTCGACTCCCGGACACTGGACCTGCCCGGGGACGACCCGCGCAGGCCGGGCCTGTGGCGCTCGCGCGTCGAGGACATGAAGCGGGTCCTCGACGAGCTGGACGCGGTGGAGGCGGCCGTCCCCGGCCTCGCCGGGCGGCTGGACCGGACCCGCGTCGCGGCGGCCGGCCACTCCTTCGGCGGCCAGACGGCGGGCATCCTGCTGGGTCTGCGCGTCCGCGACCCCGCCACCGGGGAGGCGGCAGACCTCTCCGACCCCCGGGTCAAGGCGGGGGTACTGCTCGCGACGGCCGGCGCCGGCGGCGACGCCCTGACGCCGTTCGCCGCCGAGCACCTCCCCTGGTTGCGGCACCCCGACTTCACGCACATGACCGCCCCCGCCCTCGTGGTCGCGGGCGACGAGGACGACCTCCCGCTCACCGTCCGCGGCGCGGACTGGACGGCCGACCCGTACGTGCTGAGCCCCGGCGAGAAGAGCCTCCTGACGCTCTTCGGAGCGGAACACTTCCTCGGCGGCATCTCCGGTTACGGGGCAGCGGAGACCACCGACGAGAACCCCGCCCACGTCGCCCTGGTCCAGCGCGTCACCCTGGCCTACCTCCGCCACACCCTCGACATCGACAGCACCGCCTGGACAACGGCCCAGCGTGACCTGTCCGTCACCACCCATCCCCTGGGACGGCTCGAATCCAAGTGAACCTCCGGCCGTGCCGACGCGATCGCGTCTCTCGGTCGGTGCGAGACTCCTCGTCCCGACGGCGCCCGGTCGCGGACCGGGAAGAATGCCCGCTGTGAACCACGTCCTGTGCGGCCTCGCCGCCAACCCCGTGCTGCCGGCCGAGTTGGTCGACCGACTGATCGCGGTCGCTGACCCCGACATCGCCCAAGACCTGGCGGGCCGTGAGGATCTCGGCCGTGCACAGGTGCTCGCCCTGGTATCGCGCGTACCGGAGTGCGCGGTCCGGCTCGTGCACGAGGGACGGCTGACCGAGGCGGACATCGATCCGGTGACGCGGCCGGACGCCGCCCTCGCACTGCTCGGCGAGGGCGGCGGTGATCCCCGGTGGGCCCGCCTGCTCGCGGGCGACCCGGACCGCGTCCGCCGGGAGAAGCTGGCGGCCTGCCCGCGCCTCCCGCCGGACGTGGTCGAGGCACTCGTCGCGGACACCGACGTAGGAGTCGTCGCGGAGCTGGCGTTGTGGGCTGGGCAGGACGCCACCGTCCGGCTCGCGGCCCATCCGCACACGGAGGTCCGCCGTGCCGTCGCGGCCAACGAGGCGACACCTCCGGTCCTGCTGGCGGCGCTGCTGACCGGTGCGGGACTGCCTGCCGCACGGCGTTGCCCGGTCTGCGACCAGGAAGAGATTCCGTTCGCGCATGACCGGGAATGCCCGCGTCCCGACTGCGACTTGCCGCCGGGGGCGCGCTGTGGCGGCTCCCACGAGTCCGCCGTGCACGAGATCCAGGAGGCGGCCCTGCGCAACCCTGCCACACCCGCAGAGGCCGTCGCCGGTTTCGTCGATCACCCCTCGGCGCTGCTGCGTTGGGTGCTCGCCGCCCGCCCGGGCCTGTCCTCCGAGGTGACCGCCCGACTCGTGGCGGACCCCCTTCCCGGTGTCCGGGAAGACCTCGCCGCGAACCCCGCGGCCGACGGCACCGTGCTGCGCGCGCTGTCCGGCGATCCGTCCGCCCAAGTACGGCGCGCGGTCGCGCACCATCCCGACGTGCCCCTCGACGTGCTCCTCCAAGTGGCCGGGAAGACCCGGGTCGGCCCCACCCTGCTGCCCCGGATCGCCACCGCCTCCCCGGCCGAGGTGGAGGAACTGGCCCGGTCGTCGGACCCCGCGGCACGTATGCTCCTGGCCCAGCGGCGCGATCTGCCGGCCCGGATACGCGACGCCCTGGCCGCCGACGCCGACGCGAGGGTGGCCAAGCCCCTCGCCACGGACCCGGGTCTGTCCGAAGGACAGCTGCACGCCATGGTGGACCGGCACGGAAGCCGGGTCGCCGCCAAGGTGGCCGCCAACCCCAACACCCCTGCCACCCTGTTGGAGGCCATCACCCGGCACGGGAAGGCGGCACGCAAGGCGCTGCGCGAGGTCGCCCGGCACCCCCGGGCGACGGCTACCGCCCTGCTCGCCTGCCTGGCGGACGAACAAGGGCGTATCCGGGCCGCCGGTCATCCGGCACTTCCCCCGCAGGTCCTCCTGGAACTGCTGGACGACGCGGACTGGCAGGTGGTCGAGGCGGCGGCGGGCAATCCGTCATTGCCGCGCGCCGCGATGGAGGATCTGGTCAACCGGCTTTCTCCGGAGCCTGGTTCGCCGTCGTCGCACTCTTGACACGGTCACGTCGGCCGCTTGTATGGTCTAGTCCAACAGAACTCGCCGCTCCGGTTGCGGAGTTGAGCCCTGCCGGGGTCCCACGCCCCTGCGGGGACGGTGAGTGCGCGTCACCTTCGCGCCTCCTGGCCCCACCCACGAGAGGCCGTACCCGGCGTGCGCGCGGTCCCCCCACACACGGCCGCGCATGCCCTGGGGCGGCCGGATGTGAAGGAGTTCCCATGCACGCACGTCGGAAGACCGCTGCCCTGATCGGCGCGGTCCTCGCCCCTGTCGTGGCCGTGAGCCTGCCCGCCTCCTCGGCGAGCGCGCACGGCTACATCTCCGACCCGCCCAGCCGTCAGGCCCAGTGCGCCGCGGGCACGGTGTCCTGCGGTGACATCACGTACGAGCCGCAGAGCGTCGAGGGCCCCAAGGGCCTGACCAGTTGCAGCGGCGGCAACAGCCGGTTCGCGGAGCTGGACGACGACAGCAAGGGCTGGCAGGTCACCCCGGTGTCGAAGACCACGACGTTCTCGTGGCGGCTCACCGCGCAGCACGCCACCAGCACCTGGGAGTACTACGTCGGCGGTCAGCGGATCGCGCTGTTCGACGACGGTGGCGCGAAGCCGGGCGCGGTGGTGAACCACCAGGTGGACTTCGGTGGGCTCACCGGACAGCAGAAGGTCCTGGCCGTCTGGAACGTCGCCGACACGTCCAACGCGTTCTACGCCTGCATCGACGTCAACGTCGGCGGCTGACGGGCCCGGCGGGGCGGTTCGGGAGCGGCCACGCCCCTTCCCGGGGCGCACGGCCGCTCCCCCCTCCGCCCTGCCCGCGCCGCCCTCCCTCCCCCCATCGAGCAGGAGTCCTACCGTGCAGCACCGCAAGCTCGCACTGCTGGCCGCCACCGGTGCGGCCGCCGCCCTGTGCACCCTGACCATGGCGCCGTCGGCCGTCGCCCAGAAGACCGAGAAGCCCGACGCCCGGGCCGCCGCCGAATTCGTGGTCGGTGAAACCCAGTTCAACCAGATGTTCCCGAACCGGAACTCCTTCTACACCTACAGCGGACTCACCGCCGCGCTCAGCGCCTACCCGGGGTTCTCGAACACCGGCAGCGACACGGTGAAGAAGCAGGAGGCAGCCGCCTTCCTCGCCAACGTCAGCCACGAAACCGGCGGACTGGCGTACGTCGTGGAGCAGAACACCGCCAACTACCCGCACTACTGCGACGCCTCCCAGCCGTACGGCTGCCCGGCCGGCACCGACAAGTACTACGGGCGCGGGCCCGTCCAGCTGAGTTGGAACTTCAACTACAAGGCCGCCGGGGACGCCCTCGGCATCGACCTGCTCAACAACCCCGACCTGGTCCAGAACGACTCGGCCGTGGCCTGGAAAACGGGCCTGTGGTACTGGAACACCCAGTCCGGGCCCGGCACCATGACCCCGCACGACGCCATGGTCAACGGCGCCGGGTTCGGGGAGACCATCCGGTCCATCAACGGCAGCCTGGAGTGCGACGGGCGCAATCCCGCGCAGGTCCAGAGCCGGATCGACAACTACGAGCGCTTCACCCAGCTCCTCGGTGTCGAGCCCGGCGGCAACCTGAGCTGCTAGCGGGCCGAGCCCGACCCGTCCGCCCCCTCGTGCCCACCGGGCCGCCCGGTCGCGAGGGGGCCACGCCGGCGGCCGAACCAGCGTCCCGGGCGCCGTCGCGACCCGCGCCGGCCGCGGCGGGCCGTCCGGCCGTCCTCCGCACCGGCCCCGTCCACAGCGGGCCGGCCCCGCCGCCAGTCGCCGTCGGGCGACAGGAGGGGGGAGGTGCGTTCCGCCTCGGCCCGGATCTCGACGTGGGACGCGTACGCCGTGGCGCGGAACGCCTCCTCGTAGGAGGCCAGGGCCGCGCCCATCGCCCCGCCCGCCGTGCCCCGGCGGCGTACGCGCGACGCCAGCCAGGTGAAGAAGCCGAGGACCGCGGCGAGGCCACCGGCGAGGAGCACGTACGGCAGGAGCGCATCCATGGGCGCGAGCCTACCGGCCGGGCACGCGTCACTCCCCCGGCCCGCGGTCCGCACCGAGCCGTGCGAGGTACTCGGCGTCCGGCTCCTCCAGCAGGAATCCCGCACCGCCCTCGAGCATCCCGGCGATCTCGGCCGAGCGCGGGAGCATCGTCTTCTCGTAGGTGCGCACGGCATCGTCGACGGTGGCGGAACCGGCGAGGGCGAGCGCGAGTTCGGCGCCGTCGAGCATGGCGAGGTTGACGCCGACGCCGAGCGGGGGCATCAGGTGCGCGGCGTCTCCCAGGAGGGTCACGCCGGGCGTGTGCCGCCAGGTGTGCGGCACCGGCAGGGCGAAGAGGGGCCGGTCGACGTAGGCGCCGTCGTTCTCGGTGATGAGGCGGAGTATCCGCGGTGACCAGCCCGCGTACTCGGCGAGGAGCCGTGCGCGGATGCCGTCGGTGTCCTGCGGACGCAGGCCGCCCGCCGCCATCCAGTCCAGGGCGACCCTGCGCATGATGTAGACGCGCATGTGTCCACCGCTGTTGCGCTGCGCGAAGAGGCCGCGCTCGCCGTCGGCCACGTGGGCGCTGCCCCGGCCGACCAGTTCGGACAGCTCCGGATGCGCGGATTCCATCGCGTCGAACCACGCTTCGAGGAAGCCGACGCCGGTGTAGCGCGGTACGGCGTCGGACACCGCCGCCCGGACGCGGGAGAAGGCGCCGTCCGCTCCGATCACGAGGTCCGTCTCCACGGTGCTCCCGTCGGTGAACGTCAGGGTCCGCGGCCCGTCGGCCGACCCGCCCACCGATTCCAGGGTGTGCCCCCACCGCACCGTCCCGGCGTCGAGCGAGCGCAGCAGGAGGTCCCGGAGCTGACCGCGGTCGATCTCCGGGCGGGCCGTCTCCCCCTCGTCCGGCACCCGGTGGGCGAGGAGGCGCCCCGCGCTGTCGAAACGGCGCTCCTCCTGGCTCTCGCACCTGGCGAGCGCGAAGAACTCCTCCAGCAGGCCCGCTTCGCGGAGCGCGAGCTGGCCGTCCTCCTCGTGCAGGTCGAGCGAGCCTCCCTGGTCCCGGGAGGCGGCGTCCGGATCGCGGTCGTACACCGTCGCCGCGATGCCGTGCTGCCGCAGGACGCGGGCGCAGGTGAGCCCGCCCGGGCCGGCGCCGATGATGCTGATCCGCGCGGTCGCGGGAGTCGGAGAGTGCATGACGGTTTCCTTCCGTTGGTGGCGTCCCCCGTGGAACCACCAAAGCAGAAACGAGTGAGAAACTGCAACTGTTCCAGTTTCTTAGTCATTCAGTTTTCTGATTCAGCTCGACTTCTGTGTCGTTCCAGTGGTGCGTTAGAGTGGCGCCATGCCCGACTCCCCGACTCCCGGCCGTCGCGAGCGCAAGAAGGCGGCGACCAGGCAGGCCATCGCCGACGCCGCGCTCGAACTCTTCCTGGAGCACGGGTTCGACCGGGTCAGCGTCCGCGACGTCGCCGAGCGGGCCGATGTCTCGACCACGACCCTCTTCGCGCACTTCCCGAGCAAGGAGGCGCTGGTCTTCGACCGTGAGCAGGACGTCGACGCCGCACTGGCCGCCGCCGTCCGCGAGCGGCCCCGGGGGCAGGGAGTGGTCGAGGCGCTCCGCGCGCACGCCCTGGAGACCTGGGTGCCGATCGTGACCGACCCGCGCCGGGCGAGCTTCACCGCTCTGGTCGGCGACACGCCCGCGCTCCGCGAGTACGGCGAGCGCATGTGGATGCGACACGCCGACACGCTGAGCGGCGTGATCGCGGAGGAACTCGGCCGGGAGCCGGACGATCCGGCGTGCGCGGCGCTGGCCCGGTTCGTCCTGGAGGTCCCCGCCCTGACCACGGGACGGCACGATCCCCGGGCGACCGTGGAGACGGTGTTCGACCTGCTCCTGCACGGCTGGCGCTCGCAGGCCGGTCCGCCGGACACGGCGGCGGACCGCCGCCCGGACTGAACCGGCGGCGACGACCGCTCAGTCCGGCGACCGGGGGCCCGGCGACCACTCAGTCCGGCGGCCGCTCAGTCTGGCGGCCGACGGTCCGGCGGCCGACGGCCCGGCGACCGCTCAGGCGGCCCGCGGGTAGTCGGGCAGCTCCAGGGCCGAGTGGGCCGCGCGGCCCTCCTGCGCGCTCGCGGTCACCAGCACCCTCGCCGCCGCCTCCGGGTCGCGCAGCAGGGCGTTGCGGGCCTCGATCTCCTGCCGCGTCGCGGGGGCCACCGCCGAGCCGCCGCCGGTGGCCAGCGCCTGGTTGCGCTCCGCGAAGGGCCGGATCCGGCGCTCGTAGGCCGCGAACGCGTCGGCGTGGTCCGCGTGCGTCGCCAGTTCACCGGCCAGGACGTACGCGCCGACGAGCGCGACGCTCGACCCCTGGCCGGAGAGGAACGACGTGGCGTGCGCGGCGTCGCCCGCCAGGACGACACGCCCGTGGGACCACGTACGCATGTGGATCTGGCTCACGATGTCGAAGAAGAGGTCGTCGGCCTCCCGCATGCCCTCGACCAGGCGCGGCAGGTGCCAGACCCGTTCGGGGAAGCGCGCCGCGACCAGGTCCCGCTGGGCCCGGGGGTCGCGGAAGGCATCGAAAGGCGGGGTGTCGCGGGTGAAGGTGAGGAAGCCGTGCAGCCGGTCGGAGGGCTCGTGGGCGTAGAGGACGGCGCCGCGTCCCGGCTCGTTCCAGATGACGGCCTCGTGCGCGAGCCCGAACTCGTTGGGCAGCGTGAAGCCCGCGAAGACGTGGCCGAGGTAGCGGTGGAAGGGCTCCTCCGGGCCGAAGACCAGCCTGCGCGTGTTGGAGTGCAGCCCGTCCGCGCCGACCACCAGGTCGAAGGTGCGGCGCACACCGCTGTCGAAGACGACGTGCACGGCGTCCCCGGCGTCGTCGAGCGTCGCGATCGAGTCGTTGAAGAGGAACTCGACCCGGTCCCGCAGCGAGGCGTAGAGCACGTCGGCCAGGTCACCGCGCCGGATCTCGAGGTCGGCTCCCGCCTCTCCCCCGGTCAGCTGCTCGGGCCGCAGCGAGCCGACCGTCTCCCCCTCGGCGTCCACGAAGGTGATCCGCTGACTGTCGACGTGCGCCTTGCTCAGCGCCGGCAGCAGGCCCATGCGGTCCACGGCCTCGCGGGCCGTGCCGCGCACGTCGATCGCGTAGCCGCCCCCGCGGACGGCGGCGGCCTTCTCGACGACGGTCACTTCGAAGCCGTACCGGTCGAGCCAGTACGCGAGCGCGGGGCCCGCGATACTTGCTCCGGAGATCAGTACGCGACGAGCGGAACGGGACGTGTGGATCATGGCTTCTCACCCTTTCACCGGGGTGGACCCCGGGAAAACGGAGGCACGTGCCGCACGGACGGCAAATATACGTACCTTAGGTATCTTTATGGAGGCCATACGGCACCCTCCCAGGCACCGGCCGCTCCCCACGATATAGATACCTAACTCAGGTATGCAAATGGAGACCCCATGACCCTCGAACCCGCCGAGCCCGCCGGGCCGTCCGGATCCGCCGGGCCGTCCGAGCCGGACGACCCGCACTCCGACCTGCTCGCCGTGCTGCCGCGGCTCACCCAGCTCAGCGCGGCCTTCACCAAGGGCCGACTCACGGAACGCGCCGCCGAGGCGGCCGGGCTCGCCCTCGACCGTCCCGCCATGGGCGTGCTGGTGACCCTCCGTACGGCCGACCAGCCGCTGCGGATCGGCGAGATCGCCGACCGGATGCAGGTCGTGGGCCCGCACGTCACCCGCCAGGTGCAGGCGCTGGAGAAGCGCGGTCTGGTCCGCCGGGTCGCCGACCCCCACGACCGCCGCGCGAGTCTCATCGAACCGACCGCGGCGGGCATGGAGGCCGCCAACCGGTATGTGACGTCCCTGCTCGGCTGGTTCGCCGAGGCGCTCGCCGACTGGCCGCGGCAGGACCGGGAGGATCTCACCCGCCTTCTCAACCGTCTCGCCGACGACGTGACGGCGCGTCTGGCCCGGTTCGACGCGGAGGAGTGAGCGGACCTACCGGGCGGCGGAGCGGGCCCGCCACAGGTCGCGCAGGAGCGCGATCTCGGCCATGTGGTGGATGAACTCGAGGCTGTCCCCGGCCACGACGCCGATGTAGGGGTCGTCGGGATCGGAGCCGTACGGGTACTGGGAGAAGCCGACGGTGTCGAGCTGTTCCTCGGTGACGTGGGCGACGTCCTCGCGCCAGCGGTCGATCACCGCCCAGAACCGTTCGAGTTCGAGGGCGGCGGAGGGGGTGAAGTCGACCAGCTGCCGCGGGTCCCGGCGTCGTTCACCGAAGGTCCACTCCCACTGGCCCGCGAAGCAGGAGTGCAGGTGCGCGAGCCGCCAGGCGATGGTGGTGACCGGCGTCGCGTCGGGTTCCGGCGTGCCTTTGTGGGCGAGGACCTGCTCGACGCGCTCGACGCTCACGCTCCAGTCGTCGGCGATCTTGGTGACCGGCATGCCGCCGGCGGCCTGCCGGGCCACCTCCGCGTACTCGCTCGCCGGGATGTCGGGGGCGCCCTTGTCGAGCACCCACTCGCCCGGCCCGTACGCCCTGGGCGTCACCGCCTCGCCCCTACGCCGGATCGACCAGCAACCGGCCACGGGCTCCCACAGGTACTCCTCGTCGCCCAGCCCCGCCAGCCGCACCTCGGCCATCTCCCTGGCCTGGTCGAACTGGTCGAGCAGCACGCCCAGTCGGTCCGTCCGCGCGCCCTCGATCTCCATGCCGGCCCCTTCCACGGTTCCACGGTGCCCCACGCCACGCGGCGCTCCGGCGGAGGCCGAGGCTAACGACTCGCACCCCGCGCACGCGACCGATTTCCCGCTCGCACGGCGGGACGGCAACCGCCCTGGAGCGGCACGTGACCGGGCCCCGCCTCAGGCGTCCGCGGACCCGGCCAGGGAACGCGGGCGCAGGTCGGTCCAGTTGGCCTCGACGTAGGCCAGGCAGGCGTCCCGGGAGTTCTCCTCGAAGACGGTCGTCCATCCGCCGGGCACCGCCGCGAAGGACGGCCAGAGCGAGTGCCGGCCCTCGTCGTTCACCAGGACGAGGAATCGGCCGTCGGGGTCGTCGAAGGGGTTGGTGCTCATCCGCGTACCTCCCGTTGGATTAGGTTAGGCTCGCCTAATGCGCGTTGAGCTTAGCCTTCTGGATTTCCGCTCCACAAGGAGACGTTCATGAGGCCGTCGGGGCCGGACGCCTTCGCCGCGTTCGGGCTGTCCGCAGTGCCGGGCACCGACGCCTTCTGGGCCGCCGTGAAGACTCCCCTCGCGGTGCCCGACGGTGACGGGTGGACGGCCCTGTTCCTGCGGCGCGGGTCGCGGGCGGCGAGCGTCGTCTTCGAGAGCTGGTCGGCTCCGGTGCCCCTGCGCCGATGGGGCGACACGGACTGCTGGTACGCCGAGGTGCGGATGCCGGCGCGGCTGCGGGTGACCTACCGGTTCCTGGTGGGCGACGCGGCGTACGCCGACCCGTGCAACCCCGCGGGTGCGGGCGGTGACCGGTCCATCGCCGCCACCCCGGACGCCCCGCCCCAGCCGCACTGGCCCCTGCTCGGCGCCTCGGACGTCCTGCCGCTGCCCCGCACCCGACTGCGCTGGACCAGCGAGCGGCTCGGCGGGCGGCGCACCGTGCGGGTCCATCCGGTGGGCGGGGGCGGGCCGTTGGTGCTGCTGCTGGACGGGGACGACTGGCTGCATCTGCACCCGGCGGCGGCCGCCTTCGACTCGGCCGTCGCGAGCGGTGAGATGCCTCCGGTCACCCTGGTGTTCCTCCCGGCCAAGGACCGCGGGGCCGAGTTCGGGTGCCGGCCCGCGCTGTGGGAGGCGGTGCGGGACGAGTTGCTGCCCCTGGTGGCCGGCAGCGGGGTGCCCGCCGACCCCGGCCGGACGGTGGTCGCGGGGCAGAGCCTCGGCGGGCTGAGCGCCCTGTACGCGGCGCTGGACTTCCCGGACCTGGTGTCGCGTGTCGCCTGTCAGTCGGCTTCGCTGTGGTGGACGCCCGGCGCCGCGGATCTGGCGGACCCGTTGGGCGGCCCGGTCGGCGGCACCCTCGCGGCACGGCTGCGCGCGCGTCCCGACCTGTCGGGGCTGCGGATCGCGTTCGACGTGGGCGAGCACGAGACGCGGATGCTCCCCCACTGCGCCCTGGTGGAGACCCTCACCGAGCAGGCCGGTGCGACCGTGCGGGTCTCCAGGTCGGCCTGCGGCCACGACCGCGCGGGCTGGCGGCACGCGCTGCTCCGGGACGTGGCCTGGGCCCTCGGATAGGGGCGCCGCGGCCGGATCAGCGGGTCACGGCCAGGCAGTACGCCTCGTCGGTGGCGAGGAGGTTGCGGTGTGTGTCCTCGGCGGTGATGACCCCTTCGTCCAGGACGAGGACGCGGTCGGCGGCGTCCAGGAGGGCGGGGCTGCTGGTGATCACCAGGGTGGTGCGGTCCCGGCGCAGCTTGGCCACGCCCCGCGCGATGAGCTGTTCGGTCACCGCGTCCACGGCCGTCGTCGGGTCGCGCAGCACCAGGACGTCGGTGTCGGCGGCCAGCGCGCGGGCCAGGGACAGCCGTTGGCGCTGCCCGCCGGAGAGGTTGGCGCCCCGGTCGCGGACGGGGTGGTCGAGCCCTTCCCGGTGCAGCGCGACGACGTCGGTCAGCATCGACGCCTCGACGGCTTCGGGGACCGAACGGCTGGTGCCCGAGGGGTCGATGTTGGACCGCAGGGTGCCCGCGAAGATCTCGCCGTCGTACGGGTTGACCAGCAGATGCTCGCGGACGCCTTCGACCGCCAGGTCCGCGAGGTCCCGTCCGCCGATCCGCACCGTCCCCTCGTACGCGTCGGGCGCCACGTGCAGCGCGAGGACCGCCGCGAGGTCGGCCGCCGCCCGGGGCTGGTACGCCGCGACGGCCACGAACTCGCCGGCCCGCACCCGGAACCGCACCTTGCGCAGCGCCCCGTGCCGCACGTCCTCGACCTCCAGGTCCCCGCCCGGGGCCGGTCGCTCCGTCCCCGGTGCCGTCCCCGGGGGTGCGGTGAGGACGAGGGCCATCCGCTCGGCCGAGGCCCGCGCGATCATCACGTATTTCGGCATCTCCGAGAACAGCTTCAGCGGTTCCATGATGAACTGCGCGAGGCCCACGGCCATGACCAGTTCGCCGATGCTGATCCGGCCCCGGAAGGCCAGCCAGCCCGCCGTGAGGGTCACGGCGGCGGCGAGCACCGCGTTGAGGGCCAGTGCGGTGCCCGCGTAGACGCCGCTCACCCGGGCGACGGTGACGGACTGGCGCTTCGCCTCCGTGCTGACCTCGCGGTAGGAGCGGAACGCCGCGTGGTTGCCGCCGAAGCCGTGCAGCGGGCGCAGTCCGGTGATCAGGTCGGCGACCTTGGCGCCCGCCCGTGCCACCCGGGCCTGCTGCTCGCGGGTACTGGAGCCGATGCGCCTGGACATCACGCTCAGGACGGACAGGATCGCGACGGTCCCCACGATGACCAGCAGCCCGAGCCGGATGTCGGCCAGGCCCAGCGCGACCGCCGCGATCAGCACCGCCACCAGCGAGCTGATCAGCAGCGGCACCACCTCGATGATGTCGGCGGTCTGGTCGGCGTCCTCGGTGGCGATGGTGAGCACCTCGCCGGACTTGAGGTCGACGTCCCCGGCCACCGGCTGGAGTCCGCAGCCCGCGACGCGGACCCGCCAGCGGTGCGCCTCGGTCGTGTTGGCCTTCTGGAGGATCCGCATCCCGAACCGCCAGGACAGGGACACGGTCGTGATGATGACGGCCAGCGCGCCGACGGAGACGCCGAGCGCGTCGAGGCTCCGGTCCCGCATGGTGTGTTCGACGATCAGGCCCAGGGCGATGGGGAAGGCCGTCTCACCGGCCTGGTAGAGGCCCATGAGGACGGTGCCCCAGGCCATCGCGCCGATGTTGCGCCGCAGGGCGGTACGGAGGATGTCGGACCCCGCGCGGGGCCGCTGTGCGTCAGGAGTGGTCATCGAGGTGGCGGGCAATCGCTTCCGGGGTGCGCAGGCTGAACAGATCGCGGATCGTGATCACTGGACCGTACTCCCGGCGGAGCAGCCCGGTCAGGCGCACCGCCAGCATGGAGTGGCCGCCGAGGGCCACGAAGTCGCTCACGGCGCTCACCTCGTCGTCGTCCAGGTCCAGGGCCTCGGCGAAGAGTTCGCACACCGTCGTCTCGGTCTCCGTCTCCGGTGCGCGCTCCCCCGCCGTGGTCAGTGCGCCCAGCGGCTTGGCCTCCGGGAGGGCCCTGGTGTCGGCCTTGCCGTTCACGGTCAGCGGGATGGCGTCGACCTGGGCGTAGTGCGTGGGGCGCAGGAAGTCCGGCAGTCCGGCGCCCACTTCGGCGGCGACCTCGGCCAGTCCGGCGCCGTCCAGCACGAGGTAGGCGGCCAGCCGGTGGGCGCCGTCGACCTGGGGGTCGGGCTGGGCGACGGCGGCGACGAACCGCACCGCCGGGTGGGCGGCGAACCCGGCCTCGACCTCGCCGAGTTCGACCCGGTGGCCGCGGATCTTGACCTGCTGGTCGGTGCGGCCGAGGTACGTCAGGTTCCCGTCGGGCCGCCGCACCACCAGGTCGCCGGTGCGGTACATGCGCTCGCCGGGGACGCCGAACGGGCAGGCGACGAAGCGGTGCGCGGTCTGGGCGGGCTGTCCGAGGTAGCCGCGCGCGATGCCGGTGCCCGCGACGTACAGCTCTCCGGGGACGCCGTCGGGCAGCGGCCGCAGCCAGGGGTCGAGCACGTACACGTCCGTGTTGTCGATCGCGACGCCCACCACCGGGTCCGGGCACTCGAAGGTGCCGACGCCGAGGGTGTTGATCGTGTACTCGGTGGGCCCGTACAGGTTGTAGCCGACGGTGCCCTCGGTCTCGGCCAGCCGCCGCCACAGCGCCGGGGTGACGGCCTCCCCGCCGAGCAGCACCAGCGCGGGCCGGCGGCCCGGGTCGTCGAGCAGGCCCTCGGCGACCAGTTGCTGGGCGTAGGTCGGGGTGACGTTGACGACGTCGATCCCGTGCTCCAGGCAGTACGCCACCAGCCGGGGCGCGTCGCGGCGCAACTCCTCGTCGCAGATGTGGACCTCGTGGCCGTCGGCGAGCCACAGCAGCTCCTCCCACGACATGTCGAACGCGAACGACACGGTGTGGGCGACGCGGAAGGTCCGGTGGCCGTGCCGGGCCAGGACCGGTTCGAAGATCCGGCGCTGGTGGTTGACCAGCATGTTGGTGAGTCCGGCGTACTCGGTCACCACCCCCTTGGGCCGGCCGGTCGAGCCGGAGGTGTAGATGGTGTACGCGGGGTGCCGCAGCCGGTCCGGGTCGTCCGGCGCGAAGGTCACGAACGGCTCGGCCTCGGGCAGCGGCCGGTCCAGCTCGATCAGGTCGAGGCCGCCGGTGAGCCGGTGCGAGACCGCGCTGGTGGTGAGGACGGCGTCCGGGCGGGCGTCCGCGACGATCGCGGCGATCCGCTCGTCCGGGTGGTCCAGCTCCAGCGGTACGTAGGCGGCGCCGGTGCGCAGTACGGCGAAGAGGGCCACGATCGAGTCGAGGGAGCGCGGGAGGGCGAGGCCCACGGTCGCCTCGGGTCCGACGCCGCGCCGGGCCAGCACACCGGCCACCGCCCGGCTGCGGTCGCGCAGTTGCGCGAAGGTCATGCTGGAGCCGTGGGCGACGAGTGCCGTCCGTCGCGGGTCGCGGCCGGCCGCCCGGTCGAAGCGGTCCACGACGGTGTCCGTGCCGATGTCGGTGCGTGCGGCGGGCTCGGGTGCGGGGGCCGGTCCGGGGAGGGACCCGATCGGACCGTCGGAGCCGGCGCGCGCGGCGAGGTCGTCGAGCACGCGCAGGTAGTCGTCGAGGAGGCGCCGGGCGCCCTCGGTGTCGTGGTCGCGGTACTCCAGTTTGACGGTGAGCCGGTCGCCCGGGGTGACCACCCACGTGAACGGATAGTGGGTGGAGTCGTCGGCCCGCACCGAGGTGATGCCGTGCCGGGCGTTCATCTCGGCGAAGGCGTCCAGGTCCAGGAAGTTCTGGAGGACGAACAGGTTGTCGAACAGCGTGTCGTGGCCGCCGGCCCGCTGGATCTCGCCGAGCCCGAGGTGCTCGTGCTCCATGGCGTCGACCCGGGCCGCCTGCACCGCCGCCAGATAGGCGCGGACCGTGTCGTGCGGCCGGGCCCGCGTCCATTGGGGCACGGTGTTGAGCAGCACGCCGACGACGTCGGCCAGCCCTTCGCCCTCCCGGCCGGAGACGGTCACGCCGAAGACGGCGTCGGCGCGGCCGGTGCGGGCGCCGAGGAGGAGGCCGAAGGCGCCGGTCAGCACCGAGTTCAGCGTGACGCCGCACGTCCTGGCCGCCGCCCTCAGCGCGTCCGACCGTTCGGCGGTCAGGGTGTGCGCGAGTGCGTGCGGCAGGTCGTCGGGGAGGGCGGGAGCCGGTCCGGCGAGCAGGGTCGGGCCGGTCAGTCCGGCCAGGTGCCGCGCCCAGAAGCGTTCCGACGCGGCCGGGTCCTTGGCGGCGAGGGCCCGGGTGTGGTCCTCGAAGGCGGGTGTGGCGGGCACGGCGTCGAGGGGGGCGCCCTCGACGGTGGCCTCGTAGGCGTCGAACAGGTCGCGCAGGACGATCTCCCGTGACCAGCCGTCCCACAGCAGCAGGTGGTAGCTGAGCAGCAGGCCGTCGCGGTCGTCGGGCAGCCGCACCACGGTCAGCCGGATCAGCGGCGGCTCGCCGGGGTCGAATCCCCGCTCCCGGTCCGCCAGCCGCAGGGCGTCGGCCTCCGCGTCCGTGGCCGCCTCGACGGTGCGGACGTCGACCCGGCGGCCCGCGGCGAGGACCTGCACCGGGTTCCCGTCCTCGTCCGTGGTGAAGCCCGCGCCCACGGCCGGGTGCCGGGCGAGCACGTACTCCATCGCCCGGGACAACGCCTCGGTGTCCAGGCGTCGTTCAAAGGTGAAGTAGCTCTGGGCGACGTAGTGCCCGGCCGGGCCCGTCAGCTGGGCCTGGAAGTACAGGCCCCGCTGGAGGGGGCCGACCGGTGCCGTGCGCTCGGCCGTCGCGGCGGCCTCCGCGATCCGTTCCAGCGCGCGGTGCCAGTGCTGGGTGATCTCGTCGGGGACGCCCTCGGCCAGGGTGAAGGCCGCGTGCAGGCTGCCGGTGGCCGCGTCGGTCCACGCGTTCACCTCGACCGCGTACGGGGTGCCCTGGCCGTCGTCCGTGAGCCGCGGTGCCTCGGACTCGCCGCCCCGGCCCAGGTAGTTGAAGAGGACCTGCGGCCGGGCGGTGAGCAGCGGGGCGGTCTGCGGGTTGAGGTACCTGAGGGCGCCGTAGGCGACGTGTGCGCGCTCGTCCGGCTGGCGTTCGGCGACCTCGCGCGCCGCGGCGACGGGGTCGGTGTGCGCGGTGAGCCGTACGGGTGCGACGGCGGTGAACCAGCCGACGGTGCGGGTGTAGTCGTGGTCGTCGCGGGCCGGGACCCTGCCGTGCCGCTCCAGGTCGACCGCCAGGTCGGTGGGCGTCGGCTGGACGCGGGTCAGCGCGGTGCGCAGCGCCCCGCACAGCAGCTCGGTGAGGCCGAGGCCCAGCGCGGTGGGCGCGGTACGGGTGACGCGGTCGCTCAGGTCGGGGGCGAGGACGACCGTCCTCGCGCGCGGGTTCACGGCGGCGGGCAGCGGGGCGGGGGCCTGGAGCGTGGTGATCCAGTGGGCCAGGCCGTCGGTCCCCTCACTGGACCGGTACGTCAGTGCCCGGGCGTACTCGGCGTAGGGCGTGGTCTGGGGTGCCGGGTCCGCGCCGCGCATCGCGTCGGCCAGGTCGTCCAGCAGGATCAGCCAGGACACGGCGTCGACGGCGAGGTGGTGCACGGCGACCACCAGCGTCCGGGTCGCCTCCAGCCAGGTGAACGCGATGACGTCGCCGTTCTCGGGATCGAGGCGGCCGGCCGCCTGGTCGGCCGCGCCCGCCGCGTCGGTCCCGGCGGCCCGGACCACGGTGACCTCGCGGACGGGTTCGGTGCGCAGGGACCACGCCCCGTGGTCGACGCGCAGCCGCAGCCGCAGCGCCGGGTGCGTGGCGACGACGGCACGCGCGGCGCGTTCCGCGTCGGCGAACCCGGCGCCTTCGGGGGCGGTCAGCGTCCTGGCCTGAGCGAACCGGGCGAGCGAGCCGCCCAGTTCCCGTTGGCGCAGGATGATCGGTGTGGGCGGCAGCGGGCCGTCCTCCTGGCCGGCGGGTGCGCACGCCGCGGGCCGCGGGGTGCGGGTGCCCAGGTGCTCGGCGAGCGCGCGGGGGGTCCGGAGCAGGAACACGTCGCGCGGCGCGATCGGCAGGCCGAGCGCCCTGGCCCGGTTGATCACCGTGATGGCGACGATGCTGTCGCCTCCGGCGGTGAAGAAGTCGGTGTCGGCGTCCGGGTCGGAGCCGGGCAGCGTCGCCGCGAAGACGCCGACGAGTGACGCGAGCACGGAGTCCTCGCCGCCGTCCGCCGCGCCCCCGTCCCACGCACCGCCGTCCGCCGCGCCCCCGTCCCACGCACCGCCTTCGGACGCGTCGCCGCCCCACGCGCCACCGTCCCGCACACCGCCGCTCCCGGGTGGCGTCAGTGCCGCGCGCTCGCTCAGCGCCCCGCGGTCGAGCTTCCCGTTGACCGTCAGCGGCAGGGCGTCCACGGGCAGCACGCGGCCGGGCACCAGGTGCGCGGGCAGCTTCGCCGACAGCAGCGCGGTGAGGTCCGCGGGTACCCGGCCCACGACGTGCGCGACCAGGTGGTCGGCGCTGTCGGCGACGGTGACGGCGGCGTCGACCACGCCGTCGATGCCCCGGATCGCGGACTCCACCTCGCCCGGCTCGATGCGGAACCCTTTCAGCTGCACCTGGTCGTCGGCGCGGCCCACGAACTCCAGCTCGCCGTCGAGCGTGCGGCGGGCGAGGTCGCCCGTGTGGTACATGCGGGAGCCGTCCGCCCTGAACGGGTCGGCCACGAAACGGGCGGCGGTGAGCCCCGGTCTGCCCAGGTAGCCGAGCGACACCTGGTCACCGGCGACGTAGATGGCACCCACCCGGCCCGGTGGCACCGGGCGGAGCCGGTCGTCGAGGAGGTGGGTGACGAGGCCGGGGACCGGACCGCCGATCGGGCTGGTGGTGGCCGCGCCGGGAGCGAAGTCGGCGGCGGTCAGCACCCGGTGGGTGACGTGGACGGTGGTCTCGGTGATGCCGTACATGTTGACCAGCTCGGGCGAGTCGGTGCCGTGCCGCTCGACCCAGCCGCGCAGCCGCCCGAGGTCCAGCGCCTCGCCCCCGAAGACGATCCGGCGCAGCGCGGGCAGCGGCTCGCCCGCGTGCCGGTCGGCCTCGGCGAACCGGTGGAACGCCGACGGGGTCTGGTTGAGCACGGTCACCCCGCGCTCGCGGACCAGGCGGTGGAAGTCGACCGGGGAGCGGGTCAGCCCGTACTCCGGCACCAGCAGCTCACCGCCGTGCGCGAGCGCTCCCCACAGCTCCCAGACGGCGAAGTCGAAGGCGAAGGAGTGGAACTGGACCCACACGTCGTCCGGGCCGAAGGCCATCGCGGGCCGGGTGTGGGCGAGCAGCGTCACGACACTGGAGTGCGGGACGACGACGCCCTTGGGCCGCCCGGTCGAGCCGGACGTGTAGATCACGTACGCGGGGTCGTGCCAGTCGGCCCCGGGTCCGGACTGCGCGGCGGTGGGCGGGTGCTCCTCCCCCACCACGAGGACACGGGCCGACCCTCCCGCGCGGCCCAGCAGCCTCGTGAACCGGTCGCGCTGCTCCGGGTCCACGAGGACGACCTGCGGGGCGGAGTCGGCGAGGACGTACTCCAGGCGCTCGTCGGGGTACGCCAGGTCCAGCGGTACATAGGCCCCGCCCGCGGCGACGACGGCGATCAGGGCGACGACCTGCTCGACGGAACGCGGCACGGCGACGGCGACCCGCTTGCCGGGGCCGACCCCGGCCGTGCGCAGGGCGGCGGCCAACTCGTCCTTGGCGACGCCCAGTTCGCCGTACGTCAGGCTCCGGGTGGTGCCGTCGAGGGCGCACTGGGTGACGGCGGTGGCGGCCGGGTCGCGGCAGGCCGCGGCGTCGAACAGGTCGTCCAGGGTGGTCGGGGTGATCGGCTCGGCGTGCCCGGGGCGCTCGGTCGCCAGGTCGGTGACCGGGGCGTCCGGCCGGGTGAGCAGAGCGGTGAGGGTCCGGGTGAAGGTGCGCAGGATCTCGCGGACGCCGGTCTGTCCCAGCAGCTCGGCGTCGTGGATCAGGTTGAAGCGCGGGCGGCCGTCCGGTGTGCGTTCCACCACCAGCGTCAGCGGGTAGTGCGGGGCGCCCTCGTTGACGACTTCGGTGACGGCGAGGGTGTCGCCGGGGCGCCGCAGTCCGGCCACGTCGGTCGCCACGTCGAACACCACCAGGGTGTCGAAGAGCGCTCCGGTACCCGCCCTGCGGGCGATGCGGGCCAGCGAGACGTGCTGGTGCGGCAGTACCGCGCTCTGGTGCGCCCGGACGGAGGCGAGCAGTTCGCGCGCGGTGGTGGTGCCGGACCAGCGGGCGCGCAGGGGAACCGTGTTGATGAGCAGGCCCACCATGTCCTCGATGCCGGGCACGTCCGCGTCCCGCCCGGAGACCGTGGAGCCGAACACCACGTCGTCGCTGTGCAGGAGGCCGCCCAGGGTGAGGGCCCAGGCGCTGTGCACGGCGACGCTCAGCGGCACCCCGGCCGACCGGGCGGCCGCGTCGACGTCGGTGTCCGCCGTCACGGCGGTGTCGGCGAAGTGCGCGGAGGGTGTGTGTCCCTCGGCGATCAGCGACGGGCCGGGGAGCCCGGCCAGTTGCTCGTCCCACACCCGGTCGCTCGCCGCGTCGTCGCGTGCGGCCAGGCGGCGTACGTGGCCGGGGAAGCCGCCGAGCGCGTGTCCGGAACCGGGCGCGTGGTATTCGGCCAGCAGGGTGCGCAGCATGGGCGGCACCGACCAGCCGTCGGCGACGATGTGGTGCACCGTCTGCACCAGGACGTGCCGGCCGGCTCCCGCGCGGACGAGTGTGTACCGCATCAGCGGACCGGTGGCCAGGTCGAATCCGGCGCGGCGGTCCCGCTCGGCGAGGGCGCGGATCTCGTCGTCGGTGATGCCCGGGCGGTCCAGCGTGGTGAAGGGTGCCTCGACGCCGTTCTCCAGCACGGACACCACACGGCCGTCGGCCAGGGCCACGAAACGCGCGGCGAGGTTCGGGTGGAGGGTGAGCAGGCGGGTGGCCGCCGTCGCCAGCCGGCCGGGGTCCACCTCGCCCTCCAGGGTCAGCAGTTGCTGCTCGACGTAGCTGCCGGTGGCGTCGTCGTCGTAGACCGAGTGGAAGTACAGGCCCTCCTGCAGCGGGGTCAGCGGGAGGATGTCCCGCAGCGCCGGGCCGTCCAGCGCGTCGACGTCGGCCTGGGTGAGCGGCAGCGGGCGGAAGTCGCTGGGCGAGTGGCCGCCGCTCTCCAGCGCGGCAAGACCCGCGAGGGCCTGCTCGTAGTAGGCGCCGAGGGTGTTGATGTCCGTGTCGGTGAACATGCCGTCGGGCCAGGAGATGGCGGTGACCAGCTCGTACGCGCCGGTGGGGCCGGGTTCGGCGATCGCGTTGAACTCCAGGGCGCGGGGCAGCCGCATCCGCGGGTCGCGCTTCTCGCCCAGCTGTCCGGTGGTGCGGGCGAGTTGCCAGTCGCCGGACGAGCCCGCGTCGAAGCGGCCCAGGTAGTTGAAGAGCACCTGGGGTGCGGGCGCGTCGAAGGCGGCCTGGGCCAGGTGGCGCAGGGCGCCGTAGGAGACGCCGTGGTCCGGTACGCGCGCGAGGTCCTCCTTGACCGCCTTGAGGGCTGCGGCCAGGTACTCGGGTGCGGTGGGGTCGGTGGCCGTGCCGGGGTCGACGGTCACCGGGAAGAGGGTGGTGAACCAGCCCACGGTCCGGGAGAGTTCCGGCTCGAAACCGGCGGACGGGGCGACGAACGCGGCCTCGCGGCCGTGGCCCTCCAGTTCGAGGTGGGCGAAGGTCTGGCTCTGTCCGAGGTCCCGGCGCCGTCGGGCGAGGGCGACGGCGAGCGCGGTGACCAGGACGTCGTTGACGCCCGCGTGGAACTTCGCGGGGGTGTCCCCGAGCAGCGCCGCCGTGGTCCGGGCGCCGACCGTGACGGTCCGGGTCCGCTCGCGTGCCACGGCGTCGTCCTCGGTGAGGGCGCGTCTGCCCAGCGGTTCGTCGGGGCCCGGCAGGGGGCGCCGGAAGTAGGTGCTGTCCGCGTCGAACGCCGCGCGCTCCAGGAGTTGGGTCCAGCGCCGGAACGACGTCCCGACCGGTGGGAGTGCGATCTGAGTGCCCGAGGCGAGCTGCCGCCAGGCCGTGGCCAGGTCGTCCGTCAGCACCCGCCAGGACACGCCGTCGATCACCACGTGGTGGACGACGACGGCCAGTTGCCGTGCCTCGCGGCGCCAGACGGCGCGCAGCATCGTGCCGCCCGTCGGGTCGAGTTCCCCGGTGGCGAGGGCGACGCACGCGTCCAGTGACTCGTCGCTCTCCTGCCAGAGGGACCCGGCAGGAACGACGTCCGCCTCCGGGATGTCGAAGCTCCAGCGGTCACCGCGCACCAGCCTGGCCCGCAGCATGGGGTGGCGGCGGACGAGGGCGGTGAGGAGCGTGTCGAGGGCGTCCGCGGTGAGGTCCGCCGGGGTGTTGAGCACGACCGACTGGACGAAGCCGTCGATCGCGTCCGTGGTCTCGCCGAGCCACTGCACGACCGGTGGTCCGACGACGGTTCCGGTCGCCACGTCGCGGTGGTCCACGGCTGTGGTGTCCTCGCGGCTCGCCACCGCCGCCAACGCTCCCACCGTGCTGTGGGTGAAGATCTGCCCGGCCGTGACGTAGAGTCCGGCGTCGCGCAGCGCGCTCAGCAGGGAGATCGCCAGGATGCTGTCCCCGCCCAGCTGGAAGAAGTCCTGGTCGGTCCCCACCCGGTCCAGCCGGAGCAGGGTCGCGACCGCGGCACACACCGTCCGTTCCTCGTCGGTGGCGGGCGGGACGACGGAGGCGGCGGCGAGCACGGGGTCGGGCAGCGCGTGCCGGTCGAGCTTGCCGTGGGCGGTGAGCGGGAACTCGGTCAGCACGACGACGTGGGTGGGCACCATGTACTCCACCAGGTGCGCGCCGGCCCACGCCTTGACGTCGTCCGCGCGCAGGTCCTCGTGGCCGGCGGCCGGGATGACGTATCCCACCAGGTAGGTGCCGCCGGCGGTGTTCTTCTTCGCGACGACGCAGGTGTGGCGCACGTGGGGGTGCTCGGCGAGGCCGACCTCGACGTCCTCGATCTCCAGGCGCATGCCGCGGATCTTGATCTGGTTGTCCGCGCGGCCGAGGAAGTCGAGCGAGCCGTCGGGGGCGAAGCGCGCGAGGTCGCCGGTCCGGTACAGCCGGGAGCCGTCGTTCGCGAAGGGGTTCGCCACGAACCGGGAGGCCGTCAGGCCCGGCGCGTTCACATAGCCGCGCCCCAGCAGCAGTCCTCCCGCGTACAGTTCGCCGCCGACGCCGACCGGCACCGGGCGCAGTTCGTCGTCCAGGACGTACAGCTGGGTGTTGGGGTTGGCCCGGCCGATCGACGTCGACAGGCGCTCGGCCGCTCCCCGGTAGACGACGTGCGAGACGCCGATGGTCGTCTCGGCGGGGCCGTAGCCGTGGTACAGGGGGATGTCGAGCCGGGTGCGGAAGCGCTCGTACAGTTCGGGCGTGAGCACCTCGCCGCCGCACCAGACGTGCCGGAGGCTGTCGAGGCGCCCCGAGTCGCCCACCATCTCAAGGAGCACGTCCAGCATGGACGAGACCAGGTAGGTGAAGGTGACGCGCTGTTCGTCGATCACGCTCAGCAGGTGCTGCGGGTCGCGTTCGCCGCCGGGGCGCAGGACCACGAGGCGGCCGCCGCCGACGAGGGGCAGGAAGATCTCGTTGATGGAGATGTCGAAGGACAGCGGCGCCTTGAACAGTGCCGCGTCGTCGGGTCCGAAGCCCAGGATCTCGTGGATCTGCCACAGCAGGCGCTCGCTGATCGCCTCGTGCCGGATCATGGCGCCCTTGGGCCGCCCGGTCGAACCCGAGGTGAAGATCACGTAGGCCAGGGCGTCGCCGGAGACGGTGATCCCGGTCCCCTCGGTGGGACGGGCGCCGAACCGCCAGTCGCCGAGGTCCACGGCCACGGCTTCCGGTTCCGTCCGGGCGTGCTCGCCCGAGGAGTTGAGCTGTACGACGACGCCCGCGTCCTCGATGACGACGGCCCGGCGTTCGGCGGGCCAGTGCGGGTCGAGCGGGACGAACGCACCGCCCGCCTGGAGCACTCCGAGCAGCCCGATCACCATCTCGGCGGAGCGTTCCAGGGAGATGCCGACGACGTCTTCGCCGGTGAGCCCGCGAGCGATGAGGTGGTGGGCCAACTGGGCGGACAGCTCCGCCGTCTGACGGTAGGTCAGTGTGCGGTGCTCGTCGACGACGGCCACGGCGTCCGGCCTGGCGCGCGCCTGTTCGCGGAACATCTCCACCAGGGTGGGGCGGGCCCGGTCGGCGTCCGTGTCGTTCCACCGGGCGAGGTCCGCGAGCCGCTCCGCCGGGCCGGAGGGGCCGATGGTGCCGAGCGGGCGGTCCGGGAAGTCGGCGAGGTCGTCGAGCGCGAGCTGGGCGTCGTCCGGTACGACGCCGTCCGGGAGGGTGATGGTCCGGCCGTCGGTGCCGACGGTCCAACCGTTGGGCGCCGTGCCGCCGTTGTCGGTCCAGCCGAGCACATCGGTGAACAGGGTGCCCGCAGTGAGGTCGAGTCCGGCGGGGCCGCGGCCCGAGGTCCAGTACGCCAGTCCGACGGCGCACGCCTCGGCGATGACCTGGTCGGGGAAGTCGCCGGTGCGCCGGCGCATGCCGGTCAGCTGCGCGGGGGAAAGCCGTACGAGAGAAGCGGTCGGTTCCATCATCGAAGACTCAACGCCCCTTCCAAGGAATGAAGGCAGGCTAACCTAACTTAGGCATACCTAACACCCCGCCCGGCTGCCCTCTCGCCAGGCCCGCCACAGCCGTGCGTAGCGGCCGCCCAGCGCCACCAACTCCGCGTGCGTGCCCTCCTCGACGACCCGTCCGCCGTCCAGCACGGCGATCCGGTCCGCCGCCATCGCCTGGGTCAGGCGGTGCGCCACGAACAGGGTGGTGCGGCCCGCGCACGCGGCCAGCACCGCCCGCTCCAGCTCGGCGGCACCCTCGCTGCCCGCCTCCGCGGTCGACTCGTCGAGCACCACCACCGGTGCCCGCCCGAGCACCAGCCGGGCCAGCGCGATCTGGGCGACCTTGGTCACGTCCAGACGCTCGCCGCCCTCACCCACCGGCGTGTTCAGCCCGTCGGGCAGCGCGTCGACCCACTGACCGGCGCCCACGGTGCGCAGGGCACCCAGGAGTTCGGCGTCGGTCGCTCGCGGGGCGGCCAGCCGCAGGTCGTCGGCGAGCGGCCCGGAGAACACGTGCGTCTCCTGGGTCAGGATGCTCACCAGGGCCCGCGCCCCGGCCCCGTCGAGTCCCGCCAGATCGGTCGCCCCGACGCGCACCGAACCCTCCTGCGGGGTGCCGATGCCCGCGACCAGCGCGGCCAGGGTCGTCTTGCCCGCGCCCGTCGCCCCCACCAGGGCGAGCGAACCACCCGCCGGGATCGTCAGGTCGACGTCGCTGAGGACCGGCTCCCCGGCACCCGGGTAGGTGAACGTCAGCCCCCGCACCGTGACCGGGTACGGTCCGGCCGCCGCGCCGACGGACTCGTCGCCCACCAGCCGGTCCGCCGCGTCCTCCCCCAGCACGCCGACCAGGCGGGTCAGGCTCGCGCCCGACTTCTGCGCCTCGTCGAAGGTGAACATGATGGCGCCCAGCGGGGTGAACAGCCGGTGGAAGAGCAGCGGGGCCGCCGACACCTCGCCCAGCGTGGCCGCGTCCGCCTCCAGCAGTGCGTAGCCCACCACGATGATGAGGGTCAGCCCGATGAACTCGGCGCGGTTCTCCCGGCCGACGAACCGGCCGAAGAACCGGAACACCTCGATGCCGAGGTCGCGCACCCGCCACGACTCGCGGGTGACCCGCTCGCGGAAGGCGCCCTCGAGCCGGTACGCCCGGACGGTGTCGATGCCGTCCAGGCCGCTGATCAGGGCCTGCGCCCGGTCGGCCTGGGCCACCCGCTGCCTGCGGTAGAGCGGGGCGGACCTCGGCAGGTACCAGCGCAGGGCCAGCGCGTAGGCGGGCAGCGCGCCGGCGCCCGCAAGGCCGAGCCGCCAGTCGAGGCCGAACATGCCGGCCGTGGCGATGGTGACGAGGACGCCCGCGGAGAACACCGTGGGTACGGCGCTGCGGATGCCCTTGGAGATCACGGCGACGTCGTCGCCGACCCGGGACAGCACGTCGCCGCGGCCCACCTGTTCGACGCGGGCGCTGGGCATGGCCAGGACCGCGCGGACGGCGCCCTCGCGGAGCCGGGCGAGCAGGTCGGCGCCCAGCCGCCCGATCAGGTAGGTCGACACCGCGGTCGCCGCCGCGCCGAGCAGCGCCGCGGCGACCATCAGGGCGCCGATCGTGACCAGGACGGACTGCGACTTGCCCCCGGCCACGGCGTCGACCACGCGGCCCAGCAGGAGCACCGGGAGCACCTGGAGCGCCGCCCCGGCCACCGTGGTGAGCACCGTGGCGGCCGTCAGCCACGGCACCTGGCGGCAGTGGGCCGCGACCCATCGGACTGCCTCGCGTCCGGTCGCCGTGCGCAGGACGGCCGGGGCGGGAGGGGCGTCGGTGGCGCTCACCCCTGCCCGGCCGCCTTGACGAGTTCGTCGACGGCGTACGGCATCGACAGCAGGGTGCCCTGGGAGATGGCCGCGCCGACCGCCGGGCCCTCGCTGTCCAGCAGGTAGGACACCTTGCCGTTCTTGACGGCGTCCAGGTTGCCGAACAGCTCGAACTTCTTCAACGCGTCCTGGTCCGCCTTGTCGTTGATGACGAAGACGCGGTCCACGTCGACCAGGTCGACGCGCTCGGGCGAGAGCGTGGTGTAGAAGTCGCCGCCGGCGATCTCGTCGATCTCGGTCTGGTACTTGAAGCCGATGCCGGTCACCAGCCGCCCGCGCACGTCGGTGGAGGTGAACGGGGCCACCGAGTCCTTGTACCAGGAGAGCACCACCGCGGTCTGGTCCGCGAACCGGGGGTGGTCCTGCGTGGCCGCGTCCAGCTTGCCCTGGATGCCGGCGACCATCTTCTCGCCCTCCTCGGCCTTGCCGAGCGCCTTGGCGATGTGCAGCGCGTTGTCCTGCCAGGGAGCGCTGAACGGCTCCTTCTCGCCCTTGGTGCGGCCCACCGTGGGCGCGATCTTGGAGAGCTTGTCGTAGGCGGCCCGGTCGATCTCGGAGTAGACCGCGACGATCAGGTCGGGGCGCAGGGCGGCGATCTTCTCGTAGTTGGGGCCCGTGTCACCGTTCTTCATGATGACCTCGGGCACGGCGCCGCCCCACTTGTCCTTCACCCAGGGCCACTGGGTGTTGATGTCGGGGCTCTGCCCGGCCGGGTTCGGGTACTGGTCGACCATGCCGACGGGCTTGATGCCGAAGGCCAGGACGGTCTGGTCGTCGGTGTAGCCGACGGAGACGACCCGCTCCGGGGCCTTCTCGATCTTCGTCGTTCCGAACGCGTGCTCCACGGTGACCGGGAAGGCGCCGGCGGCGGCCGGGGTGTCGCCGCCGGCCCGGTCCGCCGAGTCGTCCGAGTCGGAACCGCATCCCGCGAGGAGTCCGACGCCGAGCGCGGCGGCGGACAGGGCCGCCGCGAGTCGTCGCCAGGGCTTCGTACGCGTCGTTCTGAGGAGCATCCGGAGATCCCTTTGCTGTCGCGCCGTCCACTGCGCCCGCCTGAGGGCAGCAGACCTTGTCGCGCCCGAGTGAGGTTAGCCTACCCTCACTGCGCCAACTCCGGGGCCTGCCGGTCGAGTTCGACGTGGGTGCGTCCGATCGGTACGACGAGGGGGCGGTCCCCGACCGGGTCGTCGATCACCTTGGCGCGCAGTCCGAACGCCTCGTGCAGCAGGTCGGCGGTGATCACGTCGCGCGGATGCCCCTGCGCCAGGATCGCGCCCTCCCGCATGACGACGAGGTTGTCGCTGTAGCGCGTGGCCAGATTGAGGTCGTGCAGCACCATGACCACGGTGCGCCCGGACTCGTGCAGGTCGTCGACCAGGTCGAGCACGTCGACCGCGTGCGCGAGGTCCAGATAGGTGGTGGGCTCGTCCAGCAGCAGCAGGTCGGTGCCCTGGGCCAGGGTCATCGAGATCCACACGCGCTGGCGCTGTCCGCCGGAGAGCGAGTCGACGGGACGGTCCGCGAGGTCGGACACGCCGGTCATGGCCAGCGCCCGCCGTACGACGTCGGCGTCGTCCGAGGACCACTGCCGCAGCCAGCTCTGGTGCGGGTGACGGCCCCGGGCGACCAGGTCGGACACCGTCAGTCCCTCCGGGGCGACCGGCGCCTGGGGCAGCAGGCCGAGCTTCTTCGCCACGTCGCGGGTCCTGAGCGAGGCGATGTCCTCGCCGTCCAGCACGACCGTTCCGCCGGTCGGCCTGAGCAGCCGGGACAGGGTGCGCAGCAGGGTCGACTTGCCGCAGCCGTTGGGTCCGATGATGGTGGTGATCACCCCGGGCGGGATCGCCACGTCGAGACCGTCGATGACGGACCGGGCCCCGTACCCGACGGTGACACCCCTGGCCGCCAGCCGTGAGGCGCCGTCAACTTCCGTCTTGGTCCCGGTGATGGACTGAACGACCACAAGGCCCCCTCGATTAGGCTCACCTTACTTTGTACCAGCTATCTGCGGTTCGCCCGCACCAGCAGATAGACGAGGAAGGGCCCGCCGATGGCGGCGGTGACCACACCGACCGGCAGCGAGACGGGCAGCGCGGTGCGCGCGACCAGGTCGGAGCCGGTCAGCAGCAGCGCCCCCACCAGGCCGGAGGCCACCAGCGGCGGGGTCGGGCACCTGGCCAGCCGCATCGCCACCTGCGGCGCCACCAGCGCCACGAACGGCACCGGTCCCGCCGCGCTCACCGCCACACCGGCCAGCAGTACCGCGCACAGCAGCAGGACGGCGCGCACCGCGCCGTACCGGACGCCGAGCCCGGCGGCGACCTCGTCGCCGAAGTGCAGCGGCTTGAACTGGAAGGCGACGCAGGCCACGACGGCCAGCAGGACGAGCGTGCACCACAGGGCGACGTGGACCTCGTGCCAGGACCGGTTGTCCAGCGAGCCGACCAGCCACGCCTGGGCCCGGGCCACGTCCCTGATGTCGGCGGTGACCAGCAGCCACGTCGTTATCGCCTGCATCACGGCGTTCACCGAGATGCCGATGAGGATGAGCCGGAAGCCGTCGATCCCGCGGCGCCACGCCATGAAGTACACCAGCAGCCCGGTGCCGAGGCCCCCCGCGAGTGCCGCCGCCGGCAGGCCCACGGAGTCGGCCACGGCCGTCGCGGCGCGGCCCGACACCGTCACCAGGAACACCGCGACCGCGCCGGCGCCGCTGGTGATGCCGAGGACGTCCGGGCTGGCCAGCGGATTGCGGGCGATCGACTGGGTGAGGGCGCCGGAGACCCCGAGCGCGACGCCCACGACGAGTCCGGCGAGGGCCCGGGGCATCCGCAGGTCCATGATCACGAACTCGTCGACCTGCTCGCCCCGGCCGAGGATCGTGGCGAACACCCTGGGCAGGGCGATGGGGAAGTCCCCGACCCCGATGGACAGGCAGAACACCAGGAAGGCCGCCACCGCCAGGAGCAGGGTGACAGCCGCGATCCAGGGCCGCCACACGAACGACACGCCGCCGAACCGCACACCGGGCGCCACCGGGGCCCGCACGTCCGATTTCACGTCCACTGCCGCGTCCACCGCCGGGTCCGCCCCGTTCGTCTTCATGTCCGCCCCGTTCACGCGTTCTTGAACTTCCCGCGCCACACCAGGACGGCGAAGAACGGTGCGCCGAGGAGCGAGACGACGACCCCGGCGTCCAGCTCCCCCGGCCGTACGACCAGGCGCCCCGCGATGTCGCAGACCAGCAGCACGACGGCGCCGAGCAGACCGGCGTACGGCACCAGCCAGCGGTAGTCCGGGCCGGTCAGGTACCGGGCCACGTGGGCCACCATGAGCCCGAGGAACGCGATGGGGCCGC
The DNA here is from genome assembly GCF_002939385.1 of Streptomyces sp. MH60. Classification (GTDB taxonomy): domain Bacteria; phylum Actinomycetota; class Actinomycetes; order Streptomycetales; family Streptomycetaceae; genus Streptomyces. The sequence continues at coordinate 82,362 of NZ_MULI01000001.1, read as the reverse complement.
AGGCCGCCGTCGCCGCCCCGGCCAGCAGGGTGATGGCGACGATGCCGACCGTGCGGGTCAGCGCGATGTTCACGCCGAGCCCCCGTGCGACGTCGTCCCCCAGGTTGAGCAGGTTGACGGAGGGCAGTGTGGTCAGCGCCAGCAGCAGCCCGGTCGCGATGAAGGCGGACACGGGCCAGATGACGTCGAAGCCGACCCCGGTCAGCGAGCCCGCGTTCCAGAACCGCAGGGCGTTCAGCGAGGCCTTGTCGGTCAGCGCGACCGCCGTGGTCATCGCCGCGAGGAACACCGTGACCCCCTGCCCGGCCAGCGCGAGCGTCAGCGGGTTGCCCGCCCCCCGGCCGATGCTCGACAGCCCGAACACGACGGCACCGGCGACCGCCGCGCCCAGGAAGCCGAACCACACGTACTGGAAGGGGCTGGTGAACCCGAAGGCGGCGATCCCCGACACCACGGCGAACGAGGCGCCGGAGTTCACCCCCAGCAGCCCCGTGTCGGCGACGGGGTTGCGCGTGTACCCCTGGATCAGTGCCCCGCCGACGCCCAGCGCGATGCCGGCCACGACGGCGAGCACCGTGCGGGGCACCCGTACGGTCTGCACGATGAGCCTGATCTCGGTGAGCCGCTGGTCGGCCTCGGGCGCCGCGAACAGCCCGTGCCAGACCTCGGCGGCACTGAGCGCCCGCGCGCCGACGGCCAGCGAGGCCGCCGCCGCGACCACGAGGAGCGCCGCCAGCACACCCAGGCCGGCAAGCCGACGCCGGCGCGCCTCCGACGGGCCGCTGGGCGTGGACGCGGGGCGCTGGGCCGCAGTCGTGGTCATGGCGATGTACGTCAACGCGCGCCGGTGCCGGTTCCGTCGGCGACCGTACGGGCCGCGTCGGAGGCGGACTCGAGACCCCGGCCGAGGAGTGAGGCGAGGATCTCGCCGACCCGGACGGCGGTGTTGGACAGCAGCGACGACGTGATGCCGTGCGTGTGCTCGGTGCCGCCCTGCAGATAGATGCCGCAGCGCAGGGCGGGGTCGGTGGCGACGCGGTAGTCGCGCTCGACGCGCACCCGGCCCTCGTCGTCGCGCAGGCAGCGGTCCGCGACCTCGCCGAGCAGGCCCAGGGGGTCGGCCGGGCCGTAGCCGGTGGCGAAGACCACGACGTCGGCGTCCAGGAGGCTCTCCTCGCCGGTGACCAGGGAGGTCACGGTGGCGCGTACCCTCTCCGGCGTCTCCTTGACGTCGGAGAGCCGGGACACGTTGAGGAAGCGCAGCCGCTCGGTGCCCAGGACCTTCTCCCGGTACATCTGCCGGTACAGGTCGTCGATCAGGTCGATGTCCACCACGGAGTAGTTGGTGTTGCCGTGGTAGTCCATCAGCCGTCGTTTGACGCCGCCGGGCGCGGTGAAGTAGTCGTCGACCGCGGCCGGGTCGAAGATCCGGTTGGCGAACGCGCTGTCGTCGGCGGGGCTGTAGCCGTAGCGGGCGAAGACCGCGCAGACCTCGGCCGCGGGGAAGCGGCGGTGCAGGTAGGCGACGTTCTCGGCGGCGCTCTGCCCGGCGCCGACGACGATGAACCGGGAGGGCGAGGTGCCCTCCAACGTGTCGACCCTGGCCAGCAGTTCCGAGTTGTGCCAGACGCGGTCGCCGCGCTCCACACCCTCCGGCACGAGGGGGCGCAGCCCGGTGCCGACGACGAGGTTGCGCGCCCGGTGGACCTCAAGACCCTCCCCCGAACGGACCGTCACCTCCAGGTGGTCCACGACTCCGTCCCGCACGACGGGTGCGACGCCGACGACCTCGTGGCCGTAGGAGACCATGTCGTCGACCTTGCCCGCGGCCCACTCGAAGTAGTCGTGGAACTCGACCCGCAGCGGGAAGAGGTTCTTGTGGTTGATGAAGTCGATCAGCCGCCCCTTGCTCTGCAGGTAACAGAGGAAGCTGTACTCGCTGGCCGGGTTGCGCAGGGTCACCAGGTCCTTGAGGAAGGACACCTGCATGGTCGCGTCGTCGATCAGCATGCCGCGGTGCCAGCCGAAGCGCGGCTGCTGCTCGAAGAAGCGGGCGTCGAGCGCCTCCTGCCCGCCGGTCCGTGCGTCGTGTTCGCGGATCGCGATCGCCATGGCGACATTGGACGGCCCGAAGCCGATACCAATGAGGTCGTGGACCAGCGTTGAGTCAGCAGGAAGAACCTGTGACATGTCACTCCCCTCGTGCGCCGGAAACTTAGGTGAGCCTAAGCTAATGAGATACGGGTGTCGATAGGGCGCGACAGGGGCCGTTTCGAGCCAACTGACGCGTCTCATGGCGGTGTTGCACACTAAGGTAAGGCTTGCTTAACTTTCCGGGTCAGCCCCTGCTCCGAGGAGGAACACCCATGCGGGTCGTCATGTTCGGCTACCAGACCTGGGGGCACCGCACCCTGCGAGCCCTGCTGGACTCCGAGCACGACGTGGTCCTGGTGGTGACCCATCCCAAGAGCGAGCACGCGTACGAGAAGATCTGGAGCGACTCCGTCGCCGACCTCGCCGAGGAGCACGGCGTCCCGGTGCTGATCCGCAACCGCCCGGACGACGACGAACTGTTCGAGCGCCTCAGGGACGCCGACCCGGACCTCATCGTCGCCAACAACTGGCGGACCTGGATCCCCCCGCGCATCTTCGGCCTGCCGCGCCACGGCACGCTCAACGTGCACGACTCACTGCTGCCCGAGTACGCCGGGTTCTCCCCGCTGATCTGGGCGCTGATCAACGGCGAGACCGAAGTGGGCGTCACCGCGCACATGATGAACGACGAGCTGGACGCCGGGGACATCGTCCGGCAGGAGGCGGTGCCGGTCGGGCCGGCGGACACCGCCACCGACCTGTTCCACAAGACCGTCGACCTCATCGCCCCGGTCACCATCGGCGCCCTCGGCCTCATCGCGGCGGGGCAGACGGAGTTCACGAAGCAGGACCGGTCCCGGGCGAGCTTCTTCCACAAGCGGTCCGCCGAGGACATCCGCATCGACTGGAACTGGCCGGCCGAGGACCTGGAGCGTCTGGTCCGGGCCCAGTCCGAGCCGTACCCCAGCGCCTTCACCTTCCACCGGGGCAGGCGTCTGGAGATCCTCGCCGCGGTGGTCTCCGAGGGCCGCTACGGCGGTACGCCCGGCCGGATCTTCTACCGCGAGGGCGAGGGTGTGGTCATCGTCGCCGGGGCGGACGCGCGCCGGGGCCGCAACCACGGTCTCGCCGTGACGCGGGTGAGGACGCAGGACGGAAGGGAGCTGGCCGCGACGGAGTACTTCACCTCCATGGGCGGCTATCTGACCACCCGCCCCTGAGCACTCCCGAACGGCCCTCCACGACGGGCGGGGCCCGACCGTGCTGCCACGGTCGGGCCCCGCGCGGGACGGTCGTTGGCGGCCTCAGCCGCTCTTGCGCCGGAACGAACGCTGACTGGCGGCGGGGCCGTGGGTGCCCCGGATCTTCGCCACGTCGGCGCCCGCGGCGAGGGCCGCGGCCTCCGCCTGTTTGCCGCGCTTGCGCTCCAGCGCCTGGCGGAACTTGCCCTTCAGGTCGTACTGACCGTCGGCGTCGGGTGTCAGGGCGGGACGCTCGTCCTCCGCCGGTTCCGAACCTGCTTGCGATGAAGACTCTTCAGTCATGACGACCTCCTGGGCTCGGACAACAGGAGCACAGCTTGTCACGACCGGCCGCCCGGAACCACCGAGTATGTGCCCGGGCCCGCCGGCAGGGTCACCGTGTACTGGCGCAGGTACGTGTCCAGGTACGGCGACCGGTCGCCCGCGGTGGCGATGTCGTCGGCCGGGTCGTCCAGCGCGAGCCGCAGCCTCGCTCCCCTGACCTCGATGGTCTCGCCGGAGGGGGTGTCCCGCCAGGAGCCGGTCTGGATGGAGCCGATCTCCACGGCCAGGACGTGCCCGGCGGCGAGCGTCCAGTCGGTCGCCTTCAGGTCGACGCTCAGGCGGCCCGACTTCACCAGGGAGACCTGCTCGTCGAACATGACGGCGGTGCCGTCGGGGGCGACGTCGTACAGCTTGAGCATGACGTTGCCCTCGCCGCGGGCCGTCAGGGACACCTGCGGGGTGCCGGTGACGCGCGTGGCGTTCCGCAGCGGCTTCGACCAGACGAAGAAGCTGGAGGCGACCTCACCGGCGCGCTGACGCTTCGCCAGTTCCGCGGCCAGCCCGGCCGGCGCCGGCCGCTCGGTCGCGGGCGCGTTCTCCATGTCCCACCTGCCGGTCGGCTGCGGCGGTGCCTTCGGTGCCGGGCTGCCGGCCGCGGTCAGCGCCGCGCGGGCGGACGCGCCGCCGTCGTCCAGGTAGGAGCCGCCGCCGAGCGGAAGGGTCACCGACCGCTCGGTGACGGGCCAGGTGCGCTGGGCCCGCCAGGCACCGGTGGAGTCCTCGACGGCGTAGGCCGGGTAACGCACCGTCGGCCTGGTGCCCTTCAGGTACTGGTCGTAGAAGGCGAGGGTCTCGTCGTACCAGCCCTCGCGGCCCATGGCCAGGCGTCCGTCCTCGACGCGGTCGCCGCCGCGCACGTGGTCCCACTGGCCGAGCCAGCCGCGCTCGGGGCCGCGGTGGTTGCCGAGGTACTCCTCCATCTCCTCGGGCTTGGTGTTGTTCTCGACGAAGCCCTGCGTGACGAACAGCGGGGTGTCGCTGCCCCTGGCCATCCTCGCCAGGTCACGGGAGGTCCAGTGCTCGTCCCCCTGGTCGGATATCCGGTAGCCGGCCGAGTTCTCCGTCAGGCACTCCGGGTGGCCCTCCTCGTAGCGGGCGGCGGCCTGGTAGCGGGGGTCGTCGTCCGCCATCGGGGGCATCGAGGCGATGGAGTTGTACGCGTCGGCGGTGCCCGTCACGTTCGGGCGCGGCACGCCGTTGGAGTAGATGTACTGGTACATGTCCCACACGGGTTCCTGGGCGACCACGGCCTTGAGCGCGCGCTGGTCCAGGTTGTTGCCGATGAGACCCGTGACGGCGTCGTACGACTTGCCGTACATGCCGACCGCGCCGGTGGACCACGGCTGCTTCGCGGCCCAGTCGATCGCGGCCCTGACGTCGGCCTGTTCACCGGGTCCGCCCCAGTCCAGACAGCCGGTGGAGCCGCCGAAGCCGCGCAGGTCCACCATGACGAAGGCGTACCCCTGGTCGAACAGGTCGGTGCCCTCGATGAAGTCCTGGAAGCGGGCGGAGGGGCCGGTGTGGGACCAGCCCTCGGGGCCGGTCTGGCCCGCGTGGGCGAAGTACGGGCCGATCGACACGATGACCGGCACCTTCTCCTTCCGCTTCAGCCCTTCGGGCAGCAGGACGTCGGCGTGGAGCCGGGTGCCCGAGCGGTCGGAGGACGGGAAGTAGTGCTGGGTCCAGACCGAGCCCTCCGGGACCCGGTCGTTCTCCTCGTGCGTGACGGGGCCGGTCCCGGCGGCGGCCGGACCGGTCTCCGCCTCGTGCGCCGCGACGGCGGTGCCGCCCAGGCCGACGGTCAGGGCGAGGGCGGCGACGAGTGCCGATGCGGTCCGGGCGACCGCGCGACGTGGTCTCACATGCTCCTCCTTGGAAGGCGGGTGCAGGTGGTACGGGTGGTGCAGGTCTAGCAGCGAAGTCCCCCGCACGTCGATGGGGCCGAATCGCAACTTCCCCTGTCACATCGGGCGTTGGCGGACGTGACCGGTCAGCACCCGTCTCCGGCCGGGCCCGCCGGGCACATGGGCCCATGTCGGGCCTCGCCCCCCGGCGCGCGCCCTTCGCCCGCGGCTGCCCGGCCCCGGTGCCGCCGGGTCCGGACGCCTCCGAGCACGCCGGCCGAGCCCGTCGGAATCGCCCGCGCCGCGGTCCCCGCCTAGGGTGGGGCAGGCCGACGGAACCGGATTCCTTGCCGACCGCAGGAGAGTGGGGCGCCATGGCGCGGGGTGTCGAGTCGATCCGGCGGACCGCCGTGGGTGCCCTCGGCGCCGTCCTGCTGCTGGTCGGTGTCGCGCTGCTGGTGCTGCCCGGCCCTGGCCTGCTGCTCGTCTTCGCCGGGGTGGTGCTGCTGGCGCGCGCCGTTCCGGCGCTGGACCGCTTCGTCGCCCCGGTCCGCACCCGGGCGATGCGTGCCGCCGAGGAGAGCGTCTCCTCCCGATGGCGCATCGCCGGGTCCGTGCTCGTGGGGCTGTTCCTCCTCGCCGCCGGCGTGGCCTGGGGCCTCGTGCCCGAGCTGCCGTACTCGGGATGGGCCACCGGGGCGAGCCTGATCATCTCCGGCTTCGTGCTGTTCGCCCTGCTCGGGTGGAGCCACCGCCGTGTCCGGGCGGCGCGTCGCGGCTCACCACCGGCCCAGGAGCAGGCACGTTGACTAAACGGGACAGCGTTCCGTATATTTAACCGGGACAGCGTCCCGCTTTCTCACGCCGACGCGCCCACTCCTGGACGGCCTCGCCGTCCCCGCCGTCGATTCATCGAACGGACCCACGCATCATGAGCGCACAGACCCACCCGACCGACTTCGTCTCCCCGCCCGCTCCCGTCCTCTCCGTCGCCCCGGTGGTGCTGCCGGCCCCGGGGCGGCCGGTGGACCTCCAGGTGCGGGTCTCCGCGCCGGTGACCGGCACCGGCCTGCCGGTCCTCCTGCTCTCGCACGGCCAGGGCTACTCGAACCACCTCTCCTCCCTGAACGGCTACGCCCCGCTCGCCCACTACTGGGCCGCACACGGCTTCGTCGTGATCCAGCCGACCCATCTCAGCTCGCGGACACTGGCGCTGGACCCCGGGACCCCCGGGGCGCCCCTGTTCTGGCGGTCGCGCGCCGAGGACATGACGCGCGTCCTCGACGGGCTCGACGTCCTGGAGGAGGCCGTCCCGCAGCTCTCCGGCCGACTGGACCGGAGCAGGGTCGCGGTCGCCGGGCACTCGATGGGCGGACACACCGCGAGCCTGCTGCTCGGCGCCCGGCTCACCGATCCGGACGACGGCACGGAGGTGGACCTGGCCGAGCCCCGCGTCAAGGCCGGCGTGCTGCTCGCGGCCCCCGGCCGGGGCGGCGACGCCCTCAGCGAGTCCGCCGCCGAGCACATGCCCTTCTTCCTGACCACGGACTTCTCCCGCATGACCACGCCCGCGCTCGTCGTCGCCGGCGACAAGGACGACTCCGCCCACCTGACGGTGTCCGGACCCGAGTGGCATGCCGACCCGTACACCCTCTCCCCCGGCCCCAAGTCCCTGCTGACCCTGTTCGGCGCGGAGCACGGGCTCGGCGGGGTGGCCGGATACGACGTCGCGGAGACCACCGACGAGGACCCCGCGCGGGTGGCCGTCGTGCAGCGGCTCACCTGGGCCTATCTGCGCTCCGAGCTGTATCCCGGGGACACCTCCTGGCAGCAGGCCCGGGACGGGCTGGCGGCCGGGCCGGACCCGCTCGGGCGGGTCGAGTCCAAGTAGGCCCGCACGGTCGGCCGCGGGGCGCGGGCGGCCCCGCTGGTAAAATGGCGGCACGCTTTGAGGCGCCCGGGTCCGTACCGAGGGGTACGGACCCGGTCGCGTTCCGGGCGCCTGATCAGAGAGGTCCCCCATGAACGCGAAGCCGACCGCATCCTTCGACGGCCTCGGACTGCCGCCGGTACTGGTGGAGACGATGTCCGCCCTCGGGGTGGCCGAGCCGTTCCCGATCCAGGCGGCGACCCTGCCCGACGCGCTGGCCGGCCGCGACGTCCTGGGCCGGGCGCGGACCGGCTCCGGCAAGACGCTGGCCTTCGGGCTCGCCCTGCTCGCCAGGACCGCGGGCCGCCGCGCGGAGTCGAAGCGGCCGCTGGCCCTCGTCCTGGTGTCGACCCGGGAACTGGCCCAGCAGGTGAGCGAGGCGCTGGCGCCGTACGCACGGGCGCTGGACGTCCGCCTGACCACGGTCGTCGGCGGACTGTCGATCAACCGGCAGATCCAGGCGCTGCGCGACGGGGCCGAAGTGGTCGTCGCCACGCCGGGCCGCCTGGCCGACCTGGTCTCCCGCCGGGACTGCCATCTGAACCAGGTGCGGATCACGGTGCTGGACGAGGCGGACCAGATGTGCGACATGGGGTTCCTGCCGCAGGTCTCCGGCATCCTGGAGCAGGTGCCCTCCGACGGGCAGCGGCTGCTGTTCTCGGCCACCCTCGACGGCGACGTCGACCAGCTGGTGCGGGACCACCTCCACGACCCCGTTCCCGTCTCGGTCGACCCGGCGTCGGCCTCGGTGAGCACGATGGAGCACCACGTGCTGACCATCCACCCCGCCGACAAGTACGCGACCGCCACCGAGATCGCGGCCCGCGACGGCCGGGTGCTGATGTTCCTGGACACCAAGGCCGGGGTCGACCGGTTCACCCGGCACCTGCGGGCCGCCGGTGTGCCCGCCGCCGCCCTGCACAGCGGGAAGTCGCAGCCGCAGCGCACGCACACCCTCGCCCGGTTCGTGGCGGGCGAGGTCACCGTGCTGGTGGCCACCAACGTCGCGGCGCGGGGCATCCACGTCGACGCGCTCGACCTCGTCGTCAACGTCGATCCGCCGGCCGACGCCAAGGACTACCTGCACCGCGGCGGGCGTACGGCGCGGGCCGGACGGGCGGGGAGCGTGGTCACGCTCGTCACCCCCGACCAGCGGCGCGAGGTGAACCGGATGATGTCCGAGGCCGGGATCCGGCCGACGGTGACCCCGGTGCGCTCGGGCGAGCAGAAGCTGACGGCCCTCACCGGCGCGAAGCGCGGGCAGGGAGAGGACGGCGGCCTGCGCCGGGGCGAGCCGGCCGCCGACCGGTCCGGCGCAGGAGAGCGGCAACGCCCCCTTCCGCGGGATGGGCACCCGGCCGGGCCGCGCCGCCAAGGGCTCCCGCAAGGCCGTCGAGGCACGCAAGGCCGCGGAGGCGCGCGCGGCCGCCCGGGTGCGCAGGGGCCGCTGACCGCCGGGCGGGCGGGCCGATCACGGCGCCGGGGAACGGGACTTGAGGCCGAGTCGACGCCGAGAACTTTGAACACACCGATGACAAAGTATGGACATGTCAAGCGGAAGTCTCCTACCTTGGCGGCGGAACGTCCGTCCTACCGCACAAGACCGGAGCGATATCCGGCACGGTCCGGTCCCCATCTCCCGGAGGACCAATGCACCCACGGCTGTTCTCGCGTGCCCGAAGACACCTCATCCTCCTGCTGACGTCGGCCGTCGCGCTCGGCGGTGCCTGGGCCGCCCCGGCGTCCTCGGCGGCGCCCGCCGACATCCCGCCGCAGGAACCCGGCGTCACCCTGCGCGTGTTCGACGTCCAGACACCCCTCAACGAGCTGTGCACCCTCAAGCCGGGCCAGACCCCCAACCACGACAAGCTGATGCCGACGGTCGACTGGTCGAGCACCGCCGACTTCGGCGGCATCGCCGACAACTTCGTCTCCCAGGCGTCCGGTTACCTGGTCGCCCCTCGTGACGGCACCTATGTGTTCCGGCTCGTCAGCGACGACGGCTCCCGGCTGACCCTGGACGACGCCACGGTGATCGACCACGACGGACTGCACGGCGCGGAGCCCAAGGACGGCACGGTCGACCTCACCGCGGGAACGCACCCGCTGCGCATCGACCACTTCGACCGCGGCGGCGGCCAGCAACTGCAACTGTCCTGGATGCCGCCGGGCGAGAGCGAGTTCACCGTCGTCCCCACCGAGGCGCTCAGCACCGACGCCGGGGTCGTCCGGGTGACGGCGCCGGGCCGCAAGGAGTGCGAGGCCGGGCGCGACACCCCCGGCGACGGTCTGCCGCTCACCTCCGTACGTCCCGACCTCGACCTCATCGACCTGCGCCCCGACGGCTTCGAACCGCAGGTCACCGGCATGGACTGGCTGCCCGACGGGCGCCTGGCGATCAGCACCTGGGGCGGCACCGACAACGTTGCCGGAGAGGTGTACCTCCTGGACAACGTCACCGGTGAGACCAGCCGCGACAAGGTGACCGTCGAGAAGGTGGCGAGCGGGCTGCGCGAGCCGATGGGCATCAAGTACGTGGACGGTTCGCTCTACGTCTCGCAGAAGCACGAGCTGACCCGGCTCGTCGACCGCGACCGCGACGACGTGACCGACGAGTACCGTACGGTCGCCACCTGGCCCTACGGCGGCAACTTCCACGAGTTCGCGTTCGGCCTGCTCTACCGCGACGGCTACTTCTACGTGAACCTCTCCGTCGCCATCGACCTCGGCGGCGCGACCACCACCCCGCAGCCGGCCCCCAACCGCGGGACGACGTACAAGATCAGCAAGAAGACGGGGAAGATCAGCCCGATCGCGGGCGGGCTGCGCACGCCCAACGGCATCGGCTGGGGGCCGGGCGGCGACCTGTTCGCCACCGACAACCAGGGCGGCTGGCTGCCCGCCTCGAAGCTCGTCCAGATCAAGCAGGACCGCTTCTTCAACCACTACACCGAGCCCGCGGGACCCTTCGAGGACTCCCCCGTCACCGAGCCGGTGCTGTGGCTGCCGCAGAACGAGATCGGCAACTCGCCCTCCACCCCGCTGTACCTCACCAAGGGCAGGTTCGCGGGCCAGATGCTGATCGGCGACGTCACCTACGGCGGCCTCCAGCGCGCCTACCTGGAGAAGGTGAAGGGCCAGTACCAGGGCGCCGTCTTCCGCTACACGCAGGGCCTGGAGGCGGGCGTCAACCGGGTCTCCATGGGCCCCGACGGCGCGATCTACACCGGCGGCCTGGGCGCCGACGGCAACTGGGGGCAGGAGGGCAAGCTCAAGTTCGGCCTCCAGAAGCTGACGCCCAACGGCGGCAACACCTTCGACGTCCAGAAGATGCGGGCCGTGCCGGGCGGCTTCGACCTCACGTACACCCAGCCGGTGTCGCAGGAGACGGCCGCGGAGCTGGCCTCCCGCTACGAGGCCGAGCAGTGGCGCTACACGCCGACCGGCGACTACGGCGGCCCGAAGATCGCCGAGGAGGAGCTGGCCGTGCGGTCCGCGACGCTCTCGGACGACGGCCGCACCGTGCGGCTGCGGCTGGACGGCCTGAAGCCGGACCGCGTCGTGCACGTGCGCTCCCCGCGCCCGTTCACCTCGGCCTCCGGTGAGACGCTGTGGAGCACCGAGGCCTGGTACACCCTCAACGAGATGCCCGGCAAGCAGCCGCCGGCGGCCACCCTGTACGAGGCCGAGGAGGCGCTTCTGACGGGGAAGGCGGGCATCAACACCGACCACGCCGGCTACTCCGGCAGCGGCTTCGTCGACCGCTACGCCACCGAGGGCAAGGTCACCACGACGTTCGACGTGACCGTCCCGAAGCCGGGCACCTACGACGTGGGCCTGCGCTACTCCAACGGCCCGAACCCCTTCGAGGGCACCAAGTCGCTCTCCCTGTACGCCAACGGGACGAAGGTCCGCCAGACGCAGCTCCCCTCGACCGGGGACTGGGACACCTGGTCCACCCGGACCGAGCCGCTGCGGCTGCGCGCCGGACACAACACGCTCTCCTACCGCTACGACCCCGGCGACACCGGCCACGTCAACCTCGACCTGATCACCGTGCGCCCGCACGGCGCCCAGGTCGCCCTGTTCGACGGCACCGCCGCCTCCCAGGAACAGTGGCAGCACACGGACGGGAGGAAGGTCGCCTGGCCGCTGGCCGAGGAGCGGTCGATGGAGGTGTGCTGCGGCGACATCCGCACCAAGGACGCCTACCAGGACTTCAAGCTGCACGTGGAGTTCCGCGTGCCCCTGCTGCCGGACGACGTGACCGGCCAGGACCGCGGCAACAGCGGCATCTACCTCCAGGACCGCTACGAGCTGCAGATCCTCGACTCCTACGGCGACACCACCCCGGACACCAACGAGGCCGGGGCGATCTACTTGAAGAAGGCACCCGACACCAACGCGGCGACGGCCCCGGAGACCTGGCAGACGTACGACATCGTCTTCCGTGCCGCCCGCTTCGACGAGAACGGCGCCAAGACCGCCGACGCGCGCGTGACGGTGGTGTGGAACGGCAGGACGGTCCACGACGACATCGTGCTCGACGGGCCCACCGCGGCCGGCCGGGCCGAGACGCCGGCCGCCGGGGCGATCCGGTTGCAGGACCACGGGAACAAGGTCCGGTTCCGCGACATCCGCATCGAACCGCTGGACTGACCCGCAGCCGTGCGGGGCGGCCCCTGACGGCCGCCCCGCACCTCCCGCTCCGCCGGACGGTGGGTCCGAGTTCCCCGGGCGCCTGTGGGTAGGGTGAAACGAGAACTGCCCTGCCCGTCGAACAAGGAGCGGAATTGAGCGAGCCGGCGTCCATCGCCCAGCAGAAGGAGATCGCCCGGGAACTGGAGGTCGCGGAGACCTTCGACGCCGAACGGGAGATCGAGCGCCGGGTGGCCTTCCTCGCCGAGCGGCTGACCTCCACCGGTCTGCGCGCGCTCGTGCTCGGGATCAGCGGCGGGGTCGACTCGACCGCCGCGGGCCGCCTGTGCCAGCTCGCCGTGGAGCGGGCCCGCGCCGCGGGGCACGAGGCCCGTTTCTACGCGATGCGGCTGCCGCACGGGGTCCAGGCCGACGAGCACGACGCCCAGCTCGCCCTCGAGTTCATCCGGGCCGACCACGTACTGACCGTGGACATCAAGCCCGCGAGCGACGCGGCGCTCGACGCCCTGCTCGCCGCCGACGTGGCCTTCCGCGACGCCGGCCACCAGGACTTCGTGCACGGCAACATCAAGGCCCGGCAGCGCATGATCGCGCAGTACGCGGTGGCCGGTGCGCACGGCGGCCTGGTCGTCGGCACCGACCACGCGGCCGAGGCGGTCTCCGGCTTCTTCACCAAGTTCGGCGACGGCGCCGCCGACCTCGTACCGCTGACGGGCCTCACCAAGCGCCGGGTGCGCGCCGTCGCGGACGCGCTGGGCGCGCCCGCCGAGCTGGTCCGGAAGGTTCCGACGGCCGACCTGGAGACCCTCGACCCGGGCAAGGCCGACGAGGACGCCCTCGGAGTCACCTACGAGGAGATCGACGACTTCCTGGAGGGCAAGCCGGTGAAGGAGCAGACCTTCGAGAAGATCCTCACCCGCTACCGGCAGACCGACCACAAGCGCCGGCTGCCGATCGCTCCCTGACCCTCGGCCGGTGCCGTGCGGCGGCCTCCACCGGCGGCCGCCGCACGCCGGGTATGTCCTTTATGTGCGGATTGCCAGAAGTCGCCTTACTCTGGCCGAGGAGGTGCCCGGACCAGGACCGACACCGGCCGGAGAGACGGAGCGAACATGGCGGACTTCATCGGCGCGGTGGACCAGGGGACCACGAGTACCCGGTTCATGATCTTCGATCACGGCGGCAACGAGGTCGCGAAGCACCAGCTGGAGCACGAGCAGATCCTCCCGCGCTCCGGGTGGGTGGAACACGACCCGGTGGAAATCTGGGAGCGCACCAACTCGGTGATGCAGAACGCCCTGCGCAACGGCGGACTGTCGGGCACCGACCTGGCGGCCATCGGGATCACCAACCAGCGGGAGACCACGGTCGTCTGGGACCCGCGCACCGGCCGCCCGTACTACAACGCCATCGTGTGGCAGGACACCCGCACCGACGCCATCGCGGCCCACCTGGAGCGCTCCGGCCGGGGCGACGTCATCCGCCGCAAGGCCGGGCTGCCGCCCGCGACGTACTTCTCCGGCGGGAAGATCCAGTGGATCCTGGAGAACGTCGACGGCGTCCGCGAGGCGGCGGAGCAGGGGCACGCGGTCTTCGGCAACACGGACTGCTGGGTCCTGTGGAACCTGACCGGCGGCCCCGACGGCGGCATCCACGCCACCGACGTGACCAACGCGAGCCGCACCATGCTGATGGACCTGGAGACGCTCGACTGGGACGACGAACTGCTGGGCTTCTTCGGCATCCCCCGCAGCATGCTGCCCACCATCAACCCCTCCTCGCACCGGGAGGCGTACGGCACGACCCGGACCTCCCGGCCCCTGCGCGCCGCCGTGCCCATCACGGGAGTGCTGGGCGACCAGCACGCGGCGACCGTCGGCCAGGTCTGCTTCTCGCCCGGCGAGGCCAAGAACACCTACGGCACCGGCAACTTCCTGGTCCTCAACACCGGCACCGAACTGGTCCGCTCCCAGCACGGCCTGCTGACCACCGTGGCCTACCAGCTCGGCGACAGCCCGCCGGTCTACGCGCTGGAGGGCTCCATCGCGGTGACGGGGTCCGCCGTGCAGTGGCTGCGCGACCAGATGAAGATCATCAAGACGGCGGCCGAGAGCGAGGAACTCGCCCGCACGGTCGAGGACAACGGCGGCATGTACTTCGTCCCCGCGTTCTCCGGCCTGTTCGCCCCGTACTGGCGCTCCGACGCGCGGGGCGCGATCGTCGGCCTGGCCAGGTACAACGACAACGCGCACCTGGCACGGGCGACGCTGGAGGCCATCTGCTACCAGAGCCGCGACGTCGTCGAGGCCATGGAACAGGACTCCTCGGTCCACCTGGACGTGCTCCGGGTCGACGGCGGTGTGACCGCCAACGACCTGTGCATGCAGATCCAGGCGGACGTGCTCGGCGTCCCCGTCAGCCGCCCCGTGGTCGCGGAGACCACCGCCCTCGGCGCGGCCTACGCGGCGGGGCTGGCCACGGGCTTCTGGCGGGACACCGACGAACTGCGCACCCACTGGAGCGAGTCCAGGCGCTGGGAGCCCCAGTGGTCCGAGGAGAAGCGCGCGGAGGGGTACGCGGGCTGGAAGATGGCAGTGGAGCGCACGCTCGACTGGGTCAAGGTCCCCGAGAGCTGACGCGCGGGGGGAGTGGCGCGGCACCTCGCGGTCGTCCTGCTGGTCCCCCGTCGCGGCCCCCGCCCCGACCAGCCTCATGTTCTGGACTTGCCAGTCCATTTTATTCGCCGCACAGTGGCATCCGCGCCCCGGCCGCCGACCGGCCAGGGGCGACGGAGAAGCACACGGGCGAGAGGGCAGGCAAGGAGCAGGAACATGTCGATGCGGCTTGCGGACAGGACCGCGCTGGTGACCGGGGCGACCAGCAACATCGGGCGGGCCATCGCGGAGGCCTTCGCGGCCGAGGGGGCTCACGTGGCCGTCTCCGGGCGCAGCGCCGAACGGGGCAGGGAGGTCGTCGACGCCGTCCGCGCCGCCGGCGGCCGGGCCGACTTCGTCCACGCCGACCTGGACGGCAGCGCGGCCGCCTCGCGGGCGCTGGCCCGCGAGGCGACCCGTGTGCTCGGCGGACGCGTGGACGTGCTGGTCAACAACGCCGGGATCTATCCGCCCGGCACCACGACCGACACCGACGAGGAGACCTTCGACCGGGTCTACGCCGTGAACGTGAAGGCCCCGTTCTTCCTCACCGCGGCCCTCGCACCCGCCATGGCGGAGGCCGGCGGCGGGGTGATCATCAACCTGGGCTCCTGGATCGCGCGCCTGGGCGTCCCGGTCGGCGCCCTCTACAGCTCCACCAAGGGCGCCGTGGAGACCCTGACGCGGGCGTGGGCGGCGGAGTTCGGGGCCCGAGGCGTACGGGTGAACGCCATCTCGCCGGGCGTGGTGCAGACGCCCCCGCCCGGCGAGGTCCACCCCGCCGAGATCATGATGAAGGGCACGCCCGCGGGGCGGATGGGCACCCCCGAAGCGATCGCGGGCGCGGCCGTCTACCTGGCCGGCAACGAGTCCTCGTTCGTGCACGGCACCGTGCTCGACGTCGACGGCGGGCGCACCGCGGCCGCCGTCATCGCCGCCTGACACGCGGCACCGTCCGGACCGGGGCGGGCCCGGCCCGGGCGGTGGACGCGTCACCGACCGGCGGCGCCCGCCTGCCGGAGGTCCGCGATCCCCTGGTCGAGAGCGGCCCGCAGATGGGTCGACCGCCCCGTCGAGAGCAGGATGGACACCCCGCCCTGAATGGCCGTCAGCAACGCGGCCGCCCTGGTCTCCACATCGAGATCGGCGGGGAGCCTGCCCGACGCCTGGAGCGACCTGATGCCCGCCGCGAGGCTCTCCTGCCACTGGCGCAGCAGCTCGACCACGATCGCGCGCGTGCCGGGGGTGGAGCGGCCGATCTGCAGGAACAGCGACCCGAGCGGGCACTGGTCGCCCTGGGTCTCGTAGCGCTCGATCACCACGTCCCGCCATTCCTGCCAGGCTTCCCAGGAGTCGAGGCGGCCGAGCTGCGGCTGCTGGTCCTCCAGCACCTGGTCCGCCTCGAACCGGGCCACCTCGACGAGCAGTTCGTCCTTGCCCGCGGGGAAGTAGTGGAACAGCTGGCTCTTACTGGTGGCGCTCCGCGCCATGACGTCGTCCAGGGTCGTCGACGCGACACCCCTCTCCCGCAGCACCGCCGCGGCACCCTCGACGATGCGGCGCCGCGTCGCCTTCCCCTTGGCCGTCAACTCACCGCGCACGCCGCACACCTCGAAAATATTGGACTGGTGGGTCCATCGTACTGACGTCCCCTTAGGGTGATCCCATGTCTGCCGGATTGAGCGCCGCCAGGACCCGGGCCGCGCTGCGCACCAGCGCGCGCTTCTCGGGCGAGTTGCTGCTGATACTCGTCATGCTCGCCGTGACCCTGTGGCTCCTGGGCCGCATGTGGTCGGTGGTGTGGCCGCTGCTCGTCGGTCTGCTCCTGACCACGTTGACCTGGCCCTCGGCCCGCTTCCTGCGGCGGCACGGGTGGCGTCCGGCACTGGCCGCCGCGGTGGTGACGGTGGCCTTCCTGCTGGTCGTCCTGGGTATCGTGGCGCTGATCGCCGTACCGATGTCCTCCCAGACCGATGAGTTGTCCGACGGCGTGGCCGAGGGCATCCAGCATCTGCGCGAGTGGGCCGCGGGACCTCCGTTGAACATCGGTGACGACGAGATCACCGGTGCGGTCGATTCGGCGGTGGCGCGCATCCAGGACAGCGTCGGCAGCATCACCACCGCGGTGGCGACGGGGGTGAGCGCGGTGGTCAACGGCCTGATCACCGCTGTCCTGGGCGTCTTCCTGATGTTCTTCTTCCTCAAGGACGGGCCGCGGTTCCTGCCCTGGCTGGCCCGCCAGTTGCCCGGCCGGCTGGCCACCGACGTCCCGGTCGTCGCCCTGCGCGGCTGGGAGACCCTGGGCTCCTTCGTCCGGTCGCAGGCCCTGGTGGGGCTGCTCGACGCCGTGTTCATCGGCCTCGGCCTGTGGATCCTGGGCGTGCCGCTGGTACTGCCCCTGGCGGTCCTGACGTTCGTGTCCGCGTTCGTGCCCATCGTGGGTGCCCTGTTCGCGGGCTTCGTGGCCGTGCTGATCGCCCTGGTGTCGAACGGGCTGACGGACGCGCTCATCGTCCTCGCGATCATCGTGGTGGTGCAGCAGCTGGAGGGCAACGTCTTCCAGCCCATCATCCAGAGCCGTGGCCTCGGTCTGCACGCGGCGGTGGTCCTGCTGGCGGTGACGCTGGGCGGCAGCCTGTCCGGGATCGTGGGCAGCCTGCTCGCCGTCCCCTTCGCCGCGTTGATCGCGGTGGTGTGGAACTACGTGCGCGAGCAGTTGGCCGAGCCGCCCGAGCCGCCCGAGGAGGCCGCGACCGCCGACGGCTGAGCGGACACAGACACACGTGCCCCGCACGGGAAGGACGGGCCCCTCGCGCGAATTGGGTCGCGGCCGGGCGGGCGGTGGTGTTGGCTGGCGGGCGTGGATCCCTTCAGCCGTTCCTGGTCGGCCCTGCTCGCCGCGGTCGCCGACCTGTCCGACGAGGACTTCGCCCGGCCGTCCGGCTGCACCGGCTGGCTCGTGCGGGACCTGGTCTGCCACCTGGTCATCGACGCCCAGGACGTCCTGATCACCCTGGCCACCCCGACCACCGAGGAGCCGACCCGGGACGCGGTGACCTACTGGCAGGTCGTCGATCCCCCGACCGGGGACGATCCGCTCGACGCGCTGATCGTCCGCCTGGCCGCCGCCTACGAGCAGCCGTGGCTGCTCAAGTTCCATCTCGACGACGTCGGTTCCGCCGCGGGCCGCGCCGCGGTGCTCGCGGATCCCGCCGGCCGGGTCAGTACCCAGGACCAGGTGCTCACCGCGGGCGACTACCTCTCGGCGTACGTCCTGGAATGGTCCCTGCACCATCTCGACCTGGTCGCGCATCTCCCGGAGGCGGCGGCACCGCCCGCGGAGGGGCTCGGGCGCTCGCGGGAGCTGCTGGAGGGGGTCGTCGGAGCGGCGTTCCCCGCGTCGTTCACCGACCGGGACGCGCTGCTGATCGGCACCGGGCGGCGGGCACCGACCGCGGCGGAGACGGCCGCGCTGGGCGGGTTGGCGGGGCGGCTCCCCTTCCCGGTCGGCTGACCGGCGCATCCGGCCCCGCGGGGCCCCGGCGGCCGACGGGGCGGCCGGTGAGCCGTCCAGCAGGACGCCCGACGGGAGGCCTAACGAGTCGTTCAGGGGGTCGTCCGATCGGACGACAGGGCCGTCGTCCGTCCGGCAGCGGCGAGGGAGCCGGAGCGCCGACCCGTGCGGGCGCTCCGCGGGCCCAGGCTGGAGGCACACGTCCCCGACACCGCGGAGCTGTCCCACCATGACCGCCAAGCCACCCACCCCCGCCGACCTCGCCCTGTCGGACGCCGTTCGCCGCGGCGACGCCGACGCCGTCCGGGCGGCACTGCGGGCCGGTGCCGACCGGGACCTGCGCGACGAACAGGGCCGCACGCCGCTGCTGCTGGCGGCCCTGGCCGACCGGGTCGCCGTCGCCGAGGTACTGGTCGCGGCCGGCGCGGACGTCAACGCCCAGGACGCGCGTGCGGACAGCGCGTGGCTGGTCACCGGGGTCACGGGCAGCGTCGCGATGATGCGGACGCTGCTGCCCGGCGGCCCGGACGTCACGCTGACCAACCGCTTCGGCGGCGTCTCGGTCATCCCGGCGAGCGAACGCGGTCACGTGGCCTACGTACGGGCGGTGCTCGCGGAGACGGACATCGACGTCGACCACGTCAACCGGCTCGGCTGGACGGCGCTCCTCGAAGCGGTCGTCCTCGGCGACGGCGACCGCGCGCACCAGGACGTCGTGGCGGCCCTGCTCGCCGCGGGCGCCGACCCCTCACTGCCGGACGGCGACGGTGTCACGGCCCGTGCGCATGCCGAGCGCAGGGGCTTCGAGGCCGTCGCGGACCTGCTGCGGCGGGCCGAGTCACGCGGCGGCGACGGCACTCGCGACGAGGGCGGGCGGCGGTGAACCGGCGTCGCCTCGCGGGCCGGCTCACCGCGCTGGCCGCCGTCACCGCGACGCTGGCCGGATGCGCGTCGGACGGCGGCGGCGACGGGCCCGCGTCACCGGTGCCCGCCCCGCCCTCCAGCACGGCCCCGGGTACGCCCGGCTCCGGCGGCGCGTCCGCACGTACGCCGGAAGGCACCCTGCTGGTCACGGACTTCGACGCGGACACCGTCACCTTCGTCGACCCCGCCGGGCGGGGCCGGACGGCCGACCTGGGCTCGGTACGGGTCGGGACGGCGCCGTACGGGATCGCCCTGGGCGAGGACGGCACGGCGTGGGTGGCGACCGCGGAGGGTGTGGCCGCCGTGGACACCCGCACCCGCGAGCGCACCGCCCTGATCCCGTACCGGACGGACACGGGCCCGGTGACGACCGGCGAGTACCGGGGCGGCGGCATGGGCATCGCCCTGTCCCCCGACGGCAGCCGCGTCTACGTCGGGGTCAACGTCCCCGGCGGCGACGGCGCACTGGAGGTCGTCGACACCGGGCGACGCGAGGTGACGGAGGTCGTACCGGTCGGTCGCCGTCCCTTCGACGTCGACGTCTCGCGCGACGGGCGGCAGGTCTACGCGACGAACCACGACTCGTTCGACGTGAGCGTCGTCGACACCCGTGACTGGACCGCGCGCCGCGTCGAGGTCGCCCCCTACGGCACCGAGGGCGGCCTCGGCTCGTGGCTCAAGCCGCACTACGCCGCCGTACGCCCCTCCGACGGGGCCCTGCTGCTGCCGTTCGAGGGGGAGCGCCTGGCGGTGGTCGACCCCGGCAGCGGGCGGGTCCGGATCGAGAACATGACCGCCAACACGCACCAGCACGGCGTCACGGCGGGCGCCGACGGCACGCTCTACGTGGTGGGCACCGGCCCGATCGACCCGTCCGAGGACGGCGGCCCGTCCCTGACCGTCCGCACGCCCGACGGCGACGAACGGGTCATCCCCCTGGACGGCCCGCACGAGACCGTCGCCCTCTCGGCCGACGGCGGCACCGCCTACGTCTCGGGCGGCTTCACCCGCGACGGCTACTGGAACGGTCTGAGCCTCGTCGACATCGGCACCGGCCGGGTGACCCGGCTCCCGGTGGGCGAGCGGCCCCTGGCCGTAGCGGTCCTCGGCGACGAGGAGCGGGGCGGCGCGTGAGCCACCGGGACCGGGACCGGTCCCCGGAGGGCGGGCGGAGCCGGGCATGACAGTGCCTGCCCTCGCGTAGAATCCGCGGCATGGGTCGATGGGAGCCGAACGCGCGCGGCCGCCTGGAGCAGGCGGCGCTGGAGCTGTACGTGGAGCGCGGCTACGAGCAGACCCCGGTGGCCGAGATCACCAAGCGTGCGGGGCTGACGGAGCGGACGTTCTTCCGGCACTTCGCCGACAAGCGGGAGGTCCTCTTCGGCGGTTCCGGCGGGCTGGAGGGGCTGTGCGTGGACGCCGTCGCGGCGGCGCCCGCGACGGCGACGCCGATGGAGGCGGTGGCCGCCGCCCTGGACGCCGCGGCGGGCGTCTTCGAGGAGCGCGGCGATCTGGTCCGCCTGCGGCAGGGCGTCATCGACGCCAACGCCGAGCTGCGGGAGCGGGAACTGACCAAGCTCGCCTCCCTGTCCGGCGCCCTCGCCGACGCGCTGCGTGAGCGCGACGTGGACGACCTGACGGCGGGACTGGCCGCCGAGGCGGCGATCGCCGTGCTCAAGGTCGCCTTCCGGCGCTGGATCGACGAGGGGCAGGAGCCACCGCTGCGGCCCCTGCTCGCCGAGTGCTTCGACATCCTCCGCACGGCATCCGCACGCGGCACGGCGAACGCCGGCTAGCCACGCGGCCCACCCTCCGTCCGGCGGCCTGGTGACACACGCGGGCCGAGGGCCCGGGTGCTCGGGCCACGCGGTCGGCGCGGTGGACGACCCGTCGCCGACCGGGGGCCTCGCGCGCGCCGAAGACGTGGCGGACGAAGTCGGGGGTCCGTCCCCGCCCGGCCCAGGTTCTCGGCGTCCCGAGCGTTGCGCACGCCGTGGGGCATGCGCGAACCGTCGAAGTCCGCGCTGTGTCCGGTGAGGTCGGCGGCCGGTCGGCGCGTTGCCGGGGTGTGCCGCACCCAGGCACCAACCGTCCTGGTCCGTCCCCGCCGTACCGCACAGACTCGGTGGCGCAGACAGCTGCGGGACCATCCATCGGGAGGACATCGTCATGACGCAGACCACCAAGGTCGTTCTGGTGACCGGCGCGAGCAGCGGGATCGGTGAGGCGACGGCCCTGCGCCTGGCCGCCGACGGCCACCGGGTGTTCCTGGGCGCGCGCCGCACCGACCGCCTGGAGAAGCTGGCCGGGCGGATCACCGCGGACGGGGGCACCGCCGGCTTCCGGCGGCTCGACGTGACCGACGCCGCCGACGTACGGGCCTTCGTGTCGGCCGCCGCCGAGCGCTGGGGACGCGTGGACGTGATGGTCAACAACGCCGGCGTGATGCCGCTCTCGCCCCTGTCGGAACTGAAGGTGGACGAGTGGGACCGGATGATCGACGTGAACGTCCGCGGGGTGCTGCACGGCATCGCGGCGGCCCTGCCGGTCATGCGGGAACAGGGCGGCGGGCACGTCGTGAACGTCGCTTCGGTCGGCGCGTACGAGGTGGTGCCGACCGCCGCCGTCTACTGCGCGACGAAGTTCGCCGTGCGCGCCCTGTCCGAAGGGCTGCGCCAGGAGTCGGCCGGGGACATCCGGGTCAGTGTGGTCTCCCCGGGCGTCACCGAGTCCGAGCTGGCCGACTCCATCTCGGACCCGCGGGCGCGCGAGGACATGAAGACCTACCGCTCGGTGGCCGTGCCGGCCTCCGCGATCGCCGACGCCATCGCGTTCGCCGTCTCCCGGCCCGCCGAGGTGGACGTGAACGAGATCGTGGTGCGCCCGGCCGCCAGCGCCCAGTAGGCGGCCGGGCGGTCACCCGGCAGGCTCTGAGCCGGCGTCCAACGGACGTTCGAAGAACGTCTCCAGGCTGTGAGGACCGCCGCCGTCCGGACGGCTGCCCGGTGCCGTCCGGGCCCGTCGGCCAACCGGTGTACAGAAGGGGGCCGTTGCGTCGTAGGTTGTGGTCAAGCATCCACGCCTCGGCTGAAAGACGGACCGCACCCATGAGCGACCCCTCGACGACCCCCGGCCACGCCGCGCAGCAGAAGATCGACACGTCCGTGCCGCATTCGGCCCGGATCTGGAACTACTGGCTGGGCGGGAAGGACAACTACCCGGTCGACGAGCAGGCCGGGGACGCGTACACCGCCGTCTTCCCCGGCATCGTCACCGTCGCCCGCAGCAGCCGCGCGTTCCTGCGCCGCAACATCACCCACCTGGTCACCGAGGCGGGCATCCGGCAGTTCCTGGACATCGGCACCGGGCTGCCGACCGCCGACAACACCCACGAGGTCGCCCAGCGGATCGCGCCCGAGAGCCGGATCGTCTACGTCGACAACGACCCGATGGTCCTCGCCCACGCCCGTGCGCTGCTGTACTCGACGCCCGAGGGCGCGACCGCGTACATCGACTCCGACGTGCTCGACCCCGACACCGTCCTGGCGGCGGCCGCCGAGACGCTGGACTTCGACCAGCCCATCGCGCTGATCCTCAGCAACATCCTGGGCCACATCCCCGACTACGACCAGGCGCGTTCCGTCGCCGCCCGGCTCGTCGACGCCCTGCCGTCCGGCAGCTACCTCTCGATCAACGACGGGTCGCGCGGCGTCGACCCGGAGTTCGACCGGGCCCAGGACGCCTACAACGAGAGCGGCGCCGCGCCGTACATCCTGCGCACCGTCGACCGGATCACCGCGTTCTTCGACGGTCTGGAACTGGTGGAGCCCGGCGTGGTCCCGGTGACCCAGTGGCGTCCGGACGCGGACGCCGACGACCCGAAGCCCATCGGCGAGCACGGCGGACTCGCCCGCAAGCCGTGACGTCCTGATCCGCGTCGGACCGAGAGGAACCCGCACCATGCCCGCATGGCCGTTGCCCGAGTCGTTCGCCGGCGCTTCGGGCACCGTCCGCTGGAACCGGCTGGGCGCCCCGGACGGGCGCCCGCTGGTCCTGCTGCACGGCACGCCCTTCTCCTCGTACGTCTGGCGCGCGGTGGCCCGCTCGCTGGGGCGCGACCACCAGGTGTTCGTCTGGGACATGCCCGGCTACGGACTGTCGGAGAAGAGCGCCGGACAGGACGTGTCGCTGGCCGAGCAGGGCCGTCTCTTCACGGAGCTGCTGGAGTACTGGGGGCTGGAGGAGCCCCTCGTGGCCGCGCACGACTTCGGCGGTGCCGTCGCCCTGCGGGCCCATCTGCTGCACGGCGTCCGGTACGCGGCGCTCGCCCTGGTCGACCCGGTCGCGCTGGCGCCCTGGGGGTCGCCGTTCTTCCGCCTGGTCCGCGACCACGCCGAGGTCTTCGAGCAGCTGCCCGAGGCGCTGCACCGGGCGCTGGTGCGCGAGTACATCGGTTCCACCGGCGGCCCGGGGCTGCACCCGGCGGTCCTGGACCGGCTGGTCGAGCCCTGGCTCGGCGAAACGGGTCAGCCGGCCTTCTATCGGCAGATCGCCCAGGCGGACCAGCGGTACACCGACGAGATACAGGATCGGTACGCCGGGATCGACGTGCCGACGCTGATCTGCTGGGGCGAGGAGGACGCCTGGATCCCCGTGGCCAAGGGACGCGAACTGGCCGGTCTGGTCCCCGGTGCCCGCTGGGAACCGATCGCCCACGCGGGCCATCTGGTGCAGGAGGACGCCCCCGCCGAGCTGACGGCCGCCCTGCTCGACTTCTTCCGCGACGTGCGCTGACGGCCGCCCGTCCGGGGGACGACATGCCACAGGGCGGGGCCCCGGGGAAACGAGCGCTCCCCCGGGACCCCGCCCTGCTCGGCGATCTCCCGATCAGGCGGGGGTGATGTTCTCCGCCTGCGGGCCCTTCTGGCCCTGGGTGATGTCGAAGGTCACGGCCTGGCCTTCCTGCAGCTCGCGGTAGCCCTGAGCGTTGATGTTGGAGTAGTGCGCGAAGACGTCGGGGCCGCCGCCGTCCTGCGCGATGAAGCCGAAGCCCTTTTCAGAGTTGAACCACTTGACAGTTCCGCTGGCCATGCCTTTTGCCTTTCAGCCGTTATCGGATCCGCACCGCGCGAACCCGGAGGTGGTCGTCCTGGTCCTCCGGCATTGCACAGCAAACCGCCCGCACTCCGGCGCGGGCGGTCTGGGCGAACCACGACATCTGCTGCTGACGCTACACGGCATGTCCGAGCCTCACCAGTGAGTAAGGGGGGTGAGCGGGAACCTTGTTGCCGACCTGAGGCCTCGACCGCCGCCGTGCGGGTCCCCGCTGCGCCATCCGGGGGAGACGGCGAGGCGGCCGCACGACGCGGTTCCGGAAGTGGTCTAGCTATGAAGAGTCCACACACGGAGTCGGAGATCGATATGACCGTCAGGAAAGCGCTGGCCCTGGTGATCGGCGCTGTCATGTGCACCGGCGTGCTGGCCACCGGCTGCACCCGGGAGCCCGCGGGCGCCTCCCCGCAGGACGCGCACGCACCCGCGAGTTCCACAGCCCCGCGCCCCGCTCCCCCGCGCTCCTTCCCCCGCCCCCTCCCCGGGGTCGGCCCGGTCATGCGGGAGCGGCTCCCGGACGGCACCCGGCAGGCCCTGGTGGTCACCGGTGAGGACGAGAGCTCGTCGCGGTCCCAGGTGGTGCTCTACGAGCAGTACCCGGCCGAGGGCTGGCGTGCGGTCGCCGGTCCCTGGCCCGCGCACAACGGCCTGCGCGGCTGGACCGACGACCACGAGGCGGGCGACCTGCACTCGCCCATCGGCGTCTTCGGCCTCAGCGACGCCGGGGGCCGGCTGCCCGACCCGGGCACCCGGCTCCCCTACGACGAGGACCCGGAGTTCTCCGTGTCGGGCACCGGGTACCTGGGCGAGCCCCTGGAAGGGTCGTTCGACTACGTGGTCGCCATCGACTACAACCGGGTGGCCGGCACCACCCCGCTGGACAAGACCCGCCCCATGGGCGAGGACAAGGGCGGCGGGGTCTGGATCCACGTGGACCACGACGGGCCGACCAACGCCTGTGTGTCCCTGAGCGAGGAGCACATGCGCGCGCTGCTGACCGCCCTGGACCCGGACAAGGGGCCGGTCGTCGTCATGGGCCCGGAGGAGGTCCTGGCGCGGTAGGGCGCCCCGCGGGCGGCTGCCGTAGGCGGGCCGGCCCGCGTGCCGTGCTCAGCCGACGGGCGGCATGTCGGTGGGCGCCGAGTCCAGGCCGGGCCTGCGCTCCCGCCAGGCGCCCCGGGTGAAGTCCGGGATCTCGACGGGGCGGCCGCCCCTGGCCAGCGAGGTGACGCTGAGCGGGACGGGCGAGCACCAGGCGGCCGAGTCGTAGACGTCGATGTCCGGTACCAGCCCCGCGCGCATCAGCTGGACGGTGCGCCACTGCAGGACGTAGTCCATGCCCCCGTGTCCGCCGTTGTTCGCGGCGTCGTCGCCGACCTTCTGCCACAGCCAGTGGTCGTACTCCTTGCGGTAGCCCTCGAAGTCGCGCCAGGTGTGGCCGCTGTGGTCCGGCTCGACGTAGACGCGGGCGCCGGTCGGGGCGGGTCCCGCGTAGTC
The DNA here is from genome assembly GCF_002939385.1 of Streptomyces sp. MH60. Classification (GTDB taxonomy): domain Bacteria; phylum Actinomycetota; class Actinomycetes; order Streptomycetales; family Streptomycetaceae; genus Streptomyces. The sequence continues at coordinate 56,548 of NZ_MULI01000001.1, read as the reverse complement.
CTCGACGATGCCGCGGCTGCCCGCGAGGGTGTTGATCCGGCTGTAGGGCCGGGGCGAACTCACGTCGTGCTCCGCCCGGATCGTCCTGCCCCTCGCCGTTTCGATCAGGCAGGTGACCAGGTCACCGTTGATGTAGGTCTCCTTCCAGGACGGGTGGTCCCGCGGCACGAAGCGGGCCCGGTAGTCGGCCAGCCCCTTCGGGGCCGTCGCGGTGGCGCGCAGGGTCGTCATGCGGTCCCCGCGGTTGACGTCCATGGCCGCCGCGATCGGGGCCAGCCCGTGCATGGGATAGAAGGAGGCGGTGCTGCGGGTGTGCCACAGCCGCCGCCAGGAGTCGGTGTAGTAGGTGTCCGAGAAGAGGAGTTCGCGCAGGTCGTGCAGGTAGCCGCCGTGGCCGTTGGTGAGGTCTCCGAACAGCCCGTCGTGCGCCGCCTTCAGCATGGCCAGTTCGTTGCGGCCGTAGTTGCAGTTCTCGGCCAGGAGCAGGTGTCTGCGAGTGCGCTCGGAGGTGTCGACGAGATCCCACAGCTGGCGCAGTTCCGTCGCGACGGGGAGTTCCACGACGGCGTGCCTGCCGCTGAGGAGCGCGGCCCGGCCGTGCTCGTGGTGGAACTCCCAGGGCGTGGCGACGTACACGAGGTCGATGTCGTCGCGGCGGAGCATCCGGGCGTAGGAGTCGGCGGAGCCGCCGTACTCGGCGGGGCGCGGGGCGCCCTTGCTCTCCAGGCGGTCGGCGGCGCGCTTGGCCCGGTCGGCGCGGATGTCGCAGACGGCGGTCACGGTGCAGCCGGGCACGGACGCCCAGCCGGTGATCATGCCGCCGCCCCGGTTGCCGAGGCCGATGACCGCGACGCGGACGGTCCAGTGGGCGGCGAAGGGCACGCCGATCATCGACGTCTGGCCGGGCCTGCGGCGGGGCGCCTGCTCGGCCGCCGCCGACGCGGACGGGGCGGCGGCTCCGATTCCGGCCGCGAGGGCGCCGGTGGCGGCGGCGGAGCCCAGGAGCAGTCGGCGTGAGACAGCGGGCGTTTCGGACATGACGGCAACACTCCTCGTGGTGGTTCGCATCACGGTCGGGGCGCGGTCGGGCAACGTCGGGCTGTCGAGCTGTCGAGCACATTCGGGGCATGACTCTGCGGCGTCAGCCGAGACATGTCAATACGTGCTCGATGCAAAGCCGTTCCGAGCATTTCCGCGCACCTGTGGCGCCGCTACATCCCGTCCTGCACCACCCCGCGCGTGGAAAGCGTGACGGGGCCCTTGGTGGTGAAGTCCCCCGGCGGGATGCCCGGATGGTGGCCCTCGTCCGAGGGCGGTGTCCGGTCGCGCGGGCCCAGGGTGAGCCGGGAGACGATCCGGTAGCGGTCGCCCCGGTAGAGGGAGTGCACGTACTCGACGGGCCGGCCCCGGGTGTCGGTGGTCAGCCGCTCGAAGAGGAGTGCCGGGGAGAGTTCGGGCACGTCGAGCAGGTCGGCCTCGGCGCGCGTGACCACGGTGGGTTCGATGGACTGCACGGCCTCGCTGACCCGGACGTCGTGCCGCTCGCCCAGGTGCTCGTAGAGGTCGCCCTGCTCCAGTTCCTCACTGGTCAGGTCCGAGACGAGGTCGGCGGGCACGTGCAGGTACTCGATGGCCATGGGCGAGCCGTCGACCAGGCGCAGGCGGGCCACGTAGTGGATCTGCGCCGCGGGCGACATGCGCAGCTTGCGGCCCACCCGGGCTCCCGCGGGCAGGGTGCGGACCTCCAGGAGCCTGCTGGTCCAGGCACCGGCGGCCTGCGGGAGGCTGAAGGCCCGGCGGTCGGAGACCAGTTCCTGGGTGATCTTCTCGGCGGCGACGAACATGCCCCGGCCGTGCTCGCGCACCAGCAGTCCGGCGACCACCAGTTCGTCGACCGCGGCACGCAACGTGGGCCGGGACACGCCGAGTTCGGCGCACAGGGTGCGCTCCGAGGGAATCGCGTCCCCCGGGCGCCGGTCCTCGATGAGCTCCAGGACGGCGTCGCGGACACGCTCCCGCTTGAGCACCGCACCGGAGGCGGCGGCGTCGATCTCCATGCAGTACTCCCGTAACTGGTCTGCTGGTCAGCCGAGCTTACCTGTCCACCTCGGGCGCGAACCAGCCACTCCACCGGTTCGATCGGCCTAAAACCCGTACATACGTGAGGGGTTGACGCCCTCATTGGTCCATGCCACCTTCGACCAACGCCGACTGGTAAGCCCAGCGCCCCTTACTGGTCAACTGTGGGTGTGTCGTCCCTTCCAGCTCTCCCAGAGGTGAACCGTGAAGTACCGTTCGCTCGCCCTGCTCTCCACACTGGTGCTCAGTGCCGGGCTCGTCGCCTGCTCCTCGTCCGACGGCACCTCCGACGGCGCCGGGGACGGCAGAACCGCCCTCGACGTCTGGCTCATGCGCGACAGCGTCTCGGCCCAGTTCCAGAAGGAGTTCGAGACGGGCTTCGAGAAGGCCCACCCGGACATCGACGTGAAGATCCAGATCCAGGAGTGGGAGGGCATAGGCGAGAAGGTGACCGCGGCCCTGGCCAGCAACGACGCCCCGGACGTCATCGAGGTCGGCAACACCCAGGTCGCCCAGTACGCCCAGAGCGGCGGCCTCACCGACTTCTCGGACCGCGTCGGGGAACTGGGCGGCGGCGACTGGCTGGAGGGGCTCGCGGAGCCCGGGTCGTACGAGGGCAAGCAGTACGGCATCCCGTACTACGCGGCCAACCGGGTCGTCATCCACCGCACCGACCTGTTCGAGAAGGCCGGGATCGATCCCGCGCGGATCAGGACCAGGGACCAGTGGATCGCCGCCACCCGCAAGCTGAACACGGGCGGGACCCAGGGCATCTACCTGCCGGGGCAGAACTGGTACGTGCTGTCCGGCTTCGTCTGGGACGAGGGCGGCGACCTGGCCGTGAAGTCCGGCGGCGGGTGGAAGGGCGGCCTGGACAGCTCCGGGGCACTGCGGGCCATGGACTTCTACCGGCGTCTCCAGGCCCTCGGCAAGGGCCCCAAGGACTCCGACGAGGCCCAGCCGCCGCAGGCCGAGGTGATGGCGAAGGGGCAGGTCGCCCAGATCATCGCCGTGCCGGGCGGGGCCAAGGTCATCGAGGAGAAGAACCCGGAACTCAAGGGGAAGCTCGGTTTCTTCCCGATCCCCGGCAAGACCGCCGACCGTCCGGGCGCCGTCTTCACCGGCGGTTCCGACCTGGTCGTCCCGGCCGTCGCCGCCCACCAGGAGGAGGCGTTCACCCTCATCCGCGAACTGACCGGTGACGCCTGGCAGAAGAAGCTCGCCGTCGCCATGAGCTACGTGCCGAACAAGACCACCCTGGCCGGCGCCGTCGCCGGCGACCCGGGCACCGCGGCCATGGCGGCCGGCGCCGCCAACGGACACGCCACGCCCAACACGCCCCAGTGGGCGGCGGTCGAGGCCAAGAACCCGATCAAGGAGTACATGACGGCTGTGCTCACCGGCGAGGACGCGAAGTCGGCGGCGGCGGAGGCATCCCGGACCATCACCGAGACGCTGGGCAGCGACTCCTGACCGCCGTCGTCCCCGACACCACGAGATCAGGAGGCGACGTGTCGACCGTCCGTGAGCGGAGCGTGCCGCCCGGCGCCGCGGGCCGGGGGGCGCTCTGGCCGTACCTGCTGGTCGCCCCCGCCGTGCTGGGCATGCTGTACCTGCTGCTCTATCCGCTGGTCCGCGCCGTACTCATCTCCTTCCAGGACTTCCGGCTGCGCCAACTCATCCTGGGCGACGCCGACTTCGTCGGGCTGCGCAACTACCGCACGCTGCTCGGCGACCCGGAGTTCTGGGAGGTGGTGCGCCGGACCTTCGTGTTCATGGCGGTCAACGTCGTCGCGATCATGGTGCTGTCCACCTTGGTCGCGCTGATGACCGAGCGGCTCGGGCGGGTGGCCAGGACCGTGGTCCTCAGTTCCCTGGTCCTGGTCTGGGCGGTACCGGTGGTCGCGGCCACCACCGTCTTCCAGTGGCTGTTCCACTCCGAGTTCGGCATCGTCAACGAGACCCTCACCGGCCTCGGGTTCGAGTCGTTCGAGGGCTATCCCTGGTTCGCCCACGGCGGGGCCGCGTTCGGCATCGTGGTGGTGCTGATCGTCTGGCAGTCCGTGCCGTTCGCCGCGATCACGCTCTACTCGGCGCTGGTCACGGTGCCGGCCGAACTGTACGAGTCGGCCCGCATGGACGGCGCGGGGGCCACCCGCGTCTTCCGTTCCGTCACCTTCCCGCTGATCCGGCCGATCTTCATGCTGGTCCTGTCCCTCGAAGTGATCTGGACGTTCAAGGCGTTCGTCCAGATCTGGGTGATGACCCGCGGCGGACCGGGCGAGGCCACCACCATCCTGCCGGTGTACGCCGTGCAGACCGCGCTGGCCCACCAGCGCTACGACCTGGGTTCCGCCGCCTCGATGCTCACGGTCCTGCTGATGAGCGGCGTGCTGGTCCTCTACTTCCGTCAACTGTTCCGTCAGGAGGGCGAGCAGCCGTGAGCACCCCGCGTCCCCGTCCCCCGGTGCGCCGCGCGCTGCGCCGCCTCCCGCTGAACGCCGCCGCCGCGCTCACCGTGGTGGTCTGCCTGTTCCCCGTGTACTGGATGGTCACGACCGCGTTCAAACCGTCGACGGACATCCAGTCCTACGATCCCCGGCTGGTGCCGGGCGCCTGGACGTTCGAGCACTTCCGGAAGGCGGTCGGCGCCGACGGCTTCGCGCTGTTCTGGCGCAACAGCCTCCTGGTCACCCTGAGTGCCGTCCTGCTCGCCCTGCTGGTCGCCCTGGGCGCCGCCTACGCCGTGGCCCGCATGCGCTGGCGCGGGCGCCGGCAGTTCATGCTGGCGGTGTTCGTCGCGCAGATGGCGCCCTGGGAGTCACTGATCATCCCGATCTACATCATCTCCCGCGACACCGGGATGCTCGACCGGCTGCCGACACTGACCCTGATCTACTTCATGATCACGCTGCCGTTCACGGTGGTCGTGCTGCGCGGCTTCATCGCGGGCATCCCGCCGGAGCTGGAGGAGGCGGCACAGGTCGACGGCTGCACCCGTGCCATGGCGTTCCGCAAGGTGGCGTTCCCGCTGCTGGCCCCCGGGCTCATGGCCACCTCGCTGTTCGGCTTCATCACCGCCTGGAACGAGTTCACCTACGCCAACTTCCTCATCATCAAGCAGCAGGACAGCCGCACGCTCCCGGTCTGGCTCTCCTCGTTCCAGTCGACCTTCGGCACCGACTGGGGGGCCACCATGGCCGCCTCCACGCTCTTCGCACTCCCCGCGCTGATCATCTTCCTCGCCCTGCAACGGCATGTGACGGCCGGTCTGGCCTCGGGAGGCGTCAAGGGCTGACCGGGCCCGCCGTTCCCCCTCCCCACTCCTTCCGTCCTCCTCGCCGTCGCGCACCGCCGACCACCGGAGCCGCCCCGTGGACCTGCCACGCCCCGAACTGGCCCTCGTTCCCCGCCCCAGCCGCCTCTCCACCCGCTCCGGCCGCTTCCGCCTCGACGGCACGACCCGGCTGCGGGTCACCCCGGGCGCCGGTGCGGCCGCGACCCTGCTGCGCACCCTGCTCGCCCCGGCCACCGGACTGCGCCTGGACTCCGCGACCGACGGGGCCTTCGTGCTCGCCCTCGACCCGGCGCTGACCGGCCTCGGCGAGGAGGGGTACGGCCTGACCGTGAGCCCCCAGGGCGCCCTGCTCCGGGCCGCCCGCCCGGCCGGGCTGCTGCGCGGCGTGCAGACGGTGCGGCAACTCCTGCCCTACGACGCCCTGTCCGGGCGGCCGGTGCGCGGGGTGCCGTGGGAGCTGCCGGCCGTGGAGATCACCGACGTACCCCGCCACGCCTGGCGCGGCTCCATGCTCGACGTGGCCCGGCACTTCCAGCCGGTGTCCTATCTGCGGCGCTACGTGGACCTGCTGGCGCTGCACAAGCTGAACGTCTTCCACCTGCACCTCACCGACGACCAGGGCTGGCGGATGCCGGTGGCCGCCCACCCCCGGCTCACCGAGGTCGGCGGCCGGCGCGCGGAGTCGATGGTGGGCCCGGCGGGCGGCGACCGGTTCGACGGGGTGCCGCACGGCGGCTCCTACACCCGTGCCGAGCTGCGGGAGCTGGTCGCGTACGCGGCGGAGCGCGGGGTGAGCGTACTGCCGGAGACCGGCGTGCCGGGGCACGTCCGCGCCGCCCTGGCCGCCTACCCCGAGCTGGGCACCGACCCCGCCCGCCGACTGGACGTGTGGACGCGCTGGGGCGTGTGCGAGAACGTCCTGGGCACCGGCGAGAACGTCCTGGACTTCTTCCGCACCGTCCTGGACGAGGTGATGGACGTCTTCCCGTCGCCGTACGTGCACCTCGGCGGGGACGAGGTCCCCACCACGGAGTGGGAGCGGAGCCCGGCGGCGCGGGCCCGTGCCGCCCGGGAAGGGCTGGCGGGGCCCCGTGCGCTGCACCCCTGGTTCATCGCGCGGCTGTCCGAGCACCTGGTGCGCGCCGGACGCCGGCCGGTGGTCTGGGCCGAGAGCGGCGTCGCCCTCCCCCTGGACTGCACGGTGATGAGCTGGCGCGAACCGGCGCACGCCCGGGCGGCGGCACTGCGCGGTCACCAGGTCGTGCACGCCGACCACCGCGCGACCTACTTCGACTACGCGCGCACCGCGAGTCCCGGGGAGCCGCCCGCGCAGCCGGGAGGCGTCGTCGACCTGCGCGCCGTCCACGACGTGGACCTCGCGGCGCCGACCCGGGAGGCGGCGTCCCGGGTGCTGGGCGCCCAGGGCCAGTTGTGGACGGAGTTCGTGCGCACTCCCGAGCACATCGAGTACCTCACCTTCCCCCGGCTGTGCGCGCTCGCCGACCGGGTCTGGGACGGCACGTCGGGCTGGCGGGACTTCACGACCCGGCTGGCCGGGCACCGCGCCCGCCTGGACGCCCTGGACGTCCCGCACGCCGCCCCGCCGGCCGGACCGGTCCCCTCGTCGTTCCCCCACACCACGCACCACCCATCGACGCTCCCGCTCAGGCGGGAGCCGTGCCGAAAGGATCCCGCATGAGAAACCGACCCGCCGTCGGCCGCGCCCGCCTGGCGCTCGCCCTGTCCGTCCTGCTGGGCGGCGGTGCGCTGACCGCCCTCCCCGCCCAGGCCGCTCCCGCCGCCGACGGTCTCAGCGTCCAGTACCGCACCAGCGCGAGCGGAGCCACCGCGGACCAGACGGAACCCTGGTTCAAGGTCCGCAACACCGGCTCGTCCACCGTGCAGCTGAGCCAGGTGAAGATCCGCTACTACTTCAAGGCGGACTCCCCGAACGCCTCCTACCGCTTCGCCTGCTCCTGGGCGGTGCGCGGCTGCGCCGCCGTCACCGGTACGTTCGGCACCCTGAGCCACCCGACCGCGACGGCCGACCGCTACCTGGAGGTCGGCTTCACGGCGGCGGCCGGCTCTCTGGCACCCGGCGCGGACACCGGCGACCTGCAACTGCGCTTCTACCAGAGCAACTGGCAGACGCTGCGGCAGAGCGACGACTACTCCTTCAACGGCGCCCAGACCTCGTACGCGAACTGGGACAAGGTCACCGCCCAGCTGGCCGGGGCCACCGTCTGGGGCGCGGCTCCCGAGGGCAACGACCCCACCGACCCGACCGATCCGACGGACCCGACCGATCCTCCCGGCGGCGGTCAGACGCTCTTCGACGACTTCGACTACAGCTCGCACACGGATCCCGCGATCTCGGCGCACGGCTGGAGCGTGCGCTCCAACTCCGGCGGGCCCGGCGTGCCCGGTGCCACCTGGGACCCGTCGAAGGTCACCTTCGTCTCAGCGGGCGGCAACTCGGTGATGAACCTGGAGACCTCCACGGCCGGCACCGGCGCGTCCACCACGCAGACCGAGGTCCTGACCAAGTCGACGAAGTTCAAGGACGGCACGTACGCCGCGCGGGTCAAGTTCGCCGACGCGCCCAAGTCCGGGCCCGACGGGGACCACCTGGTGCAGACCTTCTTCACCATCAACGACCTCAAGGCGCCGATGGCCGACGACTACGCCGAGTACGACTTCGAGTACCTGCCGAACGGCGGGTGGGGCGAACCCTCGAACATCCTGTACACGACCTCCTGGGAGACCTACAACCCCGATCCCTGGCAGGCCGTCAACCAGCACTCCGAGCAGCGCACCAGCTACGCCGGCTGGCACGACCTGGTGGTGACGATCGACGGCAGCGCCATCACCTACTACGTGGACGGGCAGCCGTTCGGCACGCACGGCGCCCAGTACCTGCCGGAGCGGCCGATGTCGATCAACTTCAACCAGTGGCTGATCGACCTGAACGGCCAGACCTCGACGACGCCGCGCGCCTACGACCAGCAGGTCGACTACGTGCTGCACGTCAAGGACCAGGTGCTCACCCCGGCCGAGGTGGCCGCGAAGGTCGCCGGGTACCGCGCCGCCGGTACCGGGTTCGTGGACGAGGTGCCCGCCCCGTGACTCCCGGCGGGGACGGTCAGAACAGCCGCTCCTGACCGGGCGCGGGCCGTCCCCGCCGGTTGCGCGGCCGGGTGCCGGGTTCGGGTGCCGTCTCGCCGAACAGGGGGGCGGTGCCGTACTCGTCGGGCTCGGCCGGGACGGTGGCGGGGCCGGTGCCCACGTTGAGGACCAGCGGGGCGTCCCGGTCGAAGTCGCCCGGGGTCATCGCCACCCAGTCACGGTCCTGCCGCTCTCCCACGCACCGACACCTCTCTCGCGCCGCCCGCCGCGACCACGCGACGCTACCAGCCCCCGCGGGAGCTGGTGATCACGGCTCCCGCCCGGCCCTCATCCATCGTTCCCGGACATCCGGGAACCGACGCATGATGATTGTTTCTGCGCCGTACGAGCAGATTTCGATCATCTTCATGCATCACCTCTCTGGTTTCGAACCCTTGACAGGGCCTGGATCCGGTCGATTTACTCCCGATCAACGCCGATGTCGTGTGATCGGCGGCAGAGGTACGCCCAGCCGGTAGCTGGCTTCGCGCCAGGAGCCCGGACTGAGTCGCCAGGACGGCCACGCGCCTCCGAGGCGGGGACGTGCCCACCAACCTCCGGAGCTCGAACCATGAGCCGTACACAGGTGCACACCCCCAGGAAGCCGGTACTGGCCGGCATAGGTGCCACCGCCGTCCTCGTCACCGCCGCCGCACTCGTCCCGGGCAGCACCCCGGCCGAGGCGGCGACCTACACCCCGCCGCCCGCCCACGCGGGCTTCGACTACCAGATCGGCGGCGCCTACACCCCGCCGGCCGGTGTCAAGGTGGTCAGCCGCGACCACACGGCCTCCCCCGCGCCGGGCCTGTACAACATCTGCTACGTCAACGCCTTCCAGGCCCAGCCCGGCGCCGAGCAGGACTGGGACGACGACCTGCTGCTGCGCGACGCGAACGGCGACGTCGTCTACGACACCGCCTGGGGCGAGGCCTTCCTCGACATCCGCACCGCCGACAAGCGCGAGCGCATCGCCGAGAAGGTCGGCACGTGGATCGACGGCTGCGCCGACAAGGGGTTCCAGGCCGTCGAACCGGACAACTACGACAGCTACACCCGCGCGGGCGACCTGCTGGACGCCGCCGACGCGCAGGGCCTGATCAAACTGCTGGCGGAGCGCGCGCACTCCGACGGACTGGCCATCGGGCAGAAGAACACCGTCGAACTGGCCCCGAACCGCGAGCGGAACGGGCTGGACTTCGCGGTCGCCGAGGAGTGCGGCGAGTGGGACGAGTGCGGCGACTACACGGCCGAGTTCGGCGACCGGGTGATCGTCATCGAGTACACCGCCAAGGGCCTGTCGAAGGCGTGCGCGGGTTTCGGCGACGAGCTGAGCATCGTCCGGCGCGACCTGGACGTGTCGCCGAAGGGCAGCAGCGGCTACGTCCGTGAGACCTGCTGACACCACCCGACGGCCAGTGCAGTCCTTGGAGGTACAGATGGATGCGGTCCGACGTGCCGCGCGCCCCTCGCGCAGGGGTGTGCTGCGGGCCGGCGGGGGTGCCGCGCTCGCGGCCGTCGCGGGCACCGCGGTGACCGGCTGCGGGGCCGGTACGGACGACGGCGTCGCGGCCGACGGCACGGTCACGGTGGAGATGTGGCACGGCCAGGCGGACACGGCGAAGAAGGCCCTGGAAGGGCTCGTCGCCGACTTCGAACGGGCCCACCCGAAGATCAGGGTGAAGCTGGGCGGCGGCGTGCTGTCGGACGTCATGCTGCAGAAGGTGACGGCCGCCCTCGCCGCCGGTTCCTACCCCGACATCGCCTACATCTTCGGGTCGGACCTGGCCCGGGTGGCCCGCAGCCCGCAGGTCGTGGACCTCACCGACATGGTCGGGTCGGGACCCGTGCCGTGGAAGAACTACTGGGCGGCCTCCAGGGACGCCGTCACGCTCAACGGCAGGGTCAGGGCCGCCCCCGCGGTGCTCGACTCGCTCGCCGTGGTCTGCAACAAGAAGCTGTTCCGCGAGGCCGGCCTGCCGCTGCCGAAGCCCGGCTGGACCTGGCAGGACTTCGTCTCCTGCGCCCGCACGCTCACCCAGTCCGGCCGGGGCCGCTTCGGCACCGGCTGGCCGGGCACGGGCGACGAGGACACCGTGTGGCGTCTGTGGCCGCTGATCTGGGACCTGGGCGGCGACGTCGTCGACGACGGCGGCAAGGGCATCGGCTTCGCCGACACCGGCGCCCGGGCGCTTCAGGTGGTGGCCGACCTGGCCCGGGACAAGAGCGTGTACGTCGATCCCAAGCCCGGCAGCGAGCAGATGTACCAGGTGTTCCAGTCCGGCCGCATGGGCATGGTGGTCACCGGGCCGTGGCAGCTGCCCGACATCGAGACCGCCGGGGTCGACTACCACGTGGCCCCCCTGCCCTCCTTCAGCGGACGCCCGGTCACCATCTCGGGTCCCGACACCTGGACGGTGTTCGACAACGGCGAGGCCCGGTCGACGGCGGCCCGGACCTTCCTGACCTGGCTCGCCCGGCCCGAGCAGGACGTGCGCTGGGACATCGAGGCCGGCAGCCTCCCGCTCAGCCGCCGCACCGAGGCCCTGCCCGCCTGGCGGGACAAGGTCGCCCGCACCGAGGGCCTGAACGTGTTCACCACGGCGTTGGAGACGGCGCGGGTGCGCCCCGTCCACCCGGCGTACCCGGAGGTCTCGCAGGCGCTGGGACAGGCGATCGTCGCCGTGCTCCTGGGGCGCAGCACCCCCGAGAAGGCGCTGCGCGCCTGCGCCGACGAAGCCAACGCCGCCCTGCTCATTCCGCGTTGAGGAGCCACACCGCCATGCCGCGCCTCCCCCGCCCCATCACCGTCGAGGGCCCGCCGCCGGACCCACGGCCACTGCGCCGCAAGCGCCGCCGCGAAACCGGCACCGCCTGGGCGTTCGTCTCACCGGCGGTCCTGATCGTCCTCGGCCTGAGCATCGTCCCGGTCGTCTGGTCGCTGCTGCTGTCCTTCCAGGCCAGCGACCTGGTCACGCCCAGCCGCTGGGTCGGCCTGGACAACTACCGCGCCCTCGCCCAGGACCCGAACTTCAGCCAGGCGGTCCGCAACACCCTGCTCTACACGGTCCTGTACGTGCCGCTGAGCCTGCTGTTCGGCCTGGCCCTCGCCCTGGTCCTGAACCGGCGCATCCGCTTCGTCGGCCTCTACCGCACCCTGATCTTCGTGCCGTTCGTGCTGTCGGCGACCGCGCAGGGTGTGCTGTTCTCGTTCATCCTGGACCCGGAGTTCGGCGCCGCCAACTCGGTGCTGCACCGCCTCGGCGTCTCGTCGCAGGGCTTCCTGTCCGACCCTTCCCAGGCGCTCCTGGTGCTGGTCGCGATCACCCTGTGGAGCGGCACCGGGTTCTGTGTCGTCGTCTACCTCGCCGCCCTCCAGGACGTGCCGCAGTCCCTGATCGAGGCGGCGCGCCTCGACGGCGCCGGGCGCCGGCACCTGCTGCGCCACGTCACGCTGCCCACCCTCACGCCGGTCACCGTCTTCCTGGTGCTGTGGCAGGCCATCCAGTCCCTCCAGGTCTTCGACCTCGTGTACGTCACCACCAAGGGCGGGCCGCTCGGCTCCACGACGGTGATCGTCTACTTCATCTGGGAGCAGGCCTTCAAGAACGCCACCGCCGGATACGGGGCCTCGGCCGCCTACGTCCTGGCCGTCGCCCTCGGACTGGTCGCCGGGGCCGTCCGCATCGTCCGGCGTCGGGGACGCCACCGTCTCGAAGGGGCCCGATCATGACGGCGACCTCCGCCCGGCCCGGCACCGCCGCCGGCGCCCACGACATCGTGACGGCGCCCGCCGGCGAACGGCGCCGCCCGCGGCTCCCGTTCAGCCCCTGGCACCTGCTGCTGGCGCCGCTCGCCCTGGTCTTCGCCGTGCCGCTGGTCTGGCTGGTGCTCAGCTCGGTGATGAGCAACGCGGAGATCAACCGCTTTCCGCCCGCGCTGTGGCCGTCCGGCATCGACCTCGGCGGCTACCGCTATGTGCTGGGCAACGCGATGTTCCCCCGCTGGTTCGTCAACTCGCTGATCGTCTCCGCCGTCACGGTCGCCGCGAACCTCGTCTTCGGCTCGCTCGCCGGGTACGCCTTCGCCCGGATGCGGTTCGCGGGCTCCCGGGTGCTGATGGGGCTGATGCTGGCCACCATGGCGGTGCCGTTCCAGCTGACCATGATCCCGACGTTCCTGGTGATGAAGAAGCTCGGCCTCATCGACACCCTGGGCGCGCTGATCGTGCCGTCGCTGGTCACGCCGTTCGCGGTGTTCCTGCTGCGGCAGTTCTTCCTCTCGCTGCCCAGGGAGCTGGAGGAGGCCGCCTGGATCGACGGCTGTTCCCGGCTGCGGGTGCTGTGGCGGATCGTGCTGCCGCTGTCCCGTCCGGCGCTGGCCACGGTGGCCGTGCTCACCTTCCTGACCACGTGGAACGACCTGACGTGGCCGCTGATCGCCATCAACCACGACACGCAGTACACCCTGCAACTGGGCCTGACCACGTTCCAGGGCCAGCACCACACCCAGTGGGCGGCCGTGATGGCGGGCAACGTCATCACCGTGCTGCCGGTCCTGCTCGCCTTCCTCGGGGCGCAGAAGACCTTCATCCAGTCGATCACCTCCAGCGGACTCAAGGGCTGACCGCCCGCCCGTCGTCCGCCCTCGGTCCGGGGAAGACCACGCCGCCCGCGCGCACGGCGGCACCACTGCCCAGCCCACCTGGGACGAAGCGTTCGTCCAGGTCACCTGCAACGGAAAGAACCCCGCATGAGCACCGCCCACCCGAACGCACCCAAGATCACCTTCGTCGGAGCCGGCAGCGTCGTCTTCACCCAGGGTCTGCTCGCCGACCTCTTCGCCTTCGACGAGCTGAAGTCCGCGCACATCGCGCTGCACGACATCGATGCGGAGCGCCTGGCCACCGCGCGGGCCGCCGCCGAGTACATCGCCGCCGAGCGCGGTGCCCGCCCGCGGGTCACCGCGCACGCCGACCGCCGCGAGGCGCTGGTCGGTGCCGATTTCGTCATCAACATCGTGCAGGTCGGCATGGGCGAGGCGACCCGTACCGACTTCGAGGTCCCGGCCCGGTACGGGCTGCGCCAGACCATCGGCGACACCCTCGGCGTGGGCGGCATCTTCCGCGCCCTGCGCACCTTCCCGCTGCTCAAGGCGCTCGGCCAGGACATCGCCGAGGTCTGCCCGGACGCCTGGCTGCTCAACTACACCAACCCGATGGCGATGAACGTCCAGTACCTCGCCGAGGCGACCGGTCTGACGCGGGTGGTGGGGCTGTGCCACTCCGTGTACTGGACCGTCCAGGGCCTGTGCGAGCTGCTGAAGGTCCCCTACGAGGAGGTCACCTACCGGGCCGCGGGCGTCAACCACCAGGCGTGGGTGCTGCGTCTGGAGCACGGGGGCGAGGACCTCCACCCGCGCCTCGACGCCCTGATCGCCGAGGACCCGCAGCTGCGCCGCCGGGTCCGCATGGACATGTACCGGCGCCTCGGCCACTACCCGACGGAGACCAGCGAGCACTCCTCCGAGTACGTCCCCTGGTACCTGCACCACGACAGCGAGATCGACCGGCTGCGGCTGCCCGTCGGCGCCTATCTGGGCATCGTGGACGAGAACGTGGCCGAGTACGAGCGCACCCGCGACGCGCTGGCGTGCGGGGCGCCGCTCACGGTCGAGGGCACCATGGAGTACGCGCCGCAGATCATCCACAGCATGGTGACCGGCACGCCCCGCACGGTCTACGGCAACGTGCCGAACCACGGGCTGATCGAGAACCTGCCGGCCCGGGGCACCGTCGAGGTGCCGTGCCTGGTCGACTCCGCGGGCCTCCAGCCGACCCGCGTCGGCGCGCTGCCCCCGCAGCTGGCGGCCCTCAACCGGGCCTACCTCAGCACCACCGACCTGGTGGTGCGGGCGGCGACCGAGGACGACCCGCGGCACATCAGGCACGCCGCGATGGCCGACCCGGCGACGGCGGCGACGCTCAGGGTCGAGGAGATCTGGCAGCTGTGCGACGACATGGTCCGTGCGCACGGGGACCGGCTGCAACCAGGACTGCGGGGCGTACTCGCCCTCTGAGCCGACCGCCTCGCGGCGGCACTGGTGCGGCCCCGCGTACGGGGGAGAACGCGGGGCCGCACCTGCAAGCTATCGGAGTAATCTGCCGCCTGCCAGACCCGGGGCCCTCCACCGGCACGAACCTGCCACGTCTGTCCTCCGCCGGCGCCCGTCGTCCCCGGGCTTTCACCAGGTGGCTTCACCCGACCGGCGGACAGGAGGGTCGCCGGGAGCGGGGCGCGCCGCAACGGCGCGCGCTGCGGGGCGGGCCGTGCGGGGCCCACACTGAGGTCATGGGTTACCCCGATCCGCCGCCGGCGGCGGTGTCACGGCGTTTTCCCGACCGACCGGTGAGCGTCGCGGCGGCCCGTCGGTTCGTGCGCGCCGCGCTGGACGGTGCCCCCTCGGACCTGGTGGGAACGGCCCAGCTCCTGGTCAGCGAGCTGGTCACCAACGCGGTGCTGCACGCGCGCACCGAGATCGAGGTGAGCGTGGCACGCCTGGACGGCCGGGTGCGCGTACGGGTCGGTGACCGGCGGCCGAGCCGTGGACTCGTACCGCAGCGCTGCTCGCCGTACGCCGGTACGGGGCAGGGGCTGGCGCTGGTGGAGCGGCTGGCCTCCCGGTTCGGGGCGGACGACGCCGACGGGGGCAAGACGGTGTGGTTCGAGCTGTGGCACGAGGGTCCCCCGCCGCCGTCGGCCGGGTGGGAGACCACCGTGCCGCCGCTGCCCGCCGAACGGACGGTGTCGCTCGTCGACATGCCGACCGCCCTGGAGTCCGCGTGCCGGCAGCACCGGCACGCGGTGCTGCGTGAGCTGACCCTCGCCGCGTCCGCGGGAGACCCCCTCGGCGTGCCGCCCGAGGACCTCGTGGCGGCCCACGACGTCAACAACGTGATCAGCGCCGGTATGGCGGCCGCGCCGGCGGGACCGGCCCCCGAGTCCGGTCTGCGCACCCTGGCCCTCCCCCTGTCGGCCGCCGCCCTGCCGGCGGTGCGGGCGCTGCGCCGCGTGCTCGGCCTGGCCGAGGCGCGGGCACGGGAGGAACGGCTGCTCACGCTGCCGGCCCTGCCCCGCGGCCGCGCCTTCCAGGACTGGCTCTTCGACGAGATCGCCGGGCAGCTGACCGGGGGGCCGCCCACCGCGTGGACCGTGGTCCCCCGCGCGCCTGAGGTCAGCTCCGCCGAGCTCGTCCCGTGGGACGTCGGCCAGGTGCGGGCCAGCAGGATGCCGACCGTCGCCGCCGACGAGGGCAACCGGATCGTGGCGACCAACGGGGCCGCGGCGGACCTGCTGGGCTGGGACCCGGACGACCTGGTCGGGCGCCGTCTCACCACCCTCGTCCCCGAGCATCTGCGCGAGCGGCACACGGCGGCGTTCACCTCGATGCTGCTCACCGGCCGGACCCGCATCGTGGGCCGCTCGGTGCCGCTTCCGGCGCTGCACCGCGACGGCCGGCTGGTTCCGGTGCGGCTGTACATCCAGACCCAGGAGACGGCCGACGGCCGCACCGTCTTCGTCGCCCAGCTCGTCCCGCGGGCGGCCACGTTCCTGGGCGGTCCCCGGACTCCCGGCAGGATCCGGGAGGCGGCCGTCGGGGAGCCCGACGGGGGCCGGGCACCGGCCGGTCCGGACGCCGGTGCCGGGACGGACGGAACCAGGACGGCCGGTGCCCGGGGCGGCCTGACGGCGCTGGACCGGCTCACCCTTCTGGCCGAACTCGCGGCGCAGCTCAACAACACGCTGGACCTGGACGAGGGGCTGCAGCGGGCCGGCCGGCTGCTGACGCGGCGGCTGGCCGACTGGTGCGTGGTGGACCTGTTCACCGCCGACGCCCGGGTGGACCGCGTCTGCGTCGTCCACCGGGACCCCCGGGCCCTGCGTCCGGGGGCGTACGAGGGGACGCTCTCGGAGGTCGCCGAGGAGTCGCGGGGCCCGCTGGCCCGGGTGCTGCGCGGCGCCGGGCCGCTCCTGCTGACCGACGCACCGCAGCCGGGCCAGACCGGGAGCGCGCTGGACCGGGCGTATGTCGACCTGTTCCGGGACCTGGGGGCGGGCAGCGCCGTCGTCGCTCCGCTGCGGGCCCGCCGCAAGATCTTCGGCGCCCTGACGCTGGCCCGCGCGTCCGGCGGCCCGCCGTTCACGGAGGAGGACCTCACGCTGGTCGACGACCTGGTGCACGGTCTGGCGCTGGGGGTGGACAACGCCCGTCTGTACCAGGACACCCGCTCCATCGCCGAACGGCTCCAGCGTTCGCTGCTCCCGGTGCTGCCGGAGGTCGAGGGTCTGCGGCTGGCCGCCCGCTACGCCGCCTCCTCGACCACCGCGCAGGTCGGCGGGGACTGGTACGACAGCTTCGTCCTGCCCGGCGGGAACACCGCGCTGGTCATCGGCGACGTCACGGGTCACGACCTCGACGCGGCCATCGCGATGAGCCAGTTGCGCAGCATGCTCCGAGGCATCGCGGTGGACCGCGAGGAGCCGCCCGCGGAGGTGCTGCGCCGGCTGGACCTGGCGAACCACAGTCTCCACCGGGAGGCGACCGGCACCTGCGTCTACGGTCTGATCAAGGGGCCTCCCGAGGGCCCCTGGGAGCTGACGCACTCCTCCGCCGGCCATCCGCCGCCGCTGCTCACCACCCGGGACGGCCGGACCCACTACCTCGACGGCGGTGCCGGCCTGCTGCTCGGCATGGACCCCCATGCGGCCCGGAGCACGGCCCGTGACGCGCTGCCGGCCCACTCGACGCTCCTGCTGTACACCGACGGCCTCGTCGAGCGCCGCGACGAGCCCCTCGACGAGGCCCTGGACCGGCTGCGCCGGCACGCCGCCGACCTGGCCCGCGAGCCCCTCGACACGTTCTGCGACGAGTTGTTGATCGGTCTGGGGGCGGACAGCGCGGACGACATCGCGGTCCTCGCCGTCCGGCCCTCGCCGCCCTCGACCGCGCGGCCCGGGTCGCCCCGGGGGTGACGGCCGGGACAGGTCGTCGTCCGCGTGCCCCGGTGGGGCGGACGGGCGCCGGGTGCCGTGCCCGTTCGGGCATCTCCCGCTGCCTCGACGGCTCCTGACGCCGGCACAGGAGAGGCGATAGCGTCCCCTCGTGAGTATCACGTCCCGGCGAGCGGCCAGATGAACGACGAGCGGCTGACCGTGGCGCAGACGCCCGACGGCACGAACGGCCCCCGACCGGCCGGGAACCGGCCGGAGCCGCCGGACCGGCCGGACCGGCCGGAGCAGCGGGAGCAACCGGAGCAACCGGAGCAACCGCGCAAGCGAAAGCGCCGCGGACCGGGGCCCTTCACCCTGTTGCTGCTGCCGGGGCTCCTGACCGTCACCGGTGTGGCCGCCTTCCTCGCGCTGGGCGGACTGCCCGACCCGTGGCCCGACGACTCCGACACCGGCGCGTCCGCCGGGGCCGACATCGATCCCTCCTACGTCCCGTGGCTGCGCAAGGCCGCCTCGGCCTGCACCGTGCTTGAGCCGTCCGTGCTCGCCGCGCAGATCGACCAGCTCTCGGGCTGGGTCGACGACTCGGACGACCTCTCGGGCCAGAAGGGCATCGCCGCCTTCACCGACAGCGAGTGGCGGACCTGGGGCAAGGACGACGACGGAAACGGGAAGTCCTCGCCCCGCGATCCGGCGGACGCCATCATGGCGCTGGGCCGGCGGGACTGCTCGCTGGCGAAGAAGGTCACCGAACTGCGCACCGAGGGCCGGGTCAGCGGCGACCTCGTGGAGCTGACCCTGGCCGCGTACGCCGCGGGACCGGCCGCCGTGACCGAGGCGGGGCGTGTCCCCGCGGATGCGAAGACGTACCTCGACGAGGTCCAGGCCCTGCTGCCACGTTACGAGGCACTCGACCGGGAGGACTCCGGCGGCGGCGCGGGCGGCCCCGCGGGCGCCCTGCTGACCGCGCCGGTGAGCCCGCTCACCATCACCTCGCCCTTCGGGTCCCGGGAGCACCCGCTGACCGGGGTGACCAAGCTGCACACCGGCGTGGACTTCGCCGCCCCGCAGGGCGCGCAGGTCGTGGCGGCACGGCGGGGCCGCGTCGTGTTCGCCGCGCTCACCAGCGCCTACGGCAACCGCATCGTGATCGACCACGGGACCATCCAGGGCAAGCGGGTGGAGACGACCTACAGTCACCTCTCCTCCCTGGGCGTGGCCGTGGGGCGGACCGTGGAGGCCGGGACCCCGATCGGGCGGGTCGGTTCCACCGGTCTGTCCACCGGCCCCCACCTGCACTTCGAGGTCATCCTCGACGGGTACTACACCGATCCGCGCCCCTGGCTGGCCACGTAGGGGGTTTGATTCGGCGGATCGCGTCGAAGACCACAGCATGACCCAGTCGAAGCGCGAGACAGAGCGGAAGTACGAACCCCCCTCCGGCGGCGTCGCCGGATTGCCCGACCTCACCGGCGCCGGGCCCGTCGCCTCGGTGACCACGGCCGGGCCCGAGGAACTCGACGCGGTGTACCACGACACCGAGGATCTGCGGCTCGCCCGCTCCTCGGTCACGTTGCGCCGGCGTACGGGCGGTCCGGACGCGGGCTGGCATCTGAAGCTGCCGCTGGCCGGGGACACCCGGGAGGAGGTGTGGGCCGCGCTGTCGGACGACGTGCCCGAGTCGCTGCGCGAGCTGGCCCTGTCCCGCACGCGGGGTGCCGAGCTGCGTCCGGTCGTACGCATCCGGTCCACCCGGACCGTGCGTCGGCTGCGGGACGCGGACGGCAGGGTGCTCGCCGAGCTGAGCCTCGACGAGGTACGCGCGGACGCGTCGGCGTCCGGCGGTGGCCGCGCCGAGTGGGGCGAGCTGGAGGTCGAACTCGCGGACGGTGTGCCCGCCGGGCTGCTGGACGTCGTCGAGAAGAAGCTCCGCAAGAAGGGGATCGTCCGCGCCGACTCCCCGTCCAAGCTCGCCCGGGCGCTGCGGGAGACGGGGACGGAGGTGGACCGGGAGCCTCGCTCGGCGGTGGTGCCCGGGTCCGCGGGCGCCTACGTGCTCGCGTATGTGAGTGAGCAGGTGGGCAAGCTGGTGTCGTTGGATCCGGCGGTCCGCGGTGACCTGCCCGACGCGGTGCACCAGATGCGCGTCACGTGCCGACGGCTGCGCGGTTGCCTGCGCTCGTACCGGTCGGTGCTCGACCGGCGGGTCACCGATCCCCTGCGCGCGGAACTGCGCTGGCTGGCCGGTGAGCTGGGAGCGGCGCGGGACCAGGAGGTGCTGGGCGAACGGATCGGCGCCGCGGTGGCGGAGCTGCCGGACACACTCGTGCTGGGTCCCGTGGCCGCCCGGCTGCGCGTCTGGGAGGTGTCCCAGGGCGGCGAGGGGCGGTCCCGTACGCGGGAGGCGCTGGCCACGCCTCGTTACCTGCGTCTGCTGGACGCGCTGGACTCCCTGGTCCGGCGACCGCCGCTGCGCGCCAAGGCCGCGGGGAAGCCCGCCCGTACGATGGCCCGGGCGGTGCTCAAGGAGTACGGCCGTCTCGCCGGACGGATGGAGCGCGCGATGGCGCGGCCGGCCGGCCGGTCGCGGGAGGCGGAGCTGCACGAGGCGCGCAAGGCGGCCAAGAAGCTCCGCTACGCGGCCGAGGTCGCGCGTCCCGCACTGGGCAAGCCGGTCGCCCGGCTCGGCAAGCGTGCCAAGGCGGTGCAGCGACTGCTCGGCGACCACCAGGACGCCGTGGTCGCCCAGGACACCTTGCGGGAGTTGGCGGTGGCCGCCCACGGGGCGGGTGAGTCGGCGTTCACCTGGGGACTGCTGCACGGCCTCGAACGGGCGGGGGCCGAAGCTCGGCAGCAGGAGCTGCCCGAGGTGTGGCGGGCGGCGTCGGACCCCGCGCTGCGGGCACCGCTCGAACACTGAACGGCGGTGCCGTCTCGGCGAGTCGGCCGCTTCGCGCGCCGTACGGCACGGGCCGTTCTCACGCGGCGCGCGCCCGCTCCGGCAGCGCGCGCAGCGGCGCCGCCGGGGTGCGGGTGGCGCTGACCCGGTAGGTGATCCGGTCCGGGTCGGCGAGCGGCTCGCCGAGAGTGATCCGGCCCGCGGCGTGCAGCGCGTCGCACTCGGCGGTCGGCAGCGCGGCGTAGCAGCCGCCCCGGCCGGTGGCGGAGTCCAGGGGGCGCCAGTAGCTGTATCTGCGCCGTCCGTCCGCCCGCACGGTGACGAAGACGGGTGTGCGCGCGTCGGTGACGATGCGCAGGATCTCGGTCTCGGCGGCACCGATCCGGGCGGGGCGCCTGGCACCACGGAAGTCGGCGGTCTGCGGACGGGCGGCGGCGGTGAGCGGCATCGGCGGTGGCCTTTCCAGGTCAGTGACTCGAGAACGCCTACCCGGTCCGGCCGGAGTTGATCTCGATGGACCGCATTCTTCAGCACGGCACTGACAACTCCTGTCCGGAGTCTTGCCGGATCAAAGGCTCACCACTTAAATCACACCTTGAACTAAGCCGCCGCGTCACGCGGTTGACCGGTCCTGTCCGCATCCCCAGAAAGCGCCCGCATGAGACTGAGATCCTTGGGTGTCGCGCTCGTCGCCACGGCGGCGCTCGTCACCCTCCCCGCCCCGATGACGGCCACCGCGGCCGACACTCCCCTCTCCCAGGGCCGGACGGCCACGTCGTCGTCGGCCGAGAACGCCGGAACGCCGTCCGGCAACGCCGTCGACGGCGACACGACCACCCGCTGGTCCTCGGCCGCGAGCGACGACCAGTGGCTCCAGGTCGACCTCGGCGCCACCGCCTCCGTCACCCGGGTGGTGCTCGACTGGGAGGCGGCCTACGGCAAGGACTACAAGATCCAGCTCTCCCAGGACGGGAGCACCTGGAGCGACGCCAAGTCGGTCACCGGCGGCGACGGCGGCACCGACACGCTCGACGTCTCGGGCCAGGGCCGCTACGTCCGCATGCAGGGCGTCCACCGGGCCACCCCCTGGGGCTACTCCCTGTGGGAGTTCCAGGTCTTCGGCACCACCGGCGGCACCACGCCGGGCGGCTCGTGCGGCACCGCCAACGCGGCGCAGGGCAGGCCCGCCTCCGCCTCCTCCGTGGAGAACGCCGGGACACCGGCCGCCGCGGCCTTCGACGGCGACGCCGGCACCCGCTGGTCCAGCCAGGCTTCCGACCCGCAGTGGGTGCGGGTCGACCTGGGCGCCGTACAGGACCTGTGCAAGGTGGACCTGAACTGGGAGGCCGCCTACGCCAAGGACTTCCGGATCGAGGCATCCTCGGACGGGCAGAACTGGCAGACGCTGAAGAACGTCACGGGCGCCACCGGGGGCAAGACCTCCTACGACGTCAGCGGTTCGGGCCGCTACGTCCGCGTCCACGGCACGGCCCGCGCCACCGGCTACGGCTACTCGCTGTGGGAGGTCGCCGTGCACACCGGCACCACCGGCACTCCCCCCGTCGAGGGCGGCGGCGACCTCGGGCCGAACGTCATCGTCGTGGACCCGTCCACGCCGAACCTCCAGCAGAAGTTCGACCAGGTCTTCGCCCAGCAGGAGTCCAACCAGTTCGGCGGCGGGCGCTACCAGTTCCTGCTGAAGCCGGGCACCTACAACGGGATCAACGCCCAACTGGGCTTCTACACCTCCCTCTCCGGTCTGGGCCTCAATCCGGACGACACGCAGATCAACGGTGACGTCACCGTGGACGCGGGCTGGTTCAACGGCAACGCGACGCAGAACTTCTGGCGTTCGGCCGAGAACCTCGCCATCACGCCCTCCAACGGCACCGACCGCTGGGCCGTCGCCCAGGCCGCCCCGTTCCGGCGCATCCACGTCAAGGGCGGCCTCAACCTCGCCCCCAACGGCTACGGCTGGGCCTCCGGCGGCTACATCGCCGACTCGAAGGTCGACGGCACCGTCGGTCCCTACTCCCAGCAGCAGTGGTACACCCGGGACAGCTCGGTCGGCGGCTGGACCAACGGCGTCTGGAACATGACGTTCACGGGCGTCGAGGGCGCACCGGCGAGCAACTTCGAGACCGGCCCGTACACCACGCTCGACACCACGCCGGTCTCCCGGGAGAAGCCCTTCCTCTACCTGGACGGCAACGAGTACAAGGTGCGCGTGCCCGCCAAGCGCACCAACGCGCGCGGTGTCTCGTGGCCCGCCAACGCCGGAGGCACCTCCCTGCCGCTCAGCCAGTTCTACGTGGTCAAGCCCGGCGCGACGGCGGCCACCATCAACGCCGCCCTCGACCAGGGCCTCAACCTGCTGTTCACGCCCGGTGTCTACCACATCGACCAGACCATCGAGGTCGACCGGGCGAACACCGTCGTGCTGGGCCTCGGGCTGGCCACGATCATCCCGGACGGCGGCGTCGACGCCCTGCACGTGGCCGACGTCGACGGCGTGCGGCTCGCCGGCTTCCTCATCGACGCGGGTCCGGTGAACTCCGCCGCGCTGCTGCGCATCGGCACGCCGGGCGGCAACGCCGACCACTCCGCCAACCCCACCACCATGCAGGACGTGTTCATCCGCGTCGGCGGCGCGGGACCCGGCAAGGCCACCGACTCCGTCGTGGTCGAGAGCGACGACGTGATCATCGACCACACCTGGATCTGGCGGGCCGACCACGGCGAGGGCGTCGGCTGGGAGACCAACCGCGCCGACTACGGCCTGCGGGTCAACGGCGACGACGTCCTCGCGACCGGGCTGTTCGTCGAGCACTTCAACAAGTACGACGTCTACTGGAGCGGGGAGCGCGGCCGGACCATCTTCTTCCAGAACGAGAAGGCGTACGACGCCCCGAACGAGGCCGCCATCACCCATGACGGCATCGTCGGCTACGCGGCCTACAAGGTCGCCGACTCGGTGAACGTGCACGACGCGGTGGCGCTGGGCAGTTACTGCAACTTCACCGCCGACCCGGGCATCGTCCAGCAGCACGGCTTCCAGGTGCCGGTCAAGCCGGGCGTGCGGATGCGCAACCTCCAGGTGATCTCACTGGGCGGCATGGGCCAGTACCGCCATGTCGTCAACGACACCGGCGCGGCCACGTCGGGGACGGACACCGTGCCGTCCAAGGTCGTCCAGTTCCCCTGAGGTACGACGACGCGCCCCGCGGCGGTGCGGGGCGCGTCACCCACCGGGCGGGAAGCCCGGTCCCTCAGGCGAGTTGGACGAGCAGGTCGCCGCCCTCGACCTGCTGGATGCGGTTGATGGCGAGCCTGGTCACCGTGCCGGACTTCGGCGCGGTGATGGACGCCTCCATCTTCATCGCCTCGATGGTGGCGACGGTGGCCCCGGCCGCCACCTCGTCCCCCTCGGCGACGGCGAGGGTCACCACGCCGGCGAACGGCGCCGCGACGTGGCCGGGGTTCGCCCGGTCGGCCTTCTCCGTCACCGGGACGTCGGAGGCCGCCGAGCGGTCGCGGACCTGGATCGGGCGGAGCTGCCCGTTCAGGGAGGACATCACGGTGCGCATGCCGCGCTCGTCGGCGTCGCCGACCGCCTGCAGCTCGATGAGCAGCCGGACGCCGGGGTCGAGGTCGACCGTGTACTCCTTGCCCGGGCGCAGCCCGTAGAAGAAGTCCTTGCTGTCGAGGACGCTGGTGTCGCCGAACGAGGCGCGGTGCGTGTCGAACTCGCGGGCCGGTCCCGGGAACAGCAGCCGGTTGAGCGTCGCCCGGCGGTCCTTGTCCAGGCCGCCGCGGTCGTCCTCGGACAGCTCGGCGAGCGGCTTGGCCTCGGCGCGGCCCCGCAGCGCCTTGCTGCGGAACGGCTCGGGCCAGCCGCCGGGCGGGGTGCCCAGCTCGCCGCGCAGGAAGCCGACCACGGAGTCGGGGATGTCGAACCGGTCCGGTTCCGCCTCGAAGTCCGCCGGGGAGACACCCGCTCCCACCAGGTGCAGGGCCAGGTCGCCGACCACCTTGGAGGAGGGAGTGACCTTCACCAGGCGGCCCAGCATCCGGTCGGCGGCGGCGTACATCGCCTCGATGTCCTCGAAGCGGTCGCCGAGGCCGAGCGCGACGGCCTGGGTGCGCAGGTTGGAGAGCTGACCGCCGGGGATCTCGTGGTGGTAGACGCGCCCCGTCGGGGAGGCCAGGCCCGCCTCGAAGGGCGCGTAGACCTTGCGGACGCTCTCCCAGTACGGCTCCAGGTCGCCGACGGCCTGGAGGTCGAGGCCGGTGGGCCGCTCGGTGTGGTCGGTGGCGGCCACGATCGCCGACAGGGACGGCTGCGAGGTGGTCCCGGCCATGGACGCCACCGCGCCGTCGACGGCGTCCGCGCCGGCCTGGATCGCGGCCAGGTAGGTGGCGAGCTGGCCGCCGGTGGTGTCGTGGGTGTGCAGGTGCACCGGCAGGTCGAACTCCCGGCGCAGCGCGGAGACCAGCGTCGCGGCGGCCGGGGCGCGCAGCAGGCCGGCCATGTCCTTGACCGCCAGCACATGCGCGCCGGCGTTCACGATCTGCTCGGCGAGCCGCAGGTAGTAGTCGAGGGTGTAGAGCCGCTCGAAGGGGTCGGACAGGTCGGCGGTGTAGCACAGCGCGACCTCGGCGACGGCGGTGCCGGTCTGCCGTACGGCGTCGATGGCGGGCCGCATCTGCTCGACGTCGTTGAGGGCGTCGAAGACGCGGAAGATGTCGATGCCGGTGGCGGCGGCCTCCTGTACGAAGGCGTCGGTCACCTCGGTCGGGTACGGGGTGTAGCCGACGGTGTTGCGGCCGCGCAGCAGCATCTGGAGGCAGATGTTGGGCACCGCCTCGCGCAGCGCGGCCAGCCGCTCCCAGGGGTCCTCGGCGAGGAAGCGCAGGGCCACGTCGTAGGTGGCGCCGCCCCAGCACTCCAGGGACAGCAGCTGGGGCAGGGTGCGGGCGACGACGGGCGCCACGGCGAGCATGTCCTTGGTGCGCACCCGGGTGGCGAGCAGCGACTGGTGGGCGTCGCGGAAGGTGGTGTCGGTGACGCCGATGGTGGACGACGCGCGCAGCCGGCGGGCGAAGCCCTCGGGGCCCAGTTCGGCGAGCGACTGGCGTGAGCCGGACGGGGGTTCACCGGTCGGCACGGCCGGCAGCTTGGTCAGCGGGTCGATCAGCTCGGGGCGCTCGCCGTGCGGCTTGTTCACGGTCACGTCGGCGAGGTAGGTCAGCAGCTTGGTGCCGCGGTCGGCGGAGTGCCGGGCGGTGAGCAGGTGCGGGCGCTGCTCGATGAACGAGGTGGTGACCCGGCCGGCCTGGAAGTCGGGGTCGTCCAGGACCGCCTGGAGGAAGGGGATGTTGGTGGCGACGCCGCGGATGCGGAACTCGGCGACCGCGCGCCGGGCGCGGTTCACGGCGGTGGTGAAGTCCCGTCCCCGGCAGGAGAGCTTGACCAGCATCGAGTCGAAGTGGGCGCTGATCTCCGTACCGGCGTGGGTGGTGCCGCCGTCGAGGCGGATGCCGGAGCCGCCGGGCGAGCGGTAGGCGCTGATCTGCCCGGTGTCCGGGCGGAAGCCGTTGGCCGGGTCCTCGGTGGTGATGCGGCACTGGAGGGCGGCACCGCGCAGGGTGATGTTCTCCTGGGCGAGGCCGAGGTCGGCGAGCGTCTCACCGGCGGCGATGCGCAGCTGGGACTGGACCAGGTCGACGTCGGTGACCTCCTCGGTGACCGTGTGCTCGACCTGGATGCGGGGGTTCATCTCGATGAAGACGTGGTTGCCGTCCCGGTCGACGAGGAACTCCACGGTGCCGGCGTTGCGGTAGCCGATCTGCCGGGCGAAGTTCACGGCGTCGGCGCAGATCCGCGCCCGCAGGTCCGGGTCGAGGTTGGGCGCGGGGGCGAGTTCGATCACCTTCTGGTGGCGGCGCTGCACCGAGCAGTCCCGCTCGAAGAGGTGGATGACGTCGCCCTCGCCGTCGGCGAGGATCTGGACCTCGATGTGGCGGGGTTCGACGACCGCCTTCTCCAGGAAGACGGTGGAGTCGCCGAAGGCGGAGGCGGCCTCGCGGGACGCCGCCTCGATGGCCTCGCGCAGTTGGGCGGGCTCCTCGACGCGGCGCATGCCGCGCCCGCCGCCGCCCGCGACCGCCTTGACGAAGACGGGGAAGCCGACGTCGTCGGCGGCGCGCACCAGTTCGTCCACGTCGGTGGAGGGCGCGGAGGAGCCGAGCACCGGTACGCCGGCCTCGCGGGCGGCGGCCACGGCCCGCGCCTTGTTGCCGGTCAGCTCCAGGATCCGGGCGCTGGGTCCGACGAAGGTGATCCCGGCCTCCTCGCAGGCACGGGCCAGTTCGGGGTTCTCCGACAGGAACCCGTACCCCGGGTAGACGGCGTCGGCCCCCGCGCGGCGGGCGGCGCGGACGATCTCCTCCACGGAGAGGTACGCGCGCACCGGGTGCCCCGGCTCCCCGATCTCGTAGGCCTCGTCGGCCTTCAACCGGTGCAGCGAGTTGCGGTCCTCGTGCGGGAAGACGGCGACGGTACGCGCGCCGAGCTCGTAGCCCGCACGGAACGCACGGATCGCGATCTCACCGCGGTTGGCGACCAGCACCTTGCGGAACATTCTTGATCCCTTCAGCCTGCCGGGTGACGAGACCATGGTGTCGGCGCCGTCCTCGGTACGCCATGTGAGCCGGGCCACTCCCGGCTCCCTCATGAAGGCGCGCCGTCGCTGTCGGGTCAAGGGTCCTCGTCACCGCAGGGCGGCGGTGAGGCGGTGGCGGATGCGGTCGACGCCGACCGGGGTGCGGGAGGGTGCGGCGGTGGTGCAGCCGGGCAGGCCGGCCCTGGCCAGGGTGCTCAGCAGCGCCCGGGGTCCGCTGTCGAGGTAGGTGGTGAAACCGGCCAGGCGCAGTGCGCGCAGGGTCCGGTGGAAGGCGAGCGGCTCGCAGAGGTGGGCGGCGGCCACGGTGCGCAGCTGGGCCGGGGTGCGGGCGGGCCCCGCCGTGGTGGCCGTGTACACGGGGAGCGCGGGCGGGGCGACGGGCTGGGCGCGCAGGAGGCGCCGGAAGGTCCGGTGGACCTCGGTCAGCAGGGGGTGGTGGTAGGCGGTGCGGCTGGTCAGCACGGTGGCGCGGCGGCCGAGCGCCTCGGCGGCGCGCCGGAGGGCGGCCAACTGGTCGTCGGGCCCGGCCAGGACCGTCTGGCCGGGGGCGTTGCGGGCGGCGATGCGTACCTGCGGCAGGTCCTCGGCGCGCAGCAGGTCGGCCGCCCGCTCGGCGGTCAGGTCGGTGGCCAGCAGGCCCGCCGCCGGGAGCGCCGCGTCGCGCAGCAGCCGGTCGCGGACGTGGAGCAGGCGGACGCCCTGTTCGAGGGTGATGGCTCCGGCCACGGTGAGCGCCGCGAGGTCGCCCACGCTGTGCCCGAGCACCGCGTGGACGGGCGGCGCCGCGAGGTCGAGCATGAGGGTGGCGGAGGCGACCACGGCGGCGTAGGTGGCCAGGTCGAAGGCGAGGGGGTCGGTGCGCACGAGGCGGTCGGGTTCGGGGGCCGCGGCATCCGTGAGGAGGCGGCCGACCGGTGTGCGGGTGCCGCCGAGCGCGGCGCCGTGGGCGTCCACCGTCCGCAGCACCCGCGAGACGGACGGGACCTCGCGCAGGTGGCGCAGGGCGCCGGGGAGGTAGGCCCCCTGGCCGGGGCACATCAGCACGGTGCGTGGTGTGCCGCCGGCGGGGGCCGGGCGGTCGTTCCTCATGAGGCGTCGGCGAAGGCGAGCGCGACGTTGTGCCCGCCGAAACCCATGCTCGTGGTGACGGCCGCGAGGGGCCCGGAGGGCAGTGCCGCCGGGTCCCGGCCGACGACGTTCAGACCGATCTCGGGATCGATCCGTTCGAGGCTGCACGCGGGCGGTGCCGTCCTGTCCCGCAGGGCGAGGACGGTGAGGACGGCCTCGATGGCTCCGGCGGCGCCGAGGGTGTGCCCGAAAGCGCCCTTGGTGGCACTGACCGCCACGTCGTCGACTCCCTTGGCGAAGACGCTGTGCAGCGCCTGCGCCTCACCGAGGTCGCCGAGCGGTGTGGAGGTCGCGTGGGCGTTGACGTGCTGGACCCGCTCCGGCACGAGCCCCGCGTCGCACAGCGCGGCACCGACGGCCGCCGCACAGCCCGTACCGCCGGGCGCGGGCTGGGCCACGTGGTGGCTGTCGTTGGTGATGCCCGCCCCGGTCAGCCGGCCCTGGACGCGGGCGCCGCGGGCGGCGGCGTGCGCGGCGCTCTCGACGACGAGCATGCCGGCGCCCTCTCCCATCACGAAGCCGTCCCGGTCGGCGTCGAAGGGCCGGGACGCGCCCTTGGGGTCGTCGTGGCGCCGGGAGAGGGCCCGCAGCCGCGCGAACCCGGCGAGGACCAGCGGGTGCAGCGCGGCCTCGGCGCCGCCCGCGACCACGAGGTCCGCGCGGCCGTCCCGGATCATGCCGAGGGCCTGGGCGAGGGCCTCGGCTCCTGAGGCGCAGGCGCTGACGGGGGCGTGCACGCCTGCCTTGGCGCCCACCATCAGCCCCACTTCGGCGGCCGGGTGGTTCGGCAGCATCACCGGGATGGTGCGCGGGCTCACCCGCCCCGCGCCCTGCGTCTCGAGGCGGCGGTTCTGCTCCAGGATGCTGGTGAGGCCGCCCAGGCCCACCCCGACGACCACGGCCACCCGCGAGCCGCTCTCGGCGAGCGCCGACACGTCGCGGAACCCCGCGTCGCGCACGGCCTCACGGGCGGCGACGAGGGCGAACTGCGCCGCGCGGTCGCAGTGCGCCGCCTTGGCCGACGACAGGACCGTCCTGGGGTCGATGGCCGCCGGGGCCGCGAGATAGACCTGCTCGGGCCCGTCCGGATCGCCGAAGTCGACGCGTTCGACGCCGCACACGCCGTCCAGCAGGGCCCGCCAGGTGGCGGACACGTCGCCGCCCAGCGCGGTGGTCAGTCCCAGCCCCGTGACGACGGCGAACCGGTCCTCGGGTGCGGGGTCGGACGCATGTCGTGGGCTCACGCGGTGCCGCCCGCGGGGGCGGTGACGGCCGCGGCGAGGTGGGCGGCGATCTGCCGCACCGTCGTGAGCCGGTCCGCCTGCTCCTGGGGCACCTCGATCTGCCAGCGGTCCTCGATCGCGGCGACCAGCTCCAGCCGGGCCAGCGAGTCCACCCCCAGGTCGTCCTGGAGGGAGGAGTCGGGCTCGATCTCCTCCACGGTCAGGTCCTCGACCGTGGCGGCCAGCAGGTCCCGCAGCTCGTCGAGCAGCTGTCCTTCGTCGGTGGTGGACGGCATGTCCGGTACCTCCTTGCTCCGTGCACGGCGCGCCCGGGGGCGGTGGGCGGGAGGACCCGGCCCCTCGGGCGCGCCGGCAGTGTCCGGCGACCTGCCGGTTCACGCCGACAGGCTGTCCGGCCGGCCGGCGCGGCAATCGCCGGGTACAGGGGGACGGCGGAGCATCGGGGGCACGGGACGGGCTCCTGTGAGCACCCGTGTCCGCCCTTCACCTTGAAGCGCCCCGGGACCGACCGAGGGTGGCGGGCGGCGCGTGCGTATGGGGGCGGGCGGGACTGGGGGGTGGCGCCGTACTTCCTCAACGGACTTTGGCGGCTCTTTTAAGGCTTTCTGAAGATGACCTTCGAACGGGCGTTTCCACGCCGGTCGGGTCCTAGGCTCTCGAACACCCCCCACAGTCCCGGTGGGCGCGGTCGCGTCCACCGGGTACGGGGCTCCGTCAGCCGACCGACAAGCCGAGGTGTCCTGCGTATGGGTTCCCGCCGAGCCGCTCGCCCGTCCCGCTCCCACGCCCGCCCCCGCGGTGGGCTCAGGACCCGCGGTACCGCGCTGGCGCTCGGCGCCGTCACCTTGACGGCGGGCGTCGGGATCACGCTGGCCGTCACCGACGGCGACGACGGCGGGGCCTCGGACCGGGTCGCCGCGAACGCCGCCGACCGGGCGCCGAACACCGAGGACGCGGCGGGCGGTGCGGCACCGCTCGCCTCCACGTCGGCGAGCCCGAGCGCCACGGCGAGCGGCTCGCCGAGCCCGAGCGCCAGGCCGAAGAAGAAGCCGAGGAAGACGGCGAGCCCGACGACCAGCACCGCCGAGGCACCCGCGCCGGCCTCGAAGGCTCCCGTCAGGGCCACCACGAAGAGCGCCGGTGACGGGTCCGGCGGTGGCAGCGGCTCGGGGTCGGGCGGCGGGTCGGGATCGGGCTCCGGCTCCGGCTCCGGCTCCGGCTCGGGTAACGGCTCGGGTTCCGGTGCGACGGGCGGTGCCGAGGCGCAGGTCCTCTCGCTGGTGAACGAGGAGCGGGCCGCGGCGGGCTGTTCGCCGGTAACCGCGAACGACAAGCTGACCCGGGCCGCGGACGACTACAGCGACGTGATGGCGAGCAGCGGGGTGATGTCCCACACGGGCCCCGACGGCTCCACCATGGCGAGCCGGGTCGAGGCCGCCGGCTACCAGTGGTCGACCCTGGGGGAGAACATAGCCCAGGGCCAGGCGGACGCCGCCTCGGTGATGGACTCCTGGATGAACAGCCCCGGCCACCGGGCGAACATACTCAACTGCTCCTTCAAGGAGCTGGGCGTCGGCGTCCACTTCGGCGACGGCGGCCCCTGGTGGACCCAGGACTTCGGCACCGGCCGCTGACGCCGGTCATCGCCGCCCGGCCACCCCCGCCAACCCTCATCGTTCACCGCCGCCGGCCGCACGCGCGTCCGCCAGCGCGAACGACACCGTCACCCGTGCGCCCCCGAGCGGTGCCCGGGTGATCGTCAGTTCGCCGTCCGCCGTACGGGCCGCCCTCGCCACGATGTCCAGGCCGAGCCCGGTGGAACCGCCGACGCTGACGCCCCGGGTGAGGGCCGCCGCCGGGTCCGCGACACCCGGTCCGGCGTCGTCGACCGTGAGGTGCACGTGCCGGTCCCGGCGTTCCACGCGCACGGCGAAGCGGGTGCCCTGCGGGGTGTGCCGGAAGACGTTGCCGATCAGGGCGTCGACGACGGCGGCGAGGTCGTCCTCGGGGAAGGCCACGGGGGTCGGGCGCGGGGTGAAGGACCGTTCGCACAGCCGCTCCTGCTGGGTGGCGAGGACCGACCAGAAGTCCAGGCGCATGGCGACCACCTCGGCGACGTCGCACGGTTTCGCCGTGCCCGTCCCGGTCCCGGCGAGCTGTGCGGCCGCCAGGGGGGTGCGCGCCGCCGCGATGATCGAGTCCAGCTCGCGTTCCAGCTGCCCCGCCGCCTCCGTGACCCGCTGCGCGCCGGGCGTCGCGCCCATCCGGTCGGCCTCCAGGTAGAGGGCGGTCAGCGGGGTGCGCAGCCGGTGCGAGAGGTCGGCGACCAGTTCGCGTTCGACGGCGAGCAGGTCGACGACCCGGTCCGCCATGGTGTTGAACGCCACTCCCGCCTCCTGGAGCTCGGGCGGGCCGTCCGGTTCCACCCGTACTCCGAGGTCGCCGGAGCCGAGGGCGAGGGAGGCGCGTTTGAGGCCCCGGGAGGAGCGGACCACGCGGGCGCCGAGCCGGTCGGCGACCAGCACCGAGCCGCCCACCAGGCCCACGGCGAGCAGGGCCATCACCCCCCAGGAGGCCGTCACGCCCCGGGTGAGGTCGGCGGCGGGCACGTAGGCCTCGACGACCGCGACCCGCTCGCCCCGCAGCACGACGGGCTGGAGGTAGGCCCAGCCGTCCGAGGTGTCCACGGCGAGCGTCTCGCGCCCCCGTACGGCCCGGTCGAGTGCCTCCTCGGGCGCGTGCGGGGTGCCGACGAAGCCGCCGTCGGGCAGCCGTACGGCCAACTGGTCGGCGGAGCCGAGTTCCGCGACGGCCTGCTGGACGTCGGCGCGCCGGGTGGTGAGGGCGAGCACCGGCGAGAGCGCCGCGGCGCGCTGCTCGGCGGCGGTGGTGACCCGGTCGCGGGCCTGTTCGCGCACGAGGAGGGCGAGCGGGATGAGGAAGGACAGCGCCACCATGGAGGTGACGGCCAGGGCGATCCCGGCGAGGGCACGTCTCATGGCGCGCTGACCAGCTTGATGCCGATGCCGCGCACGGTGTGGAGATAGCGGGGCTTTCGCGCCTTCTCCCCCATCTTGCGGCGCAGTGCGGAGAGGTGGACGTCCACCGTCTGGTCCTCCACGTACGGCTGCTGCCACACCTCGGCGAGGATCCGCCGCCGCGAGATGACCTGGTCGGCGTTGGCGGCCAGGTAGGCCAGCAGGTCGAACTCGCGGCGGGTGAGGGGCAGTTCCCGTCCGGCGAGGTGGGCGGTGCGCGCGGTGGGGTCGATGCGGAGGTCGGCGACCTGGAGGACGGGCAGCCGTGCGGCCCGGAGGTCGGCGGGCGCGGAGCGGCGGAGCACGGCGGCGAGCCGGGCCGCGAGCTGGCCCCCGGAGAAGGGCTTGACCATGTAGTCGTCGGCCCCGGCGTTGAGCAGCCGGATGATCTCGGTCTCGTCGTCCCGGGCGGTGGCGACCAGCACCGGGACGCGGGATATGCCCCGGATCATCCGCAGCACGTCGAGTCCGTCCAGGTCGGGCAGGCCGAGGTCGAGCACGACGATGTCCGGCGGGCTCTGGGTGATCTCGCGCAGCGCCTCGAAACCCTGGTGTGCGGTCTTCACCGCGTAGCCGTGCCCGGTGAGGACCTCGATCAGCGCGGCCCGGATCACAGGGTCGTCCTCGACGACAAGTACGGAGGCCATGGGCAGGCACGTTAGCCGGTCCGTCACTATGGTGTCGTGTCCCGCCTCCTGCGCTATCTGATCATCTGGCTGTCCTGCACGGCGGCCAGTGTGACGGCCGTCATCATCACCATCCACTTCGTGGTGGGGTCGACCCGGCCGACGGCGCCGGTCGCGCAGACGGCGCCCGAGGAGTTCCCGGCCCCGCCCCGCCCCACCGTCTCCAAGACCGTGACGGCCACTCCCAGCCCGTCGCCGACGAGCCGGAAGCCCAGCCCGGAGCCGTCCCGCACCAGCGCGCGGCCGCCGGAGCCGACCGCGACCCCCACGCCGACGCCGAGCCCCCGCACCACGGCCCCGCGACCTCCCGCGAGCGGGGGCGACCCGGGCTGCGAGGAGGGCGGGGCGGGCGTGTACACGGTGCCTTCCGAGGGCGGCAAGGCGACCGTGCGGTTCGGTGATGGCGGGGTGTGCCTGATCTCGGCGGTGCCGAACCAGGGTTTCACGGTGCGTACGGAGCAGGGCGCGCCGCAGACGCTGAAGGTGACGTTCACGGCGAGCCGCCACCGCTCGGAGATCACCGCGACGACGCAGCCGCAGAGCCGGGCCGACGTCCGCGAGGTGTCGTGGTGACGGTCACGTCGTGGCGCAGGAGGCCCCGTTCAGGGTGAACGCGGTCGGGGCGCTGTTGGTGCCGCCCTTGTGGGCGGTGAAGCCGAGGGTGACCGTGCCGCCGGCCGGGATGGTGGCGGTGTAGGGGGCCGGGGCGACGCTGACCGCGCCCGCGTTCTGGGTGGCGGTGCCTCCCCACATGGTGGTGACGGTCTGGCCGTCGGCGAAGGCGAAGGCGAGCGTCCACGGGCCGACGGCGGCGCTCCCGGTGTTGCGGACGGCGATCTCGCCCTGGAAGCCGCCCGGCCACTCTCCCACGACGCGGTAGCCGACGGAGCAGGCGCCGCCCGGGGTGCCGCCGTCCTCGTCGGTGGTGACCTCCACGGCGGCGGAGCGGGCGGAGCGGTTGCCCGCCGCGTCGCGGGCGCGGACGGCGAAGGTGTACCTGGTGGCGGCGGTGAGTCCGGTCACGGTGGCGGTGGTGCCGGCCGAGGAGGCGACGGTGGTCTCGGTGCCGTCGCCGACGCGGACGACGTCGTAGCCGGTGACCGCGGTGTCGTCGGTGGCCGCGGTCCAGCCGAGGGTGACGGAGGTGTCCGTGACCGCGGTGGCGGTCGGGGTGCCGGGAGCGGTCGGGGCCTGGGTGTCCGGGGCGTCGCCGCCGTAGACGGTGGCCTCCTTCGAGGTCTGGGCGATGCCGTTGGCGCCGTGGAAGATGCGTTCGCCCCAGCCGCTCAGCCTGCTCGGGTCGAAGTCGAGCGCCAGGTCGAGGACCGGGTCGGTGTTGCCGCTCCACGACCAGGCCAGGTAGCCGAGGCCCAGTCGCTCGGCGGTGGCCATCATGGTGTCCTCGTCCGGGTCGCCGTACTGGTCGGCCGGACCGCCGAACTCACCGATGAGGATGGGCAGTTCCGCGTCGGCGAACGCGTTCAGGTAGTCGGTGATCTCCTGGGCGGTGTCGAAGACGCTGTACATGTGGATGGAGAAGATCAGGTTGCCGGTGGGGTCGGCCTCGTAGACGGACCGCGCGTTGGCGCGCATGACGCCCTGCCAGTCCTGGCCCCAGTTGGGGGCGTCCACCATGATCGTGTGCTGGAGCCCGGCGGCGCGCAGCTTCTTGACGGCCGCCACGGTCGGCTCGGTCCAGCCCGCGGGGTCGGTGTTGCCCCAGGGCTCGTTGCCGATGTTGACGACGACGTAGTCCTCCTGGCCGGCCAGCACGTCCTTGAGGCCGATCCAGTAGTCGGCGGCGTGGTCGAGGGTGCCGGCCGCGGCGTCCTCGCCGTAGCCGGTGGTGTCGTGCACCTCCAGCACGCAGATCAGCCGGTTGGCCTTGCACTGCCCGATGACGGCGGCGACGTCCTCGGGGCCGTTCTCGCTCCAGCGGTACCCGTCGGAGAGGACGACCCGGACGCTGTTGGCGCCCAGCGCCTTGACGTCCGCGAGCGACTGGGTCTCGCCGGGGTACCAGGTGTGGGCGTGGTTGACCCCGCGCATGACGAAGTCGTTGCCGTTGCCCTCCACCAGCCGGCCTTCGCTGATGTGCAGGCCGGCCGCCTGCACACCGGCCGACCGGTCGCCGGCGGCCCGGTCCGCGGGCGCCTGGGCCACGGCGGCGCCCGGGCAGAGGGCACCGACGACGACCAGCCCGATCAGCGCGGCGAGACCGGCCACCAGGCGGGCCGCGAGGGTCTTCGGTGCGGAGGTATCGCGTCTTGCTGAGCGCACGGCGACTCCAGGACTGAGTAGTGCGGACACGGGGGCGGGTGACGGTGGGGTGGGTGGTTCCCGTACCGTGGGAGCGCTCCCACGAGCCTCCATGAAACTCACTGCGCCGCGTACACGTCAAGACCGCGGACAGAAAACGCTTGCTCCGCCCGGGGCCGGGCGGGCCCGGTACGTCGGCGGAGCACGCCCACGGCTCCGTACCCGACGACGCACCGGTGCGTCGGGGGAGGCGCTGGACGGGTTCGTCACCGCGCACACGAGTGCGTACGGGGGTGCGGGACACTCCCGGCTTCCGCCACCGGCTGGCCGGGCAGCTCGCGGCTGATCCCCGGCTGGACCGCTACTGGGAGCTGGTGGCCGAGATGAACACCGCGCCGAGCGGGCGGAGCCGACCCCCGGGACGGCGCGCGACTGGCTGCTGGCGGCACTGACCCGTCAGACGGAGGCGGCGCCGGATCAGGGCACGTCGCCCCGCCAGTCGAAGCGGCGGGCGTCGCCCGGCCTCGGGGCGTAGGCGGAGCGGCCGCCCGGGCCGTAGCGGCCTATCTCCGTCGGCAATGCGACCGAACGGTCGCGCTCCTGCGCCGTGAGGTCCGTGACGTCCAGCAGCAGACCGTCCAGGGGGCCGCCCACCAGATGGGCGTAGACGCGCCCGGCGCGCGGCCCGGGGCTGTCGTGGTCGGCGCCGTAGACCCTGCCCCGCATGAACTCCACCTCATCCATGAGGTGAAGCCTCGCATCCGCCACTGACAACGGCCCGCGCGCCGGGACCGGCCGCCGCTACAGAGGGGGTTCGTCCAGCAGTTCGAGAAGGCAGCGTGCGCCCGCCGCGGCCGTCGCGGCACCGGCGTCGCCGGACACGGTGGGGAAGAGCCTGCCGTAGGCGGCGGCGCGGTTCAGGGCGCTGAGCCGCCAGGCGAGGCCCACCGCGCGCCGCAGCTGCGCGGGTGTACGTCCGGCGCCCGTCCAGGGTTCGAGGTAGGCGTCGCGCAGGCGCGGCAGTACCCGCGTCCCGTAGCGCTCGGCAGCCCGGCGGGCGGGGACGGCGAAGCTGGAGAAGGGGTGGGCGACGACGGCGTCACCCCAGTCGAAGAAGGTGAACCGGCCGGGCGCGGGGTGGAAGAGCTGGCCGTCGTGCAGGTCCGCGTGGTCGAGGGAGTCGGGGACGCCCAGGTCCGCGAGTTCCGCGCACCAGTCCGGCAGGCGGGGGCGCAGTTCCCGGAGCGCGGCCCGGTCCCGGGACGGCAGCGGGGTCTCGTCGAGCCGGTCGAGGACGCCGGGCAGCGCGTCGGCGGGCACGGCCGGCACACCGAGGCGTTCGATCTCGCTCGCGCGCGGGGTCAGGGCGTGCTGCACGGCCGCGTACTGGCGCAGGAGTTCCTCCCACGCGCCGGGAGCGACCGTCTCCCGTGCCAGGACGTCCCGGAAGAGCGGTCCCCCGTCGGGCAGCAGCGACCAGCCCCGGCCGGGGTCCACCGCCAGCGGCTCCAGTACGTGCCCGGGGACCCAGCGGGCCAGCGCAGCGGTCAGTGCGCCCTCGAAGGCACTGGCCGGCGGGTTCGCCTTGAACCAGACGGAGTCGCCTCCCTCGACGCACAGCCGCAGCAGGACGGACCACGGCCGCAGCCGCACCCGCCACCGTCCCGTCGGCCGCAGGCCACGGGCGGCCAGCCGGGCCTCGATCCAGCCGATGGCCTCGGTGCGCCAGGCCGGTGCTTCCCAGGGGGTGACGGTGTCCTGGTACCGCCCCCGGTCCACGGCCGTCGGCGTGTCACTGAGCATCACGCCATCCCAGCACCGTGCGCCGCGGACGGCCACCGGATTTCGCCCGCCTTCGGGGGCCCTGGGACGGGACTCCGGAGGCGGGTGAGGCGGATCAGGCCAGGTCGAAGCGGTCGAGGTTCATGACCTTGACCCAGGCGGCGACGAAGTCGTGCACGAACTTCTCCTTGGCGTCGTCGCTCGCGTAGACCTCGGCGAGCGCCCGCAGCTCGGAGTTCGAGCCGAACACCAGGTCGGCGCGGCTGCCGGCCCACTTGACCTCGCCGGTGGCGGCGTCGCGTCCCTCGAAGGTCGTCTGGTCCTCGGACGTCGACTTCCACGTGGTGCCCAGGTCGAGCAGGTTGACGAAGAAGTCGTTGGTCAGCGAGCCGGGCGTCCGGGTGAACACGCCGAGCTGGGACTGCTGGTGGCCCGCGCCCAGCACGCGCAGGCCGCCGACCAGGACGGTCATCTCGGGTGCGCTCAGGGTGAGCAGGTTCGCCCGGTCGAGGAGCAGGTACTCGGCCGGCAGCCGGTTGCCCTTGCCGAGGTAGTTGCGGAAGCCGTCGGCGGTCGGTTCGAGCGCCTCGAACGACTCGGCGTCGGTGTGTTCCTCCGTCGCGTCCACGCGGCCCGCGGCGAACGGGACCTCCACCTGGAAGCCGGCTTCCTTGGCGGCCTTCTCGACGGCGGCCGAGCCGCCGAGGACGATCAGGTCGGCCAGGGAGACCTTCTTCGCGCCGGACCCGGAGTTGAACTCCCGCTGGACGCCTTCCAGGACGCGCAGCACCTGCGCCAGCTCGTCGGGCTCGTTGACCTCCCAGCCGCGCTGCGGCTCGAGGCGGATGCGGGCGCCGTTGGCGCCGCCGCGCTTGTCGCTGCCGCGGAAGGTGGACGCCGAGGCCCAGGCGGTGGTCACCAGCTGCGCCACGGACAGGCCGGACTCGAGGAGCTTGGTCTTGAGGGTCGCGACGTCCTCGGCGTCGATGACCCCGCCCTCGGGCTCGGGCAGCGGGTCCTGCCAGAGCAGGGTCTCCTCGGGCACCTCCGGGCCGAGGTACCGGGACTTCGGGCCCATGTCACGGTGGGTCAGCTTGAACCAGGCGCGGGCGAAGGCGCCCGCGAACTCCTCCGGGTTCTCGTAGAACCGGCGGGAGATCGGCCCGTAGACGGGGTCGAGGCGCAGCGACAGGTCGGTGGTGAGCATCCGCGGGCGGTGCCTCTTCGACGGGTCGTGCGCGTCGGGGATGATCTCCGGGGCGTCCTTGGCCACCCACTGGTTGGCGCCGGCCGGGCTCTGTTCCAGCTCGTACTCGAACTCGAAGAGGTTCTTGAAGAAGCCGTTGCCCCACTGGGTGGGCGTGCTGGTCCAGGTGACCTCCAGGCCGGAGGTGATGGCGTCGCCGCCCTTGCCCGTGCCGTGGGTGCTCTGCCAGCCGAGGCCCTGCTGCTCCATGGCGGCGGCCTCGGGGTCGTCGCCGACGGCGTCGGCGGGACCGGCGCCGTGGGTCTTGCCGAAGGTGTGTCCACCGGCGATCAGCGCGACGGTCTCCTCGTCGTTCATCGCCATGCGGCGGAACGTCTCACGGATGTCGCGGGCGGCGGCGAGCGGGTCCGGATTGCCGTTGGGGCCCTCCGGATTGACGTAGATCAGGCCCATCTGGACGGCGCCGAGCGGGTTCTCCAGCTCGCGGTCGCCGGTGTAGCGCCGGTCGTCGAGCCAGGTGGTCTCGGGGCCCCAGTAGACGTCCTCCTCGGCCTCCCAGACGTCGGCGCGGCCACCGGCGTAGCCGAAGGTCTCGAAGCCCATCGTCTCCAGGGCGACGTTGCCGGTGAGGACCAGCAGGTCGGCCCAGGAGAGGTTCTGGCCGTACTTCTTCTTGACCGGCCACAGCAGGCGGCGGGCCTTGTCGAGGTTGCCGTTGTCCGGCCAGCTGTTGAGCGGGGCGAAGCGCTGCTGGCCGGCGCCCGCGCCGCCGCGGCCGTCGCTGATGCGGTAGGTGCCGGCGCTGTGCCAGGCCATCCGGATCATCAGCGGGCCGTAGTTGCCGAAGTCCGCGGGCCACCAGTCCTGCGAGGTGGTCAGCACCTCGGCGATGTCCTGCTTCACGGCCGCCAGGTCGAGGGCGTTGAAGGCCTCGGCGTAGTCGAACTCCTCGCCCAGCGGGTTGGCGACGGCCGGGTTCTTGGCGAGGATCTTCAGGTTGAGCCGCTCCGGCCACCACTGGCGGTTGCCGCCACCCTGCGTGGGGTGCGGGGCGCGTCCGTGGGCGACCGGGCAGCCACCCGTCTCCTCGGCCTTCGCGTCGGTCACGATGGCGTCGTGGTTCTCGGACATGGGAATCCTTCCGGACGGGGCGGATCAGGGTGCTG
Organism: Streptomyces sp. MH60; assembly: GCF_002939385.1. Lineage (GTDB taxonomy): Bacteria > Actinomycetota > Actinomycetes > Streptomycetales > Streptomycetaceae > Streptomyces. The sequence goes on along the minus strand of NZ_MULI01000001.1, from coordinate 16,906 downwards.
GGGAACTGCCGGGGGTGGAGCAGTCGGGGCACAGGCCCCGGTAGATGACCTCGGCCTCGTCTATCACGAAGCCGCGGTCGTCGGAGGCGGTCAGGCACGGCGCGTCGCCGACGGCGCAGTCGACGTCGGCGAGGGCACCGCAGGACCGGCACAGGACGTGGTGGTGGTTGTCACCGACCCGTCCCTCGAACCGCGCCGGGCCGCCGGGCGGTTCGATACGGCGCACGAGCCGTGCCGCGGTGAGGGCGTGCAGGGCGTCGTACACGGCCTGGAGGGAGACGTGCCCCACGCGCAGGCGCACGCCGGAGGTGAGTGCCTCGGCGTCGAGGTGGTCCCCCGCCCGTACGGTCTCGAGCAGCGCGACACGGGCGGCGGTCACCCGCAGTCCCGCCCTGCGCAGCTCCTCGGCGGTGGCCGGATTCCGGGAGTGCCGGGATGCCGTCATGGCGGCGAACCTACTCCCTGAAACACGAACCACTCAAGGAAACGAACAACTCCAGCGTGGTAAACAACGTGCGTGGTGGGCACTGGCATGGGATGCCGCCCCGTACGACGCGACGACAGGAATGAGTGGCCGGTGCTTCTGAAGACGTTCCGCTGGGCCTTCGCCGTCACGGCCCTCGGCCTGGCGGCGGGCGTGCTCTACGACGGCTGGACCGCCCTCGGCATCGTGGCGATCCTGTCCGTCCTGGAGATCTCGCTGTCCTTCGACAACGCGGTGATCAACGCCGGGATCCTGAAGAAGATGAACGCCTTCTGGCAGAGGATCTTCCTCACCGTCGGCATCGTCATCGCGGTGTTCGGGATGCGGCTGGTCTTCCCGGTGGTGATCGTGGCGATCAGTGCCCGGCTGAGTCCCTGGAACGCGGTGCACCTGGCGCTCACCGACAAGGACCGCTACCAGGAGCTGGTGACGGACGCCCATCCGTCGATCGCCGCCTTCGGTGGCATGTTCCTGATGATGATCTTCCTGGACTTCGTGTTCGAGGACCGGGAGATCAAGTGGCTGGGGTGGCTGGAGCGTCCGCTGGCCAAGCTCGGCAGGGTGGACATGCTGTCGGTCTGCATCGCCCTGGTCATGCTGCTGATCGCCGCGACCACCTTCGGCGCGCATGCCCATCAGCACGGCGGCACGCATGCCGACAAGGCGGAGACGGTCCTGCTGGCGGGCGTCGCCGGTCTGATCACCTACATGGTCGTGGGCGGCCTCTCCGGCTTCTTCGAGCAGCGGCTCGAGGACGAGGAGGAGCGCGAACAGGAGGCGGAGGAGGACGCGGAACGGGCGGGGAGGTCCTCCGGGTCCCCCGTCAAGCTGGCGGGCAAGGCGGCGTTCTTCATGTTCCTCTACCTGGAGGTCCTGGACGCGTCGTTCTCCTTCGACGGCGTCATCGGCGCCTTCGCCATCACCAACGACATCGTCCTGATGGCCCTCGGCCTCGGCATCGGCGCCATGTACGTGCGGTCCCTGACCGTCTACCTGGTCCGCCAGGGCACCCTCGACGACTACGTCTACCTGGAGCACGGCGCCCACTACGCCATCGGCGCCCTGTCGCTGATCCTGCTGGTCACCATCCAGTACGAGATCAACGAGATCATCACCGGCCTCGTCGGCGTCGTCCTGATCGGTGCGTCCTTCTGGTCCTCCGTGCGCCGCAACCGCGCGCTGCGGACGGCCTCTTGAGCGGTCCGGCCGGTGCGCTACATTTTGCATCGCCTTGACCACGATCACTCGCGATCCCTCACGCTACGGAGCCGGCAACGCCATGAGCGACATCGTCAACGGACTCGGCCGGGCCGCCGCCTACGGCGGCCTGGGTCTGGTCCTCCTGGTCCTCGGCATCGTCCTCGTGGACGTGCTGACACCCGGAAAGCTCGGCCGGCAGATCTGGGAGCAGCGCAACCGCAACGCCGCTCTGGTGCTCAGCTCCGCGCTGCTCGGCATCGGCGGCATCGTCTTCACCTCCATATGGACGACGTACGAGGACTTCGGCAAGGGCCTGGTCTCCACGGCGGTGTTCGGACTGCTGGGTCTGGTGATGATGGCGGTGGCCTTCCTGGTGGTCGACCTGATCACCCCGGGGCGGCTGGGCGCGACGCTGGTCGAGCCGGAGCCGCATCCGGCCGTGTGGGTGACGGCGTCCTGCAACCTCGCGGTCTCCGCCGTCATCGCGGCCTCGATCGCCTGACGCCGCTCCCCCGTCACCGCAGGCGCCTGATGTCCCCGCGCACCCGGTAGAAACCGCCCGACGCGGCGTGCAGCGCGTCGACCACGTAGCGCGCGCCCGGCTCCCGGATCGCCCTCGGGAACTGGACGTTCCACGACCGGTCGTACCCCTGCGACACCACGTGGATGCGGGTGCGGCCGTTCTCCTGGACGCATTCGACGACGACGGAGCCCGCGGGCGCCGCGGTCACGGTCGTCACGGCGGCGGCCGCGGTGGCGGGCGCGTACGTCGGCAGGGTGGCGGCGAGCTTCACATCGCGGGCGACGGGCACCGAGCCCTGCTGGGCGGCCGTGACCGCCGCCTCGCTCGCGTCCACGCACACCAGCGAACCGTCGGTGGTGACGAGGAACAGCCGCTCGTCGCGGTACTGCATGGACAGGGCGGAGCCGCCGCCGGTGCCCAGCTTCCACAGCCGGGTGCCGTCGCGGTCGAAGCAGTACACCGAGGACGCGGAGTCGCCGGCGAAGACGAACCGGCCGCCGGGAGAGGTGGCGCACGAGTACACCGGGCTGTCGCAGTGGTACGTCGCCTCGACCGCACCGGTGGACTTGGAGAGCCGCTGGACCGTGTGCCGCGCGGTGCCGGCGTAGACCGCGTCGTCCTCCTGCCAGCCGAAGAGCACGGCCCCCTGGGTGGGGGTGTGCCACAACTCGGCGCCGCCGTCCGGGGAGTGGGCGGTCACGCCGCGGGTGTGCCCGTGGTAGACGGCGCGGTCGTCGGCGCGCACCATCCAGGCGTGCTCACCGCGTCCGCCCCGCGACCACTGGTGTTCGTCCTCGTGGTCGATCACGGTGAGCCGTCCGGCGCGGTCCGCGACGTTCAGCACGCCCTCGTGGATGTCGAGCCAGAAGATGTCCACGTCGGCGGCGATGTCGTAGGCGGCGAAGGGCAGTTTGGACGACAGGTCGTAGACCCGGCCGTCGTCACAGCCCGCGTAGATCCAGAAGTCGTCCGCGACCAGGCACTTGACGCCGTCGGGCAGTTGGTAGCGGGCGAGGACCTCGCCGCCGTGGGCGAGGGTGTAGACGTCGCCCGCCTGGTTGCCCACCCAGCACCGGTCCTCGTCGATGTGGATGCCGAAGGCCGCGGAGCCGGTGCGGAACCGCCACAGGACCGGTGCGACCGCGCGGGCCGTGGACGGCGCGGAGGCCACCTGCCGGCGGGTGACGGCGCGGGGCGCGCGCTGTCCCCGCACGGCGGCCTCGTAGCCCTTGCGCACCTTCTCGCCTATCTTCTTGGCGGCCGCGGCCTCGGCCTTCCGGGCGGTGGGAAAGGCCGACGTCTGGGTCTGTCCTGCCGCGCCGATCCTGCCGTAGCGCACCGTCACGACCTGCCCCTGGACGGTGACTTCGTAGAACTTGTGCGCGCTCCCGTCGTCCTGCGACAGCTCCAGGTACGTCGTCGACATGGCAGACCCCTCCCCGCTCGGGCCCGCGGCGTGTTCCGCGGGTCCCACTGATCACACCGTAGGAGGTCCCACTGACAGTGGGCCGTGACCGCGGACCGGCAGGAGCGGCGGGCGGGAGCGGCGGCTCAGGAGACGGTCGCGGGCGGCGGGGTCCAGCGACGGGTGCGGGCCGCGGGGTTGGTGAGGCCGTACTCCTTCCTCAGTTGCTCGGGGATGGCGTAGTGCATCACGCGTCCGCGGGTGAGGGAGGAGAGTTCGAGGGCCGTGGTGAGGTGGCCCAGCCGGTCCAGTGCCCACGCGCCCAGCGGTGAGCGGTCCTCGATCGTCTCCAGGACGCCGAGGAGGTGCGGGGCGGCCTTGACCACGGTGTCCCAGGCGGTGCGGGGCACGTCCAGCCAGTCGGCGCACGTGTCGCCGACGAGGTAGCGGATCAGCGCGGAGACGACCGGGTCGAAGAGGGTGCCGGGGACGACTTCCTCGTACAGGTCGATCAGTTGCCGCGTGAGGTGGGCGCCTTCTTGGGAGGGGCCCATGTGGCGGAGCATGTACGAGTCGAGGAACCGGCGTGCCTCGTCGAGCGTGGTGGGGACGGCCGCCTGGTCGACGCCGAGGATGGCGCCGACGACGCGCCAGGCGTAGTAGTAGGCGTCCGCGCCCTCGGCGGACAGGTGGATGCCGAGCCGGTGCAGGCTGTCCAGGACGAGCAGGGAGAAGAACATCTGCCCGCCGATCATGTCCTCCTGGCAGATCGGCACGCCGAGGGTGTCGGTGTCCCAGCGGTCCTCCCGCGTGAGGTGGTGGCGGATGGCGGCGTGCAGGAGGCGTACCTTCTGGGCGGCCGGGAGGAAGCGTCCGCCGGCCTCGAACGCGTCGGGCCGCATGAGGTAGACGGTGAACTGTCCGGTCTCCGCCATCCGTTTGGAGGGGTAGTTCAGGCCGTGGGTGGCCGACAGCAGCCGGGCCACGTGCGGCACCAGGTAGCAGGCGGGCATGGACGCGAACGACAGCGCGGTGGAGATGTGCACGTTGTTGTCGGTGAAGAACAGGCGGGCCTTCTCCATCTCGTCCCAGTCCACCCAGTCCGGCGGGGTGGCGGTCACCCGCAGGTACTCCCGGGCGACGCCGGGGAGGCCGTCGGGGAGTTCCTGGCCGGTGGTGGAGACGTAGCGCATCAGGGAGTTGAACGTGCCGACCTCGCCGCGCTCGAACAGGGTGGCGACGACCGCGTCGGCCAGTTCGTCTCCGCTGCGGCGCAGGGCGTCCATCGACTTCTCGGTGTGGGGCATCGCGGTCTCCTCGTCAGTGCGTGCGGTCGGTGGCCTGCCGGGCGAGTTCGCCGAGCGCCCGGCGCGCGTGCGGCGGGGTCCCGGCGGTGTCCAGGGCGCGGGTGGCGCGCTCGACGCGGGTCGCGATCATCTGCTCGATCCGTTGCGGCGCCCTCAGCTCCAGCATGAGGTGGCGCACGTCGCGCAGATGGGTGGCGTCCAGGTCGTCACGGCCCAGCAGGCGCCGCAGCCAGGTCCGTTGGGAGGCGTCGGCGGCCTTCCAGGTCTCGGCCAGCAGCGCGGTGGGCCGGTGGGCGCGCAGGTCGTCCAGGGCCGCCTTCCCGGTGCGTTCCTGGTCCCCGAAGAGACCGAGCAGGTCGTCGCGCAGCTGGAAGGCCTCGCCGAGCGGCAGTCCGTAGGCCCGGTAGGTGTCCCGCAGCGCGGGTGCGGCGCCGGCGAGCAGGCCGCCGATGAGCAGGGGGTGCTCGACGGTGTACTTGGCGGTCTTGTAGCGGACGACCTTCAGGGAGGTGTCGGTGTCCGGCGAACCGCCGGTGTGCAGGATCTCCAGGCACTCGCCGGCGATGAGTTCGCGGGCGAGCGCGGCCCACAGGTCCCGGGCGCGGGCGAGATAGGCGGCCGGCAGACCGCTGGTGGTGAACAGGCGGCCCGCGAGGACCATCAGGTGGTCACCCACCAGCATGGCCAGGGATCTCGCCGCCGTCCGGGCTCCCGGGCGGCCGTCCCGGGCGAGGACGGCTTCCAGGGCCACGTGGGCGGTGGGCAGGCCGTGGCGCAGGGCGCTGTCGTCGATGAGGTCGTCGTGGACGATCGCGGCGGCGTGCACCAGTTCCATGGAGGCCGCCGCCCGCACCAGCGCGTCGCTCTCGGGCTGTCCGGCCGCCCGCCAGCCCCAGTAGCAGAAGGCCGCGCGCAGCCGTTTGCCGTGTCCGGCCGAGTTCCGCAGCTGCTCGGCCACGGGCGCGAGATCCTCGTCGAGCGCCACGAGGTGACCGCTCTCCTCGGCCAGGAAGTCCCGCAGGACGCCGTCGACGCGGGCTCTGAAGTCGGCCGGGTCCCAGTGGTCAGACATCGCCGTCGTCGGCGGCCCGGCGGGCCTTCACGTGCTGGGCGAGAACCTCCAGGTGAGCGGGGGGCACGGGCGCGCAGCGGTCCAGGGCCAGTCTGCCCCGGGCCCGGAGGTCCTGTTCGGCCTCGCGCACCAGGTCGGCGGTGTCCGAGCGGCCGAGGAGCCCGCGCAGCCCGCCCACCGCCGAGCCGATCGTGCTCAGCGCCAGGTCGGCCAGTCCGGCGGCCAGCAGCACGGTCCGGTCGTCCCCGCCCGGTCCCCGTCGTATCGAGTGCGCCATGCTTCTCCCCCAAAGGGTCACGGGACGGAAGCGCCTGGTCGACGGCACCTCCGGTCAGAGCATGACCGGGCAGCCGGGGCGAAAGATCCCGAATACCCCTTCGAGCGACATGGGGAACAGGTGTCAGGCGGTCCGCTCGACGCTCCACCGCGGCAGCCGTTCGAAGAAGGCGACGGCGTCCTCGCGCCACCGGGGACGCCAGCCCGCCGCCACCGCGCGGGCCTGATCGGCGTACCGGCGCATGTCCGCGCGCATCCGGCCGGCGACCCCGGCGCGTTCGGCGATCGCGCGGATCTCCGCGACGGTCTCCGGTGTGCAGGCGGGATCGCCCAGGGCCTTCTCCACGAAGGCCCGCTCCGGGCCGCTCACGGCGGACAGCAGGCGGACGACGGTGTACGTGCGCCTGCCCTCGCGGATGTCGGTGCCGGTCGGCTTCCCCATCGCCGCCGCGTCACCGAACAGGTCCAGGTAGTCGTCGCGCATCTGTCCGCAGATGCCGATCAGGCGGGCGTAGTGACTCAACTCCGTCTCATACGCTTCTGGTCGGCCTCCCGCGGCCAGGAGGCCGAGGCGCAGGGGGGCGAGGACCGAGTACCGGGCCGACTTGTGGTCGGCGACGGTGTGCAGGAGGTCGTCGTCCGGGGCGGCGGGGAGGAAGTCGCGTTCCAGGTCGACGATCTGGCCCACGAAGGTGTCGGCCGCCGCCCGGGTCTGGACCTCGACCATGGCCTGGCGCATCTCGACCGGCAGCCGGGCCTCAAGGAGCACGCGCAGGGAGAGCGCCAGTGCCAGGTCGCCCGCGAGCACGGTGAGGGCGAGAGCCGCCCGGGGATGCCCGGGGAACTTCTCCCGGAAGGCGTAGTAGGTGGTGGGGCCGCCCCTGCGGGTGGCGCTGTCGTCGATGAGGTCGTCGTGCACCAGGCCGTGGGTCTGGAGCAGTTCGACGCTCAGCGCGGCGGCGTCCAGCCCTTCCACCGGCTCGGCGGTCACCAGCCGTGCCGCCTCGTGCAGCAGTACGACCCGCATCCGCTTGCCGCCGCGCAGCGACAGGTCGCGCAGCAACTCGACGCAGTCCGGGGTGAAGCGGCTGAAGGACGGGGCGTCCAGCGTCGCGCCGAGCGTGTCGAAGTACTCCGCGAACAGCGTGTTGAACCGGCGCTCGTACCCCGCGAGGCGGGCCGGCGGCTGCTCGGTCATGACGAAGTCCTCCTGTGAACGGGCGGATGGCGCGCTCAGCAGTGTGTCAGGACGGGCCGGGAGCGCGCGGCGCGGGTCGCGCGCACACCTCGGCCCGGCCCCCCTGTCGACAGCGGGGGCCGGGCCGGAAAGCGTCGTCCGCTCAGCCCTGGCGGGCCTTGGAACGCGGGTCTCTCTTGTTGATCACGTAGGTCACGCCCCGGCGGCGCACCACCTGCGCGCCGGGCTTGGCCTTGAGGGCGCGCAGGGAGTTGCGTACCTTCATGACTGCCTCCTCGCTCTCCTCGGCGCCGTTCAGCGTTCTTCGCGGAACGGCACGTGCTCCCCCGCCACCGGGTCGTACTTGCGCAAAACGAGCCGGTCGGGGTCGTTGAGTCGGTTCTTGCGGGTGACGTAGGTGACACCGGTGCCCGCGGTCGACTTCAGCCTGACGACCGGGCGTGCGGTACTGCGTGCCATGGTGCTCCTTCCGACCGCGGCGCGGGCTGCCGTTCTGTCCCGCGCATGTCAGTCACGCTGCACAACGCCGTCGGCCGCCGGGGCATTCCCCACCGGCCGCGCGCGTCAGCACTCCTGCCACAGCCGGGTCATCACCCGTACGCCGAAGCGCAGACCCTCCAGCGGCACCCGCTCGTCGACGCCGTGGAAGAGCCGGCCGTAGTCGAGGTCGTGGGGCAGCTTGAGCCCCTTGAAGCCGAAGCAGCGGATGTCCAGCTTGGTGAAGGCCTTGGCGTCGGTGCCGCCCGGGTTGCAGTACGGCACGGGGTGGCCGTCGGGGTCCTCGGCGCGCACGGCGGCGCACATGGCGTCGACGAGCGGGCCGTCGAAGCCGGTCTCCATGGCGATGTCGTGGTTGACCCACTCGCGGGAGACCGAGGGCAGGAGCAGGGCGTCGATGGTGTCGATCAGCTCCTGCTCGTGGCCCGGCAGGAAGCGGCCGTCCACGCGGGCCGTGGCCCGGCCGGGGATGACGTTGGTCTGGTAGCCGGCGGTGAACATGGTGGGGTTGGCCGAATTGCGCAGCACGACCTGCATGAAGTCCGCCACGTGCCCGAGCTTGGCCAGTTCGGCGTCCAGGTCCTCGGCGTCGAGGTCGAGGTCGATCCCCTGGAGCCGCGCGGCCTCGGCGAGCAGGGCGCGCACCGGCTCGATCAGCCGGACCGGGAAGGTGTGCCGGCCGATGCGGGTGAGGGACTCGGCGAGGTCGGTGACGGCGTTCTCGTCGTTGGGGGACGAGCCGTGCCCGGCGCGGCCCGACGCCGTCAGCTCCATCCACGCCATGCCGCGCTGGGCGTTCTCGATCGGGTACAGGCGCCGGGTGTCGTCCAGGGCGTAGCTGAAGCCGCCGCCCTCGCCGATCGCCTCGGTGACGCCCGCGAACAGGTCCGGCCGGTGCTCGACCAGCCAGTGGGCGCCGTACGCGCCGCCGGCCTCCTCGTCGGCGAGGAAGGCCAGGACGATCTCGCGGGCGGGCCGGGTGCCGGTGCGGGCGAAGTGCCGGGCGGTGGCCAGCATGACGGCCACCGTGTCCTTCATGTCGATGGCACCGCGGCCCCACAGGTAGCCGTCCCGGATCTCGCCGGAGAACGGCGGCACCCGCCACTCGGCCGCGTCCGCCGGTACGACGTCCAGGTGGCCGTGGACCAGCAGGGCGCCGCGGGCCGGGTCGGTGCCCGGGATGCGGGCCACGACGTTGGCGCGGCCCGGGGCGCTCTCCACCAGCTCGGAGGCGATGCCGGCCTCGGCGAGCCTGGCCACGACCCAGTCGGCGCAGGCCCGCTCGTCGCTGGTCGGGTTGGAGGTGTCGAAGCGGATCAGCTCGGCGCAGAGGCCGACGACCTCCCGCTGGGCCTCCTCGGAGGCCGGGACGGGGCAGGGGACGGTGGTGCTCACGGTGCTCCTACGGTGGCCGTGCCGGAGACGGCCGGGGTGGGTTCGGCGGTGTCGTCCAGGGCCGTGGTGCCGTACGTCCTGATCCAGCCGGCGAGGCCGAGGACGCAGTACAGGACGAAGGCGGTCAGCAGGGAGTTCAGGGCGGGGATGCCGCCGTCGTAGAACTTGCCGACGCAGAAGGCGGCGGCCCAGATGACCAGGGACATCGGCACCCAGGTCGGCGAGGTGGCGGGCAGGGTGCCCGACGCGCGGGTGGCGTCCAGGGGGGCCCGCATGCGGCGCACCACCCAGTACTCGGCGACGATGATGCCGCCCACCGGCGGGATGGCGACGCCCAGCACGGACAGGAAGTCGGTGAAGTGGGTCATGATGCCGACGGCGGAGAGCAGGGTGCCCGCGATACCGAGGACGATGGTGACCGCGCCGCGGTGCACCCGCTTGCCGAAGACGACCTGGAAGAAGTTCACGACGCCGAGCGAGGAGCCGTACAGGTTCCAGTCGTTGATCTTCGCGGTGGACATCAGGACGACGAGGACGCCGAAGACGCCGGAGGTGGAGAGCACGATCTGGGAGACCTGGCCGCTGCCGACCATGTGGCCGAGCAGGACGCCGGTCAGGCCGACGATGTACTCGGAGAGGATCATCGACGAGGCGCTCTGCAGGAAGACGTGGCTGCCCTTGCGGTTGTAGCGGGTCATCTCCGGGGAGACGATCGCGCCGGTCATGAAGCCGCCCGCGATGGCGGTCGCGGCGACGGCGAGCGGGATGGTCTCGCCGGGCGCCGGGGAGTGGATCAGCTCGGAGAACGAGTGGTCGCTGAGCGCGTCGGTGACCGACCAGGCGACCATGGCGAAGAACAGCGGCGTGACGATCTTCGCGAAGACGGCCATGTACCGGAAGCCGAAGATCACCAGCACGGTGATGGCGACACCGGCGACCGTGCACCACAGCCAGGAGGGCCCGCCGACGAGCGCGGACACGCTGTCGCCGAAGATCGTGTTCTGTACGCCGAACCAGCCGACGAGGCTGACCGAGATGACCAGGCTGACCAGCGCGGAGCCGTTGCGGCCGAAGCCCGCCCAGCGGGTGAGCAGCGGGGTGGCCAGGCCCTCGCGCATGCCCGCGAGGCCGATCGCGAAGATCACGACTTCGAGGATCACCGCGCCGAGGGTGAACGCGAGGAACGCGTCGCCGAAGGTCATGCCGACACCGATGGTGGCGCCGAGGGTGAACTGCGAGATGGAGCCGGACTGCGCGAGCCACTGCAGCAGCATGGTCCAGAAGCCGAGCCGCTTGTCGCGCGGAACGCGGGAGAGGGCGTAGTCGTCGCTGCCCACGGCTCCCGTGGCCGACTGCGCCGGTTCCGTGACGGAGTCCTTGTGCGTGGTCATGATCACGCTCCCCCGGGTTCGCGGCCGAGGGTCTGCAGCCGGGTCAGCGAGCCGTAGCGGGACACGAGGGCGTCGAACTCCTGGTCGTCGTGGAAGTCGAGCTGTCCGCCGCCGTAGGCCTTGGCGGTCTCGACGGCGAACCGGGCGGCGGCCGCGATGTCGGTCTCGTGGCTGGCGCCCGTCTGGCAGCCGGGCACCGCCGCCGCGGAGGTGATGGCGAGGCCGACCACCGGTGCGGCCGTCGCCGTGGCGGGCTGCAGGATCGAATTGATGTGGTGTACACCGTTACCGTACGGGGTGATGTCCTGGGTGGTCACCGGGTACGTGACCAAGGGCTCACCGGTCACCACGGCCAGCAGCTCGCCGAGCGGCTCACTCACCTTGAGCACCCAGCCCTCCTTGACAGTGGGCGACAGGGCGAGGCCCTTGTGGTTGATGATCCGGTTGCCCTTGGTGGTGTCGACGGAGAGCACGGCCTCCATCTCGCCGGTGACCTCGTGCCGGTTCATGGTCGCGATGTCGACGGGCGAGTCCATGAACGGCACCGGGTCGTGCGGCGCGGTCGGGGCGTCCGGGCAGATGTGCGTGGCCACGATCACGTCCCCGTCGAGCACGTCGCCCCGGCGCCGCATGTCGAGCAGCTTGGCGGCGGTGGCGAGCGCCGCGACCGCGCCGTCCGCGTCCGAGACCAGGCCGACGGCCTCCGGGCGCGCCCCGACGCCGCCGAGCCGCCCCACCACGCCGAGCGTCCGCGCGGAACCGCCCCGGGTACGGCCCGCCCGGCCCGGTATCCGCACGAGCACGAAGTCCGTCGAGCCGCGCTCGCCGGTGACGGTGGTGACCTCGGCGCCGGAGCCCTCGGGGCCCGCCACGGCGTCGAGGTGGGCGGCGACGCGCTTGCCGTCGACGTCGGGATCGTCGAGCAGATCCACGAGGTCCAGGACGTACTTCAACATGGGCAGTTCTCCTGATCCGCACCGGGGGCGGTGCTCCCAGCAGGTTCGGGATCGACTAGCGTTGTCCGCAACTCTTTCCCGTTATCTGCAATACGAGTCTGAATGGTGAGATGGTGAGAGGTGAGGGAGAGGAGCCCGTCATGACCGGTCGCCCGGTCGAACCCGTGGACCGCAGGACACCGGCCGGGGCGCTGCAGACCGTCGACCGCGCCCTGCTGGTGCTGCTGGCGTTCGAGCGCACCCGCCCGGACTGGGGCGTCACCGAGATCGCTGCCGAGTTCGGCTGGGACACCTCGGTCGCCCAGCGTCTGCTGTCCACCCTCGCGGGCCGCGGTTTCCTGGTCTCCGACCCGGCGACCCGCCGATACCGGATCGGCCCGGCCGCCCTGCGCCTGGGCCGCCTGTGGGAGCGTTCGGGCTCCCTGGAACTGCTCGCGGAACCGGTGCTGCACGAGCTGCGGGCGGCGACCGGTGACACGGTGCTCTTCTGCCTGCCCGACAGCTTCCACATGCGCTGTGTCGCGGCCGTCGAGGGCGAGGAGGGACCGCTGCGCTACTACCCGCTGGTCGGCGAGCTGTACCCGGCGCACGCGGGGGCCACCAGCAAGTCGTTCTACGCCTTCCTGCCCGACGAGCAGCGCCACCGGCTCTTCCGCGGACGCCCGATGGCGCGCTTCACCGAGCGCACGGTCACCGACCCCGACCAGCTGGAACGCGAGTTCCGCACCGTGCGCGCGCAGGGCTACGCGTGGACGGTCGGCGAGTACGACGCGGGCATCGGCACGGTCGCCATGCCGGTGTTCCTCGGCTCGGAGCCCTACGGCAGCCTCAGTCTCGGCGCCGCCAAGGAACGCTTCCCCGAGGGGCCCGAGGACCGCCTCGAGATGCTGCGCCGCGCCGCCCGGCTGCTGGAGCAGCGCCTGACGCATCCGCCCCAGCACCACCGGCGTCCGCGTCCACCCCGCACGTCCCCCACCGCCTGACCCACCGGCCCACCTGATCCACCCGATCCACCCGTCTGCGAGGACCGACCCCGTGAATCTGCTGCTCCTGTCCAACTCCACCCAGCACGGCCGCGGCTATCTGGAACACGCCCTCGACACCGTGACCGGCTTCCTGCCCACCGGGGCCCAACTGGCCTTCGTCCCGTACGCGCTGGCCGACCACGACGCCTACACCGCCCGGGTCCGCGGCGCGCTCTCCGGCGCCGGGATCGAGGTGCGGGGCGTGCACGAGGGCGGCGACCCGCTCGCCCGGCTCGGTGAGGCGGACGCCGTGTTCGTCGGCGGCGGCAACTCCTTCCGGCTGCTCTCCGCGCTGTACCGCACGGGGCTGCGGGAGGCGCTGGTCGAGGCCGTGCGCGGCGGGCTGCCGTACATGGGGGCCAGCGCCGGGACCAACATGGCGGCGCCCTCGCTGCGCACCACCAACGACATGCCGATCGTCGAGCCGCCGTCCTTCGAGACGCTCGGTCTCGTGCCGTTCCAGATCAATCCGCACTACCTCGACCCGGACCCCGGCTCGACGCACAAGGGCGAGACCCGCGAGCAGCGGCTCACGGAGTTCCTGGAGGAGAACGACGTGCCCGTGCTGGGCCTGCGGGAGGGCTCCTGGCTGCGGGTCGAGGGCGACCGGGCGGTGCTCGGCGGTGAGCGCGACGCCCGGCTGTTCCGGCGGGGCACGGCGCCGCGCGAGCTGACGGTGGGCTCGGACCTGTCCGAACTCCTGCGCGTGCGGGCGCGGTTCGACACCCGCGCCTGACGACGTCGACGCCGGAGGCCCGTGCGGGTCTCCGGCGACGCCTGTACGAGTGGGTCAGCGCTTGATCTCCTTGATCTTCAGCATGCGCGTGATGACCTTGTCCAGCTCCTCGTCGTCGAAGACCTTCTTCCAGTCCTCGCGCACGATGGACTCACGGCCGTAGTCCATGGCGATCAGGCAGGCGTCCGAGAAGGGGTTGGATCCCTTCAGCGTGTTGGCCAGGGCGACCTGGGTGTGGCCGAGCAGCATCGCGCGGGCCGCCTTCTCGGGGACGCCGACGGTGTGGACGGTCTCGTGCAGGGCCTCGGTGAGCAGGGCGCCGACCATGCAGGCGATGGTCTCCACGAGGGTCGGCTCCAGGACGGCGAGCTGCTTGACGGTGACCCAGTGGACGTCGACGACCGGGGCGTACATGACGCGGACGACGGAGTCGGCGAGCTCCTGCTTGGCCGGGTCCCCGCCCTCGTAGGCGGCGACGACCTCCTGCGGGGCGGCGATGCCGCCGAAGGTGTCCTGCCACTCCTCCTTGGTGGTGCGCTCCAGGAACACCGAGGGGTGGCAGGGGTGGGCGCAGGCGTAGTGGATGTCGTCGCGGGCGAAGAGCAGTCCGGCGTAGGCGGCGGCCGGGTCGAGGGTGAGGACGACGGTGCCCGGCTTCATGAGCGGCACGAGTTCCTCGGAGACCTTGCCGAGGACCACGTCGGGCACGGCGAGGATGACGACGTCGGCCTCGGCCGCGGCGGCGGCGGACTCGGTCAGTTCCCGGCCGAGGCCACGGATCAGCTCCTGGCCCTTGGGCGAGGCCTCGCTGAAGAGCACCCGGAAGTCGCTCCCGACCAGGTTGTTGGAGACACGCTGGCCCATCTTGCCGGCGGCCCCGATGACGGCGACGGTCTGCACGTCGGCGCGGGTCTGGATCTCGGTGGCCATTACTTGCTCCTCAGGAGGGTGTTGATGCCGTGCTGCGTCCACTGGTGTTCGAGCCGGGCGGTGGCGTCGTAGCCCTCGTCCTGCCACGGGAGCCAGTGCTCCACGATCTGGTGGGTGCCGCGGTCCCCCGGCCGGGCGGCGCGTACGGCGGCGATCATGCCGTCGTAGTCGAGGAGGCCCTCGCCGAGCGGGCAGCCGGCGTAGGTGAAGCCGACCCAGCCGTCGCGGCGGGTGAAGGCGAAGTCCTTGACGTGGATGTTGACCACGTACGGCGCGGTGGCGCGGACCACGTCGGCGGGGCGTTCCAGCCGGGCGACGCTGTTGCCGGGGTCGAGGACGATGCCCAGGTGAGGATCGTCGACGGCGCGTACGACGCTCACCAGGTCGTCGGTGGCGACCTGCTCGTAGGTCTCCAGGCCGAGGGTGACGCCCGCGTCGGCGTAGCGGGGCACGGCCTCCTTCAGGAGGGCCACCGCCTCGGTGGGGTCCGGACGGTGGTCGGCCGTGTTGAGCATGGAGCGGACCAGGGTGACGCCCAGTTCGCCCGCCATGTCGAGGTAGCTGAGCAGGTGCTCGGGCCGGATGCCGCGGGTGCCGAGTTCAAGGGTCGGTCCGAGGTCCGCGGCCGTGTCGCGGAGGTCGGCGAGCCGCGCGCGGTCGTAGGACTCGATCGGCGCGTAGTCGCAGATCTGGAAGACCTCGCCGCCCAGTTCCGCCGTGTCGCGGAGCATGTCCGGCAGGGTCATCGGCTCGGGGGCGCGGGCCGAGACGCGCCAGAAGTAGGCGTAGGTGCTGATGCCGTACGCCATCACGCCACCGCCGCCGGGGCCGGGGCCGGGGAGCGGATCTCGTCGAGGATCGCCTCGACGTTCGCCGGGTCGTGGGCGAAGCGGCCGAGGAACAGGCCCTCGGCGGTGCCGGCCAGCCGGGTCAGCAGGCCGGGGCCCGCGCTGCCCCCGTAGATGACGGTGGAACCGGCGTGCCCGGGGTGGGAGTCGAGCCAGCCGCGCAGCGCGGTGCACACGGCCGCGATGTGGTCGGCGGAGGCGGGCTCGGGGGCGCCGATGGCCCACTGGGGTTCGTAGGCGAGCACGACCGCGCCGCGCAGTCCGCCGAGCAGGCGCTCGGCCTCGGCGACCGTGCGGGCGGCGGCGTCGGCCGGGTCGGCCTCGTCGCGTTCGCCGACGCACAGGACGGGGGTGAGGCCGTTGCGCAGGGCGGCGGCGGTCTTGGCGGCGACCACGGTGTCGCCCTCGCCGTACAGGCGGCGGCGCTCGGCGTGGCCGACCTCGGCGTAGCGGCAGCCGATCTCCTTGAGGACGGGGCCGCCGACCTCGCCGGTGTAGGGGCCGCTGTCCTCGGTGGCGATGTCCTGGGCGCCGAGGGCGACGCCGTAGGGGGCGAGGATGCCGGTGGCGGGGACCAGGGCCGGGAAGGCGGGGAGGACGAAGAGGCGGGCGGCGCCGGAGGTGACGGCGGGGTGGCGCTCGGCGAGGGCGGCGATCCTGCGGGACCAGTTGAGCGTCTGGTGGTGGCCGAAGTACATCTTGAGGCTCACCCCCAGCAGCACGGGCGACGGTGCGGGGGCGGGCATCAGGCGGCCGCCCCGTCGCCGGCCGCGCTCGCGTTCGCCGCGCCGGCGTCGTCGGCGCTCTCGTAGTCGCTCATCAGCTGGACCTTGGCGGCCGACGCCGAGCTGTCGTCGAAACGGTAGGTGAGCCATTCGGCGGCCAGGCGGCGGGCGAGTTCGAGGCCGACGACGCGCTGGCCGAAGGTAAGCACCTGCGCGTTGTTGGAGAGGATCGCCCGCTCGACGGAGAAGGAGTCGTGGGCGGTGACGGCCCGGATGCCCTTGACCTTGTTGGCGGCGATGGCGACGCCGAGGCCGGTGCCGCACACCAGCAGGGCGCGGTCGGCCTCGCCCCGGGCGACCATCTCGGCGGCGGCGATGGCCACCTTCGGGTAGGCGGTGTGGCCGTCGGCGTCGACGCCGACGTCGGTGACCTCGGCGACCAGGGCGCTGGCGCGCAGGTCCTGCTTGAGGGCTTCCTTGTACTGGTGGCCGGCGTCGTCGGAGCCGACGACGATGCGGAGCTTGTCGGTCATGGCGGCTTTCCTCAGTGGTGGTCGAGCAGTGCGCCGTGGACGGCGCGGGTGATCAGGGCGAGTGAGTGGGCGCCCGCGTCAGGGGTGCCGAGGGACTTCTCGGCGTGCGGGCGGGCCCGGCCCCTGCGGGGCAGCAGGTCCGCGGTCGCGGCGGCGGCCGCGGTGGCGGTGGTGGCGGCGCGGTCCCAGGCGTCGGTCAGCGTCAGGCCGTCGGCGGTGGCGGCGGCCAGCGCGTCGGCGAAGGGCACGAGGACGTCGACCATGGTCTTGTCGCCGACCTCGGCCCCGCCCAGCCGGCGTACGGCGGCACAGGCCCGTACGACCCCTTCGGCGACGCGGGCGGCGTCCGGGGCGTCCCGGTCGCCGAGGGCCGTGCCGAGGGAGCGCAGGATCGTGCCCCACAG